>JAYOZP010000149.1:0-7925 GCA_038154245.1 Nitrospinales bacterium | reverse complement strand
GTCTACAGAACTGGAAAACGTGTGGACTTTACAAAGAAGAGTTAATCCATGGCTTGTAACCCCCAGGCTTGGAGGTCGCGGGTACGGCGTTGGACAGATACTTTATACTTGGAGAGATTCCGCCTCAAAGTTTGATCCAGATTTTATTTTCCTATATGTCTTTGAAAAAAATTATTTAAGAACTATTTCGTCAAATTGGTGCTCAAGAAGTTTCTTTGGCATTGATAAATTAGGAGCGCATAAGTGCTTATCTATAAGACCTATGGCGGTTATCAAAGAAAAGGCTCCAGGGATCGTTACCAGAAAAGAATCAAAAAACTTTGTTATGGATTATCTCTATATTGAATCAAATCAATTAAAAGAAATAAAAGTTTCATTAAAATCGGAAAACTATCCTAACGCTTTTTTATCATTAAAAAACTTACCATTGAATATTTACAACCCCTTTGAATATGAAAAATTTATTGAAGAACAAAAAAAGTATATCGAAAAAGAGATGAACGGGGAACGGATGGTAAAGCGCGACAAAGAATCGTTTCTTCGAGATATTTTTCATAGTCTTATTAAACGATTAAAAGAAAAAGAGCGCTCGCAAATATCAGAATCAGAAACCAAAGAAAAAAATAATAAATACAAAGGCGATACTGATAATTTTCCATCCTGGGTAACGACAAACCTGGTAAATTTAAGAATACTCTCTCTTGTTAGCAATCTAGTTCAAAGATCTGGCGGGCAGTTTACAATCATCGACGCTTTCCAGTTTCACAATGAACCCATTTCGCCTTTAATTTACTCATCTAGCCTTTTAGAAAAATTAACATCGACTGAAGGTGCGGGATATATTCCTATCTACAAAACCTTTAACAAGACAAAAACGAAGGACACTCATTAACCTGGAAGTATGATCGCCATTTGAACGAATTGGGCAATGAAATTTTTGCGAATTCTCTTTTCAGTTTTATAGAAAAAAACTCAAATAAAAACTTTAATTAATTTTTTTATCCAAATAATCAAGCATAGAATCTGTAAACATTTGACTTCCAATTTCATTCAAGTGCGAATCGTATTTCCATCTTGGCGAGTCGCCTTGGTTCATTGATTCGTTTAGCTTTTTGTAAAGAGGGATATATCCAAATTGATAATAATTTGAAAGAGTTCTTAACCAATTGGTTGAAAACTGGGTGGCGGGATTTATAGAGCTGTGAAACTGAAAGGAATCAATAATCACAAAATGTCCATTTTTTTTAATTAAGTTTCCAAGACGCTGCAATAATTTTATATTAACTATATTAGTTTTATTCCAAGTCGGAAAGTCCTCTGTCTTTCCACTGTAACGCAACCATCTCAGCTTATTTTCTTCGCTCTCAGAATTATTTGAAGTTATTTTTCGTTTTATTATTGAAAAAATATCTAAAAGAAAAAATTTCCTCTCAGCCTTTATCATTCGCTTCCCATTCATTTCTTTTTTAATAAACTCTTTTTGTTGCAAAGTAAAAGCTTCATAATCCGAAGGCAAATTAATCTGTAAAGGTAATTTCTCTAAAAAAACTAAGACATCTTTGAATCTCCCAGATGTTTCTAATGTGTCAATAGTAGACCAATTCTTTTGATTTAAAATTATTGGAGGGCTTGAGTCGATAGATGGGAGAGGCCTAACATTAAGACATTTTCCATCTCCCAAATTGTCCGCGCCTAAAAAACCTCTCTGGCACCACTCCGATGAAATAGTTCTCAAATAATTTCTTTCAAATATATATAAAAACACATAGTCGGGACTAAACTTAGAAACATAATTCTCCCAGTTTAAGAATATTTGATCTGTCCCATATCCTGGGACGCCAAAGTTTAACACTTCATATTTTTTGCCAGTTTTAGGACCAACTATTTTATTGAGTTTTTTTTCTAATAATTGGCCCGGTGTTTTTTCAAATTCAAGCTGACGACCCGCAATAATTGAATCTCCGATAAGGGCGATTCTTATCGTATTTTCATCTTTCTCTATCGTTCTTTCAATATCTCTGAACCCATGAGAATTAATTTTCACTTTGGCCGCAAACTCTCTCGCATACCAATGATTACCTGTCATAATATGTTCAGAGTTCGGAATAAAACTCCAACCCAAAATTGGATGTGGAATAAAAGGAAGGACTTTATATGATGGGTGAAAATATGCGTAGGTTTGCCCTCCAATTTCGACAACAATCAAAATTGCTAAGAACACTAAAACATTAGCCGTCAATAATTTGAAGAAAGCGTTTACTTTGGAATAAGCCATAAATACTTGAGTAAAAACAGGAAGTAACAAATGCAGGGAAAATTTATTTTAAGTATACTCTATAAATTCAAATAATTGGTTTAAGGTCGCGTACAATTTATAATCGACAAGAAAAGGATTTATCCTTGAATATAAGCTTTATTCTATCTAATACTAAAGTATAAACTGTTCTCTTTTGCTAAAGCTAGGTATAGACTAGAATTAGATTAACTAAAAAATTCTCAGCGCTTTTGCATTCTTGATTTTTTACTTTTCAGCCACAAAACATGTCCTTCAAAAAAATATTAGGTCAAAACCAACCCATCGAGATACTTAAAAATTCGATCAAGACCAAAAACTTAGCCCACGCTTATCTATTTTTCGGTCAAGGAACGGTTGGAAAAAGGGCGACCGCTTTAGAATTTGCCAAAACTATTAATTGTCTAAACCCCAGCAGTCAGGATAACTGCGGCGAGTGTCTTTCATGCGAAAAAATAGATAAACAAATTCATCCCGACGTTTTTTTCATAGAACCGACTAAAACCTCGGCAACCGCCCGCGAAGGATATATTAGAATAGACGACATTCGTGAACTCCAAAAAAAGATCGCCTACCTCCCATTCGAGGGAAAATACAAAGTGGTCATTGTCGATCAAACGGAGCAACTAAACTTACAAGCCGCTAACGCTTTTTTAAAAAGCCTGGAAGAACCGCCTAAAGCGACTATCTTTATCCTAATCGCTTCTAATATATATCGATTGCTTCCCACCATTTTGTCCCGGTGCCAGGGAGTTCGCTTCAATTTATTGACTCCAGACCTCATTGAAAAAATCTTGCTGACGGAAAACCCGGAAGACGACTTAAACCTTTTACGCTTAAAAGCGTCAAAAGCAAATGGAGATTTGGAAAGAGCCAGAGAAAATGCTTCCTTAAACTTTGCCGACTTTCGGGAAAACGCGCTCGACTTAATTAGCGAAATATCCTTTAAAAGGATGGATCTAACGTTCAAATTCGCCAGGGAATGGAAAAAAAGAAGCGCAGAAATACCCGAAATGCTCGACGAAATGTCGTATATTTTAAGGGACCTTGCTATAATTAAACTAGGATGTTCAAAAAAAGAGATTTTTAACGCGGATTTATTTGAAGACCTAAAGGCTACCGCCGAAAAAAAACAATTACGGTCGTTAAATAAAATGTTTGAAGCCACTATCGAATCCAAAGTAAACCTGCAAAGCAACTTAAACGCTCAGTTAACTTTGGAGTCGATGCTCATTAAATATTGCGAAGCAAGTTAAGGAACTAAAACTAGGAAGTCGCATTTTCCTTCGAGCGCCTCAGGACAAGCTTGAGCCTCAATGTGACATTTTTTATTTTTTGCTTTTAGTTCCCTTTTAATTAAAGGGCAAGGTTAATCAATCGATTTCAATGAAGCAAAATGAGCTATACAACCTTGATTCTTTTATCAATCAACGCAAACAAAGTAAGATAAAAAACCTAAATGGAAGCTACAGCAAACAAAGATTGCGCGAAACAACAGACTCCTCCATCAAAGTTCGCAATCGGTATTAGACTGTCTGGTCAAAACTCTTCTCAACAGTTTGACCCTCAAAATCTTAAATTACGCGTTGGAGAACAAGTGCTGGTTTTGACCGGTTTTGGAGAAACGGTTGGAACAGTCGCCTCAAATAAAATCTTAAATCTAAACGCTGAAAAAAAAACCCCGCTCTTCAAAGTCCTAAGAAAGGCAATGCCAACCGACTTAGAATGGGTGACCAAAAAAGAAAACTTTGAACAAAAAGGCAAACTCTTTTGCTTAGAAAAAATAAAGGAACTCGGACTCTCTATGAATTTAAGCCGGGTTGTTTTTTTTGAGGAAGACAAGAAAATCACGTTTTTCTTCACCGCCGATGGGCGTGTAGACTTTAGAGAACTGGTCCGCATGTTGGCCGCGTTCATGAAAAGTAGAATCGAAATGCGGCAAGTTGGAGTTAGAGACGAAGCAAAAGCCATCGCCGGCCAGGGAATTTGCGGGCAAGACCTTTGCTGTTCCCGCTTTTTAGACAACTTCACTCCCGTAACAATTCGCATGGCAAAAGACCAGGGGCTGGCTTTAAACCCCAGTAAGATTTCGGGCGTTTGCGGCAGGTTAATGTGCTGCCTCCAATACGAACATGAAGTTTACCGGGAGCTTGTAGACACCATGCCTAAACCGGGATCGCGAATCGATACCCCAGACGGTCCGGGAAGAGTTGTTAAAAATATTATTCTAGAAAAACAAGTCACTGTAGCCCTTGATGACGAAAGTTTTATGACCTATGATGTGAACGAGTTGGAATTCAACCTCGATTCGGCGCCGCCTGAAGACGACTATTAATTTTTTTGGGTTTTGCTAGAACCTGGCGCTTCGGCAACCGCCCCAATTTCCCTTCCATTTAATTAAAGCAAAAATGAACGATACTAAAAAAACATTCTATACAACGACGCCTATTTATTACGTCAACGACGTTCCACATATTGGACACGCTTATACAACCATAGCGGCGGACATTTCGACCCGATTCAAAAAGTTAGACGGATACGAAACGTTTTTTCTGACGGGTACCGACGAACATGGACAAAAAGTCCAACAAGCGGCTGAGAAAAATGGAGTATCCCCGCAAGAACATGTAAATTCCCTACACAAAAGATTTAAAGATCTTTGGGTTCGTTTCGACATCGTCAATGACGACTTTATCCGCACCACAGAAGACAGACATAAATCGGTCGTCGTCGAAATTCTCAAAGATCTATATGAAAGAGGAGAGATATACAAAGACACCTACGAGGGTTGGTACTGCATGCCTTGCGAACGCTTTTGGACCGAAAAAGACGTTCCCGAAAAACTATGCCCGGAATGCAAACGATCTGTTGAAAATATTAGCGAGTCCAACTATTTCTTCAAAATGGGGGATTACCAGGATTGGTTGATCGAACATATCCAAACAAACGAAGATTTCATTAAACCCACTAGCCGAAAAAATGAAGTATTGGGTTTTCTAAAAAAACCGCTTGGCAATCTTTGTATTTCACGACCTAAAGAAAGATTACCCTGGGGTATTCCTCTTCCATTCGACGATGACTACGTTACATACGTTTGGTTTGACGCTTTGATCAACTATATTTCCGTTCACGGTTCGCTGGAACAAATCAAGAAAACTCCATTTTGGCCCGCGAGCCACCACTTAGTTGGTAAAGACATTTTAACCACCCATGCCGTCTACTGGTCGACGATGCTAAAGGCGATGGGTCTGGAGTTACCTAAAAATATTTTTGCGCATGGTTGGTGGACGGTCAACGGCCAAAAAATGTCCAAGTCGCTTCGCAACGTTGTCGAGCCTAACTTACTCGTCGATCAATTTGGATCGGACGTTATCCGTTACTTTTTAATGCGGGAAGTTCCTTTTGGTCAAGATGGAGATTTCTCTCATAAAGCATTGATCGGAAGAATTAACAGCGACCTCGCTAACAACTTGGGGAATCTGTTAAGTCGAACTTTAAATATGATCAAAAAATATTGCGACGGTAAAATCCCCGCCGCCGATACAACCGACGACTCGGACGAAAAACTAATCGCAAAAGCAAAAGAAGTTGTTTCCGAAACGTTCGTTCACTTGAATCAACTCGCGTACAACAAAGCTCTCACAAAAACTTGGGAATTATTAGACGCGGCGAATTTATATATCAACGATTCGGCTCCCTGGAATTTAGCAAAATCAGAGGACACCAAAGGACGCCTTCACACGGTTTTATATAATTCCGCAGAAACCATTCGCATAGCGGCAATCCTTTTGTACCCCTTCATGCCTAAATCGACTGAAAATATGTTGCGTCAAATAGGAGTTGAAACGCCAATCCTAGAGCTCGGAACCCAATCTATACAAAACTGGGGAGGCTTGGAAACTGGCATTCAAACAAACCCTGGCCCACAACTATTTCCAAGAATAGACGATAAACAGGCGGCGAAGATATTGGAGACCGCCGAAGCTGGAGATAAAGAACCTGAAAAGAAACCTGTCGACCCCATTGAGCCCGAACAAGTCGCCATAGACGAGTTTTTCAAAATCGATTTACGCATTGGTAAAATAATCGAAGCGGAAAAAGTTAAAAAATCAAAAAAACTCGTTAAACTTAAAGTAGATATCGGAATCGAAACTCGCCAAGTAGTCGCCGGTATTGCAGCTAGTTATGAACCCGATCAATTAATAGGTCGCAAAATTATCTTAGTCGCAAACCTCAAACCGGCTAAACTGATGGGAATTGAATCTCAAGGAATGGTATTAGCCGGAAGCGACGACGATAAAATAGTCTTAGCGGGTTTTGATCAACCACTAGAACCAGGAACGCGAGTTAAATGATTATAGACACACACGCCCATGTAGATATGGACCAGTTCGATGAAGACCGTGAAGAAACTATCGACCGGGCAAAGGAAAGCGGCGTTGAATATATTTTAAATGTCGGTTGCGATATTGCCAGTAGCGAAAGGTCTATTGAGCTATCAGAAAAATACGATTTCATCTACGCTACTGCGGGAATTCATCCGCACGACGTTAAAGACATTGACGAAAATACTTATCTAGCTCTAAAAGAACTTCACACACATCCAAAGGTGATCGCTTTTGGAGAAATGGGATTGGATTTCTTTAAAAACTATTCGCCGCACGATATTCAAATCGCTCACTTTCGTAAACAAATTGAATTGGCTCTGCAATTGGGGAAACCCATAATTGTGCATTGCCGAGACGCCAAAGACGAAACAATCAAAATACTCTCGGACTATTACCCAAAAGGTAGTCAAAAGTCTGGAATATTTCATTGTTTTTCAGGGGATCTAGAGTTAGCCGAAAAAGGGTTGGAAATGGGTTTCTATATTTCCTTTGCCGGTCCGGTTACATTCAAAAAGAACCAAGAACTACAAGAAGTCGCCAAAGTCATACCCCCCGATCGTTTATTTGCCGAAACGGATTGCCCCTATTTATCTCCCGTTCCAAAGCGGGGCAAGCGCAACGAACCGGCTAACGTAAATCACACGGCTCAATTTTTGGCCGATCTACGCGGCGTAACGATTCAAGATTTAGAACGCACGATGTCGCTAAACTTCTTCGAGCTTTTTGGAATAGGAAGCGAAGCCGCGTCTGGAACCGTGTCTTATAAAATCAGGAACTCGCTTTATCTAAACCTGACACAACGCTGCACAAACTCTTGCGTGTTTTGTTCTCGAATCACAAGACCCGTCGTTCAAGGTTACAACCTTAAGCTAATTAGAGAACCTTCATCAGACGAATTATGGGAATCCGTTGGAGACCCCAAAGATTATGAAGAAGTTGTCTTCTGCGGATTTGGAGAACCTACTTTACGGTTGGACGCTATTAAAGAAGTCGCAAAAAAAATTAAAGCGGCTGGCGGTAAAACTCGATTGAATACCAACGGACATGGCAACGTTATTAATAAACGTAATATTCTTCCAGAGCTAAAAGGTTTGATAGACTCGGTATCTGTGAGCTTAAATGCCGACTCCTCGGAAGCGTACGACGAAATTTGCGTTCCCCTTCCCTCATTCCGCAATGGTATTTACGAAAAGGTGAATGAATTCATCGAAGAATCAAAAAAATATATTCCAGAGGTTCAGGCC
>JAYOZP010000148.1:0-8022 GCA_038154245.1 Nitrospinales bacterium | reverse complement strand
CTGATAACCGATGAAATTAAGCCATGACTTTCTTACTTTTACCGGACACTAGTGTCAGTATATGATTTTTGAATAAAACCTCTTTTGGAGCGACGAATGAGTAGCGATAGTTACCAAAAATTAACAAGCCGGTTAGAAGAATTGACCAGTCTAAATGGGATTGCAGGAATTTTGCATTGGGATCAGGAAGTTATAATGCCGTCTGGAGGGGTTGAATTTCGCGCAAAGCAGATGTCAACGCTAGCAGGAATATTACATGAGAAGTCTACAGATCCTGAAATAGGAGATTGGTTGCAGGATTTAGAAACGGGGACGCCTGATGACTTGGATTCTTATCAAGCAGCTAATATTCGAGAAGCAAAGAGAGACTACGAACGAGAAGTAAAAGTTCCTAAAAAATTAGCGCAAGAGATGGCTGAGCTAAGCGCAACGTCGAGGCAAATTTGGGTCAAGGCGCGTCAAGAAAATCGTTTTGGCGATTTTGTTCCAAGTCTAAAAAGGTGGATTGAGCTTAGGAAAGAATGGGCTGGTCATGTAGATCCCGACAATACGGTTTACGACGCAAATATAGACGTTTATGAAAGAGGAGGCTCAACGGCGAAGTTTGAAGAAATTTTTGAGAAAGTTAAAAGGGAATTAATTCCACTAGTAAAGGAAATTCAAGAAAACGGTAGAAAACCGGACGACTCGTTCTTGGAGGGCGACTTTCCTACTGAAAAGCAAAAAGAGTTAGGGCAACAAATTAGCGAAGATATTGGGTTTGCTTTTGATAAAGGACGTATGGACGTTTCTGTTCATCCGTTTTGTGGAGGATCGCATCCAACAGATGTGCGTATAACGACGCGATATCGTAGCGATAATTTTGTGGAATCGTTATATGCAGTTATTCATGAAACAGGTCATGGACTTTATGAACAGGGCAGGATGGAACGCGATAGGGAATTACCTGTTTCGGAGCATCTATCAATGGGTATCCATGAATCACAATCGCTATTCTGGGAAAGAATGATTGCTCAAAGCGAGAGCTTTTGCCATTGTTATCTTCCAAAATTTAAAGAAGCTTTTCCAGAAAAATTAAAAGATGTTTCAGTAAAAAAGTTTTATGAAGCAATTAATCTTTCGGAACCTTCTATGATTCGAGTAGAAGCCGATGAAGTTACATACCCGCTGCATATTATTTTACGTTTTGAAATAGAAAAAGGTTTGTTCGATGGTTCGATGCAGCCTGATGATTTGCCAGAAATATGGAATGATAAAATGAAAACCTATTTAGGAATTCAACCAAAAACAGACACAGAAGGGGTGTTGCAAGATATTCATTGGAGTATGGGAAGTTTTGGCTATTTCCCATCTTATACTTTAGGCGCAATGTACGCATGCCAATTTTTCAATACCTTAAAAAAGCAAGATTCTGACATTGAAAATAAAATCAAGTCCGGTAAATTTAAAGATATTAAAAAATGGTTGAATGAGAATATTCATGAAAAAGGCAGACTATACTCTACCGATGATTTGGTGATTCAAGTGACAGGCGAACCGTTAAATCCAAATCTTTTTATTAAATACTTAAAAGATAAATATACCAATATTTACCAGTTGTGAAGTTTTTAAAGACGCTTTGTTTTACCAAATGTAAACTTTCAAAATGGCCAAAAAAAATAAAAGAAACTCCCCATCAAAAGAGTGGATCGTGAATTGTGAGGTTTGTGGCGAAACAATTTTACGCGGTCAATGGTTTTGCTACCGTTGCGGTCCTCCTGAGTCAAAGCCAAAGTCGTTGCCAAAAGGTCTAACTGGGGGGCAGGCTTTTTTACAAATCTCATTGATGCTGGTATTATTTTTTTCATTTACGGTTTACAAACTGGATCAAGGTTTTGTTGAAAAAAAAGAAAAAGTTGTTTCCTCTCAAAAAATAAAATTAGAATCTCATGAAGAAGATTTAAAGCCCGTTCATTTAGTTGGGGTTCGAATGGCCAATGTACGTAGCGAGCCTAATGGAGAAATTGTTATGGTTTTACATGAGGGGGAAAAAATAGAAGTGATACGTAATAATGGAAATTGGTTGGAAATCAAAGCTCACGATAAATCTGGGTGGATATCTGAAAACCTTGTTAAAACCGCGTTTGAATAGATATTTCGATATTTATTGCTCCATCCATTCTTCAAATAAAAATTAATTTAGATTCAAATCTGAAGATTTAATTTGGTACACTGGGTTTATAGAATAAAAATCACATCCATTGTTTTTCAACTTTTAGAGCGATAACCTTTGTCTAATACTGATAAGTTTGAATTTTATTCGTGTTCTGATGAAGTCAAAAACGATCAAAGCGATTCAAAACTCCGCGGTCAAAACCAAGTTTTAGAAATGTTGGCAACTGGCAAGTCTTTAAAAGCGACCCTAGATGTTTTGATTCAAACGGTAGAATCGCAGTTAGACCATGTTCGCGGTTCAATTTTTACTCTAGACAGTTCCGGGAAAACTTTTTTAACGGCTGCCGCTCCAAGTTTACCGGAAGAGGTGAGTAACGCTTTCGACGGTTTTGAAGTCAAGGCAAATGTAGGTTCATGCGGTCCTGCTGTTACCTATAATAAAACCATCATCGTTGAAAATATTCAAATAGATCCGAAATGGGACGGTTTCCAAAGTTTTGCATCGGATAATCAATTGGGAGGTTGTTGGTCAACGCCAATACGGAATGTTGAAGGAAAAGTTTTAGGTACTTTTTGCTGTTTTTTTTACCAACCCAGGAAGCCAACAGAAGAAGAAATACAAATAGTACTTTTTGCGGCTTATTTAGCTGGAATTGCCATTCAATTGAAATTAGGAGAAATGGTAAAACGCGAAAGCGAAGAACGGAACCAAAGAAGCTTGGGGCAATTACGCTCTATCATGGAAGGAACCGCTTCCGATACTGGAGATAAATTTATTCAGTCTTTGGTGTTTAATTTAGCGGACTCTTTAAAAGTTCGTTATGCTTTTTTAGCCGAATGCGATGGGAGAGTAAATAAAACTTTGGCCTTTTGGGCAGAGGAAAAGTTTCAGCCGAATATTGAATACAATTTAACAGGAACGCCTTGTGGAGAAATCGTAGCAAAAAATCAAATTCAAATTTATCCGACAGATGTACAAAAAGATTTTCCCGACCATAAGGCATTAGCCGAGTTAGATATTCAAGGATACATAGGAGTTCCCCTAACAAATGAATCAAAGCAGGTGATAGGAAACTTAGTCGTTATGGACGATAAACCTTTGGCCGATCCTTCGACTGCAAAAATGATTTTAGCTATTTTTGCCGCCAGAGCGGAAGCAGAGTTAGCTCGTAAATATGCAGAAGAAGCTTTATTAAAGGGGAAAGATGAACTTGAGAAAGCCAGCCAAGCCAAATCTGATTTCCTTTCTAGAATGAGCCATGAACTTCGGACTCCAATGAACGCGATATTGGGTTTTTCACAATTGTTATCGATTAATTCAAACGAAGAGTTATCAGACAACCAAAAAGACTGCGTCAATGAAATTGAGAAAGCGGGAAATCATTTACTTTCTCTAGTTAACGAAGTATTAGATTTGAGTAAAATTGAATCCGGACAAATGAGAATTGCTCCGGCCTCGGTAGAGTTGCTGTCTTTGACTAAAGAGATTGCCGTATTGATGGAACCTTTGGCTAAAAATCATAGCGTTCAATTATTAAATGAATGCGATTTAAAGAAAGAAATGCCGTTGATTGTATTTGCCGATCGTATGCGATTGAAACAAATTATGCTGAATTTGATATCAAATGGAATCAAATACAATAGAAAAGGAGGAACGGTTCGAATATTCTGCACTAAAGAAGGAGAAGATAAAGTTCGGATCCATGTCAAAGATACGGGAAAAGGGATTATGGGGAGTAAACTGGAAGAGTTATACAAACCTTTTGATCGCCTTGGAGAAGAAAACTCAGAAGTGGAAGGATCGGGAATTGGGCTCACTATAACTCAGAAGCTTGTAGAATTGATGAACGGACAAATTTTTGTCGAGAGCGAGCTTGGAGTGGGAAGTTGTTTTTCCATAGAACTGCCGATTGGAGAAGGCAAAGAACCTGAGAAACAAAAACAGGTTGCGGGATCTGAAGAGATAGAAACGGCTATTCCAACAGTTTTATATATAGAAGACAACCCCGCTAATTTAGCGTTAGTTAAGCGGATTTTGTTGTTACGCGATGAAATACAATTATTAACCGCGCCAGAAGCTCGTTTAGGATTAGAATTAGCTCGAGCTCATAAACCAAATTTGATATTAATGGATATCAACCTACCTGGAATGAATGGCATCGAAGCGCTCAAACATCTAAAGACGTTTGAGGAAACCAAAGATATACCTGCCATAGCCATTAGCGCTTATATAACTCAGGACGATATAGATAAAGCAATGTCTGCTGGATTTTTAAAGTACCTCACTAAACCAATTAAAGTTGATGAGTTTTTAGAAACTATCGACAATATTTTAGCGAATGGTAAATTAGAATAGAGCAGAATCGAATTGTTTAATAGTTGAAGCGGTTCTATTTTAGTTATAGCTTCGGTTAGACTTGGCGAAAGAGGAGGCTATAACTTTTTTTGCGTGTTGTTTTTGCTTAGGGGGTTGATTAGCTTTCGCGACGGTTACTGCCTTTTCGGTTTCGTCCAATACATATAGTTTTTGAATAGAGCTTTGCATAAAAGCGTCTCTATAGGCCTTTTTTACGGGAGGTCCACCGGGAGATTTGAAAGATAATGGGTTGATAGGTTTCCCAAACTTTTTGAGTTGAAAATCTAGATGAGGACCGGTAGAAGCTCCAGTTGTTCCAACGTATCCAATAACTTGTCCTTGATGAACCTTTTTCCCTTTCTTAATTCCTCTACCATATCTTGAAAGGTGAGAATAAGCGGTCCGATAAACTCCATAATGAGTTAGGGCTACATATTTTCCCGCGCGCCCATTGCGTCCTGCTGAAGCGACAATTCCGTCTGCCAATGCGACTACTGGCGTTCCAATTGGAGCGGCGTAATCTACGCCCAAATGTGGCAAATATTTTTTGTAGACGGGATGAAACCTTCGGTAAGTATATCGCGAAGATATTCTGCTATATTTCAACGGAGCTTTTAGAAACTGTTTTACTAAAGGCTTGCCCTCAGACGTATAGTATCTTGTGCTACCGTCGGGAGCTTTAAAGTAAATCGCGTCGAATGTTTTTTTTCTGGTTTGAAGAACCGCCGCTAATATTTTGCCATCCTTAACAAACTTACCTTCGCGAGATTTTGTTTCTACTAAGAATTTAAACTTATCTCCTTTTCTAACGTCTTTAAAGAAATTGACGTCCCAGGCGAACACTTCTGTAAGATCCAATGCATTTTGAAAGGAACCGCCTGATTTGAGCACGTCTGCTATTAAGCTATTTTTGATAGCTCCTTTAACAATTTTATAGTCTGTATCAAACTTATATTCTATGACTTTAGCTTTATAGTTTTTTTCCTTTTTGTAAAGGCGGTAGTAACGTGAATTGTTGAAATAATACTCGAAGTACCTAAATTCACCTTGAGGAGATAATTCGATTTTATAATTTTTGCTTAATTGAAGACGGTTGAGGTTTAAAACCCTTTTCGACGCTTTTACCATTTTTAGAGCTTCATTAAAGCTTATTTTGGCTTTAGCCATTATTTTAGAGAAGCTGTCATTCTTAGAAATAGCGCCCGTTAGAACGATGGGTTTTGGTTTTGGAGGCGGAAGTTTTTTTATTTTTGGTTTTACGGGAGCTTTTTTAGCTTGAGGCTTAGACTTTTTAAGCTCGGTTGCTAATGGAACAAATGGGCGGGAATCCTTTGGGGGAAGCGCAGCTTTTTGAATTTTATTAGCAGGTTTTGTAACGGTCGCTTTGTGAACGGGGGCAAAGGAAAAAACCAAAAGGATTCCCACCACAATAGTGGAAATGACTAAAATAGCGGCTGGCCATTTTGTTTTTACGATTTCTTTTTCGTTTTCGATATGTTCGTCGGGCGAAGGTTTGTTCGGATTCTTATCCATTAGAAGTTGAGTTCTCCGCGAATGTGGCGCAAATCATTTGTCGTACGTTGTCTAAAACCGTGTCTTTTTCTTTTTTATTTAAGTTTTTTATCTCAATAGGTTTTAAAAATATTATTTTTATGTGGCCCGGTTTTACTCCAAAACTTCCTTTCTTCATCACTTCGCCAGAACCTATAATTACCGTTGGAACCATAGGGACTTCGGATCGAATAGCAAGTAAGTGACTTCCTTTTTTAAATTCGGCAATAGTTCCATCTTGGGAGCGGGTTCCTTCTGGAAAAATTACTGCCGAAGCTCCATTTTTTATTCTATCCAAAGCGTCGTTAAACGCTTTAAGCGATTGTTTTCGGTTGCCTCTGCGCACTTTAACGTAGTTAGCTGCGCCCATAGCCCAACCAACAAAAGGTATAAAAAACAAACTTGCCTTCGCCATCCATCTTATTTGGGCCGGTAAAAAACCCGCTAAGGCAAAAATATCGAAAAAGCTTTGGTGATTTGCTACAAATAACTGGGCGCGTTGAAGGTCGATATTTTCTAAACCCTGCAACTCCACTTGAACGCCGCAGGCTTTGCAAATCCAACAAGCCCATAAGCTATTTACTTTATGGCTAGTCTTTCCTGAGCAATCTATAAAACGGGCAATAACAGACAACGTCCCAAGGATAATAGAAAGGACCGTTATCGTGACCCAAAACCTTGTTGCGTTAAAAAACGAAATGAAAAAACTCAAAGATGGCCCCAGAGTTAAAATACTTTCTGGGTTTATTGAATATTTGTTTAAATTTAAACAAATTTAAACAAATAGTTAAAATCTCTCGTATTTAAACAAATTTTTGGAGATTTTGCAAGAGGGGAGGCTTTGTATTTATTAGAAAGTTAATGCTAGAAATGCTTGAAGTTTGGGATCTTTTAATTTTATGAGGCTCCGGCTTCCTGTAATCCGGATTTTGATCCGTTGGTGTTTTCAGAACCGTCTTGAAGTCCTTCTATTAACCGATTTAACTCTTCAGCCAAAATTAATAATCCCTGTGAAATGCTATTCGTTTGTTGAGTCGATGCGGAATAATGATGTATACCCTGTTCAATTTCCTTTAACGCTTCAAAGACTTGACTAGTCGCAAACTCTTGTTGTTGAGTGGAGAAAGAAATTGTCGTGGCTGCGTCGTTTGCGGAACGTGCTCCGTTGACCAAACCTTCAAACTGGTTAAGAGTTTGAGCCGCCAGATCGTTGACAGTCTTGATTTTTTTTGTGCCATTTTCCGATGATACAACTAATTTGTTAATAGAAGCTTGCACTTCTTCTATGCGACTTTCGATGTCCAGTGTGGATTTCATAACGTTATCCGCGAGGTTTCGGATTTCTACAGCAACAACGCCAAATCGTTTTCCAGTTTCTCCAGCGCTAGCCGCTTCAATCGCAGCGTTAAACGCAATTAGTTTTGTTTGATCCGCGATGTGGCTAATAATTTCCATAACGGAACCAATTTCTTGCGATTTTCTCCCTAATTCCACAATTTCCATTAAGTTACCCTCGTTGTCGCGGGTAATATCGTCCATTCTCTCTTTTAACGATTCCAAAGCATGAACGCCTTTTTCAGAATAGGTAACTGCAGTGGAAGAGGTATCGACAACCTTAGTGGAATTTTCGGCTATTTGACCCGATGTGGTTGCTAGTTGTTTGAGAGTTGCCGAAATCTCTGAAATAGAAGTGGATTGGTCGGCGGCAATGCCAACTTGTTCTAGAATAGCTGCAGAAATTTCGTTAGAGGAAGTGGTCAAAGTTTTAGATGTGTTTGCAATAGAGCTGATTTGATTATCAAACGATCGCCTAATATTTATTGCCATATTTTTGAAATTTTTGCATAGAACTCCTACTTCATCCCGAGTATGAATATCAACGTCAACGTCAGTTTTACCTTGAGAGATGATATGCCCCTAGAATTGTAGACAGCTTGTAAGGTAAAAATGAAGTAATCTTA
>JAYOZP010000147.1:0-8029 GCA_038154245.1 Nitrospinales bacterium | reverse complement strand
ATGCGTCCAAGCTCTACATTCAATGGTATTTTAGACAGTTTGAATAATTAAGATTGTCCGTATTAGTGCGGCCAATTCTTTTAATGGGTCGCATTTTTGAATTTCCACGCGCTCTCAATAGTTTAAAATAAATTACTGAGAGCGTGGAAACCTAAAAAAGGTGACATAAGGTATTGGCTTATGAATTCTAATTGTTTAAGTGTTCGCCCAAAAATTACTGTGGTTGGGGCTGGTCAAGTAGGAACTACAGTTGCCCAATTACTTGCTTATAAAAATTTGGGTAATGTTACCATCATAGATATCGTCGAAGGTCTTCCTCAGGGAAAAGCTCTTGATTTACAAGAATCAGGTTGTATACAGGTTTTTGATAGTCTGGTTACGGGAACTAATGATTATAAGGATACTGCGAACTCAGATATCGTTGTTATCACAGCCGGATTGCCAAGAAAACCAGGGCAAAGTCGGGACGATTTAGTAGCCATAAACGCGAAAATTGTGAAATCGGTCACCGAGCAAGTGATGGAGCATTCAAAAAATCCCATCATTATTGTCGTTTCCAACCCGTTGGACGCTATGGTTTACATGGCGAAAAAAGTTTCTGGATTACCTAAAAATCGAATTTTTGGAATGGCTGGTGTTTTAGATTCTGCTCGTTTGCGAACCTTTGTTTCTCTTGAGCTCAATTGCTCGTTAGTGGACGTTGATGCTATGGTTCTTGGCGGTCATGGCGATTCAATGGTTCCTTTACCTAGATACACGACGGTTTCAGGAATTTCCATTACTGAGTTGATGACAGAGGAACAGATTGAACGGGTAGTTGACCGGACTCGAAAAGGTGGAGCAGAAATTGTTCAATTGTTAAAAACGGGCAGCGCATTTATGGCCCCAGGAGCTTCTGTTGTTCGAATGATAGAGGCTATTCTCCGCGACAAACGGCGTATTTTACCGTGTACCGCTTATTTGGAAGGAGAGTATGGCTGGAAAGATATCTTTTTTGGCGTGCCGGTTAAATTGTGCACAACTGGTATTGATTCTGTCATTGAATTGAAACTAACCGATGCGGAAATGGACTCTCTCAACAAATCCGCCCAAGACGTACAAAATACCTGCAAAAAAGTTGACGAAATTTTGGCCTCGTAACCCGAGGCCTTCTCCCCTCTTGTTTTTCTTTTAAAAGACTATTTGTTAGTTAACTAGCTGATTCCTGGCAAAAATCTATTTGAAGCTTCTCTATAATGTGTCAGCTTTTTTTGACTCGATTTCTATAGGATGCTAATTTTATATTTATCTGTCCATTATTAAAGCAGAAGAAAATCAAAGGCTTTTTAATGGGGAGGTTTGTCGTAAGATATTAAATGGAAACTAATGGAGATTCATGAGTTTAAGAGTTTATAACACCCTGTCTGGACAAAAAGAGGATTTTGTTCCGGTTCAAGAAGGTAAAGTAGGAATGTATGTTTGCGGCGTGACGGTTTACGATTATTGTCATGTTGGTCACGGAAGATCTGCGGTTGCTTTTGACGTTGTTTTTCGTTACCTAAAATATAAAGGTTTCGATGTTACCTATGTCCGAAACTTCACGGATATTGACGACAAAATTATCAATCGAGCTAACGAACGAAATGTTCCTTGGACTGAGATTACTGAAACTTACATAAAAGCGTTTTACGAGGATTTGGGTAAACTCAATATAGCGCTTCCTACAGAAGAACCCAAAGCTACCGAAAATATTCAACAGATGTTTGAGTTGATCCAAAGCCTGATCGAAAAAGATATGGCTTATGAATTGGATGGCGATGTTTATTACGCTATCGAATCTTTCAAAGATTATGGGCAGCTTTCGGGAAAAAAAATTGAAGATTTAGAGGCGGGCGCCCGTGTTGAAGTAGATGAGCGTAAGAGAAATCCAATGGATTTTGCGCTTTGGAAAAAAAGTAAACCCGGAGAACCGTTTTGGGAGAGCCCCTGGGGAGAAGGACGACCTGGTTGGCACATAGAATGTTCCGCAATGCATCGCAGGTATCTTGGCGAAACATTCGATATTCACGGCGGTGGAAAAGATTTGGTATTTCCCCACCACGAAAATGAAATTGCACAATCGCATGGCGCGACAGGTTGCGCTCCCGTTAAATACTGGATGCACAATGGGTTTGTAAATGTTAACCAGGAGAAGATGTCAAAATCTTTAGGCAACTTTTTTACTTTAAGAGATATTTACGAGCAGTGCGACCCAGAAGTTGTGCGGTATTTCTTACTCTCGGCTCATTACCGCAGTTCTATTGATTTTACCGATCAAATTTTAGAGGAAACGGGGAAAACTGTTCATCGGTTTTACGATTTTCTGGAAGCCTCTGAAGATTGGGAATCTGTATCCAGTACAACGGCCCCGGATAATTGGAAAGAAAGTTCGTTTTTAGAAAAATTTGAAACAGCCATGGACGACGATTTTAATACGGCTTTAGCTATTGGGCATTTAAACGATGAATTGCGATGGTTAAACAAATCGTTAACGAACTTAGCGATAAACTCTAAAGAAGCCGCCGTTAATGAATTTGCTGGAAGGCTGAAAGCGTTTAGATTGGCTATAGAAACATTGGGAATATTTTCCGCTTCTCCTTCGGATTTTAAGAAAAGATCTCAGAAGAAGAAAATGGCGGATTTAGATTTAGACACAGAAAAAGTTGAATCATTGATTGCCGAACGCAATGCCGCCAGGGCCGCCAAAGATTGGGGAAAGGCCGACGCTTCGAGAGACGCGTTGATTGCGATGGGTGTGACAATAGAAGACACGCCTGATGGCACTGTCTGGAAAGTCAAATGACAAAGGTTGAGGAAGGTCTTTTTACAGATTACTACCTTAAGGTTGCCGGTTCGTTTTCTGAACTTGGAGTTCGAGAAGAAGAAAATAAAATCCGAGTTCCCGAAAAAGTAATTCGTTGTATTTGGAACGATCAACTGTTCAAACCCGTCCCTCTATTGACTGTAACTGGCGAAACGATAGAAATTGAATCGCCCGGGTTTTGGAACTTTGTGAGTTCTGGACCCGATTTTTCTTCCGCTAGAATTCGAATTAACGGCAAGGCCCTAACTGGCGATGTGGAGCTTCATGTTCATTCCGTGGATTGGGATAGGCATCAACATGGTAAAAACCCCGATTACGATAATGTGGTTTTGCATGTTTTCATGTGGAAAAGTAAAGGGACCAACAAGGAGTTGAATCGCGAGGGAACAAAGCCAGTTTACGAATTGGAGTTAAAAAACTATTTAGAAAAGGGGATTCTAGAACTAACCGAAAGTTTGGATTTTGATAGCTATCCTATTTTTAATGAATTTAATTTTGGATTGTGTCACGATCCTATAAATAAACTTACCGAAGATAAATTATCTCATTTATTGGATTCCGCTGGCGAAGCTCGTATTTTGTCCAAAATGGATCGTTTCCATGATCGAGTTATAATTGACGGTTATGAGCAAACTTTTTATGAAGGCGTCGCTGAAGCGTTAGGGTACCCAAGCAATAAGAAATCTTTTCAGACCTTAGCTTCAACGGTTACTTTAGCAAAGTTAAAAGAGCTTCTACCTGAAGAGGTTGACCAAACTGAAAAAGCTGTTCATGCTCAAGCGATTCTTTTTGGGGTTTCGGGATTATTTCCGTTTAAATCTCTTAAAAAAGAGGAGATTTCGTCAAAAGATAAGAAATATTTTGAAAAATTGTCCAATTTATGGCGAAAATATGAGCAGAAAATTGAAATTTCTCCCTTATCTCGCGAAATTTGGAAATTTAAGGGGAATCGCCCCGCAAATTATCCTTACAGGCGGATTGCAGCTTTAGCTAATCTAGTTGTCCGCCATATTGAGCAGGGAATGTTTGAGGATTTTTTGGCCTTATTTAAATCCGCGATTTCCAAGGGAGAAAAAAAAGGTTATAATAATCGACTTTTCAAACCTTTTTTTGAATTTTTCTGCGTTGATTCGCCAGAATATTGGGATTTACATTATACCCCAGGGGGTAAGGAGCTTTCTTCCGTTCAAAAGCCGGTTGGTATTTCGCGTTCAAGGGAAATCACCGTTAATATGGCGATTCCATTAGGTTTAATATACGCTCGCGCAAGTAAGTCCGAGGTTTTGGAATATGCGCTAAAAGTTCTTTATGAATCTGGAAATAAGCCGGTAGATAATAAATCTATTCGTTTTATGAAAAGGTTTGTTTTAGGTGATAATAAACGTTTGTTAGGTTTACTTAAAACCGATAAACAAACGCAAGGTTTAATGCAGGTGTTTCAGGATTACTGCGCTCAGAATAAAAATAATTGTTCGCAATGTCGTTTCCCAGACGTGGTGAAACGTCATTTTTCTTAAATTTTTTTTGAATTAATACAATGGCAGATCATTTAGACGCATTAGAAAGTCAAAGTATTTTTATACTTAGGGAAGCTTATAAGAAATTTAAAAACCTCGCTATGCTTTGGTCAATTGGCAAGGACTCCACAGTGATGCTGTGGTTAGCGCGCAAAGCTTTTTTTGGAAATGTGCCGCTTCCACTAGTTCATATTGATACAAGTTATAAAATTCCGCAGATGATTCAATATCGAGATCAAAAAGCTAAAGAGTGGGGATTGAATTTGGTAGTGGGTCAAAATAAAAAAGCCTTGGATGAAGGTATGAACCATGAGATGGGTCGAATAGTGTGTTGTGAGGCTTTAAAAACCAATGGACTAACGGCCGTCATGGAAGAAAAAAATTATACAGGATTAATTTTAGGTATTCGTCGCGATGAGGAAGGTACCCGAGCTAAGGAGCGATACTTTTCCCCAAGAGACAAAAACTTCGAATGGAACTTTAAAGATCAACCGCCTGAGTTGTGGGACCAGTTCAAAACGACTTTTGCAGAAGGAACTCATATTCGAATCCATCCTCTTTTGCACTGGACTGAATTGAACGTTTGGGAATATATCGAGCGAGAAAAGATTCCCATCATTGATCTGTATTTTGACAAAGGAGAAGGCAAACGATATCGATCATTAGGGTGTGCGCCATGTACTGGATCTATTCAATCAACTGCGACGACCGTTTCGGAAATTATTGAAGAGTTGAAAACAGTTGCAACTTCTGAGAGATCGGGGCGGGCTCAAGATCAAGAAGATACGTATGCGATGCAAAAATTAAGGGCGAAGGGATATATGTAGATGAAACAGAACGGCGGGGGACCATCCCAAGAATTAATGAGACTGGTCATTGTGGGCCATGTGGATCATGGAAAATCTACCTTGGTTGGGCGGCTTTTAGCCGATACGGGTAGTTTGCCTGAAGGAAAACTCCAATTCACGAAAGATATTTGCGACCGACAAGGAAAAGTTTTTGAATTTGCTTTTCTTTTAGACGCTTTAGAGGAAGAGCAAGATCAAGGAATTACCATCGATACATCGCAAATATTTTTTAACACAGATAAACGACATTACGTAATTATCGACGCTCCGGGCCATAAAGAATTTTTAAAGAATATGGTTACGGGAGCGGCTAGCGCCGAAGGAGCTCTTTTATTGATCGACGCCTATGAAGGCGTGCAAGAGCAGAGTCGGCGACATGGTTATATCTTAAAGTTATTGGGTCTTACTCAGGTGGCGGTGGTGGTCAATAAAATGGATTTGGTCGATTATGATCCCGAAGTTTTTTATAAGATTAAAACCGCTTATACCGAGTTTTTGACCTCTATGGGTATTGAACCAAAGATGTTCATTCCTGTTGCGGCAAAAGTGGGAGATAATATTGCCGCTAAAAGCGAAAATATGAAATGGCACGAAGGCCCAACTGTTTTAGAAATGCTGGATCAGTTTGAAAAGCAAAAGCCAAAAGATCATTTACCATTTCGACTGCCAGTCCAGGATGTTTATAAGTTTGACGAGCGGCGAATCATCGCCGGTAGAGTTGAATCTGGCACCTTAAATATTGGGGACGAACTGGTATTTTCTCCTTCATTAAAGAGGGCTCGCGTTAAGACTATTGAAGCTTGGAGCGTTCCTGAACAACCTAAGATTGCGACAGCTACTCAATCTATTGGCGTTACCCTAGATGAGCAGATTTTTGTTGAGCGTGGCGAAGTGGCTAGCCTTCCTGAGGAAGGTCCTATTGTTTCTACGACCTTTGACGTGAATGTGTTTTGGATGGGCTCAAGGCATTTTGAAAAAGGCAGAGAATACACCATAAAATTAACGACTGAAGAAGTAGAATGCGAAATTGTCGAATTTAAAAAAGTTATTGACGCTTCCACATTAGAGCCCCTTGTAGGTCAGAATTATCTTGTAAAAAACGACGTTGCGGAAGTTACTCTATGTACTAAAAGACCCATTGCGTTGGATCTATTTGGTACGATTCCGGAAACAGGTCGTTTTGTAATCGTGGATGAATACGATGTATGTGGCGGGGGTATTGTCACTACCTACTCGGCTTCGACTGATAAAGATAAGCTTAGAGACGAAGTCAGAAATCGAGATTTTAATTGGGTTAAAAGTAATATTTCTTCTTCGGAAAGAGCATACAGGAATGGTCATCAAGCTGCTTTGATATTGTTTGTTGGCGAATCTGGGGTTGGTAAAGCAAAATTGGCGAAATCCTTAGAAGAGAAGATTTTTAAGAATAATTTCCAAAGTTATCTTTTGGACGGTCGGAATGTTCGCTTGGGTGTTGGCGCCGATCTAGAAAGCGAAGTTCAAAACTCAAAAGGCGAACCCTTGCGCCGTTTTGGCGAAGTCGCGCGATTATTTTTGGATGCCGGGCACATTCTTATTTCTACAACAAACGTATTTAATCAGGAAGATCATTCGGATATTGAATTGATTATTGATCCTTGTCCACTGATTGAAATTCATATTGGAGAAAAAGCTCCATCAGGCGATTTTGATGGTATGTCCTTAACCGAAAGCGACGCTAAAAATGAAAAAGAAGCGGTAAATAAGATTTACGCTTATTTGAAAGAAAAAAAGATATTAACTGGGCATAACTATTCAATTTAAGCGTTATAAAAATATTTCGATTTATTGGTTAACTAGGTTGCAAAGAGACTCCGATTTGAGTATTCTTTCCCCTTAAAATCCGGGTCGATTCAATAACTTGAGGAGTTGTTTGCGCGATGCCAAAAATTACGGTCGAAAACGCCGAAACCGGCGAGTCAAATACGATAAAAGTAGGTTATGGGGCTAATTTACGTCAAGCCGTTCAATATAAGGATTTAGAAATCTACAAAGGTCTCAATGCCATGATGAATTGTAGAGGCTTGGGTTTGTGCGGCACTTGTCTGATTGAAGTTGAGCCAATGGAGAATGTAGATCCTCACTCATTTTTTGAAAAACTTCAAAAAGTAGGACCGAACCAAAAGCTAGGTTGTAGAACAAAAGTTTATGGCGACGTAATTATTAAAGCTGCCATTAAAGATTGATTTGTCTCTTCTCTAAATACTTCCCTTTAAAAACTCTGTTAAAGGACTTTAAGTAAAATTAGCAGAGGTAGTAGCGTTAATCCCACAGTCGCTACAAAAGCATGAATCATTGGCGGTTGCCGTTTACTTGCTGGAATGGCAAAAATAAAATAAATAGCCACCGCATAGTCTATGATTCCCACTCTTCCTTTGAAGTAATAGGAAATAATAAAACCAATAATACATACAAGTACCGATAGAAATAGACCTCGGTGTACTTTTTTGGCCCACTCTCTCCTACCCATCAGCGTCATATAAATCCCAAGAGCTGTATTAGTTAGATGCAGCCCAATCGCCCAAACCGCCCACATAATTGGCGAAGAAGTATCAATTCTAGAAATAATTTCTGAAAGCATTGATTGAACTTTTGTATTGAGAAGGTAGTATTTTTCGCCTCGATAATACCAAAAGCAATTTTAAATAGCTTGAATTGTCTCGCGGCAATAAAAATACTAAAAAAGATCAAATTTTTAAGATTTTATGAAAAAAACGATAAATAATATATGGCGGATTCAAGTTGTAAGTGCAACTTTGGGTTTCGATTTAAGAGGTAAGCTG
>JAYOZP010000146.1:0-9049 GCA_038154245.1 Nitrospinales bacterium | reverse complement strand
ACTGTTACCTGTTTCACAAGAAATATTACTTTTTGAATCATACAAGGACAGGCTCTTCAAAGGTAGAGCTCCACCAGAATGACGACGAATTAAACTTTTATCATCTAGCATTATTTTATTTTCAAACATCCCTCAACTAATTACTTTTGCAATCTACCCATTCAAAAACACAATTCAAAATCACTCAGAAATGCGGGGTTAGCGATAAACTAAGTATTCTGGCGACATTTTTTTGAATCCTCTAAATTCTTTGCATTATACTAACGGTTCTATCGGAATGAACCTTTGGAGATATTGAATGAAATTCGTTAAAATTCTTGCAACTCTTTTTCTTATATCCTTCTTACAATTTTTCTTTATCGCTTCTAACGCAACATCGGACGAAGCGGAATCCAGCAATGAACTGCCTGTCGTTCCATATCTTGATTTAAATAAGTTTCAAGGGACTTGGTACGAGATCGCTCGCACTCCCTGGATTTTTGAAGACGATTGCTATGGCGTGATCGCTAAATACGATTTAAAAGAAGACGGAGATATCGGAGTTACAAATCTTTGCAAGAAGGGTAGTTTTAACGGGGATGTCGCAAAAATTACCGGCAAAGGCTGGGTGGTCGACCAAAAAACAAAAGCAAAGTTAAAGGTTCAATTTATATGGCCATTCAACTTAAATTACTGGGTAATCCATACCGCGCCCGATTACAGTAATATTGTGGTGGGAGAACCGGATAGAGAAAATCTTTGGATCTTAAATAATAAACCTGAAATGGATTCTCAAACCTACGATGCAGTTGTGAAGGTTATTGCGGAAAAAGGGTACGATGTTTCTAAAATCGTTAAAACGCCTCAAGATCCCGCGCAAAGCCAATGCCTGGCAGCTAGCCTAACCCAGGAATCTCTTTCCTGCTAAACTCACGCTTTTTGCGGCGCTATTGGACCGCTCTTTTTTAGTCTGAGAAACATGAAAATGGAAACAAACAACGTGAATATTCCTATAAATTGAGAGGTCGACAACACCCCTTCTACAGCATAACCTCGATCGTCGTTTCTGAAGTACTCGATAATAAATCTACCTATCGAATACAAAATTCCATACATACAAAAAATCTGACCATCAAACGTTTTTCTTTTCCGCAACCAAACTAACGTTGAAAATATTACGATAGCATTTAAAGAAAGATAAATTTGGGTGGGATGCAAAGAAACGTTTAATGGAGCTAACGATTTTGGATCAGAGAAAGTGATTCCCCAAGGCAGGTCGGTTTGAGCTCCGTAGCAACATCCGGCAAACAAACATCCCCAACGTCCTATGGCCTGACCTATCGCTATCGAAGGCGCCAAGATATCCGCCGTTTTCCAGATTGGCAATCCTTTAACTTTGGCCATTCGCATAGCCACAATAATCGCCAAAACTAGCCCGCCGTAAAAGACTAAACCACCCTTCCACACTTTGAAAATATCCAACGGTTTATCTACAAAGTATTTATACTCTACGATTACGTATAAAACACGGGCGCCAACAATCGCCGATAGCAAAATATAAAAACACAAGTCCATGATGACTTGCGGGTCCATTCCTTCTTTTTCGCCCTGCTTAGACGCCAACAAGATCGCGGTAAAAAAACCAGTAGCCACCAGCAATCCATAAGTGAATATTTTTACAGGACCGATTTCTAATAAAATGGGATACATAGTTTCAATCTAAGGTCGCCTAGCTAGGCTTCCTTTTGGTTTTAGTTTTCGGAAGGACTGATTGAACTCTCTGGATTTTCTGGTTGAAAAACGTCGTAAATCATATAAATAACGCCCACGGTAATACAAGAGTCGGCAACGTTAAAAGCAGGCCAATGATAACCGTTTACATAAAAGCCTAAAAAATGGAAACCGTTAAAATAAAAGTCCAAAAAATCGATCACTTCCTTATAGATAACCCGATCAATTAAGTTGCCTATAGCGCCGCTGAAAATTAGAATTAAACTAATATGAGCATGTTTTTTGTAATTCGGCATCTGGTGGAACATAACTAAGATCGCTCCAATGGCAACCATAGAAATTGCGATAAATATTTGAGTTTTATATTCAGCAGAATTCCTGGCAAACAAACCAAAAGCCACTCCAGGATTTCGAATATGGGTTAAACTAAAAAAACCGTCTACGACCTTAATGGAAAAGTGAAGCGGGATATGAGAGGCCACCATATATTTTGTGGCTTGATCCAAAAAAATCAGGATATTAGAAAAGATCAGTAAACTAAGGTACTTATTTTTCAAAGGACAGACCTAAACGGCGACAAGGTTATCGGAACATCTTACGCAAATGTTGGGATGCTCTGTTCGGTTGTCGTAAGATTCAAAATAATTCCAACATCGTTCGCATTTTTCGCCAGGCGCGGCGGAAACAGAAACTCTTAAGTCAGGGATATTTTCGCTGGCATAAACAGACTCATCATTTAAATTGTCCACAATCTCAACCTTAGAAACAATAAAAATAAATTTTAATTCTCCAATATCATCCTTTAGAATTTCTTTCAAGTCTTTCGGCAATACTAATTGAACCGAAGCGTCTAAAGCATGACCTATCGTTTTCGTCCGTCTGCTCAGTTCAAGAGCTTTACTCACCTCTCCTTTAAGAGCGATAATACGTTCCCATTTTTCCGCTAAAAATTCTGGAAATTCGACATCTTCAGTTTCTAAAAACGCGCTTAGATGAACGCTCTTCTCTTCTACGCTTCCTTTTGGAAGATACTGCCAAATTTCGTCCGCCGTAAAACTCAACACCGGCGCCATTAAGCGTGTCATTCCCATTAAGAGGTAATGCATTGCCGTTTGCCCCGATCGTCTTTCTGCCGACGTTTTTGGATACGTATATAAACGGTCCTTTAAAATATCTAAATAGAAAGCGCTTAGATCGACGATACAAAAGTTATAAAACGCGTGATAAAAAACGTGGAATTCGTAATCTTCATATGCTTTCATAATTTTTTGCGATAGCTTTTGAAACCGGTCCAAAATAAAACGATCGATTTCCAACATTTCTCCAAAAGGGACTTTATCTTTTTGCGGATCAAAATCGCTCAAATTCCCCAAAAGATAACGAAACGTGTTGCGAATTTTTCGATAAGCTTCGGACAATCTTTTTAAAATCTCATTGGAAATTCGGATGTCGTCGCGATAGTTTTCCGACGCAACCCAAAGCCTCAATATTTCCGCTCCATATTGGTCGATAATTTTTTGCGGCGCGATAACATTGCCGGCCGATTTAGACATTTTTTTTCCTTTGCCGTCGACAACATAACCGTGAGTGAGCACGCTTTTATAAGGAGGTTTTTGTCTTGTGCCAATAGATTCTAATAAGGAACTGTGAAACCAACCTCGATGTTGATCGCTTCCTTCTAAATAAAGATCTGCCGGCCATTCTTCATCTTCATCTTTTTCTAATACGGCGGCGTGACTAACACCCGAATCAAACCAAACATCCAAAATGTCGCTTTCTTTAACAAATTGATTGCCATTACACTTTGGACAGACTGTTCCCTCTGGTAACAATGCTTCCGTTTCCGCTTCGAACCAGTAGTCGGCGCCATGCTCTTCTATTAAACTCACTATGCGATCCATTATTTCTTTTGAATCTAAAAAGGCTCCACAAGAATCGCAACTAATAATAGTTATGGGAGTCCCCCAAGCGCGTTGGCGCGATACACACCAATCAGGCCTATTTTCTACCATGTTATAAATACGTTCTTCTCCCCAGGGCGGAATCCACTTAGTTGCCCGAATCGCTTCTAACGATTTTTTTCGGAGCCCCGTGGAATCCATTGGGATAAACCACTGAGCGGTCGCGCGGAATATAATAGGTTGATGACATCGCCAACAATGTGGATAGGAATGCTTTATTTCTTGGTGTTTGATTAAAACGCCTTCGTCTTCCAGTTTTTTTATGATTTCTGGGTTTGCCTTTTTAACAAATTGACCCGCAAAAAATTCGACGTCTTCTTTAAAAATTCCTCCGTCGTCTACTGGGTTATAAACTTCCAGGCCATACTTTTGACCGACGATATAGTCGTCTTGCCCATGACCCGGCGCAGTGTGAACGCAACCTGTACCCTGCTCCAATGTCACGTGTTCCCCAATAATTACTTTAGAATCTCTAGCGATGAAAGGATGTCTAGAAACTAAATTCTCCAAATCTTTACCAAGGCATTCGCCTACTACTTTAAGTTCGGTTTCCCATTCTTCGGAAAGAATAGGTAATAAGTTTTTTGCGACTATAACGTTTTCGTCGTTCATTTTTGCGACAACATATTCAAACTCTGGGTGAACACAAACGGCTAAATTTGCGGGAAGCGTCCATGGAGTTGTCGTCCAAATAACTATGGAAACCGGTTCTCCTTTTACATCTGGGAATAAATTGGAAACATCAGAAGTCAAAGAGAACTTGACATAGATTGACGGCGACTTGTGGTCGTCATATTCCACTTCCGCTTCCGCTAGAGCCGTTCGGCAATTTACGCACCAATGAACGGGTTTCAACCCTTTATAAACTTGACCGGATTCGACAAATTTTCCGAATTCCTTGACGATTGCCGCTTCGTAGCCATAGTCCATAGTTAAATACGGTTTGTCCCAACGCGCGGAAACGCCTAAGCGTTTAAACTCGTCTCTTTGGATATCAATGAATTTAGCGGCATATTCTCTACACAACTTGCGAATACCGTTTTTATCATAATCTTTTTTCTTTTTACCCAGCTCTTTGCCGACTTGATGTTCAATAGGCAGCCCATGGCAATCCCAGCCTGGGATAAAGCCAGCGTCGTACCCTTTCATTGTCATAATTCGAACAATGAAATCTTTAAGAATTTTATTCAGCGCATGTCCCATATGAATATGGCCATTCGCATATGGAGGACCGTCGTGAAAAATAAACTTGGGTTTTCCCGAAAAGGTTTTACGAATATTTTCGTAGAGTTTGGATTCCTCCCAAAGGCGAAGCTGCTCTGGTTCGCGCTGTTTCAGGTTGGCTTTCATGGGGAAATCAGTCTGCGGTAAATTCAGCGTATCTTTGTATTCCATAAACTTGTTCTAAATCCGTTAAATTATTTCTACTCTAAGTAACTTTTTTGTTTTTTTACTATTAAAATTGATTTTCTAAATCGGTCCGGCCCAATTAGCTAAAACTCACCATCAAAACTTGTTGGATAAGAGGAAACGCCTCTTGCGTTAGCAATTGCACAATCAACATAACCGGATATCCAATTGCATACCAAAGGATTCCTGTATGCAGGAAATGATCCATCAAAAAAATCCCTAACAATATGAAACCGCCAATTTTATCCATGGAGTGCAATCGCATAGCCATCGCCGGGGAAACTAACCCTTTGAGAACTCCCGCCCCATCCAATGGGAAAACTGGCAACATATTGAAAACAGCCAAAGCAACATTAATATAAACGCCAAACGTTAGCAAATAAAACAACGTGGCCTGCTCAATGGGAGAAATAAGTCTGATAAAAAACCCGCATACAAGAGCTAATACTATATTTGCAAGGGGTCCAGCTATCGAAACATACATTAAATCTTTTCTGGGATTCACGAAGTTACGAGCGTCTACCGGAACTGGTTTAGCCCAACCAAATCCCATAAAATAAAAAAATAAAACTCCAATGGGATCTAAATGTTTTAAAGGATTAAAGCTTAACCTTCCCATCATCTTTGCCGTTGGGTCCCCTAACATAAAAGCCGCTCTACCATGCGAGTACTCGTGGATCGTTAGAGAAAACAAGATAATCGGCGTCATCATTACCAATAGCTGCGATTTAGTCAAAAAAACCTCGACTTGATATATTGTTTGCTACTTTATAAAAGGGAAATATTTTTTTGGGGAAAGCGAGTTGCGCGGCACAAATCCACTTAGCTACCGGCTTTTTTATTCAAAAGCGCCGACAAAAATTCCGGTAAAGTTTTACCCAAGCCATAAGAAATTTTAGCGTATTTTTTAGCGTTTTCATAATCTTTTAATAGGTAGAACGCCACGGCTAAATTTAGATTTGAGTTCCAGTCATTTGGAGCCACCTTGACCGCCATTTTTAGGGCTTCCACGGATTTATCATACCGCCCCATTTCACCGTATAAGGCGCCAATATTATTCCAAGGTTCGCTAAAATCGGGACGAATTTCCGCCGCTCGCAGAAAAAACGCCAACGCAGATTGTAAATTACCTAGTTGAACATTTAACAAACCGCTAGCGATGTGAGCTTCTACCGCAAACGGTTCCGCTTCAATTGAACGAGCCAATAACTCTGAAGCTTCTTCATATTTCTTTAATTCAATTTTAGCGCTGGCAAGGTTAGTTAAAGTGTCATGATTTCGTGGATTTAACTTCAGAGCCCTGAGTAATATTTCTTCAGCCTGTTTAAATTGCTTTTCGCCATGATAAACAACGCCTAAATTAGAATATGCCCTAACATTTTTGGGATTAATCGCTAAAGCTCTTTTGAACGTTAAAATCGCCCGTTTCGAGTCTTTTTTTCCCATATAAGAAATACCCAATCCATTCAACGCACGCGAACTAAGGGGAGAAACTTTGTTAGCCTGCAACCATAAAGCGTCGGAATTCTTCCAATCTAAATTTCGGCGGTTAACCATTAAGGAAAATGCGCATAAAATCAAAATACCTAAATAAATAGATAAATTGGGAAAATCGGAATCCCACCTTTCTAACGCTAACCGAAAACATTCCGAAACAACGATAACGCCTCCTATCAATGGAAAATACAAATAACGTTCGGCAATCGGATTTACGATAGGATAAATATTCATTGTAGGCGTCAAAGCTATTAAAAACCAAAACCAACCAAACAAAAGTTTTCGATTCTTACCATTCCAAATCCAAAGAGACAGGCTCAAAAATAATCCAATGGAAAGTAGACTTCGAACAATTTCCCATCCTATCGCTTTTGGGAACACATACGCCACGGTCAACGGGAATGGGAAAAACAGTAATTTTAGATAATATCCGGAAATGGAAATCCCCGTTAAAACGCGTGTCCAAAAATCGACAGGTTCAAAAACACCCGGGTTAGGATTCTTAAACCAAACAAAACGGAGATACACATAACTTCCAAAAGCGAGAACCAAAAACAATCCAAATTGAATTTCGGTTTTTCTAAGTTTGATTTTTTTATCGTCATTCGCTAACAAATAAACTGCGGGAAAAACCGCAAGCAGGGCCATCCCGTTTTCTTTGGAAAGCATGGCCAATCCAAAAAACAAAATAGAAAGCCCCTGACATATCCAAATTTTTTGGTTAGACTCAGAAGAAATTTTTAGAGCGTTCCAAAAAAAAAGCAAAGACCCTAAACCAAAAAACGCGGTTAAGAGTTCTTCTCGAAACCCCACTGCGTTAACCGTTTCTGTCGCTATTGGATGAAGGGCAAATAGGGCCGAGGCAAACAACGCGCCAAAAGCCTTGTCGAAGATTCTTCTAAACAAAATGAAAATTAAGATCAGGGAACTTAAATGCAGAATTATGTTGGTTAGGTGAAACCCTTTTGATGAAAATCCCCAAAGATAAAAATCTGCAAAATAAGTTAAAGTAACTATTGGCCTATAACTCTCCTCGCCGAACCTAGTAAAGTAACTAAGATCGAATATCGAAGATATATAATCGGGATTTTTTATATAATAATTTTCAACAACGACAGAAAAATCATCATATGTAAATTCATTTGACAAGGAGTTTTTATAGGTCAAAAAAACAAAAAAAATGAGAATCAATAAAAGCATAAATGAAGAAAAAGAAGATTTTCCAACCAATATAGGAGGCTCTTCTTCTGAGAACTCGGTCTTGGAGAGATCTAAGTCTTCTTTAAATCTTTCGGGTTTTGGCATATTTTAGGAAGGTGTAATAACTCGCTGAAATTGCTAGAAAAAAACCAAGGAACCCTTCGCGAAATCCTTGTTTCAGAAAATACGTTTTAATAAAAGCCAGAGGGGGTTTTGCGACTAAATCAATCCAGGAAGCCTCTTTACCATTAGAGCTGTTTTGCTCTGCCGATAACGAAGAATAACGGTTTTGCCTTTCCACATAGTCGGCCATATCTCGAAAAGAATAATGTTCCAAAGGAGATTTCAAAAACCCATGTCGATCCCCCGGAGTTAAACCCTCATGAACTAGATTTTCAGAAAACGCTATCTGCGTTTTATCGTACAATCGCGCTATATGATCAGGATACCAACCTCCATGTCTAACCCATCTCGACCCGAAGTAATTTTTTCTAGGAACCTTATAGAGAGGAAACTTTGGTTCTTTACTAAGAAGATTTCGAACTTCGTCCGCTAATTCAGGACTAACTACCTCGTCCGAATCAATATTTAGCACCCATTTATAACTTGATTTCTCTGCGCAGAGATTTTTCTGCTTGCCGAAGCCATTCCATTTAGCTTGAAAAACTCGCTCGGTATACTCTCGACAAATCTCTTCCGTACGATCATCGCTAAACCCGTCCACCACTACAATTTCATCGGCCCATTTAACGCTTTCAAGACACCTTTGAATATTTTTTTCTTCGTTATATGCAATTATAATAACGGAAATTTTTTCCGCCACGATGTCCTCCTAAGTGGATACGTCAACTTGACTTTCATCTTACAAAAAAAACCTGCAACTTTTTGAATTATTTAAAGATATTCAAATTTATTCCCTTGAAATTTAAATTATTGTGGTAATATAATCTAATCGTTTATCTAGTAAAAGATAAATACCGCAAATTCAATGCGTAACGTCAAAATTGGGCGCTTAAAATTATAACGATTTGGACGATAAAAAATATCTTTCAAAGGAAAACTATCCAAAGTTAGTTTAAGGCAAATTTCCTGGTAAACGCGGTCGTTTTTATGTCGAAAAATCACAAAACATGGAAAAAACTTTTACCGTGCTTAGCTTTGGCGGCTATTCTCACTTTTGCGACCGCAATGCGCTTCCCCGCCGACGCTATTTCTCCAAAACCAGCGACTATCCAAGCTTCTACTGGAGACTATTTTAACTTAGCTTACGA
>JAYOZP010000145.1:0-9687 GCA_038154245.1 Nitrospinales bacterium | reverse complement strand
AACGTTTCATTATCTTGTTTAGCAATCGTTCCCAATATTCTAGCCGCAGGCTTTGTATTAGGAATTATGGGGTGGTTAAAAATTCCATTGGATATGATGACCATTACAATTGCAGCTATTACGGTCGGCATAGCAGTAGACGACTCTATCCATTATATACATCGATTTCAAGAAGAATTTCCTGAGGACTGCGATTACTCCGCAACAGCAAATCGCTGTCACAGTAGCATTGGAAAAGCAATTTACTATACGTCAATCACCGTTACGGTAGGATTCTCTATTCTTACTTTTTCTGATTTTATTCCGACAATCTACTTTGGATTATTAACTGGAGTTGCGATGGTAGTCGCTTTAATTAACAATCTGACTCTATTACCAATCCTCATAATTGCATTTAAGCCTTTAGGCCCTGGAAAAGGTTTTAGAGAAACCAATAATAACGAAGCTCTAGTTTAAGCGAGTTTTATCCATAAGATAGCCGAGCCTCTCTTAAGCAAGCTAATTTATACTTCATCTATCATCTTGAACGGTTACATTTAATTTGTTATTGTTTTTGTAGGTCTAGTTAAATATTCTAGGAGTCCTTTCAAATGAAAAACCAAAATCCTTTAAAAGGTATCGTTTTCGCAGCGTTGATTTCTTTTTTCATATTATGTGCCTCAGCCGTGTCTGCATCTCAAGCAACAAACACTATCAAATCAACAATTGATCAAGTAATCGAAGTTTTAAAGAGCGGTAAATTTCAGGGCGATCCTGAAGCGAAAAAAGCGGAACTTCGAAAAATCATAAACCCAAGGTTTAGCTATCAACAAATGAGCATGCGATCTCTGGCTAAGCACTGGAACAGTAAATCCGATAACGAAAAAAAAGAGTTTGTAACGCTATTCAGCAAGCTGTTAGAAAACTCATACGCGTCAAAACTAGAATCTTATAGCAATGAGAAAATCAATTTTGGCGAAGAAATAATTAAAGGCAAATACGCCATGGTCAAAACAGAAATTGTACGATCGGACGGCGTAATAAACGTAGACTATAAACTTATCCAAGAAGATGGGGACTGGAAAGTTTATGACTTTGTGATCGAAGGCGTCAGCATGATTAAAAATTACCGATCGCAATTCAACAGAATAATCAAAAAAGATTCTTACGACGCTCTCAAACAAAAACTTCGCGATAAAATTAAAGGCTTAACTAACGACGATTTAAGCGGTTAAATGTCAGCGGGTCTAATTTGTGAAAAAAATAATTTTTAGTCGCGCTCCAACTAGAATTGACTTGGCCGGAGGAACTTTGGACATTTGGCCTCTGTTTCACCTATTTGATAACCCGCCAACCGTAAACGCAGCTATAAATTTATTTGCCACTGTCAAAATTACCCCCGCCAGCGGCCAAACAATTCGCGTTAGGTCTAAAGACCTAAATCTTAGCGATAGTTTCTCCTCTTTAAATAAAATCCCCCCCAAACATCCTTTAGAACTAATTTTAAGAACGATTCAATTTTATAAACCGAAGACAGGATTCGCTATAGAAACGGACTGCGAAGCTCCAGCCGGATCAGGTATAGGCGGTTCTTCATCTCTAAGCGTCGCTCTAAATGGGGCATTGAATAGATTCACTGGCAAAAGATTAAATCGTTCTCAGATTTTAACTGTAGCTCAAAATATCGAAACTCAGGTGATTTCCGTTCCAACTGGCTGGCAGGACTATTATCCCGCTTTATATGGAGGTTTTCTTTCTCTTCGATCAAACATGCTTCAAATCGAAGTTAAAAAAATCAAAGTCGATTTAAAAAATTTAACCGATCGATTTTCACTTTGTTTCACAGGCAAACCCAGGCAATCTGGAATTAATAACTGGGAAGTATTTCGCCAAACGATAGAGGGCAACAAAAAAGTCGTCAAAAATTTGGAAAAAATCGCAGACAACTCAAGAGAAATGTCTAAGGCGCTGGTTAAAGGCAACATTTCACAATTACCTCGCTTATTAAAGGAAGAATGGATCGCACGCAAGAAATTAGCTCCTGGAATTGTTTCTACTGAAATTCATCGCATCGCCACTGCCGCTCAAAAAGCCGGAGCCTTGGCCGCAAAAGTATGTGGCGCAGGAGGTGGTGGTTGCGTTGCATTTATCTCTAATAAAGATGATAAAAACCTTGTGCAAAAAGCGATTGAAAAAGAAAAGGCTCGTTTCTTAGATTTTAAGTTTGTAGGAAGTGGATTAGAAATAAAAGAATCCAATCAAATCTAAAAATAATAAAAGTAGAAAAACATTTTAATATTAAAGACTCGATATAAAAAACTTTATGCAAACATTACTGGCAAAAAAGAATATCTTATTGGCCATCGGGGCTTTAATTTTAGCTGGAATTTCCTTTTCAATTAATTACTCACAGCCAGAACCAGTGAAACCAGCTCTAAACTTACCAGAAGAAATTAAAGACGAAGGTTTTCGCCTAATTCAAAAAGCGTCGGAAAATTATTTTTTCCATGAATACCCGAAAGCAAACGAAAATTATCGTAAAGCAATCGTCATATTTGAAGCTCGAAACGACTTTCGACAAGTGGGAATTATTCATGAATCCATAGGCGACGTTTACCTAATCGCCAATAACATTCCCGAAGCAGAGAAAGAATATTTGACGGCGGCAGCTTCTCACGAAAAAGCTCAGTTCCCCTTGGGCAAAGCCCAAGCTTTAAAAAAAATTGGAGACATGTACATTGATTTAAAACAAGGAAAAACTGGGGCAAACTGGTATACGAAGGCTTTAGCTGAAGTTAATAGCGAGCCCGCGTCCTTGATTTTAGCTCAAATCGAAGAATCTTTGGGAAGATACTATTGGGAGTTAAAGGATAAACCTAAAGCTATAGAATTTATAACAGCAGCTCAAAAAACTTTTGGAAGTATCGGCCACCAAATGGGAACGGAGCATATGTCTCATATTCTAGATATTCTTCAGGAAAAAAACTCTGAATTACATCCTCACGCGATGAGATCTAGAAACCTTTCAGACAACAAACTATGAAAATAATCTATGAAGTCAGAACTATTTTTTCAAGTTTTTGCAAAATATTATCGACTAAATAACGACTCAACTATTCTCTTAAAAAAAAATAAATCTTACTTTTTTTTATTATTCGTCTCCATTACTTGCGTCGTTTTATTTCACAGTCAAATAAGCTTTGCCGATTATTTAGAACCGACCCCATCAACTTCAATCCCAGCTTATTCTGCTTTTCTTACAGATAACATTGAAGAAAAAAAACCTAAAAAGGAATTTAGCTGTATGAACCGAATATATCTCTATTTTTCATGGAGAAATATCTCGGGCACTCATGAAATTACGGCCTTTTGGATAAACCCAAAAGGCAAGCAACAAAATCAAATAAATTTAAAATTTATTGCGGATAAACCCAAAGTAGAAAACTGGGTGGCCTTAGAGTTCAATAATCTCTTCAACGAAAAGTATCCATTTGTTCCAGATATTAGCGCCACAAAATTTGTCGGGAAATGGCGAGTAAAAATTCTTTTGGATGGAAATTTATTAGAGACAAAAAATTTTCAGGTTAATTGTGGATAAAGCTTTTATTCACTTTCTTGTTCTGTAGCCTCCGTCTCTTCTTCAAACCTTTGGTTCATAGACTCTATATCTTTTCTGTTTTTATAAATTTTCTTAAGCAATTCCTTCGTTTCAACATCTGGGAAAAGAGTATTCAAATCGTTTGTTTCGTCTGGAAACAAAGCATTTAAATCAATTTCTTTTTCCGGAGGCGTTTTTCCATCTTCCCCTTGCGAAACATTCGATTCTGATGGATTCTGTTTTTCATCGCTCATATTATTTTTCCTCTTAAGACTCTCTAATAATTTCTACGTCGAATAAAGACTTTCCTCGAGACTTAGTCAATCTTTCTATCGCTTCCATAACATCCTTTACGCTAATATCTTCAATACAATAAGGCTTGTTATGAGCGGAAGGCTTACATTCTTTAAAGAAATTCTGCCTACAAGGCGAACAAGGAAAGTTTTTTGTTACAATTTCGTAGTTTTCCTTTTCCATAAACGGCCCTGTCGTCCCTGGACTTCCCGGCCCAAAAATCCCAATTACAGGAGTGTTAACCATAGCGGCTATATGCATCATACCGCTATCGTTCCCTATAAAAATATTGCACTTAGAGATAACCGCCGAAATCTCTGGTAACGCCAAGGAAGTTAAACAAAAAACTTTTTCCGATGGGCAAAAACTAGTAATTGGGCCTAAGATATCGCGTTCCGACTCGTCTGCGATAAGAACAACTTTGGCGTCATATTCCTTTAAGAGCTTTTGGCATAAAATGCCAAACCGTTCAGCATGCCATCTCCTTGGAAATTTAGAACCTCCCGGATGTATCGCAATTAAAAATTCTCCATGTCGCACATTGAAATCGGCTAAAATTTCCTTAGCTTTCATTCTTGAATCAATTTTTATAGCCGACATGAATCGCGATTCCATTTTTTTTATTTTAAGCGGCTCCAAAATTTTCATGAAATAATCTACTCGGTACAACTGCTTTGCGTGCTCATCTTTTTCAACGGTGTGGGTCAAAAAACCGCTACGAACTTCCGTGTTATAACCAAACCGATACTTAGCCCCGGTTAGACGTAAAAGCATTGCGCTTTTAAAAGAATTAGGAAAAACAGCGCCTAAATCATAATTATTTTTAGATAGACTTCTAGCAAACTGCGTCTGTTCCCAAAACCCAACATTTGCGCCCGCTGGCATCTCAAAAACTCTATCGATAGCAGGATGTCCCTCAAGTAATTGATGGGAATGAGAACGAACGACCGCAGAAATTTTAGCTTCCTGGAAACGACTGTATATAGCTTGAACAGAAGGCAAAGCTAATACAACGTCTCCTATCCAATTAGGCATCCACAGTAATATATTAGAAAACTTTATTTGGCTTAAATCTTGTTCCATATAAACGCTTTTACGGAATACAAAGTTCTAAACTTAATATTCTAGGGTCTTATTTGATCCTACGGATTTTAGCTCCCAACTTAGACAATTTTTTTTCCATCTCCTCATAACCTCTGTCAATATGATAAACCCGAGAAATGGTTGTTTTCCCTTTAGCCGCTAAGCCAGCTAGGATCAACGATGCGCTGGCTCGTAAATCAGTAGCCATTACAGGCGCCCCACAAAGGTTTTGGATCCCTTTGACTATAGCAGTATGACCTTCTATTGTAATATTTGCTCCCATTCTACCTAATTCTGCTGCATGCATGAATCTATTTTCAAATACTGTTTCCATTATCGCGCTTCGCCCGGAAGCTAACGTCATCATCGTCATAAATTGCGCCTGGAAATCGGTGGGGAAACCTGGATAGGGATGAGTTTTTATATCAACGGATAAAAGTGGATTTGTTCGTTTTGTTTTAATAGTAGATGCGTCGCATACGATTTCAATTCCGGCTTCCTGCATTTTTTGTACAAGAGATTCAACGTGGTCCGGCACACAATTAACAACCTCAATTTCTCCCTCGGTAACAGCTGCCGCGATCATATAAGTTCCAGTTTCAATACGATCCGGCAAAATTCGACAAGAAATTGGCTTTAATGAAGAGACGCCTTGGATAATTATTGTATCGCTCCCTGCCCCCTCTATCTTTGCTCCAGCGCGATTTAATATTTCCGCTAAAAAGACAACCTCAGGCTCTTTCGCCGAGTTCTCAAGAATAGTCTCGCCTTCGGCTAGGGAAGCAGCCATCATCAAATTAGCCGTTCCAGTCACCGTGACCGTATCAAAAAAAATTCGAGCCCCTATCAACTTTTTTGCAGTTCCCTCTATATAACCGTTATTTAAATCGATCTCTGCTCCTAAATCCCGAAACCCCTTTAAATGCAGATTAATTGGACGCGCTCCTATAGCGCAACCTCCGGGTAAACTTACTCGAGCTTTTCCCAGCCTCGCCAATAACGGCCCCAAAACCAAACAGGAAGCCCTCATAGTAGAAACCAAATCGTAAGGAGCTTCTGATTTATTGATAGACGACGAATCCAAGACTACTTTATCTTTTTCAAAATAATCTAAGCTGGCTCCTAAGTCTTGGAGTAATTTGACCATAGTAGTAACGTCTCTAACTCTTGGGACATTTTCTAGTTCATTTTTTCCAGAAGTCAAAATCGTAGCGGCAAGAATCGGTAATACAGCATTCTTAGAGCCGCTAATAGTAACGGTTCCTTTTAAAGGAACACCACCCTCCACAATAATTTTATCCATTTACTTTCCTTTTTGCGGAGATCGTCCGAGGTTTTCCCGCATAATCAAAAATGGTAAAGGCCTTATCAAATCCTCCAGATTGATCAATTAAACTTTTTACTTGTTCCAATTGTCCATCTCCTATTTCCAAAATCAAATAGCCTCCACTTTTTAGCCTCAAAAGCGTTTCCAAAATTAACCGTTCATACACTTCAAATCCAGTTGTCCCAGATATCAAGGCAACCTTTGGTTCAAAACAAGTTATCTCCGGTTCTAAAGAATCAAAATCGCTTAAGGCAATATAAGGAGGATTTGATAAAATAAAATCAAATTTCTCAGGGAATGAATCTCCTTTGGGGAATAAATCACCACAACAAAACTGAATTCGATCTAAAACGCCATGGTCTTTTGCATTCCGTTTGGCAACTTCTAATGCGTTTTCAGAAATATCAATTGCCGTGGCTTTAGCCAATGGAAGTTCTTTTAGAGCAGTAATAGAAATATTCCCAGAACCCACGCCAATATCCAAAATTTCTAGTAAATTTTGCTCATTTTTCTGTTCGCGCGCAAGTTCTAAAAAACGGTCAATCAAATGTTCAGTTTCAGGTCGAGGAATTAAAACGCTAGAGTTCACATAAAACTGCAGCGACCAAAACTCACGATTGTTAAGGATATAATGGATGGGTTCGCGCTTTGCCCGTCTTAAAATCGTTTTTTCAAAAACTCTCATGCTTTCTTGAGGTATTTGATAATCCGGATAAGTTAAAACAAAATGGCGCGGTCGATCAATTGCGTGAGCCAACAAAACATCAACATCTAATTCAAAATTTTTTATATTAGCCCTTTGAAGTTTTTCCTTCGCCCAAATGGAAGCTTCCTCTAAATTCCAAACCACTTTCAGTATATTTTAGTAAAGTTGAATATTTGAATTCCTTCATAGAAATAACTAGATACTTAAGAAGACGCTTCGTCCGTTTTATTTTCAGCTTTTCTAAGTTCTTCCACTAACCGTGTTAACTCTATCGCTAAATTAGAAAGACCTTCTACAGTTTTATTAGTCTTCGTTGCAGTATCGGAATTCTTTAAAATACCAGTTTCTATTTCCTTTATTGCAGAAACAACTTGAGCCGTGGACTTTTCTTGTCTTTCGATAGAGTCAGAAATTTTCTCCGCCGCATCGTTAGCGCGCCGAGCTCCCCAAACAAGCGTTTCTAATTGAGTAAAAGTATTTTCTGCGAGGTGAGCGACTTCTTCGACTCGCTTGCCGCCATTTTCTGAAGCAATGACTAGTCTTTCGACTGTCTCTTGGATTTCCTGGATCGTACTTCGTATCTCGTCCGTAGATTTGGTTACATTTTCAGCTAACTTCCTTATTTCTACAGCAACCACGCCAAAACGTTTCCCCGCAAAACCCGCCCCAGAAGCCTCGATGGAAGCGTTAAATGCAATAAGTTTTGTTTGATTCGCGACGTTATCTATTATCCCCATAACCTTGCCGATTTCTTTTGATTTTTTTCCTAAGTCCAGAACAACATTTATGCTATTCACATTATCCGAAGTTATCACTTCCATTTGATCTTTTAATGAGCGTAAAGCTTCCATACCTTTTTCAGATTCTTGCAACGATTTTTCGGAAGCGTCTACCACTTCATGCGAGTTTCTAGCAATTTGACCTGAGTTTCTCGCCAATTCTTCCAAGGTCGTCGTAATTTCCGAAACCGAAGAAGATTGTTGAGCAGATACCATAGCTTGCTGATTTACGGAAGAGGAAATATCTCCAGCAGAATTTTTTAAAGTCTGAGCCGTTCTAGCAATTGCGTCAACTTGCTGTTCTATAGCCTTTTTAATATTTCCTACCATCTCATTAAAACACTTTGCCAAATTACCAATTTCGTCCCTAGAGCTGGAACGAACGCTCACTTTGGTATTACCTTTAGACACCTCTTTTGCCGCTTTTGCCAAATCTACAATAGGCTTAGAGAACACCTTGCTTAAAATGCCTGTAATAACCGCCAGAGCGACAATCAAAACCGCAAGAAAGTTTAACGCCCACAAACGGATTTGATTTCTTGCTTCTATTGCTTCCTCTAAATCGATTTCTGCTAATATTGCCCAATTTAACTCCATAATAGAAACTGGAGCATAGGCGCTTAAAACCGGAATATTTCTATAATCGCCAAAAATATCAAATCCTGTTTCCCCTTTTAAAGCAGCCGATGTACCTTTAGTTCTAATGAGATTTAAACCAATGGAAGTATTTAGCTTCCTAGATTTTTCCAAAATATTTTTATCCACTCCTAAATTTCTTAACGCATCAAAATATTGCGAAGGATCCTCAATTAGAAACCTTGAGTCGTTTCGCATTTTTAAATCTGGTCCAACTAAATAAACTTCCCCTGAGCTCCCAAGTCCCACCCTCTCCCAAGCTTTTCCACTCGTCATTACCGAATTAATCCGGTCAATAGGAGCTTGGAAAATTAAAACTCCAATCTGAACTCCATTATCAAATATTGGAGAAGATATAAACGCCGCAGGAGCATTATAAGAAGGTTCATAAGGTTCAAAATCTTCAAAAAAAACGGCGTCGGGATTGGATGAGTTTAAAGCCGCTTGAAAAACGCGACCTATTCCCGCTTCGGCATAAGGCCCAGTCAATAGACTAGTAGAAAAATCGACTTCCTTAAAAACCGAATACACAATGTGTCCCGACTTAGGTTCTGCAAGAAAAATATCGTAATAACCAAACCTTTCTAAAAATTCTCGAATCGTGGGATGGTACTTCTTATGCAATGCAGTATAAGAGCTGGAATCTGACGCAAAGTCTAATTTATGTTTTTTCCCAATTGGATTTGGATTATCCGAAATATAAAGAGATTGTAAAACTTTAGAATTATTTTTTTGTGGGAACCAATCGCCGATGGAATCTTTATTCGCGCCCAAAGTATTATCTAATTGATATTCATAACGCTCCAAAAGTTTTTTTTCTTTTTGAGGATCTAAATACTCTTTCGTTTCCAACTCAACTTTAAAGAATGCCTGACTAAATTCCTTCATCGCAGAAGCAATCATATGATCCTGAGAAAAAGTCGCTATCTGATTGTTTATTTGCTGAAAATATCCTTCTATTTGCAGCTTTTTTTCCTCACGCAGGGAAATCAATCTATTTTTATTGATTTCCATCAATTTATCTTCAATTTTATCATCAAGGTAATAAAGCAATGCGCATAAAGGAACTAAACTAGTTATTAAAATAGCGAGAATTAGTTTTATTCTAAATAGTAAAGCCAAATAATGAAGAATCAGATTCAACGCGTTTCTTGACTCCTTCATTCAAAGGTTCTTCGGACTTTGTTTTTGGAGATTCCATAAAAACCACAAACAGTATCAGGTTTAAACTGTGATATGCCCCTGAATCAGTAGACAGCTTGTATCTTCATTTTTCTCTGCTGTT
>JAYOZP010000144.1:0-9806 GCA_038154245.1 Nitrospinales bacterium | reverse complement strand
CGCCTGTAACAACAGCATCTAGGGGAGCTTGTTCCATCGAAAAATCAGGAAACCCAGATCCATGCTCTCCTCCTAAAATCATAAAAGCATCAGGGAATTCATTACGAATATCTTGAATTAGCTCGCGAACGTAAACCCAATTTGAGGTAAACATACACCCCAATCCAATAACCTCTGAATCTTTTGGGATTTTATTTATAATTTCTTGATTTTTTAGTCCACGAACCGTCACTTCATTAAATTCAAAATAATTTCTTGGAGCAGAACCAGGCCCGTCAACCACAGTCACATTATGTCCAGCTTCTCGACATGACGCAGCTATATATGCCAAACCAATTGGCGGCATACTGATGGTCGAAACAAAATTGGTCAAAGAAACGAATTTGGAAGGTTCAACTAAACAAACATTCATAGCAGGCAGTAGTAATTTTTTAATTTCTTAACGGTAAGATCTTTAAATCTATTGATAATATAACACAAATTGGCAGCATACAAAAAATAAGTAAAATCTCATAACTTCCTATAAAATAACTTTTTATTCAAAATAATCCTAAAGTTAAACGCTGAAATTATAAGATTGAAAAAATTGAAACAAAATAATAATCTAAACTCGTTTTAAACAAATTTCGGCACAGAAGCTTCCTTGCAAATTAAATTTTTTCAAAAGTCATATAAGACTAACCGATTGAACCTAGCCTAATAGTTTTGCCAATTCCGATCCCATTCTGAAAAAATGATTGGGACAACTTAATTTTCTTTTTTAGAGCAAATACCCTCAGTGAAGTTTACTTCTAAATTCAGAAAGAGCGACGTCTTCTGGCCTCTTATTTTTATAACTTCTGCGGTGTTATTAAGATTAATATCGCTTGATCAACCTATATTGGAAGGAGCTAACACACGTCAACTTCAAACAGCCGATATTACGTATAACCTGTTTAAAAATGGGTTTAACTTTTTATACCCCCAAATTTCTATTCTTCCAGAACCGCGATATTTTCTCATTGAACCTCCGGTTTATAATTCCATCGTAGCGGCTTTATATCAAGTTTTTGGAGTTCATGAAGAGCTAGGCCGTCTGGTCTCTATTTTGGCGTTTTCTGGAACCGCATATTTCATTTTTCTGATCGCATCAAAACATGTTCATAAAGGAGCGGCCAATTCAGCGGTTTTCGTTTTTTGTTTTTCCCCTCTTTCAATAATTTATACACGGGCCTTTCAACCCGACACGCTAGCCCTTTTCTTCCTAACAGCCTTAGTCTTTTATGTAAGCGAATGGTTCGATGGTAAAGAAAAGGCTTTCTGGCCAGCCCTATTTTTTGGTTTATTTACATTCCTATCTAAACAAACCTTTATGTTTATATTAATTTCATTTTTATTGATGGGATTAATAATAAAAGGAAAACAAATTTTATTCGAAAAACGAGTTTATATTTTTACTATTTTGGCGATAATACCATCGATCATTTGGACCTTTCATTCGCGAAAAACAGCAGAATTATTCCCAAACAATTTCTATGCAGATAACTTTGTTTTTTCAAACTGGTTTTATCTTCCTACTTTTCTTAACTATGAATTCTATAAAACAATATTTCTCTGGTTATCAGGGGTAATACTCACTCCAATTGGTTTCACATTATTTCTAATTGGACTTTTTATTAAAATAACCTCCAAAGAAAACGCTTTATTAAAAGCTTGGTTAGCGGGCGTTATTATCTTTGATCTTATTTTTCATAAGCATGCTTTTACTCATGAATACTATCATTTACCACTACTACCAGTAGCTTCTATTATCATTGGTAAAGCTTGGTGGCTCTTATTAGAAAATAACAACTTTGTTGCAAATAACACTCGCTTTTATTTAAAACCATTTAAGTTTTTTATATTGGGGGTAACCGCAGTTATGGTAGTTGGCTATGCCAATAGCGCCTTCAAGCTACCTTTGTACTATTACCAAATAGAAGACAAAATCAAATTTTTTAACTATCACATCAAAGATAGCGATATAGCGATTAGTTCGACCTGGGAAGCTTTATATTTTAGCCGAAATAAAGGATGGATGTTCCCATTTAACGAAAATGAATTAAAAAAAGAATACAAATTTTTTCTTAAAAATGAGAATTATCAAAACTTATATATTTTTCTTCTAGAAAAATTTCGTAAAAAGGGCGCCTCCTATTTTTTCGCGTTTAACGCCCAGAAACTTTACAAAAATAAAACACTAGCCTATTATTTGGAGAAAAATTATTCAAAAATTGAGGACAAACGATTTAACGTCTTACTATTTGATCTAAGAAAAAAGATATGATGAACGGCATCTTCAGAGATCAAAACAATTGTTGTTGGGAATTTGCTTTATTAGGTTTAATTCCAAAATGCTCATAAGCGAATAAGGTCGCCGTTCTTCCACGTGGCGTTCGAGTAATAAAACCTGTTTGAATAAGGTAAGGCTCATAAACATCTTCAACAGTATCTTTATCCTCGCCTATAGCGGCGGCAAGAGTTTCAAGACCCACCGGCCCTCCTTTAAATTTTTCTATTAAAGTTAATAGAAGTTTGTGGTCCATTTTATCAAGTCCAACAACGTCAACCTCAAGCATATCTAAAGCTTTTCTTGCCACTTCTTGGGTTATAATCCCTTGCGCTTTAACCTGTGCATAATCGCGTACACGCCGAAGTAATCTATTAGCTAACCGAGGAGTTCCTCGCGATCTTGCCGCGATTTCGCGCGAGCCTTCAGGAGTAACTTCAATTTCTAATATTGAGCTGGATCGAGTGGTTATAGAATGCAATTCTTCAACCGTATAATTGTCCAAAGCGTGAACAATACCAAATCGATTACGTAACGGAGACGTCAATAAACCCGCTCGTGTTGTAGCCCCAATCAATGTAAAAGGGGGCAAATCGATTTTTATCGAACGGGCGCTAGGCCCTTGCCCAATAATAATATCTAAACTAAAATCTTCCATTGCCGGATATAAAACCTCTTCAATCACTCTGGATAGGCGGTGAATCTCATCAATGAAAAGCACTTCTCCAGGCTTAAGGTTTGTTAATATCGCCGCGAGATCGCCTTGCTTTTCTAATACTGGGCCGGAAGTGCTCTTTAAATTTCCGTTCATTTCAGAAGCGATGATATTCGCCAGCGTCGTCTTCCCCAAACCTGGAGGGCCATAAAATAATAAGTGATCTAAAGATTCACTACGCTGCTTTGCGGCGGTAATAGAAATTTCTAGATTGGCCTTAACCTTTTCTTGTCCAATATATTCGCGCAAAGTGGTAGGGCGAAGATTATTTTCATAATGGATCTCGTCGTTTTCCGACTCGGGATTTATATCCCTTTCATAATCCATCTTTTTATTTCCTCTTTCTTAATATTGATATCAAGATAATACAATAAGAGCGCGTTTGATCAACTCTTCTAGATTGTTTTCATTTTCCTGTGAATGAACAGATTTTAAAGCTTTTTCCGCTTGCGGCTTTTTATAACCTAAATTCAATAACGCGGAAAGGGCGTCGTCAAAAGCCACATCTCCTACAGGAACTTGTTCAGCCTCTCGCTCAGGACTTATGTCTTTTAGTTTATCATGTAATTCTAAAGCCAAACGCTCGGCAGTTTTTGCGCCCACTCCAGGAATTCCATTGAGTTTCGCAATGTCCTTGTTTGCTATCGCCGTTAAAAAATCTTCCACCGACATTCCAGAAAGAATGGAAATCGCTAATTTAGGCCCCACCTTGGAAATAGCAATGAGCTTTTCAAAAACCGTCTGTTCCAGTTCTGAAGAAAAACCAAACAATCTAATTTCGTCCTCGCGAACCACGGTATAAATTCGCATTGAAACAGGAGCGCCTATTTCAGGCAATCCGTAAAATGTTGGCAAAGAAACCTGAACTAAATAACCTACGCCTTGCACGTCGATAACAATAGCTACTGGAGATTTACGTATTAATTTTCCATTTAGAAAGGCAATCATTTAAAAAAATTTTATCTGGAATAATTTATGTTTGAAGTTTTCGTTTTGTCGCGGCTGAGTGCGTATGGCAAATGGCGATCGCTAACGCGTCGCAAGCGTCAAACGGTTTCGGTGGCGTTTTTAGATTTAATAGCCTTGTCACCATAGCTTGGACTTGAGCCTTGTCGGCCCTACCATAACCAACAACAGATTGTTTTACTTCTAAAGGGCTGTATTCAGCGATGGGTTTTTCCATGTTGGCCGCCGCTAAAATAGCAACGCCGCGAGTCTGTCCAAGTTTCAAAGCGGACTTTGCGTTTGAAGCAAAAAATAAATCTTCCACCGCCACTTCGTCTGGAGTGAATTCTTCAATGGTTTCAACCAGGGCCTGATAAATCAATTTTAATCTTTCTGGAAAACCTTGCTTAGCTTTTGCTCGAACGGCGCCCCAATGAACAGAAACAAGTTTACCCTTCTGTTCTTCAACTATTCCAAACCCAGTACATTGACTGCCAGGGTCGATTCCCATGATTCGCATTTCGAATCCGGTAGGTTAAGGGGTAGGTATTAAGAGGACGAGTGAATCAACGACATTAAACGAGCAAGTGAAGCATTTTCTCGCAGGACGTTTCTAGACGATTGTCATCTATATTAAGTGTCAGGTTAAAAATCGAAAGGAAAAAATTAGAACGTATTAACTAACCAACTAGACTTTCCATCAGTTCTTCAGAGATATCAAAGTTTGAGTAAGATTTTTGCACGTCGTCATGATCTTCCAATGAATCCATCATACGAAGGAGAGCCTTACCTTCTTTTTCATTCGTTACATTAACGGTGTTTTGAGGAATTCGGGTTAGCTCTGCAACTTCCATATTTATCCCTTTATCTTCTAAAGCTTTTCGAACCGGCTCAAAATTCTCCACGGAAGTAAAAATATCGAATTTATCTTCTTCCTTTTTCAAGTCATCGGCGCCAGCTTCCAAAACCAACTCTAGGAGTTCGTCTTCGTCGTTATTCTCAGCGCTAACCTGAATAAAACCTTTTTGTTCAAACATCCAAGCGACACAACCATTAGCGCCAATATTTCCTCCGTTTTTAGTGAAGATAGAGCGAATTTCGCTGACGGTTCGATTTTTATTATCAGTCATAACTTCAATAAAAACCGCCGCGCCGCCTTGACCATAACCTTCGTAGGTAATTTCTTCGTATTGTACACCCTCAAGTTCTCCCGTGCCCTTTTTAATAGCCCGAGTAATATTATCTCCTGGCATATTGGCCGCTTTAGCGGCGGCAACCGCAACTCTCAAACGAGGGTTAGAATCAATATCTCCACTACCCATCCGGGCCGCAACGGTAATTTCTTTAATAAGCTTAGTAAATAGCTTCCCTCGTTTAGCGTCTGCGGCGCCTTTTTTGTGCTTAATGGTCGACCATTTTGAATGTCCTGACATAATCCCTACCTAAATCAATTAAAATTCATTTTCCGTAATTTAGCATATGTGGTTTTATCAAGTAAACTCAAACTTTTACAGGAAATTCGATTCTATCTGGCAACAGATGAGAAAACTAAAAATTGGGCAATCTTCTTGAAAATGATAAGATTTTAAAATCGGAATTTAAGCTAGATGAAAGTTGACATGGACGAAAAAGAAATTGAAATTAAAATTTCGGGAAAAACCTTAAAAGTTAAGCCAGGGGTTCCTCTGATAAAAGCTTTATGGAACGAAGGACTCCCAGAAGAAATACAAACAGGGTGTATGGGGGGGGCCTGCGGAGCTTGCACAGTAACCGTAAGGTTTCCCGATGGACGAAAAGGGAAATCCGACCTAGCTTGTATGATGACAACCGCAGAAGGTATGGAAGTATTTCCCTACCGGATCGAGGCTATGCCTCAAATTCCACATTTGATCGCTAATCCCAACTTAGAAAAACTAAAGAAATCGTTTCCAACGCTTGACCGATGCACTAAATGCGGCAGTTGCACGTCGGCATGTCCTATGGATATTCCCGTCATGGATTCCATCACAAGGATGCAGAATAATGAATTTGAAAATGTCGCTGAAGATTTTGTTTCTTGCGTTCATTGCGGGCTTTGCCGATTTGTTTGCGAAGATAACGTAAAACCTCACAACATGGCTCTCTGGATTAGAAGATCTCTAGCGTCTTCAGAAGAAAAACTGGAAACTCAAAGATCGGATTCTTTTTCTACTACAGACGACGCTGAAGAGTGGAGTTTTTTGCTGCCAACCGATCCAAAAGAACGGCTTAAACGGGCTGAAATTTTCCGAGAAACTGGCGGAGTTCCAAAATGATGGATTGGGCAAAAAATTCTATTGATCTAGTAAACCAAAGTCGTCTGGATAGATTTGAAAATCCAGTTGATAACCTTGAAAAAAATATTTCTAACGACTTACTTAAAAAATATCATCCAGATTATGTTGGAGAAAAAAGATCTCTAAAAATCGGCCCTAATAAAGGCGATTTACCAATACCACTAGAACTGGCAAATCTTTTGGAGGCTGACAGTCCATTACCGCACGATTTCGAACCAACCGCCGATTTAGAAACAGACGTTTTAATTATTGGAGGAGGTGGAGCCGGAACTGCCGCTGCGATTGCTTTGCAAGCAACCGACTTAAAGGTTCACTTAGCCACAAAATTAAGATTGGGAGATTCTAACACCGTGATGGCTGAAGGAGGAATTCAAGCGTCTATCGGAAAAGACGACTCTCCTAGAAAACATTACGCAGACGCTTTCGTTGGCGGTCATGGAGAGAATGATTCTGACCTACTTCGATATTTATGCGAAAACGGACTCAAATCCATTGACTGGCTCGCCCAACTTGGATGCATGTTTGATCGCAACCAAGACGGTACATATCGCCTGAAGAGTGGAGGTGGAACTTCAACGCCTCGTGTTCTTGCCTGCAGGGACATCACCGGTTTAGAAATCATGCGAGTATTAAGAGAAGCTATTCGCCAAGGCGACACTCATATACTCGAAAACCATTCCGCGATTGAGCTATTAGACGATGGAAATGGAGTCGCAACCGGAGCGGTTCTTTGGAACAGCCAGACAAAAAAGTTAATTTCCGTTTCTGCCAGAGCTATTCTAATAGCCTCTGGAGGAGGAGGCCAACTTCGCTTTGGAGGAACGACTACTAGCAACCATATAGGGGCTACTGGCGACGGCTTAGTATTAGCTTATAGATTAGGCTGTGCATTAGTTAACATACATAGTTGGCAATATCATCCATCGGGTTTTTGCTACCCCGAAGCTCTAGTCGGACAGTTGGCGACAGAAGCATTACGATCATTGGGAGCTCAAATTGTGAACTGTGATGGAGAACGTTTTGTCGACGAGTTAAATTATCGAGATAAGGTGGCGGCGGCTATCATTAAAGAATGTAGTCAAGGTAAAGGCATTCAAACGCCATCGGGCAAAACAGGAGTTTGGCTAGACCTTCCCATGGTAGAGCTCAAACAAGGCAAAGGAACTCTACGCAAGCTATTCCCTGGCTTGGTTCATCGGTTAGGTCGGTTTGATATTGAACCAGAAAAAAATCCCATTTTAATTTATCCTACTTTGCATTATCAAAACGGCGGAATCAGAGTCAACAGAAGTTGCCAAACGGATATTCAAGGCTTATGGGCCGCCGGCGAAGCTACAGGAGGACTGCACGGCACCAACCGATTAATGGGAAATTCCTTATTAGATATTATTGTTTTTGGACGGCTAGCGGGAAAATCTATTCTTGAAAATATCCCAGAAAGAAAACCCACAACTCTGACCGCTTTAAAAAAGTTTCGACGATCTCTAGAAGGTATTCCTAAATCTACAAGAACTTATTCACCTCAACTATTTCCCGATGAATCTAATTGGAAAATGGAAATAGATAAAGAAGAACAAAACAATCAAAGCTTTTCCAACGAAGGTTCTTCTTTTGAACCTCCCGATCCTTTTGCAGGTAGATTTTAGTTCTTTTCTGATTGTTAACCAACAAGATGGCAAGCGGTAAAATGACCAGGCGCAACTTCTTTAAGCGGAGGATCGGATTCATCACAAACTTTTTCCTTGATAGGACAACGGCCGCTAAAGGCGCAACCTTGAGGAAGATTAGCGGGATTTGGAATTTCTCCTCCAACCGTTGCCTGCGGCAACTTACCCTCCAAATTAGGGACAGCGTTCAATAAGGCTTTTGTATAGGGGTGAGATGTCCTCTGATAAATATCTTCACTACTCGCTATCTCTACGATTTTCCCAAAATACATAACCGCAACACGGTCGCAAAAATGTTCCACAACTTCCATGTCGTGCGATATAAAAAGAAACGATATTCCCATCGATTCTTTAAGATCCTGCAACAAATTAATAATTTGAGCCTGAATCGATACGTCCAAGGCTGAAACTGGTTCGTCGGCTACGATCAAATCAGGGCTTAGAGCAATGGCTCTGGCAATCCCAATCCGTTGTCTTTGCCCACCGCTAAATTCGTGTGGATATCTATCTCCATGTTCAGGAGATAATCCTACTCTGCTAAGCGTTTCTAAAGCGCGCTCTTTAAAACTTCTTGCGCTCAATAATTGATGAATTCTAAACGGCTCTTCTAGAATCTTTTGAACCGTCATTTTGGGGTTTAGAGAACCATATGGATCTTGAAAAACCATCTGCATTTCTTTTCGAATATTGCGTAATTCCTCGTCGGGAAGTTGAAATAAATTTTTTCCTTTAAATAAAACTTCGCCTGAAGTAGCTTCAATTAATCTAAGCACAACTCGACCAACTGTCGATTTCCCAGAACCCGTCTCTCCAACCAGTCCCAGGGTTTCCCCACATCGAATATTAAATGAAACTCCATCGACAGCTTTAACAACTGAAAACTTAGTTCCATTGAAAGAATTTAGGGCAATATCCGAAAAATATTTTTTAAGGTTTCTAACCTCTAATAAGTTTTCATCTATCATTTTAATTCGTATCGTTGAGCCAACAGCTTGCAGACCGACCAGGAGAAACCATTTTAAAAAGAGGTTTTTCAGTCTTGCATCGATCTATAGCCGAAGAACATCGAGGATAAAATGAGCAACCTTGCATTTCGTTTTTTGAAATAGTTCCTGGAATTTCCGTTAATCTTTTTTTCTTCTGCCCTTCAACTCTTCGAGGTCTACAGTTCAATAGCCCAATGGTATAAGGATGTAGTGGAGAGTTTAATAACTCTTGAGTAGGTCCAGATTCAACAATCTCGCCAGCGTACATAACCAAAGTTCTATCTGCCATTCCTGAAACAACTCCCAGGTCGTGCGTAATTAAGATCATTGATAAATTGGTTTTCTTTTTTAAAGAATCGAATAATTCTAAAATTTGAGCTTGTATTAAAACGTCTAATGCCGTTGTCGGTTCATCGGCAATTAATATTTTTGGAGAACAAGCCAATGCCATAGCTATCATTACTCGTTGCTTCATACCTCCGCTAAGTTGATGAGGATAACTATCCATCTTTCCTTCCGGGTTAGGGAGCTTAACTATATCAAGTAATTCTACGGCTCTTTGTTTGGCTTGTTTTCGATCCAGTTCTAGGTGCAAAAATAAAGGCTCCATAATTTGTTGACCAATAGTCATGGTGGGGTTCAAAGACGTCATCGGATCTTGAAAAACCATGGAAATTTGATTTCCACGCAACGATTGAAGCTGCTTGCCGCTATAAGTTAATATATCTCCAGACTCAAACCAAACACTTCCATTAACAATTTTTCCAGATGGCGGCAATAAACGCAAAAGCGACAAAGCGGTAGCGGATTTACCCGATCCAGATTCTCCAACAATCGCTAAGGTTTCTTCTTTATGTAAATCGAACGTTA
>JAYOZP010000143.1:0-9815 GCA_038154245.1 Nitrospinales bacterium | reverse complement strand
TCTATAAGCTCATGTGTGTCGGCTTCCAAGTAAATTTCAATCGCTTCTTTAATATTTTCTAAAGCTTCTTCTTTTGAATCGCCTTCAGAAATACATCCTCTTAGAGAAGGTACATAAGCGGTAAAGCCACCTTCATCGGCAGGTTCTAATACGACGGTGAGTTTCATTTATCAATGCCTTAATCTTAAAGAAAAGATACGTTAAGGGTTAATTCTATGCTATTTAAAAATTATAAGCTAAATTAGCTTTTAATATATAAAAAAAACAGTTGATGAATCTCAAGCTTGTCCTGAACTTGTCGAAGCGCGACCACCTTTCTGTTTTTCCCTTCTGTGTTCTTCTGTGCCTTCTGTGGCTAAATTGTAATCCGAAACAAGCAAACGTATAATGAACGGATTAAGGAAATAGCGCTGGAGCAGTTTAAAGAAAAGAGAATATGAGATGGAAATCAACAACGAAACCCTTAAAGTTTTGCAGTCCCAGTTAGACGAGTGGGAAACCGAGATAGAAAAACTGACAGCGCAAGCGGAGGCGGAAGCGGCGTATCCCGAAATTCAACAAAGATATTACGAATTGATAGAAGTATTGAGGTCGCAACAGAAAAACGTTCAAGAGCAATTGGCGCAACTAAAAAATTCCGAAGACGACGATTGGAAAGACCTGAAGCAGGATATTGGATCTTCCTGGAAAAAAGTGAAAACCACGTTGTCCGACACGGGCAAGGCTTTTAAAAAAGGATTAGAAGAAAAGAAGCAAGAGAAAAAATGAATTTTGCTCAAGGCCTTCACCGCCCTTCGGCTTTACTCAGGATAAACTCCGACTAAGGACGCAAAGAAATGAAAATATGTTGTTAAACAAAAGTGAATATAGTTTTAGGCAATTCCCACGACTTGTCATTCTGAACGCAGTGAAGAATCTCGCTTCGACCCAACATGTCATTTCGAGCTTGTCGAGAAATCTATGTTCCAGCGGAGCATGTGCCTTTTGATGGTTTCTTATTTTTATAGGAAAAAAGTAGGCATTTTTTGAAATAAATTGTTGCTTCAAATAAAATAAAATTTTGCCGTCATCCTAGACGAACCCTAAAAGGGTGAGGAAGGATCTAGGTAAAATAAATAATTGTCATGCTGAGCGCTTGACTGGCTTTGCCAGTTAATTGATCTAGGAACTAAAAGCAAAAAAATAAAAAATGTCACATTGAGGTTCTCGAAATGCGACCACCTTATTCTTCTGCGCCATTCTGTGAATTCTGTGACCAATTATCTATTCAAGCTTAAAAGCCCCGCCGCTGGCTTCGGCTAGAGATTGCGCGAGTTTTTTGGTTATAGCCAAGGGATATTCGGAACATTTTTCAAATTCCAATTGAACCCCAGGAAATCTGGATACTCTGACTTCGGTCGTTCTTACTATATCTTTCCAGGGAATAAACAAAGGCGGGTGGCCAATCCGAAATAGAAATAAAACAGAAATATAAAGTCCCTGCGAGTTGGCTCCAAAAAACAAACTCCCGCCATAGCCGGCAAGCTTTCCAATACGTCCAGACCTCAGCCAAAATCGCTCTCCGAAAAAATCGGATTTAGCGAGATACGCATTCGCCAACTTTGCCCAACCGTTGCGGGCTATGTGAAAAGAAATAAAAACCCAAATTACTACAAAAAAAACAGGAGCGCCAAAGATAAAAAATGTTTCAGAAAGTTCCATGCTTATTCCGCAGTTTTCAATATAGATTTACCGATAATAAATATTAAGTCGATCCTATTCATTATATGCCATGAAATCACGTCCCGAATTATTTAAATTCCTTAACCGCAAAGTCGCCGAGAGCGCAAAGAACGACGGTAACAAAAAAAGGTTATGATCTCGTCATTCTGGAACCCTTCCGTAGGAGGGGTGAAGAATCTAGGTAACTATTTTTTTAATGTGCCTGTCCTGAGCGAAGTCGAAGGAAAGGACCTCATTAAGAACCATGAGAGTTTAGAAAACTTGGTTTTAAAACGTTCACGCTAATCTCTTATGATTAGAATCATAGCCAAACAAAAGTCAACTTAATCCAAACCAACCCCCCACGACCTGTCATTCAGACGAGCCGTAGTTTGGCGAGGAAGAATCTCATTTCTCAAATAGGAAATACTGGTTGCTTAAGTGAGTTCAATAACGCAACTATCCGTTGAAAAAGTTTTAGAAGTTAGTTTATACGCGCATCGTAAAATTACAGTCCGCTTAATCCAAACCAACTCCCACGATCTGTCATTCAGACGAGCCGTAGTTTGGCGAGGAAGAATCTCATTTCTCAATTAAGAAATACTGGTTGCTAAAGTGAGTTCAATAACGCAACTATCCGTTGAAAAAGTTTTAGAAGTTAGTTTATACGCGCATCGTAAAATTACAGTCCACTTAATCCAAACCAGCTCCCACGATCTGTCATCCTCGAACGAAAGACTGCAAAGCAGTCTTGAAGTGAAGGATCTCGCCTCGATCTAAACGGTCATTTCTAGCCAACCGAGAAATCTAGACGGTTCTTGGATCGTCGCACCCTTTATTTTTTCTCCAACGCTCGTAACACTTCCTTAAAACTATTCAAACCAGATTCTAAGGTTTCGACGATTTCCTGGGCGAGGACGTCAGGTTCGGGAAGATTATCGAGGTCGGTCAGGCTTTTGTCTTTTAACCAAAAAATATCGAGACTGGTCTTGTCGCGCTCGACCAATTCTTTGTAGGTGTATTTGCGCCAGCGTCCTTCGGGATTCTTCATTTCGCTCCAGGTTTGTTTCCGCTTGTGGCGGTTCTCCGGGTTGTAGCATTGGATGAAATCCTGCAAATCTTCATACCGTAACGGCTTCTTTTTCAATGTGTGGTGGATGTTGGTGCGGTAATCGTAATACCAAACCTCTTTAGTCCACGGTTTTGGATTGGCTTCGCGGTTATCGAAAAAGATGACGTTTGCTTTCACTCCGTGCGCGTAGAAGATACCCGTAGGCAATCGTAAGATGGTGTGTAAGTCGGTGGTGTCGAGTAACTTTTTTCGAACCGTTTCTCCGGCGCCGCCTTCGAATAACACGTTGTCAGGTACCACCACGGCGGCTTGTCCCGTGGTTTTCAACATGGTGCGAATGTGTTGCACAAAGTTGAGTTGTTTGTTGGAAGTGGCGGCCCAAAAATCCTGTCGGTTATAAGTCAGGTTATCTTTTTCCTGATCGCCTTCTTCGTTGGTGAAACTCATACTGCTCTTTTTTCCGAAGGGCGGATTAGCCATCACATAGTCGTAAGTATCGCTTGGTTCTGCGATTAAGGCGTCATTTGGGGAAACCGTCGGTTCGCCGTCGATTTCGCCGATATTGTGCAGGAACATATTCATCAAACAGAGTCGCCGCGTGTTAGGGACAATATCGTTACCGTGAAACGTGTCGTGTTTTAAAAACGTCTTTTGTCGTTTGTCGAGTTTGAAATGGTCTGGGTTGGTGATGTAGTCGTAGGAAGCGAGGAAGAAGCCGCCCGTGCCGCAAGCCGGGTCAGCGATGGTTTTTCCAGGTTCTGGTTGCACGCATTCCACCATAGCGCGAATCAGCGCGCGCGGCGTGAAATATTGTCCCGCTCCGGTTTTTGTGTCTTCGGCGTTTTTTTCCAGCAACCCTTCGTAGATATCGCCCTTAACGTCGGTGCCCATGATGACCCAATCGGCGCTGTCGATCATATCCACAAGGCGTTTAAGCTTGGCGGGATCTTGAATTTTGTTTTGCGCTTTGATGAATATTTGACCGAGCATGCCTTTCTTTTTGCCAAGTTCTCGCAACATTTCTACATAATGAGTTTCCAGTTTCGCTCCGTTTTTAGAGCTTAAACTCTCCCAGTTGTAGTCTTTTGGGATTCCAACGTTTCGATCATAAGGAGGTAGTGAATATTCATGAGCCATTTTGAGAAAGATGAGGTAGGTTAACTGCTCTAAGTAATCGCCATAGCTAACTCCGTCGTCGCGCAAGGTATCGCAAAAACTCCAAACTTTTGAAACGATGGTTGCTGAGTTCATGCGGCTGACTTTCTTTTCGATTTAGATTTTGTTTTGGTTTTCTTAGCCGACGATTCTTGTTTAGCTTTTACGGTTTTGATACGTTCTAGCAAAACCGAAGCGGGTTCGTCGTTTGGATCTTGTGGAACTAACTCTCCAGAGAAAGCTTTTTTGAGGATGGATTGGCGGAGGGTTTCGCTCTTGGTCAATTCAGTTCTGAACCAGTTTTCCATGGCATCAATTTGAAGAGTAACGTCTTTCAATATTTTGATAACTTCTTTTTGTTCATTTAATGAAGGTAAGGGTAGAATAAATGAAGCTACATCATTTTGGTTTATTTTGTAAATCCCTGCTGTTGTTCTAGCTTTTTTCTCAATTTGATTTCTAAAAAAATATGAATCCCACATTTCAGAAAAGAATTCTTTTTGGCAAATATCATGATTAATTCTAATTCGTATTAATGTATCAGGAAAAGCTACAGGGTCAGGAGTTTGGTTAATCAATCCACCTCGACCAACAAGATGTTTAGAGCCATTTCCTCGACTGGCAAGAAAGTCTCCGAACTTAACAAGGTGAGGTTTTGCGTCTTCTTCTTGCCAAGCCCCTACTTTTCTTTCATTTAGATCAATGGATCGATTCTTTAATGCGGTTAATCTTAAAACCGGGAAACCTTTTTTTGCAGTTGGAACTGAGCGGCCATTTGTAAGAGGTTCAGAAATTAATGCATTTACGTTAGACCATATCCATCCAGAAGGTAACTTGGGAGGTTTTGAAATTTCTGGATGATTGGGCTCCTTATATTTTCCTCGACCATTCCAATTTTCTTTGCGAGATTTTAGAATACGGATGAGGAGTTGGTCGGCGGATTCGAGTTTGTCTTTATTTTCTTCTCGCCATTTTTCGGTGAGTTTGCCTTCGAAGGCGTGTTTTAAAACCGCTTGTCGATAAACTTTCAATTGCTCCTGTGCTTTCTTTAAATTTTCAACTCCTTTATCAAGTTCAGAAAACAACTCCTCAATCTTAGTAACAATCCGCTTTTGTTCGTTTAAGGGAGGTAACGAAAAAGATAAACTTTCTATTTTTTCATTTGAGATATTTGGTTGTGCGCCGCCATAAGCACGTTTTTCAATTTCTTTTTTTGCTGAAAATAAAAAATAAAATAAGAATTTTTGAACTAAGTGATTTTCGGAATAAGGTTTAATATTTCCTACACGCTGATTTTGTAATGCAGGATTGTTGGTTAAGTATATGCCAAATTTTCCTGTGGTGGCTCCTGACATTGCGATCAGGATGTCATTTTTTTCTATTAAGTATTTTTTAAATTCTTTTTTAAATTCTACTTTAACTGAAGAACTCGAAGAAACAAGCCCTGAGGAGATATCGGATATTCTTATTAGTGGAATTCCTTTTTCAAGATAAGTATTACTTTTGAAGGTAAAGCCACTTTTTAAAAAAGCTAAATCTTTAAGTTGGCATGCTACCCAATTGGATGGGATGTTATTGGCTTTAGTATCCACTATCCCGCCAATACTTCATTCAACTCGCCGATCAGGTGGTCCATGTTATCACCGAAAAGTTGATACATTTTTCCCAGTCCGCCCTGAGCGTCGAAGGGGGTTTTATCCAGATCGTCTCGGTCTATGTGAAAGGATGCAATGACGTGGTCGCGGATCATGCGTAACCAATTCGTTTGTTCTGGAGTAAATTTTGAGCCGGGGCCGCTATGGCGTTTCATGATCCAATCTTGAAAATTTTTGCGCACGGTTTCTGAATAGGGCGATAGGGTTTTATCGATTCCACAGGTTCTACGAATGAGGGCGACCAAAGCGGTTAGTTCGTTTATAGGTTGTTTCCCCGTGTATTCGTCCAACAACGAGTACGCTTGCCACACTCTTAACGGAGCTAATTTAGGTCTGTCTTTTCGCAACGTTTCCAACGTTTGGAGAATCATATCATAGGTTATGGCGCCGCGTCTTTGAGGTTGACTGAAAAATATTTGGAAGGCTTCTATTTCGTCGCGGTTGGCTTCTAAATATTCCTGAAAATTCTTTATCAATGTTTTGGCGTTTTCTTCGGCGTCGCCTTCCCATCCTATATTAGTGACTTTATCCAGGTTTTCATGGTCGATGGTTTGCTCTTTATCGCGACGAATGCTGTCGATGAGATCGATCAATTCTCCCGTAAAAACATTGGCCGCTTGTTTGACCAATTCCGCTTGAGCTTTACCGCGATCAATATCGCCGGGGTCGGAGCCTTTCGGTAATTGCGTGATATCGCGCGCTTTGGTTTCAATATTATCTGGATCGATTGCGGAGAGCAGGTTGCCGACAATGCTTGAGAGCGGTTGGCCTCCTGATTTTTCTTTAATACGCTCGCGTTCTTTATCGTCCAGTTGATTGTTGAGTCGGGCGAGGCGTCCCGCCAGCGAACTGACGGTGTCTTCGTCGCGCGCTCCCATCATGACGGCCATTGCCAATTCTTTTAACGAGGCAGACGGTTTGGTGATGAGCGGTTGGCTGGCGGTTTTCAGCGATTTGGTCACGCCAATAGCGTCCACAATCACGTAATGCGTTTTTGCGCTGATGGCGGAGGGCGTTACCTTTTTTAAGTTGTCGTGTTCCAACGTTCGCGTACCGCGTCCTTTCATTTGTTCAAAATAATTGGCGCTTCTAACGTCGCGCATAAACAGGAGACATTCAAGCGGTTTGACGTCGGTGCCGGTTGCGATCATATCCACGGTGACAGCTATGCGCGGGTTGTAGTCGTTTCGAAATTGGGCTAATACGGATTTGGGATCTTCTTCGGTTTTATAAGTTAACTTTTTGCAGAATTCGTTGCCTTCGCCAAATTCGTCGCGAACGGTTTGGATGATGTCGTCGGCGTGACTGTCGGTTTTAGCGAAGATGAGGGTTTTGGGGACTTCTTGTCGACCGGGGAATATTTCGCGCCATTTTTGTTCATAAGCTCTAATGATTGTGCGGATTTGGTCCGGGTTGACGATGTCTTTGTCGAGCTGTTTTCCCGAATAGGCTTCGTCTTCTTCTTGACGTTCCCAGCGTTTTCTTCGAGTCATGCGTTCGCGTTTTTGAATTTGCTGGTTTGCTTTTATGACGTCTCCTTGTGTCGTTATTTTTGTTTCGATGACGTAAATCTCGTTGCCCACGTTGACGCCGTCGGCGACGGCTTCCTCGTGCGTGTATTCGCTGACCACATTTTTATTGAAAAAACCATAGGTACGGTTATCGGGCGTGGCGGTGAGTCCTATGAGAAACGAGTCGAAATACTCTAGTACCTGTCTCCAAAGGTTGTAGATGGAACGGTGGCATTCGTCGATGACGATGAAATCGAAAAACTCAACAGGGAATTTGGAATTATAAACGACGGGCACGGGGTCTTTCTTTAGCGCTTGCGCCATTTCCGCCGGATTGATCTCTTCGGCGGCATCGTCTAAAGGTTCGCCTTTGAGAATGGAATAGAGTCTTTGTATCGTTCCTATATAAACTTCGTGGCCTGTGTAAAAAGACGACGATTGCATGCGGTGTACGTTGTAGAGTTCCGTAAACTTTCGGTTGTCGTCGTTTGGCACGTAAGCTTGGAATTCTTGCTCGGCTTGTTCTCCCAGGTTTTTGGTGTCTACTAGAAACAAAATCTTTTTAGCGTCGGCGTATTTTAATAACCTGTAAATAGTTGTAATAGCGGTGTAGGTTTTACCGGCTCCGGTGGCCATTTGAATTAGGGCGCGTGGATGATTCTTTTTAAAGGATTTTTCCAGGTTTTCTATTGCGGTTATTTGGCAGTCGCGCAGTCCTGTGGGATCAAGTTTTGGAATTGTTTGAAGAGCTTGTCTTAGACAATAGTCTTTGGAAACCCATTCATTTAATAGTTCCGGTTTGTGAAAGTTAAAAACTTCTCTCGAACGCGGTTTGGGGTCGCGACCGTCTGTGAAACGAGTGACGGTTCCCGTGCTTTCATAAATGAAGGGCAGGGGGGCGTTGTTTTGCACCCATTTTAATTTGGACTTGGCGTAAGTACTGGATTGCTCTTCGACGGTCGTTATTTTTTGTCCCCAGTCCTCCGGTTTGGCTTCGATAATTCCAACGGCTTGTCTATCGACAAAGAGAGCGTAGTCGGCGGGACCGCTATCTGTTTGATATTCTTTTATGGCGACGCCGAGACCGGCGTTGAAGTCCATTTTTTTCTTGGCTTGAACAATCCACCCCGCTTGCTCCAGGAGAGCGTCGATTTTGTCGCGAGCAATTTGCTCAGGATTTTGATTGATATCCGCCATAGTTGGTGGCTGAAGTTCTGTTTAAGAAATATTGAAGGAAATTTTGGCTTATGAAATAATTTACTTGGCAACGCGTTTAAAGTCAATAGGTTCTGTAGAGATTATTTAGATACGGAAGGGCGAGGGAATACAGAGCCACTATACAGGATAAACTTTTCTTAATTTTACTAGGATAATTGAATGGTTTTATGGTAATTTTTGAATTCAAAAAATTTAAATTTATGTGAGTTGTCATGTCTGTAATCATAGATAGCAAAGGAACATTGTTTCGATCTTTAAGTTTTAAAAAAGAAGCAGATTTTGAATCCATCGTCGTTGAATTATCAGATCAAATCTTTGGATCATCTACTATTTATATCGATCAAAAAAAGAAAATGAAGGGGAATGATATTTTAACGATTCCCGACGGTTATTTGATTGATATGGCGGAACCCGAAACGCCTAAGCTATACATTATCGAAAACGAAATCGTTAGCCACGATCCTTTTAAACACATTGGGATACAAATATTAAAATTTGTGACGAGTTTTGACGGCGCAAAAATGGCTTTGAGAAAGTTTTTAATGGATGTCATTTCTAAAGATAAAGATAAATTGGCTCGATTGGAAGTTGGGCAAAAGCAATCTACAAGCGACAATATCGATCACTATTTAGACAGAACGGTTTATGAAGATTTTCGAGGATTGGTTATCATCGATGAAGCTAAGAACGAGTTGCACAATGTTTTAGGAAAAATTAACGCCGATATTTCTGTTATAGAAGTAAAAACTTTTGAATCGGATAGGGGGGATCGGTTATTTCAATTTGATACGCTTTATGATGAGTTTGACGAAGATATTGAAATTTCTACTCCTGCTAAAAAGGGTAAACGGCCTCCAAGTTCTCCGAAAGAAAGGGCGAAAAGAAGAACTAGAAGAATCGAGTCCGATACGGTGGTGGTTCCAGCGCGAGAGGAAGGTTTTGAAAGAGTGTTTCTGGAGCAAGATCAATGGTATGAAATTCGTATTGGAGCGGCGATGAAGGAACGGATTAAATACATTGCGGCATATCAAGTAGCGCCAATCAGCGCGGTGACTCATATCGCGGAAGTTAAAGAAATTAAACCTTATAAGGATACGGGAAAATATGTTCTTTACTTTAAAGAACCTGCGAAAGCGATTAAAAAACCGATAAAACTCAAAGATCCAAAAAACTCCCCACAAGGGCCTGTTTATGTAAGGCGCGAAGTACTCTTAAAGGCAAAAAACATAGAAGAAGCTTTGAAATGAAAAATATTCTATAGACTAAGGAATACTTTTTGGCTTGTCCCAGGGCAAGCTGCGAAAGCATAGAAAAACGCAGAAATAGTAGTGGTAGCTTTTTTAATCGAGGCGCCCTTTCGACAAGCTCAAGATGTTATAGCTCAGTACAGACTACAGAAAATGCTTCGAATACTTCAGGATAAACTTCGCACAGGCTCTGAGAGAGCAACGGACTTCTAATCCGTAGGTCGATGGTTCGAATCCATTCGGGCGTACCAATAAA
>JAYOZP010000142.1:0-9914 GCA_038154245.1 Nitrospinales bacterium | reverse complement strand
CCGCGCTCTTGTTGCTCAGGGAGCGTGCGCGGACGGCGGGCGGGTTCTCGCCAGCCTAGCCTTAAGAATAACAGGAAATTCCCGTCCATTGCCATGTTTGCCCGGCGGGTGGCCCTGACGGCTTCTACGGGTGACCTTGAGCCTGACGGTAGAAAGAAAAGGAAGGAAATATGGTGCGGAGGGGGGGACTCGAACCCCCACGGGCTTTCACCCAACGGATTTTCATACCAACTACGGTTTTCACCGCCGCCTTTGTTTAAAGTCAAATAAACGTTTGTGGTCTGGACTATCCCTTCACCTTATCCCGGATGGGACTTAGGTGCTGCCCGTCTAGTCTCTACACCTTCCCTTCGTGAAGGGCTTGGCTCGGGATTGCCATTTAAAAGGTTTCCCCGAATTTGAGCAGTTCTGCATCCTGAGTTTCCCACAGGAGCACTCAAAGATTTAAGTCCGTTGCGTCTACCGATTCCGCCACCTCCGCATTGTTTGTCATTATAGTCTTTGGGTTAATAACATCCAAGAAAATCTGGAGCCAAAGAATTCTGTTAGTTCTTTTTCTTTTTGGTTTTGGTAACTTTCTTTTTTGCCTTATTTTTGTTTTTGGGTTTTAGTGTTGGTTTGGATTTCATTTTATTAATGGCTTCCGCATCAAGGGTAGTGCTGATATGTGAAGCGTAATATTTCTCGATCATCTCGACACTGGTGCGGCAGTTTTTAGCGATCTGGTAAATATCAGCACCTTCCATAAGCCGCAGGCATATATATGTGTGCCGTAGGCTGTAGGCCGTTCGAGCTTGACCCTCCCGATCAAACTTAAGGTTTTCTTCTTTGAGGATTCCATTAAAAAGTTCCCGGTGTCTTTTGGGGAATAACAAGTCAGTAGGTTCAGGGTTATTGCGATCTTTCAGTCTTTCAAAAGGCCTGACGGCTCCCGTCATGCTTTTGCAATAGCCAACACCGCGCTTGCCGCGTACTTGAATTTCTAAAATTTGTTCGCCGGTCGGTTCGTATTCAATGATTTGAACATCCCGGTATTCCAGCCGCCATGCTTCATCTGGCCGGAGGCCGGTATTGGCCATGAATAGAACAAAATCATGAACCTGTTCGCACTCCCATTTGAAGCGCGACTTTGGAGGTTTTTGTGCTCTGCGGCGCGTTGCCTCGTAAAGCTGTTTATATTCCTCCGGGGAAAACCAAGCTCTATGCGATATCTTTCCAGAAGTTTTATAAGGCTCAGATAGATCGGGTAAATATTGAAGCCAACCGTGTCGGATGGCTGTCTTTAGCGTTTGCCGGAGCGTTACGATTTCCTTGTGCATCGTGCTACGGGAAGGCGGTTTCCCGCGTTGCTCCATAGATTTTTCTCTTCTGTGTATACGGTATTCTTGGACCTGACCAGGTGTGATTTCCGATAGACCCATCTCTCCAAAGAATGGAATTAAATGCAAACGTAACTTGTCCATGTAGTTTTTTACATGAATTGGGTTGCGTTGGCCTTCTGTAATGATTTCGTATTCACGCTCGAATTGCGCGGCGGCTTGCTTGAAGGTTTTTTCGTCTTTCAGTTCACCACGCCTGCTTTTGCCGCGCAGTTCCAGATACCAGTCTTCCGCAAAGTCCTTGGCATGGGCGAGGCTTTCCTGTTTGGTGCTTGTGCGCCTGTTCTTACCCGCAAGATAAGTAGAGCATTGCCAGTAGCGGCTGTTCTCACGTTTATAGACGTGGACTTTGCCTCCCATCATCGTGTGTTTCTGGTAAGCCACTGAATTTTTCTCGAAAAAGGCCGTTTTGTGTAAGAGATGTGTAACAGAATAATCGAAGTTTTTAGAACTAAAATTGTAGCTTAACATAATATTATATAAATAGTTACAAGTTTTTAAAATTTTATACTATTCTGTTTTTAAGGCCCTTACGGCTAATGTTTCGCTTCCCATTCCAGTTAGAAAAATAGCGGGAGCACAATGCTCTTGTTCGTTGGTATACTTTTCTAAGAAAACAAACCCATCTCCATCAGGGAGGCTGTAATCCAAAAGAACACAATCAAAGTTTCCTTTTTTAGATTCTTCTACAGCTTCTTTAATATTTTTAGCTTCGATAAACTCAAACTCTGAATCAAAATCGTTCATGATTTTTCGAACAGTTTTTCGATCCACTTCGTCGTCGTCAATTAATAAGATGCGTAATTTTTGTTCCATTTATATCTATTGAATTTCAGATGAAATGTTTGTTTTTTTAGTGAGCAAAAATTCAATGAAGATTAGAGTTTACTTTATTTAATATAAATTACTTTCCCTTTCTATCAAAGTATATCGATTTTTTCTATATTTTTTTGCTTATAACGTTAATACTTTTCTCTAGATAGAAAAGTTACAAGTTAGTAATACTTTTAATTATTGAAGTAAAGTTAATTTAATAAAGAAGGAGAGGCTCTTTCTTTTTATCTTTGAGGGAGGAGATTTTATATTTTACCAAAAAATCTAAAGCTTTTTTTTGAGTAAATACGCGCCCAAACATATCCATAATATCTGGTTATTCGGTGATAAAACTTTTCGTTTCCTTTTAAAGGAGCGACATAAATAAAGGGTATTCCCAGTTCAATAGAACCTCCATCGGTAATGTAATTATCTCCTACCATGCAAACCTTTTTGTGATCATTTAACTGAAGGAAATCTGAAATCGCTTTTTTAAAGCCTTGAGGACTCGGTTTTGCTTGAACGCCAGTTACGATTTTTACGTCATTAAATTGGGCAAATCTATCTTCGCGTGCGTTTGTGTATATAGCTACTTTGATTCCCATGTCTAAGAAAGATTGAACATGGCGTTTAATGTGATTGTTAAAGTTTTGAGTCCCATTTGGACCCAAGACTCCATCGGCGTCTAATAAGACACCCTGAATGCCAGAGTTTACCAAGTGGTTTGGGGAAATATCTTCAAAGTTTTTGACGGCAAACCAAGTTTGAACTTTACTTGGAGAAAAGGGAAGACTAATGAATCTCCAGAACTTATAAAAAGTCAGACCTTCTCTCGTTTCCATTTTATTAGGTTGGTTTTATAAAAACTAATTTCGGCGTTTCTTGAAATATTTAGGGTATCTCTAATAATTCTATATTTTTTCTTTAGGCAACTCGCAGTCCCTCATTTTATAAGGTCTGCTCGTGGCCAAAAACAATTTTTAGAGGTCCCCCTTTATTCTTTGATTGTTCCACGAACCAATCGCACGGCAAAAGGGCCTTCGCCGAGTTTATTGATCCAACTAGATCTTCCCTTGATTAAACTGAAGAACATTGCTCGGTCGCCATTAATGGAATCTGTCCAAGTTCCATCTGCCCCCCCTTTTTCGAAAACTGAAGGAATGTGAATTTCGTCGTTCCCCACCGCTCTATTTGAGAAGCTTTTGTCAAAGATAGTTTTGACATCTTTTAGTTGTGGGACTCGCCAGTCGTCAAATCCTCCAAACTTTTCCTCATTCATTTTTTCTGCAAATGTTATTGATTTTTCTAAGTGAAGCCATTTTGCTAAAATTTGGCGGGAATCTTTTTTAAACCAGGTTAAACCTGTTTGATTATCAGTTATGGTTTCGTTCCCATTATCAATAAAACGTTCTGACATGACGACCTCGACTATATATAAATTAAGAAAAGTTTAAGAGTTAAAGAAACTTAATATTTATTAAATAATTAGGCGATAACGATTCCTAAAGCCCAGCATAATAAAGGTTCTTTTGAAATATAGGTAGATATTTTAGATGATACATTATATCAAAGGTCCGTTTTGAAAAAAGGAGGCGCTTTTTAGATTTATCTTTTGAACTATGAGGGAAATTGCTTTTTGACCTTTGCGATAGACATAAAGTAAATATTTTGGCCAAGCTTTTTGTATTAATCCTACTACAAACTTTATTAAGAACTTGCCGCTTTGAATTCACATTCCTAACGACTTTCAAATTTGTTTATCGTCCCAATAATTAAATGAATGATATGAAATTTCTGGTAGCTCTGAAATAAATAGGAGGTTGTATCTTAATTTATTTTTATATGGGGGCTTGAAAACCATGGTCTGTAATTTGGGAAAATCAGATCGGATTTTTAGAGCGATGTTTGGTATTGCATTATTCGTAAGCGGTATTTTGGTTGGAGGTACCGCTGGAACCGTTATGGGATTTGTGGGTTTGATTCCACTTGTTACTGCGGCAGTTGGAAACTGTCCTGCATATACCGTATTGAAAATCAATACTCGTAATGTGCATAATGAATAAATTCAAATAAAAAACCCCGGTCAAAAATTGACCGGGGTTTAAATCTCGAAAATGACCAACAAAAAATGGCATGTTAGGGACAGGCAATTACATCATTCCGCCCATGCCGCCCATGCCGCCCATGCCGCCCATGCCGCCAGGCGCTCCAGCGTCGCCTTTTTCTTCCGGTAGATCGGTAATGAGAGCTTCGGTAGTTAATAGCAAGCCAGATATGCTAGCGGCGTTTTGCAAAGCGGTGCGCGCTACTTTAGCTGGATCAATGATTCCGGCTTTAATCATATCGGTGAATTCGTCATTTTTTGCATCGTAGCCGATATTGCCTTTTAAGTCTTTAACTTTTTCAGCGATAACAGTGCCTTCCATGCCAGCGTTAATAGAAATTTGGCGAATTGGTTCTTCAAGAGCGCGTCGTACAATTTTTACGCCCATTAAGTAGTCATGCTCGCCTTTTATTTTGTCCAAAGCTGGAATGGCTCTAATGAATGCTGTTCCGCCTCCTGGAATAATCCCTTCTTCAACAGCGGCTCTGGTAGCGTGCAAAGCGTCTTCCACGCGAGCTTTTTTCTCTTTCATTTCGGTTTCCGTTGCGGCTCCAACTTTAATGATGGCTACTCCACCAACCAATTTGGCTAAGCGTTCTTGTAGTTTTTCGCGATCATAATCCGAAGTGGTGTCGTCAATTTGATTTCGAATTTGTTTAACGCGAGCTTGGATGTTTGCTGGTTTTCCTTTACCGTCGACAATAACGGAGTTTTCCTTGTCGATGGTGATTCGTTTTGCTCGACCCAAATCTTCTAAAGAAACGTTTTCTAATGTAACCCCGATATCTTCAGTGATAACGTTACCGCCCGTTAAAATAGCGATATCGTTAAGCATGTCTTTTCGTCGATCGCCAAAACCTGGAGCTTTTACGGCGCAAACATTTAGAGTGCCGCGAAGTTTGTTCACAACTAAAGTAGCTAAGGCTTCGCCTTCAACTTCTTCTGCAATGATCAATAATGGTTTACCGCCTTTAGCGATTTTTTCCAATACTGGAAGCAGGTCCTTCATACTGGTAATTTTTTTCTCATGAAGGAGAATATAACAATCTTCGAGAACGGCTTCCATTCTTTCAGAATCAGTTACGAAGTACGGAGATAGGTAGCCTCGGTCAAATTGCATACCTTCAACGATGTCTAAAGCCGTTTCCATGCTTTTTGCTTCTTCAACCGTGATTACGCCGTCTTTACCTACTTTATCCATAGCTTCGGCAATTAAATCTCCAATGGTGCTGTCATGGTTAGCGGAAATAGTTCCAACTTGGGAAATTTCAGTTTTGTTTTTGGTTGGTTTCGCTTGCTTTTGGATTTCTGGGATGATTGCTGCAACAGCGTCGTCGATTCCGCGTTTGATATCCATTGGATTGGCGCCAGCGGTAACATTTTTCATGCCTTCGCGAAAAATAGCTTGTGCCAATACGGTTGCAGTGGTTGTGCCGTCGCCGGCATTGTCGCTAGTTTTACTAGCAACTTCATTAACCATTTGAGCGCCCATGTTTTCAAAAGGATCGGCAACTTCAATTTCTTTGGCGACCGTTACGCCGTCTTTTGTGATGAGTGGAGAGCCGAATTTTTTATCGATAACAACATTTCGACCCTTAGGTCCCAAGGTTAATTTAACTGTATCTGCTAATTGGTTAACGCCGGACAAAATTTTGTGCCTGGCTTCTTCATTATAAACAATTTGCTTCGCCATCTATTTCAATCTCCTTCTATTTTAAATACGGTATTATATTTATTGGTTTTTAAAGAAATTATTTTGTGACGACGCCTAAAATGTCGTCTTCTCGCATGAGGAGGAAGTCTTCGCCATCGATTTTGATTTCGGTTCCAGCGTATTTTCCGTAGAGGACTTTATCGCCAACTTTTAAATCAGGTTTTACTCGGCTTCCGCTTTCATTTAATTTGCCTTCGCCAACAGCTTTTACGCGACCCTCAATAGGTTTTTCCTTAGCGGAATCAGGAATAATGATACCTCCCTTACGGACTTCTTTTTCTCTAATTGGTTGAATTAAAATCCGGTCTTGCAACGGACGAATATTCATGTGTTCTCCTTTCTTTTACGAAAATAAGACGGTATTATTAAGAATATTTCTCAAGTCGTTAATATTTGACGACGTTTTGAGCTAGGATTGAATAATTTCAAACTTTAATCTGCTTGAAATTAAATGACATATTATTAGCGCTCTTCAACAATGAGCGCTAATATATATAAAATCGTTATTTGAAAAAGCAAGCTTGCAGATAAAGTTTTTTTGTTTATTTTTTAACTTATTGATTTTAAATGAAGAAAAAGCCCTCAAAAGAATTGGAAACATTTTTAAACCCAAGGCCGGAAAGGGATTACGAGATTGAGATGGAATGTCCCGAATTTACCTGTTTATGCCCAAAAACGGGACAACCTGATTTCGCAACGGTTACGATTCAATACATTCCGGATAAATTATGCGTCGAATTAAAATCTCTTAAGCTTTATTTATGGTCGTACAGGGATGAAGGGGCTTTTCATGAAGCGGTCATTAATCAGATTTTAGATGATTTTTCTAATGCCTGTAAACCAAGATATTTAAAAGTTTTAGGTGATTTTTGGGTTCGCGGGGGTATACATACCTCGGTGGCAGCGGAATATTTTGGTAAAGGTAGAAAAAGAAAGAAAAAGTTAGATTAGTTTTATCGTTATTTGCTAAAAAATATGATGAAAAGGCAAGGTGAATGTACGTTTTGTGGCGAATGTTGTCAAACAGTTAATATTACTGCCGTTCGAGATATTTCAATCCAACAACATGGTAGTTTAAGGGAACTAAAGCTATACCTCTCTTATAGAGGAATTGAAATCGTTGGAGAAAATATTGAAAAAAACCTTCTATTTTATTCAATGGAGATTCCTTGCAGTAAATTGAGCGTTGATTTTAAATGTAAAGTTCACAACTCTCCCAATAAGCCTTTAATCTGTAATCGTTTTCCAAGAGACCGAGAAGATCTAGAAGGTTTAAAAGATTGCGGTTATCGATTTAGCTGAAGAAATCACCAAGGATTTAAATTTAAAACCTTCAAAGGCTAGTCGAAAAAATACAATTTTAAATAAAAAGATGTTTTGTGAGCGCTGACAATTCTAGATTTATTCTAAATAAAAATGGCACTATTTCCGATACCCACACTGGTTTAATGTGGCAGGAAAGTTACTCTTACCCCGAAAACGGAGTTTATTTAAACTGGTTTGCTTCTTGGGATTATGTGGCCAATTTAAATAGAAATAAACTAGGTGGGTACAACGATTTGCGATTACCAACACGGTTGGAGATCCAAAGCATTTACGAAATAGAAAAAACCTTTGAATCTAGAGGGCGAATTTATAAACTACATATAGATCCTTTATTTGAGTTTAGTTATGGCAGTTGTTATTGGACAACTCATACTCGACTTTCTGCAGCGCTTGGTTTTGAGTTCGATTTAGGAGAATTGTGCTGGTATCCGCAAGCTGGCGAATGTGGCTCGGTTCGAGCAGTGCGCCAATCCATGGAAAGTAAGGTTTTAATTTAGCGTATGTCTAGTAAAGAGAAAGAAAAGGCAAGGCAATTACGTAAAAGCCAATGGTGGCAGGCAAAATTAAGTAAAGGCGTTTGCCATTTCTGCGGCGAAAAATTTTCAAAAGAAGAATTAACCATGGACCATTTGTTGCCGCTGGCACGAGGCGGTAAAAGTACCAAAGGTAATTTAGTGGTCGCTTGTAAAACGTGTAATAACAAGAAAAAATATTTAACTCCTGCCGAGCTTCTTCTTCAAAACCAAATGAAGAAAGAGATAAATTTTTAATTTTATTCCAACCACTTTTTCCTTACCTCTTCATTTTCATTTTTGAGTGTATTACATTTTTCTACTAAATCTTAAAGTAGGTTGAATGCTTTTAAGTTTTTCTGAGCAATCTAATAACGTCTTGTTCAATTTAACTAGCAATACCTACATACATAAGAAATAAGTTTTTTGGTTTATTCCATAGTAGTATGGAAAAAGCTTATTAGGGTTGTAGAACATATTATTCTCAAGGCTATTAATTAAAAGAGGCTTGGGCCAAAAAACTATGAATCGATTTTTTATTAAAGCTAAACAAGCTATTAAATGGAAATTGCCTCTATTAGTTTTTTTGGGTCTTTTTCTCGTAGGATGGTTTGGTTTTGAGGCGATAGATTGGAGATTTAAACGAAACCTAACCGATCAACTTAAGGCAATTCATCAAAATTCATTAGAAGCTCTTAAAATGTGGGTTGAAGAAGAGCAAGCCTTTGCCGATATCTGGTCCAATCATCAGATGGTGCGCGACCATATCAAAAATTTAGTCCAATTAACAAAAGACTTAAATAATTGGAAGCCAGAAGAGATTATTAAATCAAAACCATTACAATCTCTTAGGGAAATCTTACAACCAGTCACTCAAAGGCTTAATCTCATTGGCTTTGTTATTACTGATGCAGACGGTTTACAAATTGGAGCTTTATTAGACGAACCTATCGGAAAGAAAACCCTCAAAACTCGCTCGAGTTTTATCCAGAAAGCTTTGAATGGAAACTCAGTGGTCTCACTTCCGTTTTTTTCAGAAGCGGCTTTACCTGATATGAACGGTGTTTGGCATGAAAATTGGCCCACAATGTTTACCTCCGCCCCAGTGTTTGACGATTCAGGAAAAGTTATTGCGACTCTTTCATTTAGAATTAGACCAGAACTTGATTTTACTCGAATCTTAGAAGTTGGGCGATTTGGAGACACTGGCGAAACTTATGCCTTTAACTTTTCTGGGTTGATGATTTCTAATAGCCGCTTCAACTCACAGCTAAAAAAAATTGGTCTAATATCCGATGGTCCCGAAAGTCGTTCCATTTTAGATATTGATATCCGAGATCCTGGAGTGAACTTAACGAAAGGCCAAAAGTCAAAAGTTGAGCGAAATCTTCAGCCTCTAACATTTATGGCGAAAAGCGCGATTTCTGGGCAATCAAGTTTTAATGTGTCAGGTTATAACGACTATAGAGGGGTTCCCGTAGTTGGAGTTTGGACTTGGCTCCCTGAGTATGGGTTTGGAATAACCACTGAAATAGATGTCGAAGAAGCTTATTCGCCTTTGCGTTATTTACTTTGGCTTTTTTCGGCATTATTTTTCCTGCTGTTAATTGCATACGTTGAGTTTGTAAGACAGCAAGTACGAAAATTAAATGAAGAAGATAGAAAAAACGTTCAATCTTCCTGGGGCTTCTCTCGCTGTCCGCGTCCGCTTCTATCTCTTGGATTGTTTTAGTTTTCTCAACCATTAACTATTGACAATTCCCGAAAAAGTTATATATTTTTAGTATGAAAACATTTATCGCACTACTCATATTGTTGTTACCCGTTAATGCTTTTGCGGAAGCTCGACCCATCCCCACCTTCGAATACTGCCAACCTATTAGGGATTTTGTGCATTCTAAGTATGACTTAACTCATGTTAATGGAATAAAACTCGCCTTATTAAAAGACTACGACCTCCTCTGCTTCAATGAAAAATTCCAAGCATTAGCTAGGAATGAAGGTTCCATCCGACGCGCCAACAAATGTATCATGGACGAAACCGCAGATTACTGCCTTGAGGAAGA
>JAYOZP010000141.1:0-10020 GCA_038154245.1 Nitrospinales bacterium | reverse complement strand
ATTGTAATCAGAAACTATTTCTCCATTTCCGTGAAAATAGATCAAACTGAATCCCGCAGATGGAGACGGGAACTTTCTTGCATGAACCTTTATTTCAGGTCCAACTTCTACATATATTTCCTCTGCATTTCCTGGTGGACTCGTGTAATCGGGTCTAGGGAAAAAAAGGTTTTGATTAAATGCGGTTGAATCGAAAATTGAATCCATTTCAAAAACCATTCATATTATTCGGAAATTAATAAGTATCAAAATTTTCAACTAACAACCTCTCAAAAAACTTTTGCAGATAAGGGTATATCATGTAAAATACCCGCCTAGAAAACTCATATCAAAATTTTTTCAAGATTGTTTCTTAATATATATCATTAAAACAAAATTCATCGTTTTATTTTGTACTTTCTAATTTAAGGAGATTTCAATGTTAATGGACGTCGCTCCGATTGAAAAGCTTTTTCAATCGATGAAAGAAATTCATGACAACGCTCGTAAAAATTTAGGCAGGGATTTGACCGTTGTTGAAAAAATTCTTTTTTCTCATATGGACCCTGTTGATTATTCTAAGTTGGTTCGGGGGTCCGACGACATTAAATTGAATGCCGACCGAGTTGCAATGCAAGACGCAACCGCGCAAATGGCAATTCTTCAGTTTATGTCGGCAGGTATTCCTCAAGTTTGCACTCCAACAACAGTTCATTGCGATCATTTGATCCAAGCTTATACCGGAAGCGCAGAAGACCTTAAAGCCGCAATCGATTTGAACAAAGAAGTTTACGACTTCCTTCGCTCGGCTGCGATGAAATACGGAATGGGATTCTGGAAACCAGGTTCTGGAATCATCCATCAAGTGGTTATCGAAAACTATGCGTTGCCAGGCACCATGATGATTGGCACCGACTCTCACACTCCGAACGCAGGCGGATTGGGAATGGTAGCCATTGGAGTTGGCGGCGCCGACGCCGTTGACGTAATGACGGGCCAACCGTTCACCACCAAGATGCCAAAACTTGTCGGTATCAAGTTAACCGGTAAACTCAATGGTTGGACTGCCGCTAAAGACATCATCTTGAAAGTAGCCACCATGCTAACCGCAAAAGGCGGCACCGGTAAAATAGTAGAATACTTTGGCGAAGGCGCGCGTTCCTTAAGCGCAACCAGTAAAGGTACCGTAACCAACATGGGCGCGGAATTGGGAGCAACAACTTCTATCTTCGCATATGACGATTCAATGGACGAATTCTTGAAAATGACCGAGCGCGCTCCATTCGCAGAGCTTTGTCAAAAATACAAAGACGTATTGGTTTCCGACGCAGACTGCGAAGCTAATCCAGAAAAATACTACGACGAAGTTCACGAAATCGATCTTTCCACTTTGGAGCCGCATCTTGTTGGACCGCACACTCCAGACTTGGGACGTACTATTTCCGAGATGAAAGGCGATTGCGAAAAGAACGATTATCCAAAGAAAGTCAGCGCAGCTCTTATTGGTTCTTGTACCAACTCCAGTTACGAAGACTTAACTCGCTCAGTCAGCTTAGTAAGACAAGCTAAGAAAGCGGGACTCAAAGTTAAATCGAATTTGTTGATCACCCCAGGTTCTGAAAGAATCTTTGAAACGATCAAACGAGACGGCATCTTACAAGATTTCGAAGACGTTGGTGGAACCGTATTAGCAAACGCCTGCGGACCTTGTATTGGACAATGGAAGCGAGACGATATCAAAAAAGGCGACAAGAACAGCATCATCAGTTCTTACAACCGTAACTTCGCTAAAAGAAACGACGGTAACCCAGAAACTCTGAGTTTCATTAGTAGTCCAGAAACGGTTATCGCAATGGCTTTCGGAGGAACTTTCGACTTTAATCCATTAACGGATAGCATTAAAACGGAAGACGGCAAAGACTTTAAATTTGAGCCTCCTCAAGGCGATGTTTATCCTTCGGAAGGTTATGCAAGTAAAGATAGCGGTTACGAAGCCCCGACCAATTCTGGCGAAGTAGTTGTCGACCCAAGCAGCGAACGTTTGGCCATCTTGGATGCGTTTCCAAAACAAGATCCGGTTGCAGATTACCAAGATTTGCCAGTGTTGCTCAAAGCTGCGGGTAAATGTACTACCGATCACATTTCCCAAGCCGGTCCTTGGTTGAAGTATCGAGGACATTTGGACAATATCAGTAATAATATGTTCTTAGGCGCTAACCATGAGTTCTGCGATGAAACCGGTAAAGGCATTCATCCTGAAACTGGCCAACCTGAAGAGTTGAACAAAATTGCTCGGCACTACAAGAGTCAAGGTAAAGGCTGGGTAGCGTTTGGCGACGAAAATATTGGCGAAGGTTCAAGCCGTGAGCATGCAGCTATGGAGCCGCGTCACATGGGTTGCTTGGCTTTCATTTCCAAGTCTTACGCTCGAATCTTCGAAGCTAACTTGAAGAAGCAAGCGGTTTTACCATTTCATTTGATCAATAAAGACGATTACGTTAAGATCAAAGCAAACGACAAAGTAAGCTTCGAAGGATTAGATCAAATCGCTCCAGGCAAAAACGTCACGATGAAAGTAACTCATCAAGACGGCAGCGAAGATTTGATTGAGCTTAAGCACACCTTGAACGCTCAAGAAATCGAATGGTTCAAAGCCGGTTCCGCGTTGAATTATGTTGGCGCGCAACAAAAAGGATAATTAGTTAGTTCCATTCGCTAAGAAACACAAAAACCCGCAGGGCATTTTGCTCTGCGGGTTTTTTATTTTAAAAAGCTTTACACCCCAAGTTTATAGCTCAAATATTCAGCAACGACTTCTTTTACTTCGCGCTTTTTTTCATCCACCTCAAAATTTAATTTTGTCATTGCGGAATTATCGATAGAATTTGCTAAAAATGACAACGCTTCTTTGAGTTCTGGAAAACGTTTTATGGTTTCGTTGCGAATAACCGGAGCCGCATAATAAGGAGGAAAAAAGTTTTTATCGTCTTTCAGAGAAACCAATTGATAGGCTGGAATGCGACCATCCGTCGAAAAACCATCGATCACGTCTACTTCATTTCTTGATATCGCAAGGTAAGTTAAACTCGGATCGAGATCCTTAACATTCTTAAATTTAAAATCATACAAATTTTGTAAGCCTCTATAACCATCTTGCCTTTCTTGAAACTCCGGAGTGAAACCTGCCGTTAAATCCGAAGCCGATAAATTCAAATCCGAAATATTTTTCCAATTATTTTTTACGGCGTCTTTCTCACGAACAGTCAGCGTATAGGTATTGTTAAACCCAAAAGGTTTTAACCAAATAAGATCGAACCTTTCTTGATAAAGCGTTGAGTTCAAATTGTAAGCTTCGTCGGCGTCGGATATGACTTCTTGGTCTAAGATAACCACTAACCCTGTCCCTGTATATTCGGCGTATAAATCGACCTCTCCTCTTTTCAACGCTTCATGGCATATGAGCGTTCCTCCTAAATTAAACTTTCGTTCTACGCGAAGATTAGTTTTCGACTCTATTATCTGGGCCATTAGCTCGCCTATAACATGCTGTTCTGTAAAGTTTTTGGAAGCGATTCGAACGACTCCAATCGCTTCATTTTTATTCCCCGCAACTTGCTTTGAGATATCCGAAGAGCCAATTACAATTCCAACAAACAAAAAAATAAGAATTAAAATTGCCGCTACTTTTTGGAATTTAAAGTTTTTGTCTAACTTCCGCTTTGATTGAAGCGATTTTTCTAAAACGCTCAATACAAAATCTACAATCAAAGCTAATAGAGCGGAAGGAATTGCTCCTAAACAAATCAAACGAGTATTTGAAAGCGCTAGACCACGATTGATGAATTCCCCCAATCCTCCGGCCCCAATAAAAGCCGACAACGTCGCAATGCCAACACCAACCACTGCCGCTGTTCTTATTCCCGCCATGATTACCGGAATAGCAATGGGAATTCTAACCAATCTTATTTCTTGCCAGTTGGTCATCCCTAACCCAACCGCCGCTTCAATAACTTCTTTAGGAATGGACCGAAGCCCTACGAGAGTATTTCTAACAATTGGAAGTAATGCATAAAGAACCAGCGCCGCTAAAGCGGGCAACATTCCAATTTTTTGAAACAAAACCAAAAGGAGGACAAGTATGGCGAGGCTTGGGATTGTTTGAAGAACACTAACCGCCGCAAGTAACAAACTACTAAATTTTTGGTTTCGGAAAGTTAAAACTCCGAAAAATATACCAATTGTCGTCGCTATGATTGTCGATATTCCGGTTAAAAAAAGATGTTCGTACGTTCTTTGCCCAAGCTCCGGTAACCTCTCCAAAAAATAATCTATGGGCAAGCTTTCAAACATCAAAGATAATCCTTAAACACTGATAATTGATTCGCAGTTTTAGAAAAGAGATTCTTTACAAAATCCGTTTTTGGTTTTGCAAACAGATCTTTTTTAGATCCAATCTGCTCAAGACAGCCGTTATGAAGAAAAGCAATACGATCTGCCAAAATTAAAGCTTCAACAATATCATGGGTAACAAAAACGATAGTTTTATTTAATTGTTTCTTTAATTCTAAAAACTCATTTTGTAACAAGTCTCGGGTAATAGCGTCTAACGCTCCAAAAGGTTCGTCCATTAATAGATAGGACGGATCTAAGGCTAACGCTCGGGCAACGCCTACACGTTGTTGCTGCCCTCCGGAAAGTTCATCCGGAAATTTATTTTTAAAGTTTGACGGCAAACGAACCAACTCCATCAATTCCTGGAGTCTATTAGAAACCTTTTCAGGCGACCAATTCAAAAGGCGAGGGACAATTGTAATATTCTCTTCGACTGTCATATGAGGAAATAAACCAAAACCTTGAATGACATAACCTATTGAACGCCTAAGACTAATAGGATCTTTACTCATTATGTCTTCGTCATTGAGCAATACTTTTCCGGCGGTCGGTTCAACTAAGCGGTTTATCATTCTCAAAGCGGTCGATTTTCCAGAACCCGAAGAACCTAATAAAACCAATATCTCTCCCTTGTTAATTTCAAGGGAAAAGTTATTTAGAGCGTTGGAAACTCCGTCGTAAGTTTTAGAAACTTTTTCGAAAACAATCATATATATTTAAAGATCGCGTAAAATTGACAATGCTAAAAAGTTAGATCAATTATAGAACTAAATCGAAAAAGATTGTTCGTTTTGAGGTATCCTTTACCAGTTTAACGAATAGACCCTTTTTAAAAATATTCTCAAATTAATGCAAAAACTTTTAAAAAATAAAGTCATAGTTTATTTTTTCATCACGGCTATAACATTATTAATAATTGAAGTGGGTTCCTTTACTTTTTTCTACTTTAAATATGAAAAGTCTATTCCCAAAGAAGAAATCCAGAAAACGCTTTTGCCTTCAAAAGAAACGATCCAAACGGCTGAAGTGGAAGACCCGCCTCCCACTCTCATGAAAGATCATGTTTTGCATCCTTATTTAGGCTACGTGCGAAACTATAAAAAACAAAAACACATTTTTGATGAAAAAATAGTAACAATTCCAGTTAACTCACATGGTTTTTTTGGTATTTCTCCTTTAAGTAAGAAAAAAAATGACGAAATCCATATAGCTTTGATGGGCGGTTCGGTCGCGACTCAATTGTTTCTTTATTCCAAAGACCAATTGATTAAAACGCTTCAACAAAATGAAATCTTCAAAAACAAAAAACTCAAAATCATTTCAATAGCGTTAGGAGGAATGAAACAACCTCAACAGTCGCTCGCATTAAACTATTTCTTAGTCCTTGGAGCAAGTTTTGACATTGTGATTAACCTTGACGGCTTTAACGAAATGGCTTTGCCCTATTTAGAAAATATACCCGTCAACGTTTATCCATTTTTTCCCAGATTTTGGCATTTTTACGCAGCTAAAGCTATGGACACAGATGTGGCTGGTATGATTGGAAAAGGAGTTTTAGTAAAAGAGGAAAGAGAACGTTGGAGAAAATTTTTCTCTTGGGGACCGCTGAAACATAGTATTTTTTCTCTAACGATTTGGTACGCTCTCAACAAACAAAAACAAAATGAATTTACAAAAATTCATAATCAAATCAGAGATTTCTTAAAGCTTAGATTGAAATCGCCCCAACAAACTGGACCTGAGTATATTTTTAGTTCTCCGGACGCCTTATTCAAAGATACTTCCGATGTTTGGGAAAATTCGTCTCTTCAAATGGCAAAAATATCGAAATCCAACAACGCTCAATATTTTCACTTTTTACAACCGAATCAATATCTCAAGAATTCAAAGGTCTTTACTGAGGAAGAAAAAAAGACCGCTTTAGCTGGAGAGTCTCAACCTTTTGCAGAAGCTGTGCGAACAGGTTATCCACTATTAATAGAAGCGGGGAAGAATTTAAAGAACTCTGATGTTCAGTTTAAAGATTTAACCAATATCTTTAAAAAAGAAACACGTACTATCTATAAAGACTTTTGTTGTCATTATAATCAGTACGGTAACGATTTACTTGCAACAGAAATAGGAAACTTTATTAATCGTTCTATTTCTAATTCCCTCTAAGATGAATTTATCAGGCTAAGGCTAAGCTTGATCCGCTTCTTGAACTTCCCGAATAACAGCTTGCCCCGCTCTAGAACTGATATATTTTTGTTGATCGTATCCCATCAACATTTCCCATGCCAACTTCTTATAATTGTCAATTAATGGAATAGCCACGTCGTTCAACATCCACTGCCCATGCATTTTGTCTACTTTAATATGTAAATCCCAATAACCGAAAGCTCTTTCCGCTAAACCCAAACGTTCGGCGCATTCCTTATAGTTGTTAAATGCAAATGGAACAGATATTTCAGTAAATAATAAACCGCCTATATATCGTAAAAAATGCCGGTTGCGATCGCAAAGATAAAAACTATGATTGATATTTGCCAATACTTGCCATGGAACGAGATTAAAATAAGTTTCGGGTTCGGTTTTCATTCCTAACTCCAGTAACATTTCCGTAAAGTAATAAGAATGTTTTCTTTGTAATCGACCGGCCCCATATTCTTCGATTAACAATCGAGTCAACATACATTGGACTTCATTGCTTACTCCACCCACCATACGCGACAGTTGACTCGCTTCAACCAAACCGTCTAAAGAAGCGATCGCTAACAAACAGCGATATCCTTCTTCCGTCATTTTATGTCTGAAGTATTTATCCGTTTCCGTTGCATCAGGTTCCAAATCTTCTTGAGCGCGCTTTTTTAGTTCAGCTTCAACATTTTTATCTTGCCAGCTTTTAACTTGCAGTTGCTCTTTTTCCCACTCTTGCCAGGCAAATTCAATTCTTTGTCGGATACCAGCCAAATATGGAGAACATTCGTTTTCATAATTGGATAAATCGTCGTACCAAAATAGCTTCAACCTATTAATGCGATAAAGAATTCTCTGTAAGAAAAGGTGACAGCGTTCGGAGCCAAGATCGCTTTCATATGCGTCTGCCACCGATTCTTCTATAGCTATTTCTAGAGTTTCCGTTAAATCGGAATTATCTCTTATCTGTTCGTCAAGGTTTTCAAGACATAACAAGTCGGAAAATTGTTTTTCAATCTCGTCTAAATCATACTCTGCAAGATCTAGACTGATTCCAAATTCGGATAAAAAACTTTGTTCTGGATTATTTTTATTTTGCATGATGGACTACAGCGCTTTAAGGTAAATAAAAAAGTCTAATATTAAGTCCACAACTCGGCGAAAGGGCGTAAATTACCCTCATTGCGGCTATGAAAATGAAAAGTGTTCCTAACTATAACATGTTTTGTGAAAATTTCAAAATTCGGAATTCCAAATGAAACTTAAATTTACAAACCTTTGTTCGCACAATTCTAAAAAAGCCATGAACTCTCAATTCGCAGAAGAAGTGGACAAAGGTTTATCCTTAGAAAATAAAAGACTTCCATCCTGGTTAATTTACGACGACAAGGGAAGCAAACTATTTCAAGAAATCAACGAACTTGAAGGGTATCATCCAACATATTGCGAAGCAGAAATATTTCATAAGCACAAAGAAGATATCGCCAAAATAATATCAAGCCAACCATTCAATTTAGTCGAACTTGGAGCCGGCGACGGGCGAAAAACCACTATATTATTAGAACACTTTATTCGCGAAAAGCTAGAAATAGATTATATTCCTATAGATGTATCGGAAGGAGCCATAAAAAATCTATCAAAATCTATAGAAAATCGATTTGGAAACGACTCTCTAAGCTTTCACGGTTTAATTGCCGATTATTTTCAAGGAATCGATTGGTTAAACGAAAACAGTTCTCAACTTAATTTAGTTTTCTTCCTTGGATCCAGCATCGGTAATTTTGATATTTTTTCTGCGCAACATTTCCTAAAACACCTAAGGGATTCCTTAAGCGAAAACGATTTTGTATTAATAGGCTTCGACTTAATGAAAGATCCAAGGCTATTAAATACGGCTTATAACGATCCCAAAGGAGTTTTTCAAGCGTTTAACTTGCATTTATTGGATCGTATTAACGAGGAGCTTGGAGGAAATTTTAAAACGGAAAAGTTTATTCAATATGGAACTTATAACGTTAAGTCTCGCGCTGTGGAAAGTTTTATTTATAGTACCGAAAAACAAAATGTTAGACTAAACGCTTTAGATAAGGAATTTCATTTTGATTTATGGGAGGGGATGCAAGCGGAACATTCTTACAAATACACGATTCCAATCATTGAAAAATTAGCGATGGATTCTGGGTTTGAAATCGTTGATCACTTTTTCGATAAGAATAAATACTTTGTCGATTCTTTGTGGAAGCCTCAATAAGAGGTAATTGGAACGATAAAACAAGAAGGAATGCGTAATTTAATATTCCTTTTTATTCTTTCTTATAACTTCTAATAAATAGTTAAATTTATTATTTTTGTCGTTCAATCTATCTTCTTTGGTAAAAGAAAATTTTTGTTCATTATCTTTTTGCTTTTTATACCATCCAAACTGCCCGCCTATTCCGCATAAGAATCTGGTAAGGTTGGAATCCATCCAATTCTTTCGCGAGTCGACAGATACCTCGACAACTCCAATAACCTCCGACTTAGAATAAACTGGAAACCCAAAAGTAGAGTAAAAGTTTTCACTTTCAACCTTACTTTTTCGTGCAAAATTAATTGAATTCCAAATAGGCTTGTTAGATTGCCAAATTTTACCGGGTATACCCTGCCCCCTTCCAAAACTCTCCGCGCGACATCTTTCCTGTTTTTTTTGGGTTGTTAAGTCATTTTTTCTAAATGATTCCCACTGTATAGCAAACTCAATACGCTCCTTATCCAAATTCACTTCCCAGTAATTGGCCGCTCTCCAATTCAAATTTGTTCCTAAAACAAATATCGCTTTCTTTATGAAGGTCTCCCATTCCATTTCTTGAGATAGAAGGATCGAAATTTTAGAATTTATTACCTTTAATATTTCTTGATTTGCAAATACCTCAAAGCTTGTCAAACCACCATTATCTGAACAATCTTTAAAACTAAAAGGATCAATATCTTTTTCTTGATTAGAAAGATTCATTAGTCGCCTTAATTGTAAGCCATTTTAACGTTCTATCTTAAAAGTAGGATTAGGTATTAACAGCCCGAGTATTAAAAGGCCTCATTAATATCATGGCTGGAATACAACCTAACCGCTAAACCATTATTCCCAGATCTAACTACGTACCCTTTCAACAAAATATTGGAAGAGTCTTTTCCTAATTTATCCATGGTTCCAGCCGAAAACTCTAAATTTATTTGAACTTGAGAGTTGATCGAAAACATTTTTTTCGTAATAAAATGAACTCCCAAAGAGTTTATGTTAAGTGTGTGAGTTTCAATTGTTATCGCTTCGTCGCCTTCTATTGAAGAAATTGCCGCAGGAAGGCTTAGGTTAAATCTTCGTTTTTCCCTTTTTTCTAAAGTTTCCATTTTTACTTATTAAGTTTTTAATTTTGGAATCGTATGATATGCCCCTAGAATTGTAGACAGCTTGTAAGGTAAAAATGAAGTAATCTT
>JAYOZP010000140.1:0-10105 GCA_038154245.1 Nitrospinales bacterium | reverse complement strand
ATAATATAACCTTTTTTTAAACTTTTTAACCTGTTTTTAGAGATTCCTTTAATTTTTATGTTTACGATGAATAGTTAAACTTTTAAAACGTTAAGTTAAAAACTATCGTTTCTAAAACCGTCCCCTGTGCGCGTCATCCTAGAGGAGCCTCTATGAGGCGACGAAGGATCTAGGTGCGAAAACTCCTTTATTGGCGTTGCCTTCCCCCTCTTGTATTGAAAGGGGATGGCTCAATAAAGACAAACAAAGCTTTATCTCAAGCTTAAAGGATCTCGGTTTGAATCGTTCAAAGGGCTTTGGTATACGCTTCCACCTCTAGAAGTACCGCGATTGCTATTAATGGAATAACCGCGTCCTAATGGATTTTCATTAATAGAGTAGGAACTACCCCTATTATTATCGATAGTGTACCCTCGCCCTAATGGATTTTGATTAATGGAGTAAGAGCCGCCGTTTCTATCGTTGAGATTATAGCCGCCGCCCAGGTTTTGTTGGACGCCGTAGGTTCTCCCAGAAGGGGGATTATATTCATAGCCATGCAATCCTCTTTGCACGCTTGGCTGATTCCATGTTTGACCAAAAGCCATATTACCGAATTGAAAAAATACAATTGCCATAAACAGGATCATTTTTTTCATAAGAAGTTTCCCTTTTAAATTTATTGGCTTTATTAAATAGGTAAAAAAAATAGAGCCTAATTTGAGAAAAATATAAGGAATGCGGCCGATAATACTTTTCACATGCAAAAACTACCTTTTAAGCGGCAAAAACGCAAGAGGAAAGAATTGTGATGACGGATATTTTCTGTCTGTCGATTAGATCTAGTTGTCTTTAAAGGTAAGTTAAAAGACGATCTATTTCACTAAACACCACTGGATAATCAATCTGCGGACGATCAATAATAACGACCGGAATCCCGCAAAGCCGCGCAGCTTCTATTTTTTCCAACAACCCGCCTTCGTTTCCGGAAGCCTTGCTGACCAAGCAATCTATCTGCCAACGTTTGATCAAGTCTTTATTAGTCTCCACATTAAACGGTCCCTGCATGGTCACAATATTATTTTGATTCATTCCTTTAGCTAAGACTTCATCCAATAAATTTTGAGAAGGCAGCATCCGCAAAAATAGCTCTCCATCAATACGCGCATTCAAAAAAGTATTAATATCTTTCGAACCGGTTGTTAGTAGAATCCGTTTACCTAACTGATTGGCTTTGCGGGCGGCTTCTTCATAGTTCGCCACAATATGGACGTGTTCATCGGATGGCAAATTATTGGGGCGTTCAAACCGAATATATTTAATGGATGTTTGCTTAGATAGTTCGATGAGGTTAGAGCTGATCTCTACCGCAAAAGGGTGGGTGGCGTCGATAATGGTTTGGGGATTATCTTCTTTTGCTTTTTGAAGTAGTTGATCTCGATCTAATCTACCTGTATTGATAATGTCTGCAGAGAATAATTTTAAGGCGACTTTTTTACCGTAATCGGTGGCTACAAATAATTTAATTGAATGCCCTGCGTTGATTAATTTAACGCCTATTTCGTTTCCATCGGAAGTTCCCGCGAACAGCCAAATTCGATTGTTACTACTTACTGGACTCATTGGTCAATGAATACCCTCGTTTCGCTACCATATAAGGGCCGGTTTTGATGGTGGACTCATTGCCAATTATCAACGTGGTCAGCATGTTGAAATTCATATCGAATAAATCTTTAAAATTAACGATTTGAAATTTTTGTTTTTCGCGATAGGCATTTGCCACCACTCCGCAAGGGGTTTCAGGTGTTCTATAAGGTCGGAACTTTTCCAATACTTCGTAGATCAATCCTTTGCGTTGCGCGCTTTGTACATTATAGAGAACGGAAACAAAATCACCCACGGCCGCCGCCTGCGCGCGTTTCAAAATTTGTTCTCGCGGCACCAGAATATCTGACAGCGATAAGGTTAAGAAATCAAGAGTCAACGGAGCGCCCAGTAGAGAACCGCAGGCGGTTGCCGAGGTGACTCCTGGAATAATTTCCACGTCTAGTTTATGTTCCTGTTGATTCAACCGTTCCAAAGCCAGCCCCGCTAATCCATAAACCCCTATATCGCCGCTGGAGATTAGGCTGACAGATTTTCCTTGTCGAACATGTTCTATCGCAAAATCGACGCGCTCTAATTCCTGACCTAATGGAGTCGATATAGTTTCTTTACCTTTAACCAGTTTAACGATTAAATCTAAATACAATTGATGGCCAATAACAACATCGCTATTTTGCAAAGCCTTTTGAGCGCGCGGCACAATTAGGTCAAGATCGCCAGGGCCGATGGAAACAAGGTACAACTTACTCATCGTTTTTTCTTTCGTGAACGGATGATTCTTTCACCAAGGCGACGGCGCAACCGTTCTCAGTGGTTTTTTCTACAACTAATTCGCCATAATGGGAAGCCATCAACGAAGTGGGTTCGCAAACGCCGGGTACGCCTATCATGTTTTCTACAAACTCGGACGACCCTATGTTTAAATCGGAGGCGACAATCTCCTGCTGCGAGAAAATTCGTATGGGGCATTGAAACGTTTCAGCCAACTTTAAAATGCAAGGTTCGTCCTTCTTTAAATCGATAGTGGAGATGCATCGAATTTGTTTTGGAGTTACATTGGCCCCGTCTAAAATCCTAGTCGTGAGTTTGTGAAGACTTTCGTACGAAGCGTCTTTACGACAACCTATTCCCAGAACGTATTCTTTTAAAGCTTCCGTTCCTGTCGTAATCACGGGAACAGCGCCAATAGCGTTGCCCACTTGATAAGCCAGATTGTTGGCTCCACCTTCGTGTCCGCCCAGTAACGATATCGCTTGTCTGCCGAACTCGTCCGACACCACCACGCCCGGGTCTGTGGTCTTATCTTTGACTAAAGGGGAAAGGGCGCGCACCACAATTCCCGCGGCCATGAAGCAAACAAATCCATCGTATTTATCGAAATGCTTTTTTAACCAATCTTTAAAGCGCGGCTCAAAGATAAATTCCGACTCTCTGGGGTTTTCAATTTTAGGGCTCCACAAATGCCAACCAGGTTCCGCTTGATGAAGCTTACGGGCGACTTCTAATCCCTCTTCACGAATAACGACAATGGCGACCTTTTTAGGATTTTCCATTTTTCTTTCTAAATCGATGCGAAAAATCTTCGGAATAAAGTTTCGAGTCTTCGAAATCAGAAGATTCTAACACGTTGCCCACCATGATTAAAGCTGTCAGCGTGATGTTTTCCTTTTCCACCAAGTCGGCGATGTTGGTTAGATCGCCTTTTATGATTTTTTCGTCCGGCCAACTTGCTTTATAAACCACAGCGACAGGGGTTTTGGGATCGTAATATTTAGCCAACTTGTCGGCGGCTTCTCTTAACTTCAAAATCGATAAAAATAAGCATAGCGTGCATTTATGAGACGCTAACAATTCCAATTCTTCGTCCGGCGGCACTTTCGTTCTGCCGCTCACTCGCGAAAGGATGACGGTTTGGGAAACGTTGGGTAAGGTTAACTCCTTACGCAATGCGGCTGCCGAAGCCGCTACGGAAGAGACTCCGGGAATAATTTCGTAATCGATTCCCAATTCGTCCAACTTTCTCATTTGTTCGCCGATGGAACCGTATATAGAAAGATCCCCGCTTTGCAATCTCGCCACGTCCATTTCGTTCTCGTACGCTTCTTTGTAAAGAGCGACTTGTTGGCCTAAATCCAACTCAGCCGTGTCAAAAGTTTTAGTGGAATCTGGCAAATCGTTTAAAAGTTCTTTATTGATTAGCGAACCCGCGTACATGACGAAGGGGCAGGCGTGTAATATTCTATGACCTTTAAGTGTGATGAGTTCGACGTCTCCCGGACCCGCGCCAATAAAAAATACTTTCATATATCTTTTCTTCCAAGAACTTCCGATTTACGGATTAACATGACCGATAGATACCCAGGCTTAGAATCCATGTCCAATTCCTCCAATTCATTAGTGAGGATTTCATTGTCCAAGCCAATGCGTTTCCCAAGCGCGCAATAGGGAAGGATGTCCATCTTCTTCAACAACTCGTAAACCCAGGGAAAGCGATCGCCAATTTTCATGAGCACTACGTTATCGTTTTGTTCTATGCACTGCGCTAACTCATGTGGAGCGTCGGGGCAGGGTAGTATTAAAATTTTTTCTTTTCCCGTTCCCAGCGGCATATTCAAAGCCGAAGCTAAAGCTTGAAACGAACTGATACCCGGATATGTTTTTACAGGGGTGTCGGGAAACTTTCTTTTTAGAGCTTGAACCGTATAGATATAAGTTGAATACAAGAACGGATCGCCTAAAGTGATGTATGTAATTTTTAAGCCTTTTTGTAAGTAATCGGCAATTTGGTTTGCGACTTCGTCGTACCTCGCGTTTAAAGTATCCGTTTCGTTCGTCATTGGATATTCAAGATGCACGATTTTATCATCTGGCAATGGTAAATCCTGGATACAACTTAACGCGGTCGAGTTTTTTCCTCCTTGAGCTTTAGGGACTAATACCAAGTCGGCGTCCAGAAGCGCTTGTTGGCTTTTTACCGTTAAGTAACCAGATGGTCCGGGCCCTACGCCAATACCAGTGAAAGAGCCAAGCGATGTTTGAGTTGCGGTCAATGAATTAGAGTCCCGAAAAAGATCCTATTAGGTTGCCTTTGAAGTCGGAAAGGTAAACTTCCACTTTAGGTTTGCCCCCTAAATATTCTATGATGGATTTTGCTATTTCTAGAGCGACCAAATCGAACAGCCGTTGGATGAAACCTTCGCGATGGCTTATTTGAATAATTTGTTCCACCGATATAGAAGTTCTCATTTCATCAATAGTTTCGTCGCGAAGAATCTCTTTAGCCAAGTCGACTATGATTGGAACGGCCATAGGCGATTCTTTTGAATGTGTATTCCAGTGGGCGTCTATAACCTTTGCAAGTTTGCCTGGGTGCCCTGCGATCTTTAAAGTTTCCAAAGGATAATCTTTTTCGCCAAGCCGTTTTTTTAAATGGTCGAGCGCGTCTCCCATAAAGTTTGAAATCATACAAATTTGATTGAGCGGAATTTTGGCGCGTTTATGAAAGAAGGTTTGTCCCCATTTCCCCGGACTAAAAACGATAGAATCTGTTTGAGTGGCAAGAGCGACGTCGATATAAATTTCAACGGCGGCCTTCCATGCGCTGAGCGACTTAGGTTCAACAATGCCGGACGTTCCTAATATGGAAAGTCCGCCCTGGACTCCAATACGCGGATTGTAAGTTTTCTTGGCTAACTCTTCTCCGCCAGGTATGCCAACGGTTATATCCAGCCCCGTGTTTTTCCATTCGCCGGGACAATCAGGTTTTTCTTGTTGTTGCGTTATGTTGCTCCGAATCATTATGCGAGGCGTGGGGTTGATTGCGGCTTGTCCCTTCGCAAGTTGCAGTCCATCTTCGCATACCGTTCCAACGCCCGGCCCTGCAAAAAAACGAAACTCTCCAAGATCGTTCCTTTTAACCTCTACTTCTACGTTGCATTTGTGAGTGACGTCGGGATCGTCGCCAGCGTCCTTAGTCACTTGAGCTATGGCCCCATGTTCCGTTTTTTTAGCAAAGTTTACGGGGATAATGAGTTTCTCTTCCGAAGGTAATTCGATCTCTATTTCCGATGGAACTTCGCCCGTCGTTAAAAAGTTAAAGGCGGCCTTAGCGGCGGCGGTAGCGCAACTGCCAGTGGCGTAGCCGCGCATTAGTCCCTGCTCGGTTGGAACCGATAAGTCGACGGTTTTACTAGAAACATTTGGAGCCGCTTGCGGAGTTTCCCTAGAAGCTAGAATTAGCAGCGCGTTGAAAACCGAAGCTGCGATGGGCGAACCGCCCCGTGTCCCAGCGTTAGTTATATAAGGTACGTGCGACTGTTCCTGGAGTTCTTTTTTACTTTGTTCGGTGCCGACAAAACCCACAGGAATTCCAATAATGAGTTCAGGTTTAAAAGTTTCATTCAATACCAAACTAACCGCTTCGCTTAAAGCCGTTGGAGCGTCTCCAACAAGCAAAATAATAGGTTTATCCCAAATATGACCCGCCGCTCTGCGAATAGCCGCCCTTGCTCGGGTAGTGTTATCTTTCTTAGCTTGCAAATGCGTTTCAGGCGCGTGAACCCAGCAAATCGATTCTAATTTAAAATGCTCCATTAATTGTCTTTTCAAACCCGCCTGAACCATAGTTACGTCGGTTAAAATGACCGCGCCATTTAGAATCGCTTTAACGCCGGCTTCGATGGCGTTTTCAGAAATATGAAAGTCGTCGATAATTTTGGTGTCGCCCGAAGTGTGAATAACACGTTTATAGATTTCTTGAACTTCCGGAGGATATGGAGATAAATCTATCAATCCTTCGATGATTTCGTAGCTTTCTTTTTCAATGGGGTGCGGTTGATAAATTTCCATGATCGAATCGTTTGTTAAATAAACTTAGTCAGCCTTTTCGGTCATTATCTTCATGCGAATGATCCGTTGCATGAGAATGATTGTGCGAATGTCCGTGCGCATGGTCGTGGTAACCTTCAATCCCTCTGACGTGATGATGGTGCCCAGCCTGTGGTTCTCCTACCTGATCTTCAAATCCTACCACTTGTTCGCGATATTTGCACATCTGACAGTTCATATTCTGATTTCCGAAAGGAATTTCGCGGGCGCGTTCCATAAAAACGTCGATAATGAGGTCGTCGTAGTTGAGGTAAGGCGCTTTTAGGAACTCTATATTTGGGTATTTTTTCTGGAAATCATCCGTTATGGAATAGATCTTTTTTACCAATATTCCCGTAAACAGGAAAAAAGGAAAAACCACGATCCGCTTGTATCCCAGTAATGTCGCTTTTTCAAGACAGTCCGCAAGCAGAGGTTGGGTGACGCCAATAAAACAAGTTTCCGACCAACCAAAGCCCATACCTTCCCATAACATTCTATTGATTTTGGCGATATTTGAATTAGCGTCCGGGTCGCTTCTACCCCGGCCTACAGTGATCAAGAGCGTTTCTTCGCGAGAAATATTCTTGGAAGAAGGTTGCTCCGCAGATTCGATTCTTTTAGAACATACCTTCAATACTTTTGGATGAATATCTAATGGACGCCCATACTGGATATTCAAGTTAGGGTAGTCTTTATTAGCTTGTAAAACCTCGCTCGGCATATCGTTTTTCGCGTGACCGGCGGCCATAAGCACACCCGGTAAAACGACGATATTGTCGATCCCGTCATGAGCGCATTTAGAGATCGCTTCCGTGATAGTGGGTTTAGCAAATTCTAAGAACCCGCATTCAACGATGCGTTTTGGTTCTCTTTCCTTAAACTTTTGGGAAAGAGTTAAGAATTCTTTGATGCCATCCTGGTCGCGGGAGCCATGTCCGGCGATACAGATAGCGTAGTTGTTTGGAAGCGGCTGATTTAGATCTTGATCCTGTTCCATTAGGTTAACCTTTAAGTATTAAGGAATATTTTTATTTGTTTTATGCGTTCGGTTAGGAAATTAATTTTTAGCTTATTCGAAAGATAAAGTTTTGTTTCAGGCAAAAAGTTTAATACGACGTCATCCTTAAGAAGCCTTCCTTTGATGAGCTTGTCCTGAGCGTAGCCGAAGGAACGAAGGATCTAGGTAATGAGCTTGTCGAAGTGCGACCACCTTACTCTTTTTCTCTGCGCTCGGAGCTTGTCCTGAGCGGAGCCGAAGGGCGCCTTTGCGGTTAAAGCTTTTATTTCGGCGGCATCGCCGGGCAAAAAAAAACCTCAACGCTCCAAATGGAGGATTGAGGTTGACTGCGCCCTGATTTACTTGATCAACTGTATAGACACCGCCTTTTTTACCCGAAAGATGGACGTCGTTTCATTCAGGCAGGTCTTCTGACTTGCGTTTAGCCTACTTTCTACGCCTTCCCAACCAAACGTCAGTGGCATGATGTAGATTTCGTAACGCTCACAGCGGCGGGACCGTGGCCGAGTTTCGCGGCCTTCCCATTTTCATCCTTACGGAACCTGAAACATAAAATTTATAGATATTTTAGGGCGAAAGGAGAAATAAGCAAGGAAATAATTTAAGCATAACTTTACCATCCTCCCAAAAAGGCAGGGAGGATGGTTAAAGAATTATCTGACAGACTGAACGATCACAGCCGTCTCAGCTTGCGGAACGCTCACCGACGGAGTCGCAGCCGTGGCCGGAACCGCAGGTTGAGCCGCCGAAGAATTAGAGTCGGCAGCCGGAGCCGCTGAAGAACTATCCGCTGGAGCTGGAGCAGGGTCGGCGGGTGGCGGCGGTGTCAATATTTGCCGAATTTGCTCAATCTGTGTTTGCAAACCCTGTTGCCGCGAATCGATGTTGGCGTTAGTTCTTTGCTGTTGTTGAAGCGTTTGCGTATTGTTCAATTGTTGTTGCAGGTTTTGTCCAGTAGTTTGTCTGAAATTAGGAGCTTCCTGACTCAGCTCATTCATGGTTCTTAAAATATCTTGCGACTGGGCTTCGCGAGTGTATTTTGTGAAGTTTTTCTCAGCTTCGATTCTACCGAGAATCTCGCTGAAATTAATTTTATCCGTATCGTCAAGCTTAATCCTTCCGCCTAGAAAATTTCTTTCACGAAGCATTTCCGTTTGTTTTTCATGGGTGTCTACGTCCCATTTAAATGGATAAGTAGTACCTACAACAGACTCCTCAACTTTACTCCACCAGGATGGATTGATAATCCATAAAGGCAGTTTGAGGATAGGAGCGAGGTTTCCATAACGATCCCAGGATTTTAATCGTTTGGTAGCGACATAACTGCTGTTGAATAAAACATAAGGCGTTCCATCCCAATCCTTTTGCACCGAGTTATGAGGAATTTTTACCAAAAGGTGAAACGGCTGGTCGCCATTAGGGTAACCGTTATGGCGCGCCGCTAAAAGGTCGCCGCGATCTCCTAACTGTTGAAGGACCGGCGTCCTGATGTCCGATTTACGAACAACCCATTTGGCAAAGTTGTCTCCACGCCCTGCTGCGGTAATAGCCGCGTCAAGATATTCGCGACGTTTGGAGTATGCAAAAGCCGAACGCGCTCTCGAATATAGACTTCCTCCAGCCGAAGCTCCCAGACTATAAGCTCCCAGGTTAGCTCCCTGATTTAATTCCGAAAGATCCGAGAACTCTTGTTGTCGTGAGTTTGTTAGAGTTTGACTAAGAGTTTCCGCCAATGTGCCAATGCCTTCGCTTTCTCCCTGAGTATTAGAAGACGCGTCTTGACTGAGCGCTTGTCGTAAAAGCTCGGCGTTGCGCATAACCATTTGCAATTGGTTCAAATCGTAGGCTGCGGCTCCTTCCGCTTTTGCCGCAATGTTGGCAATCGCTCCGCCTTCGTTAACCGACATGGAAACCAAATCGTCTCGCGAGGCCGGTAACATATCTATGACTTGAATTCCTTTTTGGATCTTAGGTTTCCCCCAATGCGTGAAATTTATAAATTTCTGTTTCTTAACCTGATCAAGCGGGGTGGAATGTCTTTCCACTTTGGTTAACTGGTCAAGGGTTTTGAAAAATGGTCCATACACATGATCCAAAAGATTTGAAGTCAATTGATCCACTATGAACTGCTTACCCGTTATTTCTTTGATCCATTCAAAGATATTATAATTATTTACAGGGGCGGTAATTATTCTTTTGATATCTCTAACAGCGTCTTTAGTTAAAAACGAGGTTCGATCTAGAAAAAGTTGAGCTTTGACGGCAATTTGCTCTTGACTATTCCTATCTCTAGAGTTTTCTAGGTCGACCCACAGGTCTCTTAACCAAAGATAAACGATAGTTTTTTTATGTTCGGTTTTACTCAAAAACTCTCGTTTAATGGCGTCTGGGTCAGGAACCCCCGGATAGCTGGTATGAAACTTATTGACGATCAAGGAACTAAGCGCCGCTCTTGCTTGATCTAGTTCCATTTCAGATGGCCAAAGCACTGGTAGGCGTAGGTATTTTTTTCTTTGTATACCACCCGAGTATTGAATATCTTTGAATAAGTATTTAATTAATGCCTGTTTTACGAATCCTGGTTGTTCGGCAAGTCTTTCGAAAGCCTTTTTTATATCGAAAGAATCTTTATAT
>JAYOZP010000139.1:3655-10543 GCA_038154245.1 Nitrospinales bacterium | reverse complement strand
CTTTGGACTTAGGGTCCGTATTAGAACCATTAAATAAAACTATCCCTTCTTGATAAGGGCTATCCGCCAAGGTTCGTAGCAAATAGTCCTGAGTACGTCTGGATTCCGTGAAGATTATAGCTTTTCGTTCCTCAAGAGGCCTATCTTTAAAAGCCTGCTCCAAAGCCTTCTGAAGAGCCTCAGCCTTCTTATTGGTCTGTATTGATACCGCCAAGTCATAAAATGATCTCAGGTCTTCTATTTCACATTCAATTGCTTGCCGGTCTGCTTCAGATAACGGCTCCTCAGCTTTATCTTCTGGCCATTCATCTGCCGTTTCATTAAGAGTTTCATAATCTTTATCCAGCTCTTCCTCTAACGACTCTTCGTGAAGCTTGGCCCTTTCAAGTTGAGCTTCTAACCTTCTGATAATGCTATTGAGGGCACCTGCAATAGCAAAACTGGAAGAGGCTAAAAGTTTTCTTAAAACCAAGGTCATCAAGGTTCTCTGACCTTTAGGAAGGGCTTGCAAATTTTCCCGACGTAAATAATCGGAAACCAAATGGTATAACCTGTCTTCACTTTCGCCCGGTTCAAAGGCCTGTAGTATGGGGTGCCGCTCTGTATAAGGCACGTAGGCTGTAACCTGACGACGGAGTGTTCTCTGGCAGAAGGGTTTTAAGCGAGACTTTAAATATCCAAAAATTCCCGGATCAGTAATATTTGAGTATTGATCTCTAAAACTTTTAAAATCGCCAAAAACCTGATCGTCAATAATACTGACCAATCCATATAATTCTAATAAGGAGTTTTGCAGTGGAGTTGCTGTTAAAAGAAGTTTTGGAGAATTTTGAAGGGCTTCTTTTAGAGTATTGGCAATTACATTTGATGGTTTATACACGTTTCGTAAACGATGAGCTTCGTCAATGACCACCAAATCCCATGAAATCCTGCTTAAATCCTCTGCTTTGTTCCGAGCAAAATGATAGGAGCAAATAATAATGTTGTCTTTGACTTCAAATGGAGAGAGGTTTCCATTTTTTATTTCAGCTTTATAGGATCGGGATTCAAGAATGGTTGCGGGGAGAAAAAATTTTTCTTGTAGTTCTTGATGCCATTGTTTTCGCAAATTTGAGGGAGTAATGATAAGAATCTTTCTCCTTCGTTCCGCCCATTTTTGAGAAAGCACTAAACCTGCTTCAATAGTTTTACCAAGGCCCACTTCATCTGCAAGCAATGCTCCTTTTGAAAGTGGAGACTGAAAAGCAAAAAGAGCCGCTTCCACCTGGTGAGGATTCAGGTCCACTTGAGCATCTACCAATGCCCCTGCTAGCTTCTCAATGCTGTCAGAAGGACATCTTTTTGTAAGCTCATGGGCAAGATATTTAGAATGATACGGTGTCATTATTCAGCCCCATTACCCATTTGGCGCTCAAAGGACTGTCGGACTAAACCTATGACGTAAGGCAGGTCTTCCAAACTATCTAAACCTACTTCGATATCTCCATTTCCCCAACGCCCGAGATTAGTCACATCCTTGCAATACCCTCTTGGGTCACTGATTTCCGAATATTCCATGTTTAAAGACAGTCTTAAGCGCTTTGCTTGCGGAACAATATCAACGAAATTTGTTTCTGCCTTATAAGCCACATACAATTTCAGAAATTCCTCCGTCACACAGGGATCAAGGGCCAGGACTTCTTTCCGAAAAGCCTCAAAAACTGGCCGGATATTTCCAGATAGCAAGTGGGGATGGTCCTCAATGAAATAGGTGGTCGTTTCCTCTCTTTTAGGCTGATACTCAGCCAATATTTCTTGAGGTAGTTCTGGTATGGTCCACACATCCATAGCTAAATGAGATAGCTTTTCTGCTCGTTCTTTGATTGTTTCTTCATTCCAATGATCTAGTTGCCCTAAACCTACATTAAGCTTTAATGGGCTTTCCTTAAATCCACCTTCCATGTCTCGCTTGTCATTAAAAGGGCGATCTCCGTATTCAGAGTTATACCCAGTTAGGGTTAGGTTCCCTAAAGTATGAAGCCAGGTTTCCTTCACCCGTTTCCAATCTGGGCCTAGCTCGTCCTGCCATTGCTCTGGAAGGTTTTCGTTTTGTGGCAAAATATGTTCGATGGTGTATTGGTCAACTGACACGCGCTCTTTACGCCCAAAATTCTCAATACGGCGAAGCCAATAGCTTCTACTTCTAAAGTTATATAAATCCCGCCTTTGGATGTCGCGTAAAAATTCTTCATTTGTTGGGAAACGCCGATATGAAGGCAAATTTAAAAAGTGAGCTTGGATACTTTCTAAATACCGGTCTTTTTTCAAAACCTTTCCAAAGGTAGCGAAGGTTTTGTTCATTGAGTTGGTTGGAATGGCACAAATAGCTCTTCGAAAAACATAAGCCTCAATTATCCTAACTACCGCTAATAGATCACTTTTTGATAAAAGGTCTTGTTTGTAATCATGGTAAAGCTCAAGCAAAAAAGGAAAAGCTACATCAACTTTTAATTCCCTAAGATCATGAAATGCTTCCTTTAATATTGGATCAGGCTCAGCACCAAGAGTCATTGCACAAAAATATCCTGCAAAATCACGGATATCTTTTACAAGAGCCTCAATACCACCTTCCGCTATTTCCGGTGATCTAGAAAAGGTTTTAAATGCATCATAGACTTCATTTAATTTAGGTATTTCTCCTGTTTTGACTGTCAAATAATGACGCATAAAAGCATCAAAGTAATCTCCATAGGCTTCTTGGCCAAATTCAAGTTCCATTGGTCTCCAATATTGCCTATAAAGCCGGGTTTGAAGGTCCGGTTCTAATCCCATCAAAATAAAATTTCGTATTAAATCAGCCTGGCTTAATTCACGGCCAGTGGAATTCATACTTTCAAAAATAAGTTGCGGGTTATCCTGGTCTCTCGTTAGAGCAACATCAACGACCACTAATTTCAATAACCCAGTACAAATATCCATTAAATCTCCGTCACATTTTGAAAGAAGCTTCTTAAACAATTCAAAATTTTGAACTATTCTTAAAGAATGTTCTTTTGGCTGCTCAGAATCATTGACTATGGCAAGGAGAGACTCCTTGTCAGTTTGGGATAAAATAAGTTTATGATGCCGGTCACCAGTTTCCTCCGGGTTAATTAGGTAATAGTTTTTTAATTTTCTTTGTGAAAACCCATCCACTGGTTCAGTGTCTTCCACGGCCTTTACCAATGCCGCAATTAAAAGCGTAACGGTTGTTAGACGCTGTTGACCATCAATTATCAACAAAGGAGATTGGTCTGTCACTTGAGATAATCCTGACTCGATATAAACAATTGACCCCACAAAATGCACAGAAATTTTTTTATTTTGGCCTGACCGAACAATATCATCCCAAAGTTGCAAACACTCTTTCTCTGTCCATGAATAGGTCCTTTGGTAAATAGGAATAACAAACTGTGGAGACTTTTTTATAAATGTGAGTAGCTTTGCTTCGGTGGCTTTCATGTGAATTGTCTCTTCAAGTGGTCTGTTTTTTAATTGTTTTTGGGCCGTTCAAAGTCAAACTGATATTCAATTCAGGGGCCAGCCTGTTCAGAATCTTAACGAGTCGGTCAATTGTAAATCGCCCCAAATCAGAATTCCGGATGCGCGAAAAATCAGCAGCAGAAACTTTGGTTACTGCGTGGGCTTGCCGAACCGTTAGCTTCTTATCCTCTAAAATGCGAATAATTGTTTCACTTAAACTTGCTTTAATTTCATCCACATCTTGGCTATTCGTATTAAATGGTTGGGTTGTTGTCTTCATTTTTCTAAATTATTTCCTTCTGAGCTTTTTTAAGGCATGTCCATATTGTCAAAAATGACAACAGGGGTCAAGGTTGATTTCTAATTTCCTAAATAACTCACTATGTGGGCCTAAATTCAAAGGAATATAAAAACCTTCATTCCCACAAGTTAACTTTTAACGTAAACTTCGTTTATGGAATCCTCGATATCTAAATCCCAATATTTGAAAGGCCTTCAATGCCCCAAGGCTCTCTGGCTATATCGTCATCGTAAAGATTTGGCACCGAAAATTGATCCTGAAACACAAGCCAGGTTCGATACCGGCCATGAAATTGGTCAATGGGCTATGAAATATTTCGAAGGTGGGGCGGAAGTCACTTTGCCCTATTGGGACATTCAGGGGGCAATTTCTGCCACGGAGCAATATATTCAGGATGGCAAGAAAATTATTTTTGAGGCCACGGCCAAACACCCCGTCAATGGTTGTTATTCTCGCATTGATATTTTAAAGCGCGTTGAAGGTAGCGATGAATGGGATATGATCGAGGTAAAGAGTTCGACTGGTGTGAAGGATTACCATTTGGATGATGTGGGTTTTCAGTATCATGTTTTTTGCAATGCGGGATATAAAATCCGAAAATGTTTCATGATGCTGATTGATAAAAGTTATGTTCGCCAAGGCCCAATTGATCCACAAAGCCTTTTAAAATTGGAAGACATCTCTGATTATGTTTTTGCCAAACAAAAAGAGGTTGAAACGGTGGCGGAACAGCTGGGATAAACACTAAACAATAAAAGCCAACCTGGTATTTCCATTGGGGCTCGATGCTTTGCCCCCTTTGAATGTGATTACCGGCCCTATTGCTGGAACAGTGTTCCTGATTATTCAGTTTATGATGTATTTCAAAAATCCAAAGCGGAAGAAATAGCACAAGAGTACGGCGTACACCTTGAAAAATTACCTGCCAGTATTCGGCCAAGCGGAGTTAAAGGGAAGGATGTTGTAAGTTACCTTAAGGGTGAAACTATTATTAACTCCTTAAACATCAGAAACTTTTTGGAAGAGCTTCAATATCCGCTATATTTTCTGGACTATGAAACAATTATGCCTGCTATTCCTTTGTTTGAAGGCACAAGACCCTATCAACAAATCCCGTTCCAATTTTCAGTTCATATTCAGGAGTCTCCTGAAGCAAAGCTTCTTCATCATGAATTCCTGCACAAGGAACGGTCTGACCCCCGGCATCCCTTTATAGAAAACCTGATAACGTTTTGTGGCCAGGAGGGAAGCGTCATTGTTTATAACCAGGCATTTGAGATTGCCCGAAATAATGAACTGGCAAAAGACTTTCCCCGGTATGCTTTTGAGATAAACTCAATAACAGAAAGAATGGTCGATTTGCTGGTGCCATTTAAGAACCGTTGGCTCTACCATCCTGATCAAAAAAGTTCGGCCTCGATTAAAGCCGTACTTCCTTGTTTTACAAATCTAAGTTATGAGGGTATGGAAATTGGTCATGGTGGAGAAGCCATGCTTCAATATGGGGCTTTCTTGGAGGGAAATTTAAAACCTGATGATTTGCCATTCCTTTGGGACAACCTAATAAAATATTGCGGACAGGATACCTATGCAATGAAATTACTTTTAGATCAATTAAGAGAAATGACTTTAACTTTTTGACCTTAAGAAAAAATCTTTTATTTTTAATCCCCTTTGCTCTTTAATAAACCCTGGGCCTCTTCTTCAAGTCTATCTTGAATACCCCTTAAATCCGGATCTTTTTCTCTCATTTCTTCATGGGAAGGTAACTTGCCTTCATAGATTTCAGCTTCAATATGTTCCTCAATTAGGTCTGGATAGAATATTTGATCATCTTCTTCCTCTTCGGTTTTAGAATTTTCTTTTTCAACGAGAACAGCTAATTGATAAGCCCATTGTCTAAATCCACTTTCATACTGCTCCCAACCCCAAGCTTTTGGAAAAAGGCGTTCTTTAGAATTTAAGAATCCTTGTATGCTTTTTTCTCTTTGCTCTTCATTCATAGGATGATCCGCCAAGGCTAAGATTTTAGGGATAGCTTTGGGTAAAAGCTTTCAAAATTATCGATGGCCGTTTTTGGAATTAAAGAAAAAATCAGCATCAAAAAAAGTAATGGCAAGCTTAAGATAATTATTTTCGGGACACTGCCTTCCGGAAAAATACCAATAAAGATCATCCAGCCACTAACAAGTAACGCAAATAAAAAAGCTGAAACGACGGTGGCAATAATCAAATTAATAAAGAAAAAGAAATGGGAAAATAGCGGGGTTGGTTTTTCTGAACCAAAATATTTTGACCAAAATCTTGTTCGTTCCTTTAATTCATAGCTGAGGGAAAAGGGCAAACCCAAAAATATAAAGAGGGCTGGTATAGAGGCTTCCCGATGGGTATTTAAGGTGTTAAAAGCGATTTCAAAATTAAAATCATAATAAGCAGTAATAGCTAGAACATAAAAGGCAAATAGGATAATAACGTGAGCCAGGGAAAATGTTATTACGTTTACCGATGAAGACTTTTCGAGTAATTGCACTTGGGAAGGTGGTGCGCCATGCTCTTCTGGTTGGCTTCTCCACTTCATCTCTAATGTATGAGCAAACTTTTTACCAAAATAAGCTAGAACCAAAGCGGCCATTAAACCAAAAGCCGCCAGTTGATTTTCTGATAGGGATTTTTCAACTTCGGATGCTATGAGGAGACCAAAGGGAATAATAATAAAAAGGATGGAAGCTACAATTATTGACGCTAATTTTATAAATAGGGTTTTTAACCAGATCATCATTGAGGCCGATCCTCTTGACAGGTTTACATGATCATGCCGGAAAATTTAATTGTCGGAATCTTATCAAATTATCCAATTGGTAACCATAAAAAGGATCTTTAATGGGCTTAATTATATAAGGTAGGGATAAATGTTATATTGTTATTCTTTAAAATACTTTAGTATTTCTTTTAAAGTTGCCTTCGTCAAAATATAATTTATTGTAATAATAAAAATGGCTATTTGAGCCTCAAAAGAAATGATAAAAATCCTCCCAATGATCATAATTTAGCATCTTCCCCATATTGCATCGCAGAAAGCTGGAACA
>JAYOZP010000139.1:1472-3645 GCA_038154245.1 Nitrospinales bacterium | reverse complement strand
GGCAAATACGATGGTTGGGTTTTACAGATGTTTAAAATTAAGGTCCGGTAAGTTCGCCTTGTGGCATTTCAAATCCTGCAATTTTGGAAAATCGCTCTAATTGTTCCCATAATCTGTCATCCTTTCTTTCTATTAATTTATATTTCTCATTAGTGTCGGACTCAAATGTCCGGTCCTGATTTCTGCGGATTCTGGCCTTTTTTTGTGTAGGTCTACGGCGAATGGCCAAACTATTGAGCCATATTTTAATCCCTGTGATATAGCCCCATCTGTTCTTGGTGTAGGAATAAAGAAGATATCCCTCCTCCATTGCGTCTTTCAAATAGCGGTAGATTTGCCGGACTGATCGGCCTAAATGTTTTCCGAGTATGCCCTGAGTGGTTTCTATGACAGCTTTATCCTGCCGTCCGGACCATCCGGCAAGTAAAGCCAGCATACGCATGGTGCCAGGCATGATCCGGACATCTTTAATGAAGCTTTGCTTTAAGGGCAAAACAAAAGTGCCATTGTCGGGAATACGGGTTAGAGTTTTGCGGCGGGGTTGATCGGGGTTGAAGGTTGGGGGCGCGACCATAGGCATGGAACGCAAAGCATGGGATAGCGCATGAAACATATTGTTTTCTCCTTTGGTTGAGGGAGAAAACCCGCCTGAAAAAAAACAATAGAAAATTGTTGCAAGAAACCCTTGCAAAGAATCTAAAAATGTAGGAAAGTTAAATCAGTCACAATTTAATTTTCCAATGAAATTGCCGAGCACTGCTCGGCTTTTCTTTTTTCTGGCGAGTATCCTCCCTTGGTTGGTGTGGCGACCCTAAAAATGGGCCATAGAAAAATGGTGAAGCGATTCTTGATCCATCGCAAGCCCTGAATAAAATTTATTAAACGCCCATACGGGCTATTCAATCATAATAGCTTATCCCCCTAAATTTACAACCCTGCATTGCATAGTGCTTCGCAAAGGGGAAAGTGATTTCCTTATTTTATTTGCAGGCTCCCTCCTCGTAGCCTTTTGGAAGCAAAAATTACCATTTCCCCCTACGTTTTGTATTTGGTTTCTTCCTTTTCCAGCTTTTCAGAAATGGCTTCTAAAAACCAGGTATGCCGTGGGGTTTTTACCGTCCGCTGATTTCTGAGTGTATCAATTCGATCTAACCAAGACCCTAGAAGGCGAAGTTGAACGTTTTTTTGTGGATCATCTTTTCCTTTAGAATTGTTTGCGGGGGAGGCTATGCTTCCTCCTTTATGAATCAGGTTTTCGATTTCCTTTTCTTTTAGATTTTGCTTTTCTGAGGTTACCTCCAAGGAGGGTTTGGGTTTTCTAGATATTGTCATTTTTCTATGCCTGCAATTCCATGAGATTTGATTTCACCATAACGTTAAAAATATATGAATATAACGTTAACATTTCATGCTCGGCTTTTAGATTCTTAGGGCAATGCTCCGTGACGGCCAATCCTTTTGATTGTGCGTTCCCAAAGGCCTTGCGGGTTCCTAAGGAAGCGTCCAAGAGTTCGAAAGTTCCCAGCCTTCCCTGATCTTCGAGTTCTTCAAGTATGTATTCCTGGGCGGCCTGATTGTCTTTACCGGCTGGATCAGCCCGATTCAAAAAGATAAACGCCTTGAGATCAGGATTGGCGACTTTCATTTCATCCACAATTCTGGAAATATTGTCCAAGGTCCAAACATCAAAGGACCTTGGAACGAAAGGAACCAGAAGAATATCGGCTACCGTGAGGGCGGCTCGTTGGCTCGTTGTGTCCCTACCCCCTGTATCAATAATGATGTCATCATATTTGGGAGCCAAGCGTTGGACTTCTGTGCGAACCGAGGGGCCGGTGAGTTTTATACATGTATAACCCGCTCCCTCCTCTAGTGTTTGGTTTCTAAGTTCCGTGAAGTCTGCGGCTGTTTCCTGGTCATCCGCATCCACCAGTAATACTTCGTGGCCTTCTGTTGCCCGTAGGACCGCCAAATTTGTTGACACTGTTGATTTTCCAGAACCTCCTTTGGTTCCTCCGACTACAATTTTCATTGAATAAACCCTTTGAAATCAGAATAACGTTAAAGCAACATCGAAGTGATGTTATTCAAAAATTAAGTATAGATAGATTTCAGCATTGATCAAGACTGAAAAAATCAAAAGCGATTTATTTATAAATAGTTATGAAAACGC
>JAYOZP010000139.1:0-1462 GCA_038154245.1 Nitrospinales bacterium | reverse complement strand
CATTGATGGAGAATTGGGCAAGGGAAGGGATTAACGTTAAAGGGATTTTAAACCCATATTAAAAGATAGCCGGTTTAAGGTTTAATTCATTTCAAAGTAATAGGAAAATAACGTTACAGTATATTATTGCATTGGCTTTTTATCCGGCTTTTCAGGGCAAGCTTTTTCCATAAGGTGTTCCGTTGGTCCCGTTAATTCTCTTCCTCTTCGGGTTTGTTCATTCTTTGAATTCTGGTCTCATTCCTCCTGTATTTTCGACCTCGCGTCCACGTGCCTTAAATGCTGATTGTGGGTGAGGGGGCACAAGGCTCGATGGGCGGGCCGTAAACAAACAGGAGGAAAAAATGAAACTGATTACGAATGCAGAACTGATAAACCGGTCCGATGGGGAATTAAGATTCCTGTTTGGAATCGTGAACCAAACCCTTATCCGGTCTAGAGCGGAAACACCGGAACGGCGCAACGCGCTTGCCAGTCTGGAAAATATAAGCCAGGCTCTAGTCTTGAAACGGCTTTAGTAAAAATCTCTCGAATCCCTCAAAAAGTTTGCCGCTACCGGTTCCTCTGGTAGCGGTTTTTTGATTTGGGAGTAGGAAGTAGCCGATCCCTGCGCTGATTTTTGAAGCAATGGAAAACTTTTAAAGAGCCAAATAGGTGCTAAAAGCCTGGTTTGTAAAATTAAAATACTAACTGTTTGGCGGTGAGTGTCCCAAATCCTCTGCTAATTTTTTCTGAGATGGGGATAATGCCTTCCAGAACATATGAACTCTGTCAGTTTGCATTTCGGCCAAGTCCTGCTGGTGGGAGTGCCGTTTCAAGCTGATCTTAAAAAAGCTTGGATGATGATCTATTCTATGTTTCTTCATTCTCCAGAATACGACAAAGGCCAGCTTGGGAGTAAGACGTTTGTTGTTTTTGTAGTAATCAAGGGCTCTTTTAAGAATATCATTATTTTCACTTCTCGAAAGCTCTTCCAAAGCCTTAATGCAAGACTCTAATTGCATCTTCTTTGTAAGGCTATTCAGTTTTTTTCGGGCACCCTGTTCATCGAGAAGGTCTCCTTCATTGTCATAAACAGATAATCCAAATTTCAAGATGCATTTGGAGCCTACCCAAAGCATATTCCCATTGTTTTCGTTTTTAATCTGAAAATGGTATCTGAGTTCTTCTTTATCGCAAAGCTGGCAAATTTCAGTTGGTTGCACGTGGTCAAAAATCTCTTCAGTGAAATACCATTCACGAAAAGCTTTGGGCAAATTATTTTCCAGAGAAAGAGGCAATATGTTCTCACGGACTCTGCGGGGGTAGTCGGTGCTCATTTTCTCGTATTTCTTTTAACTTTCTGTATCCTGAGGAATAAAAAGAAAAGGGGGTATGGTTTGCAAAAAATAATCCTTTTCTTGCGCTCCGCGCTCTTGTTGCTCAGGGAGCGTGCGCGGACGGCGGGCGGGTTCTCGCCAGC
>JAYOZP010000138.1:0-10886 GCA_038154245.1 Nitrospinales bacterium | reverse complement strand
TCTGATAACCGATGAAATTAAGCCATGACTTTCTTACTTTTACCGGACACTAGTGCTATTCAATAGCAACTGACTAGGGTTTGGTTTAGGCCCTCTCGATATTTTTTGGCTTCCTTCCTTTTTAAATTCGTAAAAAACCAGAGGGGCAGGAATCAAAACATCGCCAATAGCTTGTTTTGACTCATCCATTCCACAGGCAATTCCAACCATAACTATCAACTTTGGCAAACAAAATCATATTGCGTCTTGCGTAGTGGTTGTGGATGCAGACTCACCTATAGTCCCCATGGAACACTGGACATGTACAATTCCAAATACCCCTAATAAACCAATGTAATAAGTGTTGTTTCCAGAGTAGCATCTTATTATTTTATCGTGACTTGGCAAAGGCGATATATTGCGATGTAAACACTCCGTTTCTGTATCCGTTGCAGTCACAAATAAAATTTTAGTACGTGACAAAATTTCAGAAATTTTAGATTCTTCGATGGTCTCAATTTCCATACAAACTATCTTTTAAAAAGGATTAAATTCACTCAAAGTTTTGATTTTTTTTGAGTAAACAGTTATTTACTTATATTTTTCACTCGTCAATTTCATACTTACTTCTTTCCAAATTAATCTAATAAAAAGACATCCTAAATACATGGACACTTAAAAATCTTTTAGAGTATTTGCACAAATAATTTCATAAAAATCATTTTTACTTCTTACAAAAAAAATTTTGCATTCAAAATACCTAAAAACCATATTATTTACAATAGAATTCCACATCATTCTACAAAAGAAAAAACGTTTAACAATTAGGTTGTAGATGTTAATGACTCGAAGAAACCCTTCGATCTACTTCGGTAGGCTCAGTATTAGCTTCGAGTGACAATATTGGACTTCAAAATAATTGGTCGTGAGGATGGGTTTAAACAATCGTTACTTTTGTTTGGCGGTTTCTTTTCTTTACTGAAAGCAAAAAGTAACCTGCCCCTATGGAGCAGAGATCTCTCCACGTTGGTCGAGATGACATTTTGGGCGGCACTTCCAAGACCTTCTAAGACACTAAAACAAGGAGGTCGCACTTTCCTTCGACAAGCTCAGGAACACATCTCAGTCGCTCCTCTATGAAATAGTAGATAATTTGACTTCAACCTGTTACAACTGAACAATTGTCACGGTTTTCAAATTGTGCCCCATTTAGCCGCTATTTAAAAAACCGTTGCTGACTGGTTATACATTTTCTAGTCAATGAGGATTCTTTTAAACATGAACCAAAACACTCACTATCAAATATAGGAGTTAGCCGTGGAATCCACTGGATTAGTTTCATTTCTATTGATTGGCTTAATCGCGGGATGGCTTGCAGGGAAGTTCATGAAAGGCCAAGGATTTGGGTTGATTGGAAATATGGTCGTTGGAGTTATTGGCGCTTTTTTGGGTGGTTTTTTGTTTGGAATATTGGGAATCAGCGCGGCTGGCCTTATAGGTTCTATTGTCACAGCAACAGCAGGCGCAATGGCTCTCCTTTTCATTGTTGGGTTGGTTAAGAAGTGAATTGAATTGGGATATTCTTTAAAAGCTTTCACCGCAAAGACGCGAAGGACGCAAAGAAAGATTAGAGGATGTGATTTATTGAATCGAGGCGAGATTCTTCCTCCCTTTGGTCGTCAGAATGACAGGTCGTGGGATTGGTATTCAACAACCTTTACTTTTGTTTGGCGGTTGCTTTTGTATACTGAAAAGAGAGTGGTGGTCGCATTTCGAGAACCTCAATGTAACAATTTATTAGATCAGGGGGAGATCCCTCTCAAGTATGGACATTCTTCTACGAAGAATAGACCTTTCGACCTTGCTCAAGATGACAATTTGAGGGGAGTGATTTTTTAAACTTCTCGCATTTTTACGTCGACTAATAAACTTTCTAACCCGCCGCCTTTTAAAATAGTTCCGGCGGTTGGGGTGGCGTCGCGATAATTTCTGCCACACGCGACTCTCATATGATCTTGATTCACCAAACATCCGTTGGTGGGATCAAATCCTCTCCATCCAACAAACGGCAAATACACTTCCGTCCAAGCATGGGACGCTTCGGACTGAATTTTATTCTCGTAATTTGCGTTTGTGTAAATATACCCAACTCGATATCGAGCGGGGATGTTCAGAAGTCGGCATAAACAAATCAACAAATTGGCAAAGTCCTGGCACACGCCTGTACGCGAAGTAAAAATATCAAATGGCGTGGTTTCCAGGTTTGTCGATCCTTGCTTATAGGTAAAGTCTTCATAAATTCGCGTGTTCATATCCATAATGGTTTGCAACAAGTGATAGTCGTTTCTTTCTACAAAACTCATGGCGTATTCGTTGAGTTCCCTTAACTGGGTCTCCGGAAGTTCCGGCGGCAACAAATACGACTGCATCATTTGCCTTTGCCATGGCATCCAAATAAGCGGAATGGAAGTTCTCCGCATTGAGGAGGTGTAGTCGTCGGGAGTGGAAGCGTAAATTTTAACTTGGTGTCGGCTTTCTATTCGAAGTTCGGTATAAGGTTTACTGATGGAATAATGGATCGATTCATTTCCAAATACGTCTTCAAAGTGGAGTTTTTCACCCGGCACTGAAATTTCCACGCCACCTTGCATTATTATTTGATCGTGATCGACCATCGGGCTTAACCGGAAAGCATGTTCGCTATGTTCAACGGGTTCTGAATATTTGTATTCGGTCAAATGCGTTACGTCGTAAAGCCTATAATCCGGGGAAGGATCTGGGCTGCCATGTAATACCTCCTCGGGGCTTGGCGTAACAGCGCTTGTTAAAGCTTGTTCTGTTTGTAAAGAGCTGAACGAACCTTTTTCTTCTAAATGAGATTCGGTTGATGCTGAAACGCTTTGAATTTGGCTTTGAAAACTAGAAAGCGGATACGGAATCGGTCTGGTTCGCTGGCTATTCCACACGATGGCGCCTCTTCGCGCCATGATCAATTGCCCTAATTCCATTTCCTCCCAATCCTCGCCTTGAAACGGCCCCGTGGAAACCATCATAAAGGTTCTATAGACGTCCCTTGGGTCGTTTAGGTTTAAAGATAAAGAATTGGATTCAAGAGCAATATTTAAATTTGGCGGACAAAATCGTTTGTAAAACATCGGCTTAGTCGAATTTTTACCATGGTAAAAAACCATTGTTTTACCGTCGGATAAAATAATGTCGGCGCTACCATGAAAATCGAGTTCGCCAAACCAATCCAATATATTTCTCCCTTTCGCTTCTTTAAGGGATTTTGAACCGGATGCATGAATACGGCCTAACAGTAAACAAAAAGCTAACTCGGAATCAGTTTTCCCTAATGGTTCAAGGAAACCGGTCGCTTGGTCGTGAATATCTTCCAGATCGTCGCGGCTAAATTCTCCGTCGTGAATGAAGAGCCAATCGGTCCCAGAAAAACTACGTCGGAATGGTTGCGTGTCGTGTTGAGTCGGCCTTTTGGCCGCCCCAATAGAGTTGCACATTAAAACCGTAAACCGAAAACTGGCCCAATCGGTTAACGCTTGCACCATATCCTGCGTATCGCGAGATACGGCGTCTTTTATGATTACCGCCGAATTATCGTCGTTAGGGTACCATCCTAATCCCCAACCAATGGAGTCAATGGTTCCAGATTCTAACGACGTTTTAATTTTTATCGATGGCGAACTCAGGGAATCTGAGTTCAACGCCAATATATCGCTCAAAGTATTCTCCTAATTTGTCTCATTAGTTTGTCCTATTTTCTTTTAACATTTATACTTTTATTCATTACAAAACTAAAGAGTTTGTCCTCATTAATTTACTTCATTTAAAAACTTTTGAAACATTATTTTTTGATTATTTTTTATATATGTTTGCTTTTTGAATTGACAAAAATTTATTTAATTTAGAATATTGATTCATACATTAAAGCGATTAAACACAATCTTAATGACCTTCACCCAAAACAAGTCTATAATAAACGTATTTTTAATACTTTAGCCGATCTGTTAGAAATATTCTAAATACCTCTAATTTTAATTTAGCTTCGAGTCTATGAAAACGCAAATAGCTCTCCATCATTTAACTCGTTATAATTATGACCGAATGGTTCATCTGGGTCCGCAGGTCGTCCGGTTACGCCCAGCCCCTCATGCCAGAACTCAAATAAATTCCTATTCGCTCAAAATTAATATAGAAAAACATTTCCTGCACTGGCAACAAGACCCCTTTGGGAACTACTTAGCCCGTATTGTAATTCCGGAAAAAATAAAAGAATTTGTTGTCGAAGTCGATTTAGTCGCGGAAATTCAAGCTTTCAATCCTTTTGATTATTTTCATGAAGAATACGCTAAAGAGTTTCCATTTAAATATGAGGAATCATTGGCGGAAGAATTGGGTCCTTATTTAGAAATAAAGGATAAAGGCGAGCTCTTGATTGAATTTTTAAAAACCGTAGACACCAAGAAAAAGGAAACAAACGACTTTTTGGTTGGAATTAACCAAAAAATAAACGGGTTGCTATCTTACATTGTCCGGATGGAACCGGGTATTCAAACTTGTGAAGAAACGCTTAAATTAAAAAGCGGTTCTTGTAGAGACATGGCCTGGCTTTTATGCCAGGTGTTGCGGCATTTGGGTTTAGCGTCTCGCTTCACCTCTGGTTACCTTATCCAATTGAAACCCGATAGTGTGCCTCTTGACACGCTTGCGGGATCTAACGCTGAATTTACCGATTTCACAGATTTACACGCCTGGACGGAGGTCTACTTACCGGGCGCCGGCTGGGTGGGCTTGGACCCAACGTCTGGATTGCTGGCGGGGGAAGGTCACATTCCTCTTTGCTGTACACCAAATCCTTCAAGCGCCGCCCCCATAACCGGCGCATTGGGGCCTTGCGAAACTACGTTTGAACACAAGATGCACTTTACCCGCATCCAGGAAGACCTAAAACTAACCAAACCTTACTCCAAACGAGTATGGAACGAAATTGACCAAATTGGCAATAAAGTAGACGAAGACCTCGCAGCCAAGGGAATTCAGTTGACCATGGGCGGCGAACCTACCTTCGTTTCTCTAGAAGACCTGGAAGGAGACGAGTGGCATTTCACCGCGATGGGCCCCAATAAAAAGAGATTGGGCAACGATTTGCTATTAAAATTAAGGGATAAGTTTTCGCCTGGAGGCGTTCTTCATTTTGGTCAAGGTAAATGGTATCCCGGAGAAATCATGCCCCGTTGGTCTTTGAATTGCTTTTGGAGAAAAGACGGCGTTCCTATATGGGGGAATTCCTCTCTGCTTGCCAATATCGAAAAAAATTATGAACACGATGTAGAAACCGCTCAAATTTTCACTCTTGAGTTGATGCGACAATTGGGCATTCCATCTAATTTTGCCATGCCCGCGTATGAAGACGCAGTTTATCACCTTTGGAAAGAAAGTCGCTTGCCGGAAGAAGGGGAAGTCTTAGAAGCCGACCTTTATGAAAAAACCGAACGGGAACGTCTTCATAAATTATTAGATAAAAACCTGAGCGAGCCTGTGGGCTATGTAATACCATTGGTGTTTTCGCCAAAGTATGAACGCTGGATTAGCAGTTCCTGGCATTTTAGAACGGGACGTTTAATTTTAACTCCCGGAGACTCGCCAATAGGGTTGCGGCTACCGTTCAACAGTTTACAACAAAAAACACAGGGAGAAGAGATCCCACCGCCTGAGAGGAGTTCTTTTCAAGTAGTCCCGAACTTGCCAACATATAAAGACTCTTCGCAGCCGCCTGACTTGAAGAAACAAAAAGAGCGCGAGGCTTCTCATCCGCAAGAAGATGTAATTGGCTTAATTCGGTCGGCCTTATGCGTCGAGAGCCGAAATGGAACGTTACATGTTTTTTTACCGCCGACCACCCTCATTGAAAACTTTTTAGAGCTGGTTTCGGCCATTGAAAAAACGGCGAAGAGTTTGGATATCCCCATTGTATTGGAAGGGTACGAACCGCCAAACGATCTGCGGATATCAAATTTCAAAGTAACTCCAGATCCTGGGGTTATCGAAGTAAACGTACAACCTGCCGACTCATGGGATGAATTGAAAAACATTATCAATACAGTTTATGAAGAGGCTCGCCTCTCAAAACTTTCAACCGATAAGTTCTTATTAGACGGACGTCGTTTAGGGACAGGAGGCGGTAATCATATCACCATTGGGGGACCGACTCCTTCGGACAGTCCTTTCCTGAAACGGCCCGATATGTTGCGCAGTGTCGTTGCGTTTTGGCAAAATCATCCGTCGCTGTCTTATCTTTTCTCTTCCATGTTTATTGGCCCAACTAGCCAATCTCCGCGAATCGATGAAGCCCGCCTAGATTCCCTTTATGAACTGGAAATTGCATTTCAGCAAACTCCAGAGTATGGCGAATCGCCTTATTGGTTAGTGGATCGATTATTTAGAAATATCCTCGTCGATATTACGGGGAACACACATCGCGCCGAAATTTGTATCGACAAGTTGTACAGTCCAGATAGCAATAGAGGGCGTTTGGGATTAGTCGAACTCCGGGGATTCGAAATGTCGCCGCATCCCCAAATGAATTTATTACAAGCTCTATTAGTGAGAGCTTGCGTTTCCGCTTTTTGGACAACGCCTTACCGACAAAAACCTATTCGATGGGGAACCGAATTGCACGACCGATTTATGTTGCCGCATTACCTTTGGGAAGATTTGGGCGATGTTATCAAGGCTTTGAATTTTGCGGGTTACAACTTCAAACTCGATTGGTTTCTCCCTTTCCGAGATTTCCGTTTTCCTTATTATGGATCTCACCGAATCGAACAAATTCAACTTGAATTGAGGATGGCTCTTGAACCGTGGAACGTACTTGGCGAAGAAATGTTTCAAGGCTCGGTCAGCCGATCTGTCGATTCATCTGTTGAACGAGTGCAAATCAAGGTAGAGGGATTTAACGATTCCCATTATTTAATCACTTGTAATGGACGTCCGGTGCCGTTAAGGCCAACTGGACAAAACGGCGTTTATGTAGCGGGTATCCGCTACAAGGCTTGGGCTCCTCCGTCTTGTTTACATTCTACTTTGCCCATTCATACGCCGTTGGTCATTGACGTTATCGACAAACGTTATGAACGGTCCATTGGGGGATGCACTTATTACGTGACTCATCCTGGAGGAAGAAGCTATGAAAAAATTCCCGTCAATGAAAGCGAAGCGGAAGCTCGGCTTTCCTCTCGATTCCAAGCAATGGGCCATTCCCCTGGGCAACGCGCTATTCCCATGACGGAAAATAATAAAGACTTCCCCTATACTCTAGACTTAAGACGAAGCCCTGTTTATTGAGTAGTAATAGCCTTTTAACAACTTATTGAATCTGCGTTTGAGTTTGCGTTCCAGCGCTTTTAATTTGCGATAATGGCTTCATTTCAAAAAAGTTTTCGTAAATTTTATTTCCTAACCCATTCAAATCGGATTGCACTTCGTCTAAATAACTATGCAATCCTCCGCTTAAGATTTCGTTTACATTGGAATAGGTAATTTTTGTAGCGATTTTTTCAATCTCAAGATTCAATTCCGTTTTGCTTGCTCCCAACGACAATCCCGTTAAGCTTGCTAACGCATCTTCGGTTCGAAGTATGCAATACAAAATGGACCGTGGAAATTCTTTATTAAATACTAAAAATTTAACAATGTTTTCTGGACTAATTTGATTAAATTCTTTGCGGTACATTTCAAAAGCGCTGGTAGACTTCAGCAAGGCTGTCCATTGCACATTATCTAAAGAGGAACCGATATAATCTAATCGCGGCAGGATGACAAAATATTTAACGTCTAAAATTCGAGACGTTTTATCGGCGCGTTCTAAAAATTTGCCCAGTTGGTAAAACTCCCAGGCTTCTCCGTGAGACATCGCGGAGTATCCGATACCAGCTATTAAGTGGCATGCCATTTTAATATCCGTATAAAATTGGTGCGGATTTTTTCCGGCATGTAAGCTTGCTCCCGTCCTTTTTACGGTAATATAAAGCCTGTTGATTTGCTCCCACATTTCAGACGGAATCACTTCTCTTACCGATCTGGCGTTTTCTCTGGCGGCAGTGATACTGGAACTGATAGAGTTGGGATAATTCCCATCAAAGGTGTGAAAATAGATGACATTCTCTTTACTGGGGGTTTCGTAATGTTCGTTAAAATAGTCATCGTCCCCCGTAATGCTTACTAATGGTCGCCACGCAAAAGGATCTTCCCGCATAGGGGGTAAATCCAAAATCATATTCAATTGGGTATCAATGAAACGTGCGATATTTTCCACACGTTCTAAATAGCGACTCATCCAATATATAGAGTATGCAACTCGGCTTAGCATAGTTTTACTTTTAGCTTAAAATTCATAATTTAAAATCACAAAAAAATTTTTACCGCAACACTCACAAAGTGACGCCCCAAAGAGTTAAATATCAAGAGCAAGGGGTTCATATCCAAATTCAAAGAATATATCAATCGCCACTCAATACCCAGGTATCCTTACTACCTCCGCCTTGCGAAGAATTGACGACAAGGGAGTCTTTCTTAAGCGCGACCCGCGTCAATCCCCCGGGTAAAACATAAATATCTTCTCCATATAATACAAAAGGACGTAAATCAATGTGCCGTCCTTCAAAATGATCTTTGACAATGACGGGAACGCGCGAAAGCATGATTACTGGTTGCGCTATATAGTCGCGAGGGTTCGCTTTAATTTTCTCAATCATTTGTTTCTGCTCTTTAATGGAAGAAGAGGGGCCGATCAACATCCCATATCCTCCTGAACCATGAGTCGTTTTAACAACATAATCTTTAATGTTATCGATTACACGGTTGCGGTCTTTTTCATTTTCGCAAACTAATGTTGGAACGTTAGGTATTAAAATTTCTTCGCCAGTATAATATTTAATAATCTCTGGAACATATGTATAAATCGCCTTATCATCGGCGATGCCCGCCCCTGGGGCATTAGCCAAAGCTATCTTACCGGCTCGATAGGATTTCATAATTCCCGGAACGCCTAACATTGAATCGGGGCGAAAAACAGTAGGGTCTAAAAAGTCGTCGTCGATCCTTCTGTACACCGCATCAACTCTCTCGAACCCCTTAGTGGTTCTCATATAAACAAAGTCATCCATCACGACCAAGTCTTGCCCCTCTACTAACTCTTCTCCCATTTGTTGCGCCAAGAACGAATGCTCAAAATAAGCCGAGTTGTGAATACCTGGAGTCAGCACAGCTATGTTGGGTTTTTCAATAACATCCGGTATAAGATGTCGAATAGTCGCCGCTAGACGGCTGGAATAGTCTTCGACAGGTCGAATCGGCAGAGCGTCAAAAACTACGGGAAGAGTTTGTTTCAAGACGCGACGATTTCCCAGTACGTAGGAAACGCCTGAAGGACAGCGTAAGTTGTCTTCAAGAACGTAAAATTGACCGTCGCGGTCGCGAACTAAATCAATACCGCTGATATGACACCAAATTCCTTTAGGGGGTTTTAAGCCTATGCATTCTTTGCGATAGGCAATCGAAGAAAGGATCATTTCTCTCGGCACAATCCCGTCTTTAATGATCTTTTGTTCGTTATAAATGTCGTCAATGAATTTGTTAAGAGCGTAAACGCGTTGTTTAATTCCGCGATCGATCAGGTCCCAATCTTTAGCGTTCACAACTCGGGGAATGATATCGAAGGGAAAAACTTTTTCTAACCCCTTTCGGTCGCCGTATACGCCGAAGGTGATTCCCATTTGCATGAAAGCGGACTTGGCCGCTTTTTGCCGATTCATCAGTTCCCTTTTTGAGAGGTCATTCACTCGATCAATGACTTTTTCCGCCCAGGGCCAGGGCTGGTTCTTTGCTTCAAAATATTCATCAAAAAAATCACCGGGCACGTATGAGGAAAAATCCATTTTATTTCTCAGTCAACTTTTTAAATTATTCGAGCAACCATTTTTATCGAGTCTATTCTAGCAAATAAAATCTTTGAGATCTAATTAGCCTAAAATTAAATGATTTTCTAACAACAAAAATCCGAACAAGAAAACTCAACGCTTCGGAAATTCGAATAAATTAAACTGAATTTTGAACTTTGGATTTTAAGATAGGTAGGACTTTTTTTCAAACCAGATATTTTTACGAATTATTGCGCAGGCTGGGATGTGGAAGCGGCAATAACTTGTTGAGAGCGTTTATGCGTTGCTTGATTCCACGGTCGATCAAATCCCAATCTTTAGCGTTTACAATACGAGGGATAATATCAAAGGGGAAAACTTTTTCTAATCCCCTCTGATCGCCGTAAACGCCGAAGGTGATTCCCATTTGCATAAAAGCCGATTCCCCAGCTTTTTGCCGACTCACTAACTCGCTCTTTGAGAGTTGATGCAGTCGCTCAATAACTTTTTCCGCCCACGGCCAAGGTTTTCCTTTTGCTTCAAAGTAATCGTCAAAAAACTGTTCGGTTCGCAAAATGAAAACTTCATTCAAATTTGCATCCAGACAAAAGATTATTAGGGAGAGGTATCAATTTGCTTCAACCTAGATCTGAGTGTAATAAATAAAAGAAAGGATTTTCAAATCAAACTATATTTGCTTAAAGCGAACTCATTCGAAAAGATTGAATTCACAACCTTTATCCTAGGCTCATTAAGCTTTTTAGGTATAGAAAATTAGATCTTTTAATTTGTTAGCGTTTGATGAGACTTTCAATAATACTCACTCATCCAAGAGGGTTTGGATAGAGCCTTCGAGGTCGTGGCCGGAACCAAAGTAATGATACCGGAGATAACCTTCTTTATCGATGATCAATATCGTCGGAGTGCCGCGCATTCGGAATTTATCAAACGTGCGCGCTTCAAATTTCTTTT
>JAYOZP010000137.1:0-10929 GCA_038154245.1 Nitrospinales bacterium | reverse complement strand
CATAACCATTCACTAAACCTTGACTTTAATCACGGTTGCTGAGCTTGTCGAAGGAAAGAATCTAGGTATAATCTATTCAATTTTTAGGAAATATCGAAGCGGTGGAGAATTTTAAATTTACTTTTTTTTACCTGTTTTCTCTGCGTGTCTTCCTGAGGCTATACGTAGTATAGGCGAAGGATCTCGCCTCGACTTAAAAAACTGTCACAGTGAGCTTGTCGAACTGCGACAACCTTTCATTAACATTGCGGTGAGGTATAACTTTAGCCTCAAGTGTCTAACCAACCAAAGTTGCCATCCAATCGGTTTCTAGTTAAAATTAATTTTTAACTCTCACCGTCAGGTAAACCATGTTCCAAAACTGGGAAACATTCATTGGCCTTGTTATTGCCCTAGCCATAGTCCTTCCTATAATTTTTAAGAAATATTATTAAGGTTGTTATGAGTATTGTCGTTCGTTGGCTGGTGTTTTTAACGTTTTTATTGTGCCTATGTGGATTTACCAAACCGGAAACTATCAAACTCAAGTTTGCATGGCCTGTCAATAAACGAATAAAAGAGACTTACTCAGTAACGAAGATTGATTTCAGAAACGGCCAAGAGGGTGAAGCCGTTATCAATGGTCACAGTATTTATTCGACTAAAAAACACCCTAAAGGCTTACAAATTGATTTTTTGGATTCAAAATGGTCGAAAGAGTTTGAAGACGATGAGGATAAAGCTAAACAAGAGAAGCTAAAAAAGTTTTATGAACAGGCGTCGAATATAAAGCCGAGTTATGTTATTAGCGAGGAAGGAACTTTTATTGATGTACTTGAAATAGATGAAATAAAACAAAGCATTGAAAAAATTTTTGAAGATATATCGTTGGAATTTCCTGATTTTCCAGAGCGAGAAAAAGCCCTGGGTTTTTTAAATAAACTTTATTCAAAATCTTACTTATTTAAAAGAATGAGCCATGAATGGATTCGCGACGTTGGCCAGTGGGTGGGTGCAGAGTTAGAACAAGAGGCGGTTTACCAAGGAAAGTTTAAACAATCAATACCTATTTTGGGAAAGAACGTAGAAGTGCCAATTTTTTCCCGAGTTGTTTTTGTTGGTAGGAGCGCATGTCACAAAAAGGATCAAATTTATAACTGTGTGGATTTAAGGGTCGAAACGCAAGTTGATGAAGAGGGAGCCATGGAGATTATAAGGCCGATACTTTCTGAATTTAGCGATGAGGAATTACCAAAGTCGATAAATTTAAAGTTCACTTCATCATTTCAATTGATTACCGAACCAGATACGCTATTGCCTCATCAAGCCGTTTTGATAAAAAATTATTTTTCAAACGATCCCAATACTGAAATAGCTACTTTGCAAAAAAGAGAAATAAAAAAGTTTAACTATTCTTATCGTTAGGTGAGTTTTAGTTAGAAGCTTTCTAAATTTTTATTTTTTTAGTTTTAATAAGCGGCTATTATAGAAATAGCTAACTATTGAATAATAAGAACAAAACTATGACAGATTCAAAATTCGTATCGCAAATCGCTTCCGCAGCGAAAGCCGCGTCCCTCGTTTTGGCGGGACTTTCTACCGAAACCAAAAATAAAGCGTTGCTAGAAATGGCGTCCGCTTTAGAAGCAAACACGCAAGCCATTTTAAAAGCGAACCGTGCCGATGTCGCTCAAGCCGAAAAGGATAACCTTGCTAAACCTTTATTAGCTCGTCTTGCTCTTAGCGAATCTAAAGTTGCCGGAATGGCGAAAGGGGTTCGCAGCGTCGCCGCTTTACCCGACCCTGTAGGTCAAAAGTTATTGGGGATTGAAATGGATAAAGACCTTATCTTATATCAGGTGTCTTGTCCCATCGGCGTTATTGGCGCCATATTCGAATCGCGACCCGACGCGGTCCCGCAAATTTCTTCGCTTTGTTTAAAATCGGGTAACGCTGTTGTGTTGAAAGGCGGCATGGAAGCGCAAAACTCAAACAAACTCATCGTTTCGTTGTTGGTTCAAGGTATCGAAAAAGTTTCTGGGGTTCCCGTCGCTTCCGTTCAAATGATCGAGACTCGATCGCAGGTTTCAGAACTTTTAGACGAGGAAGAGAATATCCAATTGATCGTTCCTAGAGGGAGTAACGAGTTTGTTCGTTATATACAAGAGAATACGAAGATCCCCGTTTTGGGTCATTCAGAAGGGATTTGTCATGGGTATATAGACCAAAGCGCCGACCCAGAAATGGCAATCAAAATTGCTTTGGATTCAAAGCTTCAATATCCCGCAGCTTGTAATGCGATGGAAACTTTATTGATTCATGAATCAATTGCTCCCAAAGTTTTGCCCGAGCTAACTGAAAAATTTAAAGAAGAAAAAGTAGAGCTTGTCGGATGCATCAAAACCCAGTCGTTAGCGCCTCAAATAAAGAAAGCGGACGATGCCGATTGGGATACCGAGTACACAGATTTAAAACTATCTATTAAAATAGTTGCTAGTTTTGAAGAAGCGGTTGCCCATATCAACAAACATGGGTCTGGGCATACGGACGTTATTGTGACCGAGGACAATTCTACAGCTGAACGATTTCAAAACGAAGTCGATTCAGCTAGCGTCATGGTTAACGCTTCTACCAGGTTTGCCGATGGTTTTCGTTTTGGCCTGGGCGCGGAAATTGGAATTAGCACAAACAAAACTCATGCTCGCGGACCTGTTGGCCTTGAAGGTTTGGTTATTTATAAATATAAAGTAACAGGAAAGGGGCAAACCGTTTCAGAATACTCTGGCGACGGAGCCCGCGAGTTTACGCATAGACCGATTGATTAAATTTAACTAGTCATCTTGTGTCTTTTCTAAAGGAATGGCTATTTTGAAGCCCAACGGAGGATTTTTAGCCTTTTTATGTTTTCGTTCCTTCTTATCGAGTTTGCAGCCTACGAGAACGATTTTTTCGATTGGAACATGGTACTCATACTTTTCGCCAACTAAATGGACTAGGCCATCTTCAATGGCTTCTATGGTTCCTTCCATTTGTTTTTCACGGATAACGAGTTGAACGTCTTTTTTATCTTCAAGATATTTTTCTAGAATTTTTTGCATTATTTCCTCAAACTGTTCGGAGTTAAAATAAAAAGAGTTTTTTAAAATTCTGAGTTATCAACAGCCTATTTTAAATATCAGGCTTAGGATTATCTAATAAGAATATCAATCTAATTAGAGACCAAATGGAACCTCTAGAAAACCGATCTATTACTGTCGATCCTACCAGCGAAGTCCCTGAAAGCTCGTCGCCTGATTTATACCCTAAAATTAAACCGCCTACATGGAAAAGTTGGGCCATTTTTTGGTTAATGCTTGTTTTGACCATAGGAACCACTTATTTAGCTCATGGTTGGCTTTTTTCAATCAGTTTAATCGCTATATTGGGTTGTCATGAGTTTGGTCATTATTATGCGAGCTGCAAAAATAAGGTTCGGGCGACGTTGCCATTTTTCATACCAGCTCCGCCAGTTTTTATAATGGGAACGTTTGGGGCATTTATGCATATTAAAGATCCAATTCCAAACCGTAGGGTTTTACTGGAAATTGGTGTTGCAGGTCCCATTGCGGGGTTTATTGTCGCTATTCCAACCCTGGTGATAGGACTTTATTTGTCTCAGGTTTCTTATGTCACAGGGTTTTCTGGGGTTTATTTTGGTAATTCTATAGTACTCACTTTGTTTACCGAATGGGTTTTAGGAGTTAGTCCTACTTCGCCTTATATTGATATCCATTTCCATCCAATCGCATTGGCTGGCTGGATTGGTATGTTTTTAACTGGATTGAATTTATTGCCAATTGGTCAATTAGATGGCGGACATATCGTTTATTCTCTATTTAGTAAACGATACAAGGTTGTTTGGATGGGATTTTTCGCCTGTCTATGGCCCTTAGGTTGGTTTTGGAATGGATGGTGGTTTTGGGCGGGATTAATTGCTTTATTTGGGTTTAGAAGCGCTCCCGTATTGGACGAATCGCTTCCTTTGGAGAGAAAGCACCTTATACTAGGTTATACCGCTGTAATTATATTCATTCTTACCTTTGTCCCGGTCCCTTTTGAGTTTTCCTAATTTTCAGAAATTTGATTTTAAGAACGTTTTTTTGAGTTAGTTATGGAGCTAATAATAGAAAGTTGACCTATATTAATTAGAATTGCAAATAATTTCTCTGATTTAATTAAAACCCTTTACTTATAAATGTTTATAGGGTTTTTTGAAGAGGCAAGAGGCTTTTTTCGAACCATATTTTGAGGAGAAACGAAAGGTTTTTCGATTCTTTTCGGACTGGGTAATAGAGTCTTTTAAACCCAATTTGTAAAGGCTTTAAATTCAAGGGTTTGTGGACTTCGGTTTTTTGTTTAGGGAAATCTGGTATTTCTATAAGTATCCAATTTTAAAGGATAATTTTGGCTTGATTTACACCTGTCCCTTGCCAAAGTTTTCCTAATTTTTAATTGACACCATAGGGGGCCTATGTTAGTTTGGATTATCCTTTATGGGGCGCTGAACGCACATCGCCAACTAGGCGAAACCAAAAAAAGAGGATTGTCTTGGTTGCCATCAAGCTCTCTTTTCTGGGTATGTTCAGTGTCCCTTTTTTTTTGGATAAAATCCTACCTGCAAGGCTTCACGGTCTTTAGATGATTTTTTTATTTTGTAAAAAGTCCTTAATTTTCTGCTGTTTTTCCTTACTCATAGGTTCTTTTTTAACCGTTAGAGCCGAATCGGCTCAAATAATAGACCCTAAGCCAAGCCCAACTACCATTTCTTTAGATGGAGCATGGAAAAGTGTTTTAAGATCCGCTGAAAAACGGCAATTAACAGCTTTGAATATAAAAGAAACGTCTTCTCTTTGGTTTGAAACCGCTAAAAACTATTACCGGATTCAATGGCACAAGGAAGCTCTCGAAAAAGCCGAGGAAACAAAGAAGCATTTTGACCAGGCAGTGGCAAAAGCTGAATCTAGTTATGACGACGACGATGAAAATGTGACGCAATTTATCATTACGAAGCTCAAATTGGGTTTAGCCAAAATGAAAGATGAGATTGCGGAGCATAAAAGCGGATTGGATCAGGCAAAAGTTGAATTAGGAGCTTTGATGGACAAAGATTTTTTCGATCCGCTTGTGAAAGTCGAAAACCCATTGAAAGCCGCTAGTTTTTCTTACCAGAGTTGGGAAGTTTTTTTAGAGAAAAATCCTAATTTTTTAAGTGAAGAAAAAAACTTAGCCCAAAACGATGGCTCAAACTTATTTGGAGATCTTAAATTAGAATTTATAGTCCGTTCTCGTCAGGCTTTTATCCGTGTTTTAGAAGCCCGTAAAAAAATGAAAACGGCTCGGAAAGTTAGTAAATCGTTACGGGCTTTAATGGCAATGGAATCGTCTAACTACGATCTTGGTCTTGGCAATCCGGTGGATTTGTTTGATTCCTTTCTGGCGCATGCACGCCATATTAATGTGAGTTTAGAATCAATTTATAATTTTAATATAGCCGTTGCGGAATGGCGCAAGGTTACCGGTCGTTTACCTTAATAAAAGTCCAATTAAGAAGGTTTTTCCTTTGTTTCTGAACCAAAATTCGACCCAATAAAACCTCTATTTTCATAAAATTAAAAGATTTAATAGATAAATTTAACTTGCTAGGAATTCTCTAACCTGATATATGGTTTGTCGGGAAGAACAAGAACCGATAGCGGAGCCGACTCTTGCATGGAGGAAAAACATTACTGGGTTGCGTTGAATATGGTTCAAGGAATTGGCAGAACTTTGTTCCGTCGTCTGTTAGAGCGCCAAGGATCTATTCGCAACGTTTTTAATTCTTCTCTCAAGCAGTTGTTGGAAGTGCCGGGTATTGGCGAAAAAACAGCTAAAGAAATTTTAAGTTTTGAGGTTGAAGAACGCGTTGAACGCGAATGGAATTTAGCCGATAAATTAGATTGCCGAATTTTGACGTTAGACTCGGAAGATTATCCGAGAATTTTAAAAACAATTTACGAGCCACCGCCAGTTCTTTATTATCAAGGCGCATCGTTGAATGAAAACCCGGCGACTTTGGCGGTTGTGGGAACCAGGGCTCCTTCCGCATACGGGAAAAACGCCGCTGAAAAACTAACGCGGGATTTAGCCTCGCGCGGCGTGAGTATTGTTAGCGGAATGGCTCGTGGGATAGATACGATTGCGCATAAAAGCGCCCTCGAAGAAAATAGTCAAACGATAGCCGTGTTAGGTTGCGGGTTGGCGAATACATATCCGCCGGAAAATTTTGGATTGAGGAAACGGATAGCGGAGAATGGAACTATCGTTTCTGAATTTCCACTGACGCAGAAACCGGATAAGGCTAATTTCCCAACGCGAAACCGGGTTATTAGCGGATTGTCGATAGGAACTTTGGTGATCGAGGCGGGGGCGAAAAGCGGTTCTTTAATCACCGCTCAATTTGCCGTCGACCAGGGGCGAGATATTTTTGCAGTACCGGGAAATATTTTATCGCCAAAGAGTAAAGGGACTCATTATTTAATCAATAATGGAGCAAAATTAGTAGATAGCGCAGACTCAATAATAGAAGAATTTCCCGAATATATTAAAAATGTGTTAAAAAGCATACAAATTGAATCGACCGTGGCGTTAGAGTTAACCGAACGGGAAGAACAATTGATGAAACACATTACGTTTGAGGAGATTCATATTGATACTTTGATTGAAAATTGTACGTTATCCCCGGCGGAGGTTTCCGCAGTTTTAATTCAGTTAGAGCTAAAGGGGTTGATCCGGCAATTAGAAGGCAAACGTTTTGTTTCTAACTGCCAATAATGCGAAGGATGTGAAATGGGTAAATCGTTACTAATTGTCGAGTCGCCGGCTAAAGTTGCGACATTAAAGAAAATCGTAGGCAAAGACTTTATCATTAAAGCCTCGGTGGGGCATTTAAAGGATTTGCCAAAGAAAAAACTGGGAGTCGACATAGAGAAAGACTTTGAGCCTAGTTATATTACGATTCGAGGAAAAGGAAAGATTCTCGACGAATTAAAATCTGCCGCGAAAAAGTCTGATAATATTTATCTAGCTCCCGACCCTGATCGCGAAGGCGAAGCCATTGCCTATCACATCGAAAACGAAGTCGCCAAACACACAAAAGGTAAAATTTTCCGGGTTTCTTTTAATGAAATCACTAAGAAAGCGGTTATGGAGGCTATCAATAATCCAACCGAATTAAACGTTAACCGAGTAAACGCTCAACAAGCGCGTCGAGTATTAGACAGGCTCGTTGGTTATAAGATCAGTCCTTTATTATGGAAGAAAGTTCAGCGCGGTCTTAGCGCGGGTCGGGTTCAGTCGGTTGCTCTTCGTATTTTGTGCGATAGAGAAAAAGAGATTCAAGCCTTCAAGTCGGAAGAGTACTGGTCCATCACCGTTGGTATGGAAGGTTCGGCTCCTCCAGAATTTGAAGCCAAGCTTGCAAAAGTTGGAGATGAAAAAGCGGAGATTCATAATCAAGAAGAAGCCGACGCCATTGTTAAAAAAGTCGAAGCTAGCGATTTTGTCCTAGAAAATATAACGCGTAAAGAAAGAAGACGAAAACCGGCGGCGCCATTTATAACCAGCGCATTGCAACAAGAAGCCTCGCGGAAATACCGTTTCACTCCTAAAAAAACCATGATGTTAGCGCAAAGACTTTATGAAGGCGTGACGATGGGCAAAAAAGGAACCGTCGCTCTCATAACTTATATGAGAACCGATTCCACCCGTCTTTCCGACGAAGCTTTAGGACAGGTCCGGGAATTTGTCGAAAAAAGTTATGGCAAGGATTATTTGCCCAAAGAGCCAAATATTTACAAAAGCAAAAAAAGCGCCCAGGAAGCGCATGAAGCGATTAGGCCAACCGACGTTAGTCTAGAACCAAAAGCCATCAAAGAACATTTAGAAAAAGATATGTTTTTGTTATACGAGTTGATTTGGGCTCGCACCGTCGCTTGTCAAATGATGCCCGCCGTTTTCGACGCGACAACTTTTGATATTAAATCAGCGGATTGTTTGTTTCGCGCTAACGGTTCCGTAATGAAGTTTCCAGGTTTTATGAAAGCTTATGTAGAAACGGAAGAAGATACTGGAGAAATTCAAACCGAACCAGCGGGAGGTAAACCGGGTGATAGACTTTTGCCAGCGTTGGAAAAAGGCGAAGTCCTTAAGATGAAAAAGATCGACCCCGAACAGCATTTTACACAACCGCCACCGCGTTATTCGGAAGCGGCCCTTGTTAAAGCTCTCGAAGAACAAGGCATTGGTCGACCAAGTACCTACGCTCCTATTATCAGCGTTATTAAAGATAGGGAATATGCTACATCGGAAGAGCGACGTTTGATTCCGACCGAGCTAGGCAATTTGGTGACAGAGTTATTGGTTGAAAGTTTTCCAGATATTTTGACGTCGGAGTTTACGGCGAATATGGAAGACCAGCTTGACCAAATTGAAGAAGGCAAGACTCAGTGGAAAAAAGCGTTGAAAGATTTTTACACGCCTTTCGAAAAAGAATTAGAAATCGCCGAAAAGAAAATGCGCGACATCAAGGCAGAAGTTGAGGAGACCGACGAAGTCTGCGAAAAATGCCAAAGCCCTATGATTATCAAGCGCGGTCGATTTGGAAAATTCATGGCGTGTTCCGGTTATCCAGAATGCAAAAGCACTAAACCAATACCGGGCGAAGATGGGACAGGACCTGATGGCGAACCGGAAAAAGTGGAAGGCGATTGCGACAAGTGTAGTTCCCCATTAGTTTTAAAAGTGGGGCGGTTCGGTAAATTCATTGCATGTTCAAATTATCCCGATTGTAAATTTACCAAACCGGTTAGTTTGGGAGTTGACTGCCCTGAAGCGGATTGTAAAGGATATATTTCCAGTAGGCGTTCTAAAAAAGGCCGAAACTTTTACGGTTGCAGCGAATACCCGAATTGTAAATTTGTCTCCTGGGATAAACCTGTAAAAGACGCGTGCCCAGAATCCGAATGCGACTCTCCTTATCTGGTAGAGAAGTGGAAGAAAAACGAAGGAAAGTTTGTTTTATGTCCGAAATGCGGATACAAAAGATCCGACGAAGCGGCATAAAATTAGAAAGCGCTTTCTACGTTAATTGAAAAAGAAATTTCGGTTAGCAAAGTCCCCATGACCTGTCATTCCGGGCTTGTCGAGGAATCTCGGTTTTTATACTGGTTATTTTGCTTAGTTCCTTAGGAAGTTCTCGAAATACGATCTCATTTAAATAAAGTGTTGCTTGAAGTTAAAATGTTAATGTTCCGTCATTCTGGAGGAGCCCTTCCTTTGCTGAGCCTGTTCTGAGCAACGTCGAAGGAAAGGATCTAGGTAAAAATAACACTCTCGAATTGGCCAAGGAACTAAAAGCAAAAAATAAAAAATTGTCACATTGAGGCTCTCGAAATGCGACCTCCAAATTTTAGTTCCTTAAAAGTCTCTCTAAGGCTTGCCATCCCTAAAAAGTTTAAAATCCAATTTCCATGAAACGGTTGACCGTAATAGGCGCGGGGTTGGCAGGTTCAGAAGCCGCTTGGCAAGCCGCCGAACGCGGGATATCCGTTACTCTATATGAGATGCGCCCAACGGTTGGCACCCCCGCTCATCAATCGGACCAATGCGCCGAACTCGTTTGTAGTAATTCCCTAGGGTCAAATCTTTCAGGCTCCGCTCCCCATTTACTCAAAGAAGAATTACGTCGATTAGGATCGCTTGTCATGCGTTCTGCCGACCGGCACTCAGTTCCCGCTGGAGGCGCGTTAGCGGTTGACCGCGATCTATATGGTAAAGAAATTACTCAAGCGTTGGAAAACCATCCCAATATTGAGTTCCGCAGGGAAGAACTAAAAAGTATTCCAAAAGATCGACCTGTGATAATAGCGACCGGTCCTTTAACTTCACCCGATTTGTCGGAAGAAATTGCGCAGATCATTGGCAGCAAACATTTATATTTTTACGACGCTCTTTCTCCTATTGTGGATGCCGATACCATCGACTATTCCAAAGCCTTTTTTGCGTCGCGGTATGGAAAAGGAACCGACGATTATTTAAATTGTCCGATGAGTCGCGAAGAGTACCAAAACTTTGTGAACGAAATAAACGGGGCAAAGAAAGTCGTTTTCAAGTCGTTCGAAAAAGCCGCTTATTTTGAAGGGTGTGTCCCGATAGAAGAATTGGCAAGGCGCGGTGAAAAAACATTAGCGTTTGGACCGTTAAAACCCGTTGGACTGAACCACCCGGAAACCGGAGAGAAATACGCAGCGGTACTTCAACTGAGGAAAGAAAATAAAGAAGGTACCGCTTACAACTTGGTAGGATGCCAAACCAAGATGACCTATCCTGAACAGAAGCGCGTTTTCAGAATGGCTCCAGGGTTAGAGAATGCCGAGTTCTTTCGCTACGGAGCTATTCATAGGAACACTTATATCAACGCTCCCGATTCTTTGAATAGAGATTTAAGTTTAAAGACCGATCCAGATCTTTATTTCGCCGGGCAGATCGTTGGCGTTGAGGGATATGTGGAATCCTGCGCTATGGGGATGATTTCCGGTATAGGCATAGCGCGAAAACTTTTAGACCAACCGTTTGAATTACCCCCTTCCAAAACCGCAATCGGCGCTTTATTGGATTATGTGAGCAAAAATCAAAAATCCAACTACCAGCCAATGAACATCAATTTTGGTTTGTTCCCGCAAGAAGGTCCACGCGAACGCGACAAAAAACTCCGCAACGCTAAAATCGTCCAAACCGCCCTCGACACTCATGATCAGTGGATGAAAGAATTCGTGAGCTAGTTTTTATATTGACTCAAAGGGAATTAAAAGCGAAAAATAAAAAAATGTCATGCTGAGCCTTGTATCTTAAACATTAAGTTTATTTTAATAGTTA
>JAYOZP010000136.1:0-11143 GCA_038154245.1 Nitrospinales bacterium | reverse complement strand
ATCGGCGATTTCATTGGAGTGGCTGGCAAACTATCCAAAACGAAAACGGGCGAATTAACTATATTTGCGAAAAAAGTCGATCTACTCACTAAATCCATTCAACCGCTTCCGGAAAAGTGGCACGGTTTAAAAGACGTGGAGTTGAGATACCGCCGACGTTATGTAGATTTAATCGTTAACTCTGAAGCTAAAGCCGTTTTCATCTATCGCAGTAAAATCGTGCAAGCCCTGCGCGATTTCTTGAACAAGAGAGAATATCTGGAAGTCGAAACTCCAATGATGCAGGCAATCCCAGGCGGCGCAACAGCAAAGCCCTTTATGACCCATCATAACGCTCTGGATATGGAGTTGTATTTACGCGTAGCTCCAGAACTTTATTTAAAAAGATTAGTCGTTGGCGGCATCGAGCGCGTATACGAAATCAATCGCAACTTCCGTAACGAAGGGATCTCAACCCAGCACAACCCAGAGTTTACGATGTTGGAGTTTTACACCGCATACGCGGACTATAACGATCTAATGGATTTGACCGAAGAGTTGTTTCGATATATTGGCGAAACCGTTTTCGGAAAATTAACGTTTCCATGCACATCCGTCATTGACGGAGAAACGCACGAAGACGAAATTGATTTTTCTAAACCCTTCAAACGAATTGCTCTCAAAGAATCTTTAATAGAAATTGGAGGCGTTCCTGAAGAGGTGTTGGCGGATCAAGAAAAAACCGTAGCTTTCGCTCTTGAAAATAAAGTTCCTCTTGAAAAACGAGATACTCCCGGCAAAATACTCGGGAAACTTTTCGATCATTTTGTAGAACATAAACTCGTGCAACCTACTTTTATAATCGATTATCCGCTTGAGTTGTCTCCTTTATCTAAAAAGAAAGAAGACAATCCGGAGCTGGTCGAAAGATTTGAACTCTTTATTTCGCGAAAAGAAATCGCCAACGCCTATACCGAGTTGAACGATCCTATCGATCAGAAAAAACGATTCGAAGAACAAGTCGAGGAAAGAACATCCGGCGACGACGAAGCGCATTGGATGGACCTTGATTTCGTTAGAGCGTTAGAACATGGGATGCCGCCCACAGCAGGCGAAGGAATTGGCATCGACCGTTTGACAATGTTGTTCACAAATCAGCAATCCATACGAGACGTCATTTTGTTCCCACTACTCAAAAAAGAAGTCGGTTAAACCTATCGCCCTATTCTTTTTATAAATTTTAAAACATTACATGTCTTACGAATTATTCATCAGTCTTAGGCACCTGCGCCACCGGAAAAGCCAAAAATTCATTTCTCTCATTACATGGATTTCTATAGGAGGAGTGGCCGTTGGCGTGATGGCTTTGATCATCGTTATTGCCGTTATGTCTGGCTTCGGAAAAGATTTAAGAGACAAGATACTTGGCACAAACAGTCATATTGTGGTCAATAACCTGACGGGCGGCGGAATAAAAGCTTATAAAGAAATCATCAAAGAAATAGAAACAGTCCCAGGAGTTAAATCGGCGGGACCGTTTATTTTAAGCCAGGTGATGCTCACCCGTGGCGAAAGAGTTGCGGGGGTTGTTATTCGTGGAATCGACCCTGAAATAGAATCTAAAATTTCCGACCTAGAAAAAAACTTAGTCGACGGTAAACTAAGCTATTTAGAAAACCCACCTATAGTAGAGGGAAAAAGAGGCAAGAACCGCTCGGGTATTATCCTAGGCCGCGAGCTAGCCAGATCTTTAGGAGCATACCCCGGCGATACCGTTTCCATGGTATCTCCAGTCGCTCGCATGACCCCGTTAGGTTTAATTCCAAAATTAAAAATGTTTCAAGTCGTCGGCCTTTTTGATTCCGGCATGTACGAATACGATTCCAACCTAGGTTTCATTTCTTTAGACGACAGTCAGAAGTTTTTTGGAATGAAACAACAAGCGACCGGCATAGAAATCAGAATCCATGAAATTGACGACGCGGCTATCATTGGAGAAGCCATAAAAGAAAAATTGGGCTTTCCGTATCACGCCCGAGACTGGATGAGCATGAACCGAAACTTATTTTCCGCCCTAAAGATGGAAAAAATAGTCATGTTCATTATTTTAATTCTTATCATTTTAGTAGCCGCCTTTAATATTATCAGCACATTATTTATGGTGGTCATGGACAAAACAAAAGATATCGCCATACTAAAGTCGATGGGCGCCAGCAGAAAAAGCATCATGAAAGTTTTCAGCTATCAGGGATTGATCGTTGGACTATCCGGCACTTTTCTGGGGTGTGTCGGAGGATTCACCGTCGTTCCTAACTTAAATGAAATCGTGGCGTTTTTGGAAAACGTCTTGGGAATCGATATCTTCCCGAAAGACGTCTATTACCTAAGCAAGCTTCCGTCCGACATTCAATACCTCGATTCGGCTATGATCGTCGTATTCTCTATCGTTATTTGTTATGTCGCCTCTCTATACCCCGCTTGGCGCGCTTCCAAACTAGACCCTGTGGACGGTCTTCGCTATGAGTAGTTCTGTCGAACAAAACGATAAAATTCTCCAGGCCGTCGAAGTCTGTAAAACTTACAAAGATGTTAAAAATCCCCTGCAAGTTCTTCGCGAAACAGAAATGCATATAAACCGAGGGGAATTACTCGGAATCATTGGAGCTTCCGGCGTTGGTAAAAGCACGCTCCTTCATATTTTAGGCGGTTTAGACCAACCCGATAAGGGAAAAATTTTATTTAACAACCAAGATATATACGCTCAATCTCCAGAATTCCTAAACTTGTTTCGTAACGAGAACATAGGCTTTGTCTTCCAGTTTTTCAACTTACTCCCAGAGTTCAACGTATTAGAAAACGCCCTATTTCCTTCGTTGATAGGCAATAGAGATAAAACCAAATCGACCGAACGGGCCAAAATGCTTTTAAACGAAGTTGGGCTGGTCGGACGTTTAGATCATAAACCCGGAGAGCTTTCCGGTGGAGAAACCCAACGTGTAGCCCTGGCGCGAGCATTGATCAACGAGCCTAACATTGTTCTCGCCGACGAACCCACAGGGAACCTGGACGCTAAATCAAGCGACAAACTATTAGACTTGATACGAGACCTAAATAAAAAAACCGGTCAAACCTTTGTCATTGTTACGCACAGTCATAAAATTGCGCAATCGCTAGACCGTGTCTTAGAACTTTCCGACGGCAAAATAAATAAAGTAGAAAACAGCCTCTAACTCATTTCCCCACCTCGTCACACAGTCAATAAAACGCTTCCCTACTCTCAATTAGTCACAATTTCGCAACATCGAACTTTTAAGTTTACACAAACTTAAAAAGTTTTAAAATAAATATACCGACTACTAAAAGGACTTTGAAGGGAGTTTAGTGAAAAGCAGCAGTGTTTTATTTAACCTAATCTTATTACTTTTTTTCCTCCTACCGTTGGGGGTGGCTTTAGGTCTTAAAATGAAATTCTAAAATTTATTCGATACTTTCTTTAAAAAGATTGATACCTTTATAAAAAAACGTATCCCAACAAAAAGATGAATTAGGCCATGTACGATAATATAGGTGGATCTGATAAAACGTTTAAAATCGATGGTCGTTTACATTGGTACCATTGGACTGTGGTTTTTCTTTCAGTTTTTTTGACTATTTTTGCTTGATATTTTTCAAAAAAACAATTAGAGGAAAAAGTTCGACTTCAATTTATTAAAGAATCCGACCAAGTAGTAGAACTTGTCTCTGAACGCATGCAAAAGTATGAAGACGGTCTTTGGGGCGGGGTCTCTGCAATTCAAACTAATGGCGGGGATATATCCTATAAAGAGTGGCTCACCTTTGCAAATAGCCTTCGTATCGATATTAAGTATCCTGGGATTAATGGCATAGGAGTGATTCATCATATTCCCAAACACAAGCTAAGTTCATATTTAACAGAACAAAGACAAGACCGACCTAATTATAGTATTCATCCTAAACATAGCGAAGACGAATACTTTCCAATCACCTATATTGAACCTGTCCGAGTAAACGCAAAAGCCGTCGGTTTGGATATGGCTCATGAAACCAACCGATACACAGCGGTAAAAAAAGCCCGCGATACGGGACTCGCTCAAATTACCGGACCTATTACTTTGGTCCAAGACGCAGGAAAGACTCCTGGGTTTTTATTTTTCGCTCCTTTTTACAAGGGGAATGCTTTCAACTCGCTTGAAGATCGTCAAAAAAACTTTACCGGAATGGTTTACGCTCCGTTTGTTGTAAAAAAATTAATGCAAGGCGTACTCCAAAAAGAAAAACGCCATGTAGGTATTCAAATTAAAGACGACGGTCAATTGCTTTACGATGAGCATGAAATTTCTAACGACGATTATGATCCTAATCCTTTATTCCGAAAGGCGTATGACATAAATCTTTATGGAAGAAAATGGGTATTTGACATTCGAAGCACTCAGTTGTTTCGGATAGCCACCAGTTCGGACCAACCTTTAATGATTTTGCTCGGAGGAATCATCATTGATTCCTTACTTTTAATACTATTTATCACGCTTTCCAGGTCAAATAAAAGAGCGATTACCTTCGCACAGTCTATGAATCAGGAACTTCAGGAAAAAACAATACATCTAGAAAAAACTAATAAAGACTTGGACAAAGCAATAATCGAAGCCAAATCGGCCAATCAAGCAAAAAGTACGTTCTTGGCTAATATGAGTCACGAAATACGCACGCCGATGAACGCTATTTTGGGATACGCTCAAATTTTGGAACGAGACGAGAAGCTCACTAAACATCAAACCCAAGCCGTCAATACCATCTTAAAAAGCGGCAATAATCTTTTGAACTTAATCAACGACATTCTCGATATCTCAAAAATCGAAGCGGATCGAATGGAAATCAAACAAGTTGATTTTGATCTTAAAGATTTCATCAATACTTTAGATAGGATGTTTGAACCCACCTGCAAAAAAAAGGGATTGCATTGGGAAGTTAAAGGGTTTAAAGCCAAAGTATCAGTGAATGGAGACGAAGGTAAATTAAGACAAGTTTTAATAAACCTTATTGGAAACGCTATAAAGTTTACAGATTCAGGTGGAATTTCTTTTTACGCATATAAAGAAGATAACAATCAGTTTCGCTTCGAAGTAAAAGACACAGGAAAAGGGATTCCTAAAGAATCTCAAAAAGGGATATTCGAACCGTTTCACCAGGAATCCGAAGGTATAAAAAAAGGCGGAACGGGTTTGGGATTAGCGATCAGCAAAAAGCAAATTGATCTAATGGGTGGAGAATTATTTATTGAATCTGAAGAAGGACGAGGCTCCACTTTTTCTATCGCTTTGCAACTTCCTCCCGCTAATAAAGAAGTCGCCCAACGTAAGGATCAAAACCAAAAAGTAGTTCGATTGGCAAAAGGATATAGCGCAAAAGTTCTAGTCGCAGACGATATCAAAGAAAACCGCGAAGTCTTAGTTGATTTATTGGAAAACGTCGGGATTGAAACCATTAAAGCGGAAAATGGAAAAGAAGCTGTCGAGAGTTTTCGGAAATTTCGTCCAGATGTAGTCTTTATGGATATCCGAATGCCCGTTATGGACGGCTTAGAAGCTATTTCACAATTAAAAAAAGAGTTTCCAAACGAAAAAATTAATTTTGTTATCGTATCCGCGTCGGTGTTAAAGCATGAAGTAGAGAAATATCAGAGTATGGGCGTTGAAGAAATAGTTCTCAAGCCTTTTAAAGCGGAACAAGTGTTTTCCAGTATAAAAAATTTGATGGATATCGAATATGAATACAAAAAAATTGACTCGGATGATATGTCTTCCGTTATTTCTCCTACATCTCTTGAAATAGATTTTTCCAAAATTTCCATCGAAAAGGAAATTATTATTAAGCTAAATCAAGCCGCCAATATTTGCAATATAACTGCCATTCAATATTATTTAGAAAACTTAGAGCCTAAAAACAACGATGAAATATTATTCTTTAACGCTATAGACGAATATCTAAAAACTTTTGATTCAGATTCAATTATAAAACTTTTGAAAGAATTGGAAGACTCTTACAACGCCTGAACGTTAACCCGATAAATCTTATTTTGCGCAGAAAGACCGTTAAATGGAACAACGAATAAGTATCATTACGCTTGGAGTATCAGATTTGAAAATAGCGAGAGCGTTCTATGACGCGTTAGGTTGGAAAGTCGCTTCCGAGGATCAAGCGAAAGAAATTGTTGCGTATAACCTACAAAACATGACTTTGGCTTTGTATCCCCTAAAAAAACTGGCTGAAGACGCCAAAATCTCTGTCGAACGGACAGGTTATTCCACCATTACCATCGCCTACAATGTGAACTCTGAAGCCGAAGTAAACGAAACCTTAGAGGAAGCGCAAAAAGCTGGGGGGAAATTAATTAAACCTGCGGAAAAAGTTTTTTGGGGGGGTTATTCAGGATACTTTTCAGATCCAGATGGAAACTTATGGGAAGTTGCGCACAACCCCTTCGCGCCGCTTGGCTCCAACGGAGAGTTTCAATGGGGCGGCATTCAAGAAGCTTAAAAAACCTTCACAACCACAGCATGCGCTAACCTTATCGAAGTACTTGCAAACGGTCGCCTCTATTAAAAGGCAGCCAACATCGTTAAAGCTTTTAAAATAGATCAACAAGAAAAATAAAACTACAAAGGGTAAAGACTATCTCAAAGCCATGGAACCGTAACTAGGCACAGAAACGGTTCTACCTGCTCGCGAGGTATTTAAAACAAGGTTGACCATAGACTCGTAATCTCTTCTTCTTTGCTCGAAAAAGTCAATAGCCTCTTTATTAATTCGTCGGGTTAACTTAATATTATCAACCGTTTGCTTATGAAGTTTAATAAGCTGAGCTTCTTTGCTCTTCAATCTGGAATAATGCATCCCAGCTCGTTTTCGCGAATCGCCAATAAACTTTCGAAATGTTTTAAAAGGCTCTAAAGGACCTGAAGCAGGGGAATCTTTAGGAATATCCGCATCCTCTACCCTCTTCGAATTTAGAAGCGCATCTACTTCAGTTTGACTCATATCCATAATTATTGAATCTCCGATTTTTTTTAAACTTTAAAAACCGCTGTCGGGTCTCCTATAACTTAAAAAAATTTTATACTAATTTTTCTTCGAAATCTAATACTTAAATGTAAACTTTTGGTAACAATTGCATTTTTTTTATTTAGTTAAGTCCTTTTAAATCAATATCTTTCGACTTATCGGAACAATTGCGAATTATCGGAACTCAATAAAAGTTTTAACGATAAACACTTTAAAAAATTAGTCGAAAACAAGCCTAATTTCTTTCAATATTTTCGCGAGTTTTTCAATGATTTTTAAAATAAACTCACATAAAAAACATCGACCTACCAATACTAAAAACTAAAAAAACGGAAAGTGGAACAAAAAATGGAGAGATTTAAATTGAATAATATTAGGATGGAAAAACTTTCCAAAATTTAAAAATACGGAAAGTTCGCGGCGAGGACTTTTTGGGTCTATTTTAAAATCAGGTATTGAAACTATTGGACTAAAGTTAAACTTTACTATACCCCTTGTTTCAATGCCAACGAACCGAAACTTGGAATGGGAACTAATATTCTGCCCATTCGAACATTTTTCAAAACATAATTTATCATTGCTTCATAATCTTTTCTTCTTTTTTGAAAAAAGTCTAAAGCCTCTTTATTAATTTTTCGAGTTTCTTTAATTGCATTTACCGTTTGTTTGTGAAGTTGAATAAGTTGAGTCTCTTTATCTTTAAGACGATGCAAGTGTTTGCCAATTTTACCTCGGGTTTCATCAATAAATTTCCGAAAAGTTTTTAAAGGTTCTAATGGGCAAGCTAAAGGTGAATTATCTGGAATTGCGTCCTCTACTCTTTGAGCTTTAAAAAGGGCATCAACATCGTTCTGACTCATTTCCATAATTACGGAACCTCCATTGTTTAGCTTAGGGAAAAAACTTTTTAACTTTCGTAACTCTGTAAAGATTCTAATGGAAACCTTCATGGAAATCTAATGTTTAAATGTAAACTTTTAGTAACAATTGTTGCAAATAATTCAAATTAACAATTCTGGAAAATCCCTGAAAAAACAAGGGGGTTATTGATGTAACTTTGGAATATCTTAATTGAAAAAATAAGAACTTCGATATTCATAAATTTCACAAGAAAAGCCAAAACCTCTCTACCGATTTACATATTTTTATGGTTTATCGAAAAAAGTTTTTATTGGGAAGTCGTACAGAACAATAATGCGATGGAAAAATATTTTGAATGAGAACTAACGAGAGGTATTACAGATGTTGTGAAGAGGTATTGATTTGATTACTTCAGAATGGTCGAACCAAAGCTCGGTACTTTTATGATACGCCCTGCCCTGGCTCCTTTTAAGACTAGATTAATCATAGCTTCGTAGTCTCTTTTTCGTTCTTCAAAAAAATCGATCGACTCTTTTGGAATTCTACGCGTCTGTTGAATTTTAATAACAGTCTGCTTATGCAGGCTAATCAACTGAACCTCTTTATCCCTTACTCGGTGATGATGATCGCCAAGTTTTTTGCGAGTATCGTCAATAAACGAGCGAAAAGTTCTCAAAGGCTCTAGAGGATTAGCTAACGGAGCGTCGTCCGGAACGGCCTCGTCGATACGCTTTTGATTAAATAACGCATCTACATCATTTTGACTTAATTCCATATTTTTCAGCGAAACGAAATTTTAGATATTTTCCATTATATGCAAAAAGTTTCCCAAAACAAAGTATCTTTTTCGTCACAATTGATTAAAAATCAATATTTTAAGGTATTTTTACGATTATTAAACTATTGATAAGGTGATATTTGCAGATAATCAGGGGTAAAACCAAGAATCAGTTCATTTTTTGAGTTCAATTGTGTCTGCCAAATATGCATGTAAATAAGCGCCAACCAAGTGAAAAACATTGAATTTTCTTGAGAAAAGACCAAACAAACTTGCGTTAATTGTTTCAGGAATTAAAGTAATGTTTTTCGACACAGGGTCGTTAAACTAAGTAAAATCACAATTCGAGTTCATTCTAGAGTCGCCCCGTAGGGGCGGCGAAGAATCTTGGTAATTTTTCCACTAGTCCTTAAGACTCAAGATATCAATTGGCTTTTTAGGTCGCTAACAATCATTTGTCTTTATTAATATCTAAACCTTACTCTTAATTTATTATTATCCTCCGGTATAAATAGCGCCAACCGACTTTTTGTTTATCTGTCGCCTACCCCAAAGCAAACCTCTCTTTTTCGTTTTTTCGTAACTTTTTTGTAACCAAAAATAAATTCACATCGATATTATCATCCCTTATACTAGGGCTTTCCAAAGCGTTATCTAAGCAAACCTCAGAACCAAATTTCAGTAATTCGATTTAACTTTGAACTGTCAAAACTAAAATAAAATTCAAAAACCATCCACTTGAGGAAATGACAATGAGTCAAAACAACGAAAGAGATTTAAACGCAAAAAATGAAGAAATGGAAAGCTGGGATGAAACTAGCGATTCATATTCAAGACGTGGTTTTTTGAAAACAGCTGGATTCGCAATGGCCTTTACCGTTGGCTCCAACATTCCAGTTTTAAGAAACTTCATGCCAACGGGACCAATCTCAGAAGCCCAGGCGTATCCCAACGATCTTAAATATATAGTTTCCAGCGATTCAAGATATATCTATTTCCTAGACAAAGATTTTGCTAACGTTCATTCGCCAATCCATAAAAGCGCTATCGTCCCAAATGGCAATGCCCCTCTTGACACAGTGCTTACCGACCCCATCAAAGGCCCTGAATACATGTGGGCGGCGACCGAATACAACACCAGCGGAGATCCAAACAATCCAACCCAAATCTATAGTTTTAAAGTTGTGGACGGCGTTGTGTCAAACGTTCAATCTTTTGATATCAGTCATCTCGTTCCAACTTTAAATCAATTGGAGAGTATGTGTATTGATCCACAAAACAGGAAAATCCTGTTAGCCGACTCTCCTAATCAAGTTTATATCTGCGATGAAAATTTGGTTTTGATCAAAACCATTGATCTAAGCCCATGGGGATATCACAGTCCACAAGGCATCTGTTACGTACCATGGTTAGACGGTTATTTAATAGCAGACAACTATGCAAAAAAATTGATTGTAATCAACGAAGCGGAAGAACTTTTGTGGGAAATTCATTTCGACAGATTAGATCCAGTTCCTACGAATCCACAGGGCGTCGCCGTCGATTACGCCACGGATGAGATATTGATGACCTATTACCAACCGTCCGACGCGGTGGTTCGGATGAATTGGGGCGGCATTCAGCAGGCTGTTTATCCAAACACATTGTGGGAACCAACGATCACCTATGCCAACCCCACCAGCATCGCCATCGTCCAAAACCAATTCAGGTAATAGTAAGGCCATATGTAGAGGTCTCGATTATCGAGCCTCTACTACTTTCCAAATTGACATAGCGAACCGAAGGGCATGGTTAACTTTGATAAAAAGTTCTCACATCACGACCTCCACTCACCAACTTGTCTACTCTTCTTTCTCTTTTTCCTTTTCAGTAAGGAGTCTTGAAATAATGATATTGGCGTCAAGAACGACGCGTACGAACTGATGTCACAGCCTCGTTTGCAAGGTTTATAGCTTCTTCCTCGCTTAGGTCGGTGTTTTGAGTCTGAATATCTAAAACTGTTTGGCGTAGTATTTCTCGGCGAACTGCGTCATTGGTGAACTTTGAAAGGTCGCCTTCGCTATCGCCTTTACGAGCAAGAAACGAACGAACAGCTTTATCCGTTTCTTCTGGTATATTTAAATTCCAACGCGTCATTTTTCGGTCTTAATAATTTAATTATTAAGTTTATATTTTATCCTATATCAACCAAACCAACAATAAACACATCGCCTAAAATCTTAAACGCACAATATAAAAATGGACTGAAAACTAAATCATCAATAACCGCAAAATTATTGAGTGGTGGTCGCCTTTCGAGAACCTCAAGGTAACAATTATTTATTCGAGGCGAGATTTCTCGATCCTTCGAGTACCTCAGGACAGGCTGAACTCGAAATGACATTTTTTTTACTCAGATAATATGAAACAGACGGTCAACCTCTAAACGTGTTAGTAATAAAAAGT
>JAYOZP010000135.1:5188-11380 GCA_038154245.1 Nitrospinales bacterium | reverse complement strand
TCGAGGGTATGGAAAGAGCGGTGGTTTTCCTTCATTAAGGACGGTGTTGAACGACGCTTGTTCCATTTTTGAGTATTTGAAGAAAAATAAAATTGTACGCTCAGACATTTGCGTAATGGGACGTTCACTTGGCAGCGCTTCGGCGATAGAGCTTGGAGTTAAATATCCAGAAATCAATTGCTTAGTCGTTGAAAGTGGTTATGCCGACCCCATCCCTTTAGTTGAACGACGCGGATTACGAGTGGACTCTATCACTCCAGAAGAGAATGCGGTATTCAATAACAGCCAAAAAATCAAAAATATAAAGTCGCCTTTATTGATTATGCACGGTAAAGAAGACATGATTATTTCTTATGCGGAAGCGGAGCTAAATTTTAAGAATGCCGGTTCTAAGATTAAGGAGTTGGAGTTGATTGATGGCGTGGGACACAACGACATCCTATTGGCTCCAAATAACAAATATTTTGGAACTCTTGAAAAGTTTTTTTCAAAAGTATTTTAAAAGTATGATGTTAGGATACGAGACGTTTGAGCCTAGGTTTTTTATTAAAAGATATTAGTCGACCATTTAAATTCTGAAACTCAGGAATATCAATGTTAAAAAAGTTTTACAATATTGAAGGTATCATCCGAAACGGTTACAAATTGAGCAGGGACTATCACACCCTCGATTTTTATTTTACAAAATTGGGAGATGCGGGAGTGCAAGCTTTAGCCAAGTCGCGATCAATCAAAGAATTGAGAAGGTTGATTTTAACGACGAATAAATTGGGGCCGGATGCGATGCAAGCTCTTTCTGAATCCCAAAATCTTCCTCACTTAGCTTCTCTTAAATTATATAAGAATAAGATTGGCGACGAAGGCGTTAAATTTTTATCCGAAGCTCAAAACCTTCCGGAATTAAAATTTTTACGTTTAGGCTGGAATCATATTTCAGAAAAGGGAGCTGAGTATTTAGCCAATTCGGAAAAATTGTCTGGCTTAACGGCTTTGACTCTTGCAGATAACCAAATTGGCGATGAAGGGTTGAAGAGTATTGCCGCGACGAAAACTTTGGTTAATTTGGAGTCGTTAGATTTAAGAAATACTGGCGTTACCGACGAAGGTGTTTTGGCTTTAACCCAGACTAAGACTTTTAGAAAGCTTCAAAATATCGATCTCACTAAAAATAATTTAACGGAAAAAGGAAAAGACGCAGTTAAATTATTTTTGGTTGGCAACATGATTCGAAACCAGTTGAGCGAAGACGGAAAAATTTTGGACTTGAGCGACCGCACGTTAGGAGATTTTCAAGCCAAAGCCGTTGCCGAATGCGAAGACATTGCGGGTATCGAACAATTATTTTTAGAACTGAATTACATAACTGCGGAAGGCGTTCGCAGCCTGGCGAGCTCGCCTTATTTGGCGAATTTGAAATTGCTTTCCCTGGATCGTAATCAGATCGGCGACGAAGGCGTTAAAGCGATCGCCGAATCGGAAACATTTGCAAACTTAACCGATTTATTGATCGAGAACGCTCAGGTTGGCGACGAAGGGTTGGTTGCCATTGCCGAGTCGGAATTTATGGCAAATTTAATCCGATTATATATTGAGGGGAACAATTTCGGTGAAATTGGCCTAGAAGCTATTAAAGATTCTGAAATCTTGGAAAACCTTGAATATCCAGAATTTGAGGTTGAAGAAGAGGAAGAAGAGGAAGAAGAAGACGAATTTGAAGATGATGATGAGGATGAAGAAGACGAAGATGAGGATGAAGAAGAGGATCTGGAAGACGAAGATGAGGATTGATTGCGTATAATTTAGGCGCTAAAAGCTCTAATTCATTGATTTTGGCTTGTAAATTGATTAAAATCAATAAGATAATGGCATAAAAGAATAATTCTTTGGTTTTGAAGGTTTATTGCAAACCGAAAGGTTTAACCGTTGAGCGTTTTCCAGAAAATTAAAGAGGACGTAGAAGTCGCTCTTGAAAAAGATCCAGCTTCCAGAAACTCTTTAGAAGTTTTAATTTGTTATCCGGGCGTTCATGCTCTGATTTTTTATCGAATCAGTCATTGGTTTTGGAAAGTTGGGTTTAGGTTTCTCGCGAGAGCTATTTCTTACTTTGCGCGATGGCTGACTGGGATCGAAATTCACCCAGCAGCGAAAATTGGTAAACGATTATTTATCGACCATGGGATGGGCGTCGTTATTGGAGAAACTTCCGAAGTTGGCGATAACGTTTTTATGTATCATGGCGTTACTCTGGGCGGTTTGAGTATGAAACAGGGAAAACGTCACCCTACTATTCATAATAACGTTATGTTAGGCGCGGGAGCGCAAGTTTTGGGTCCCATTGAAATTGGAAGCCATACCAAAATTGGCAGCGGTTCTGTTGTTGTTGAATCCGTTCCCGAATATTCTACCGTTATCGGAGTTCCGGGCCGAGTTGTTTTTTCAGGAGTTTCTTCGGAACTTGAAGACGACGAAGGATTGCAAACTTTTCCAGATCCCATGGCGCGAGCTATTGAATGTATGTTAGATCGTATTCCACAAATGGAAAGAGAAATTAGAGCTTTAAAAGAAACTGTAAAAGATTATCAGCAACGCGAAAGCAAACTTCCAAAAACTGGGACGTAGGTAGCTTAAAAGCTAGGACGATAGTAAACGGGTATAAAAAGTCTTCTCAAACCTCTTACATTACCACTCAAACTCTCCTTATATTTCGATTAAAGCTAAGCTTCTTTTTATTCAACAATGCTAAGTTAAAGGCGATGTTCTAACTGAGTACAAAATTCGTGCAAAATATATTTTTGGATCATAACTCGACAACGCCATTAGATAAATTGGCGTACCAAGAGATGATTCCATTCTTAGAGAAAGATTTTGGCAATCCATCCAGCATCCATGGTTTTGGTAGAGCGGCCAGAGTTAAGATCGACGAATCGCGTGAAATTATTGCGCATGCGTTGGGTATTCATCCAAGAGAGTTTGTTTTTACTAGCGGCGGTACCGAGTCGGATAATTTTGCGATCCTGGGAGTTGCTTTAAGTAGTCAAGTTTCAGGGAAACACATTATTACTTGTCAAATAGAGCATCCTGCGGTTTTAAATCCTTGCAAAGCTCTTGAAGGACAGGGGTTCAATGTCGATTATTTGCCGGTGGATAACCGTGGAAACTTGGATCTAGAGCGGCTAAAGGATGCGATTAAAGACGACACTATTTTAATTAGTATTCAACATGCCAATAGCGAAATTGGAACTATTCACGATATCGAAAAAATCGGGCAGATAGCTAAAGAGAATGGAATTTTATTTCATACGGACGCTGTTCAAACTTTTGGCAAGTTACCTTTGAACCTAGATAAGATGCCCGTTGATTTAGCTTCGGTTTCGGCTCATAAGTTATATGGTCCAAAAGGGATAGGAGGCTTGTATATCCGAAGAAAAACTCCCGCCTTATTTCCTATATTGAATGGAGGGAATCAGGAGTTTAAAAGAAGGGGCGGTACGGAAAATGTTGCGGGTATCGCCGGTTTTGGAAAAGCAGTGGAATTGGCCTGTTCAGAACTGGAAAACAAAACAAATCATTTAAGCGGTCTTAAGAAAAGTTTGATTCAATACCTAAACGAGAAAATTGACGATTTCGAAGTTTTTGGCGATTTAGAAAATCAGTTACCCAATACGGTCAATTTAGGTTTTAAAGGAGTGCGTGGGGAAGATTTATTAATTGCGTTAGACATTGCAGGTTTTGCCGTATCTACTGGTTCTGCATGTAGTTCAGGGTCGCAATTACCATCCCATGTTTTGTCGTCAATTAAAGTTCCGCAGGAACTTGTCGATAGTTCCATAAGAATCAGTTTAGGAAGAGATAATACCTCAAAAGAGATTGATAAGTTTGGGGTTAAGGTCGTGGAATTGGTTAATGACATGCGGGTCAGTAGCCGCAAAAGAGGTAATCAATAAAACACTTTAACTTTCAATAAGTTATGGTTTTTCAGCGTTTTTGGGAGAATTGATCATAAATTTCTCAAAAATGCGTTAATTGATAAAATATTACTTTGAATTCTTGTTGACAACTAAGGGAATGATTCCTTATAATTCTTTGATAATAAAGGAGTAATACTCATTCCCGATTATGGAGAACACCATGCCTTCAACAAATATACTATCCCGCCTTTTACTAATATTTATCCTGACTATGAGTTTAGCGGCCTCTGGTTGCAGTTATATCCCTTGGATGGGAAATAACGAAGAGGAAGAAACTGTAGGATTTGAGGACGAAATCCCATTTGACGAACCCGATCAGGAACTAAATGACGTTTCTGAAAAAGATTTCTTTGGGGATGAGCCTGCCGCCGACGACAGCGGTGGGTTTGACGAAGGCTTAAACGATGGTTTTGCGAGTATCGATCAACCAACCGATTCTGGCGAGATGAAGGTTGATCTAGAAAACTTGCAAAATCAGCAAGAAACTCTGAACGCTAAAGTTAGAGAATTACAAGAAATTATTAGCGCATTGGAACCCAAAATTTCGGCAACTCAAGAACAATTAAAAGGCAATTTGGGAAATATCTCGCAAAAAGCGGATTTCTTAGAACCTGAGGTTAATGAATTGAAATTACAAATGGCCCAACTTAAGGAAGAGTTGGCGATGTTGAAGATGAAAAGCCGTTCTGGTTCTAATAAGATGAAGTCCTCGCATAGCGGTGGAATGGGACATAAGAAAATGGGAGGCGGGGTTTCTCACAGCTTTAAAATGAAATACGACCAAGCGTTGTCCGCTTATCGGGGCGGTCAGTATGATGAGTCCATACTTCTTTTCCAAAATTTAGCGGTTATGAACCCGCCACATAGTTACCAAGACAACATCCATTATTGGATTGGAAGTAATTTTGTGAAGCTAGAGATGTTTGACGACGCAATTAAACACTTTGAAACGGTTTTGGATAAATTTCCTCGCGGAAATAAAGTTCACGATTCTCGGTTCATGCTTGGCGTTAGCTATCATAAAAAAGGCGAATCAAGCCGAGCAATAGATATTTTGCAATCCGCTTTGCGCAGCAACCCTACCGCCGAAGTTAGAGAAAAAATCGAAAAGGAATTGAGCCAAATCCAATAAACGCGTACAATACCTTCCTTTTAAATTAAACGGGACGATACCTCGTCCCGTTTAATTATATTAGCCCGCTGCAATTTTGGTAGCGGAGATTCTGATTTACCAATCATCCATGAAAATAGCGATAATCCACGATTGGCTCACCGGTATGCGTGGCGGGGAAAAATGTTTGGAAATTTTTTGCCGTTTATTGCCAGAAGCCGATCTTTTTACCCTTATCCATGTTCCGGGCAGTACTTCGCCTGTGATCGAAAAGATGCGCCCCAACACGTCTTTTTTGCAATACATGCCATTTGCGAAGAAGAAGTACCGATATTACCTTCCTGTAATGCCTCTGGCGGTAGAATTTTTAGATCTTAGAGAATACGATTTAATTTTGAGCAGTAGCCATTGCGTTGCCAAGGGTGTCTTGAAAAAGAGTACCGCCGCCCATTTATGCTATTGCTACACGCCAATGCGATATATATGGGACCAATACGACCAATATTTCGGAGGGGATAATTCGGATTCTTTAGCGGCTAAGGTCATGCCGTATTTAGTTCCGATATTGCGACGTTGGGACGTGAGGTCCAGTCGGAGAGTTGATAAGTTTTACGCAATATCAGAACACGTTAAAAAGCGAATATATAAATATTATAAGCGCGACGCTAAAGTAATTTATCCGCCGGTGGACACTGGTTTTTATTCCCCAATGGGAGAAAAGCCAAAAGACTTTTTTTTGATGGTATCCGCTTTTGCGCCTTATAAACGGCTAGATTTAGCTGTTGAAGCGTTTAATAAATTGGGGTATCCTTTGAAAATCATCGGCGAAGGTCAAGACAGCTTTAAATTAAAGCGATTGGCCGGGCCCAATATCGAGTTCTTAGGTTGGTTGCCAGACCGTTCCATTCGATCTTACTATGCCCGTTGTCGAGCCTTTATTTTTCCTGGCGAGGAGGATTTTGGAATAACGCCTCTTGAAGCTCAAGCTATGGGTAGACCTGTTATTGCCTATGGTAAGGGCGGCGCTCTGGAAACGGTAATTCCCGACAGTTCCACTTGGAAATCAGAATATAACATTCCAAAGGAAGTAACCGAACGACCAACTGGGATCTT
>JAYOZP010000135.1:0-5178 GCA_038154245.1 Nitrospinales bacterium | reverse complement strand
CATTTTGAATCGATTGAAGATTGTTTTAGCCCCAAAGCGGCCCGTCAAAACGCATTAAACTTCGATACCGATATTTTTCGTCAACAGATCCAAGCTGAAATTACTCTCCATAAGTTTCTGCAATGTTGAAAAAATACGGCCAATTTTTTGTATCCATCCTTTTTATTTCCGATAGCTTAATTGTCTTTTTTTCCTGGATAGGCGCTTACTCAATTCGTTTTCAATCGGGATTCTTTTCTTCGCCGCAAGGAGTGCCTCCCTTCGACGTTTACTTGCTTACGTTTATTCCAATCTGGATCATTTTTGCTTTGAATATAAAATGGTTCAATCTTTACGAGCCTCTTCGCGGGAAATCCGCTTCTTTTGAATATTTCTCAATACTAAAAGTCGCATCGGTTTCGGTTTTAATGCTGACTGCGGTTTCTTTCTTTTATCGCGGAATGTCCTATTCTCGGTTAATGGTGATCATATTTTGGATAGTCGTTTCCATATTAATGATCATTACCCATGCGCTTTTAAGGCGAGGGCTAATGCAAATGAGAAAGAAGGGAATCAATCTAAGGCAAGTATTGATCGTAGGTTCCGGCGAATTGGGGAAATCCGTTGCGGATAAAATCGATTTACATCCGGAGATAGGATTTAAGATAGTAGGTTTTTTAAGTCATATTCCAGAAGAAGTTGGAAAAAAACTCGGAAATTACGAAATCCTCGGCAATGTTAAAGAAGTGCCTCGGTTTTTAGAAGATCGCAAGATTGACCAATTGTTTATCGCACTTCCCCTCAACGCTCCAGAATATTTGGAAGATGTTTTAAAAGATTTGCGCGAAGAGAAAGTCGATATTCAAGTTGTGCCCGATTTAATGAAGTTTATGAACCTGTCTTCTGGTATTGAAGATTTTGACGGACTGCCTATAGTCAATCTAACGGGCACTCCTTTATATGGTTGGAATATCGTCGTAAAACGAATTACGGATATCGTATGCGCCGGTCTTGGCTTGGTGGTGTTAGGGCCGTTTATGGCTCTCATCGCGTTATTGATTCGCTTGGAATCGAAAGGCAAAATAATTTATCGCCAGGAAAGAGTAGGGTTGGACGGACAAGTTTTTTCCATGATGAAGTTTAGGTCAATGCGCGAAGGCGCCGAACAAAAGTCTGGTCCGGTTTGGGCAAGCGCGGACGACGATAGGAAAACCCGACTTGGAAATATTTTAAGGAAAACCAGCCTGGACGAACTGCCGCAGCTATTTAATATTCTTAAAGGGGAAATGAGCTTAGTGGGACCCAGGCCCGAACGTCCTCACTTTGTGGAGAATTTTAAGAAGTCGATACCATCCTATATGCTGCGCTTAAAAATGAAAGCGGGGCTAACTGGGTGGGCGCAGGTGAATGGCTGGAGAGGGAACACGTCTCTCGAAAAAAGAATTGAGTACGACTTATATTACATCAAACATTGGTCGTTTTGGTTTGATATAAAAATTATGGCAATGACCTTTTGGAAGGGACTTATAAACAAACATGCCTACTGATTTAAAGGCGGTTGTTATTATTCCAGCGCGATGGGGATCGACCCGGTTTCCAGGGAAACCCTTGGAGAAAATTAGCGATAAACCAATGATTCAATGGGTTGTTGAACGAGCTCAAAGCGCCGAGTCGATTTCGGAAGTGATTGTGGCGACGGACGACGAAAGAATTTTAAGCGCTGTCCAAGGTTTTGGAGGGAACGCAGTTTTAACATCGAGCGACCATGTTTCTGGAACAGATAGAATTGCGGAGGCCGCAAAAGACTTAGATTGTGATATTGTTATAAATGTTCAAGGCGACGAGCCTCTCATCCCTTCGGCAAACATTGATTTGTTAGTTAGACCATTTTTAGAAGACGAGTCTATTAAAGTCACAACCTTAAAATCCAAAATTTTAGATAATGAGGAAATATTTGATCCTAATGTGGTCAAAGTTACGTCTTCAAAAACAGGATTTGCGCTTTACTTTTCCAGGTCTCCAATCCCTTACATGAGAGACGAATGGAGAAATGGAGAACGTTTTTTTTCAAGAGAAGCCGAAAGCGATAAAATTTTTTATAAACACATTGGGGCTTATGGATTTAAAAAAAACTTTTTGATGGAGTATACAAAGATGCCGGAGTCGCATCTTGAAAAAACCGAAAAGTTGGAACAGTTGAGGATTTTAGAAAATGGGGTGCCCATCTTTGTTGTTGAAACAATTTTGGGATCGATTGGAGTGGATCGCAAGGAAGATCTAGCGAAAGTTGAAGCGTTGTTGAACCAAGTTGAGCGGATAAATTAAGAGAACTTTTAAAAATTATAATTTGCCATTTAGTTTTTAAGTTCCTTTAGGAGATTCCATTGAAAAAGAAAAATAACAAAAGCAAAGTTAAATTTATTTTTGTAACGGGTGGAGTTTTGTCTTCTTTAGGCAAAGGGATTGCGGCCGCTTCCATTGGAGCGTTATTGGAAACCTATGGCCTTAAAGTCACTTTGATGAAGCTAGACCCTTACATCAATGTAGATCCTGGGACGATGAACCCTTTACAACATGGCGAAGTATACGTAACAGACGACGGAGCTGAAACAGACCTTGATTTAGGGCATTACGAGCGATTCACGCACGCTCAAATGAGAAAGATTAACAATGTCACCGCTGGAAAGATTTATCACGACGTAATCCAAAAAGAAAGAAAAGGGGAGTTCCTGGGAAAAACTGTTCAAGTTATTCCGCATATTACGGACGAAATTAAAAACCGAATTATGCTGGTTTCAGAAGGCGTTGATGTTGTTATTTGCGAAGTCGGCGGGACAGTTGGCGACATTGAGAGTCTGCCATTTTTGGAAGCTATAAGACAATTCCGATTCGATATAAACCCAAAGAATGTTATTTACGTTCATTTGACATTAGTCCCTTATATTAAAACCGCCGGCGAGGTAAAAACAAAACCCACTCAGCACAGCGTTCAAAAATTAAGAGAGATTGGTATTCAACCAGATATTTTACTTTGCAGGACGGAGCAAAAACTTTCAAAAGACATTAAACGCAAGATCGCTTTGTTTTGTAGCGTCGAGGCAGAATCGGTTATTACGGCTCAAGATGTCGATTCAATTTATCAAGTTCCTCTAGCGTTCCATAAAGAAGGACTCGATAGAATTATAGTTGAAAAGTTTGGAATTAAAGATAAAACTCCCAACCTTTCTAAATGGCAAGAGATCAACGTTAGGATTCAGAAACCAAAGAATGAAGTTGAGATTGCTATTGTAGGGAAATATTTGGATTTAAAAGAATCGTATAAAAGCTTGGTAGAAGCCCTTTACCATGGCGGTTTTAACAATAATGCAAAAATTAATTTGAACTGGGTCGACGCCGAACTTTTGGAAAATAATGAAAACGGTTTCGACGTATTTAAAAATAGCAGCGGCGTTTTAGTGCCTGGAGGTTTTGGGGACAGAGGCATTGAAGGAAAAATCAAAGCCGTTACCTTTGCTAGAGAAAATAAAGTTCCATTTTTTGGTATTTGCTTAGGAATGCATTGCGCAGTTATTGAATATGCCCGCAGCGTGGTAAATATGAAGAACGCGCATAGCGCGGAAATCACTTCTAATTCCCCGTATCTTATTATTGATTTATTACCTGACCAAGACGCCAAAGGCAATAAAGGCGGCACCATGAGACTGGGAGAATATCCTTGTCAGCTTAGGAAAAACTCATTCGCTTACGAAGCGTATGGGCGTACGGAAGTGTATGAAAGGCATCGACATCGTTATGAGTTTAATAACAAATATCGGCTACGCTTAGAAGACGCAGGGCTTAAGATCAGCGGCATCTCTCCGAATGGAAACTTAGTTGAAATTGTGGAAATTGAAGACCATCCCTGGTTCTTAGCTGGGCAATTCCACCCAGAATTCAAGTCGTCCCCAATGGAACCCCATCCTCTATTTGATCGTTTTATTTCTTCTTCTCTTTCGTACAAAAATAACGTTTAATAATCCAAGCGCAAAGTTGGGCGAAAGAATTTAGCTTCGATCAAATAAAACGCTTTTTTTATTTTGGATTAGGATTTTTAGATTATCAGTGGCTTCCGAACTCCAATAAGTTCTCCGCGCGTCATTCTGATGAGTCGCAGAGCGATGAGGATAACGACTCTAACTCAAAGTTGAACCATGAGTTCTAGCTGCTTTCACTGAAAGCAGCTAAGCCTTAATCGTCGAGTGATATTTCAAAAACTTTTCCTTCAAGCTCGCCTCGATTCAATAAAACCAATTCCCCTTTAAAAAAATAAAAATCCACTTATTCGGCGTTGAGTATTATTTTTTTTGCGAGGCGATTGACAATCTCTGTGGTGGTTTTTTCGTTTACGGGAGTGGAATTTCCTTCCTGAATATCTTGTCTTCCTTTGGCTATTTTTCTGTCGAGTTCGCGTTCTACAAGGTTTGCGGCAATTTCTTCCTCCGCTTCAATGTTTGAAGGGCAGGAGCCAGAGTTCACTTTTTCAGAGATAAGCGCGTCTATAGATTTTTCAGTTTTACTCATGCTGATTCTACAGGTTAGGGGTTTGGCGACCTTTAACAGATCACAATAGTTATTATAGCATTTTGACTAAGATCTTAAAGCATGTTGTGCCAAAATGCTTTCTTTTGGATAACGATTCCAGCGCAAAGTTGAACGGTTGAATCTAGAGGCTTGTAATGGAACCCCTACCTCTCTTTCTTATAAAAATGAAAATTAGCTCTAAGGATAAAAGGCAAATTGAATTTCTAAACGTTGCCTTAGTATTTTCAAGCGTTTCATAAAGGATAAAGCCGGACCTCTAAAGGAATCTTTTTTTCCAAACGAGGAAACGTCAAATTATCAGAGAAATGGATGCTGCTAGGGAGGAGTTTGAGGGGGGATGAGTTAATCTTCCAATAGATAATCAACGAACTTTTGACCGAGTGGAGTTAAGTCATAAATCCTATTGTTTAGATCACCCATATCCATGTTTCTCTGAGGGTGTAATAAATATACAGCATTCAACTCCTCGATAAGCCCCATTAATAGGTTTTGATCTAAATTCATTTTATTCCTCAAATCACGAAAAATAAATTGATAAGAACGGTTTCCTGGGTTTGCAGATCTAATGTGAGAGATTTGATATGCCCCTAGAATTGTAGACAGCTTGTAAGGTAAAAA
>JAYOZP010000134.1:10954-11709 GCA_038154245.1 Nitrospinales bacterium | reverse complement strand
AAAAAATAACAAAACAAACTTTTAAAAATTTATTCCGATTTTTAGAGGTCCTCTTTATATTTTATTGGCATATGCATTTTGTACTCCCTTAAAACGTGGGCTTTTTCCCGAAACCTCGATGAAAAATTAGGTAAAAGAGAGAAAATTTTAATTTGTTTTCTTAATATTATTGAAAAATTTCTCAGAAGTATTCTTAAGGATGAAGATCGTTATTGTATGCGTCGCGATTTTGAAAAAACGATTGGGGAATTGCTTTCAAAAATCATTATTCTGTTTGTTGCCGGTTCCCTTCCATTGGTAGGACAACTATTTCATTATGAAGAAGGTTTAGGCGCTACTCTATCCGGAATAATAGCGGGAATTTGGACTTATAAGAAGTCGGCTAGTAGGAATGAGGCTAATGGCGACCAAGGAAGCAAATTGCCTATGAGCATAGTTGCCTCGCTAGGATCTATACTTTTTATTTATGGTCTCGTTTTCTTGACCTTTTTGATTTCATTTAGTTTGGTTGGAGGAATTGAGGGTAAAATTCAATTCGGGCAATTTATTTCTCTAACTATTTTTGCTTTTATTTTATTTTCCTGCTCCCAAAATTCAGAAAATGTTTTTAATATGGCAGGGAATTATTCTTTAACCAATCAAGCATATTATCAAGGTGATAGCCTGACAAACCCTGATATGGTGGTGGACAACCAAATGAAGGTTTACTCTGATAATGGCTGGATGTTTATTGCAATAAGAGATGGAGTTGGTGC
>JAYOZP010000134.1:5854-10944 GCA_038154245.1 Nitrospinales bacterium | reverse complement strand
TCCAGCCAATCCAGTAACCCAAAAGAGTATACCATAATTTTTATTTATTTTCATGGGTTTTATGGGTATCTATTATTGTAATGATTTATGCCGGACGACCCTAATTTTTTCGAGTCAAACACTGAAGAAAAAAGCGGCTCAGGCGACGGAAGAGATTCGAAATGTGGTCCAGGTTATGGCGCTAACAAGACTCGAATTTATGAAGTATCCGAGGAATCCAAGAGCCCCTACCATATAGTTAATACCAACCTTGTTCTTGTTGATTCAGAAACTCGAAGGTACAGAATGCGTGGAGGGGATAACTTTATTTTATCGCCGAAATATTGTGGGAGCAACGCAACTGGTTGGATGGCTTCTAATAAATTTATGGAAGGCCATATGACATTGGCTACCGCTATGGCTATTTCTGGCGCGGCGGCAAATCCTAATACTGGGGTAGGCGGTAAAGGCTTGACTCGTAATCCATTTGTTTCTCTATTGATGGCTTTATTGAATATTCGCTTGGGTTATTGGATTCCTAACTTAGATAGGAAACAGAATATTCAACCAAATCATTTTGATTCCGCCAAATATGAGATTTTACCTAGCGTGGGGTATGAGGAAGGACGAGAGTTTTTACAAATAAGCGATGGAGGGCATTTTGAAAATAACGCAATATATGAATTAATACGACGCCGTTGTAAATTGATCATAGTTTGCGATGCAGGAGCTGATTTAGATTTTTCTTTTAGCGATTTTCAAACATCTTTGAGACGTATTGAAAAAGACTTTGGAGCGAAAATTTACTTCGATAGCGATAATCGATGGGAAAAAATGGTTCCTTCTAAAGAATCACAAGCAGGAGGCAAGCCGGTATATCCTCCAGGAGTTAAATTTGCCGAACAAGGTTTTGTCGAAGGTACGATAGTTTATCCTGAAGGAAAAGAAGACTTTGAAGAAGAACGAAAAAAACTGAAAGAAGAAAAAGCAAAAAAGGAAAAGGCAGGAGAAGAAACAGAAGAAATTAAAATCCCAAATGCCTGGAGAAAGCCAGGAAGGGGAAAGTTGATTTTTCTTAAAACAACGATGGTTAAAGACATCAATTTTGAAGTTAAAGGTTACAAAGCTGGAAACCCAGATTTCCCCGATCAAACAACGGCTGATCAGTTTTTTGACGAAGAACAATTCGAGGCTTATCGAAAGCTTGGCAATAAAATTGGCAGAGATATGATTGACGGAACTAAATTGGAAAAAGTCATCGATAAAATTGAAAATCCTAAGAAATACGAAAATGAAGAAAGTTCTTAAGAGGAAAAAAGATGTTTAAAAGAAGTTTCATATTAAGTTGCTCTATCCTAATGGCAATGAGCTTGACTGGATGCGCTACTACCAGCTTCTTCTCAATAGAAGGAGTTACTCATCAAAAATTGGTAGAAATTGTTTGCAGCGTTGTGGATGAAAAGACGAATCCCGACGAAGTGGAGAAATGCAAAGCCGACGGCGCAATGATGCCTGAAGAAGTGAAGATTTTACGGTCTAAATTTATTGCCGGAACTCTTGGAAATTATGGGGCGAGAGGCGTTGAAAAGTTTAGCAATGAGAGAGCCGAGGGCGACGCGATGCTTATTCTCGCTCAACTCCGGAAGATAAACGTAGAGTTAAATAACAAGATGGCTACCATTGGACAGCCTCGCAATGTACATTATGAATATGTGAAATATTTGGAAGAGAGGGTTAGTAAGTTGGTTGACGCCGCCATTCAACCTAAGAAGAGATATTATGAGAGTAAGGTTCTTGGATTTATTGGCGCTGGGTTTAATGTTGAAGCGGCTAAAACTGCGGGCGAAGCAATATTGGAATTATTAAAAATTAAGGAGTATAAAAACGCCATCCTCAAAGATATGTACGATAGCTTAAAAGATAACAAAGCCGACCCTGGAGATTGGGTAAAAGCCGATAACCTATTACAACACGCGTGTTCTCGCCTTGCGGCGAGGGCGGGTTTAGACGACGCTACGACTAATAATCCATGTCCTAATTCTTAAAATTACCGAAGGTACTTTTGTTTTAAAAAGGATCGCTCTAAGGGCGGTCCTTTTTAATTTGGGGCTGGTAAAGCATGAGACGATTGATCAAAAGTAGATCTCTTCTTTTTTTAGATGCACGCTAAAGTTTTTATCGTCTTTAAAAATATGATCGATCAACCACTTGGTGAAAAAGTCGGCAAGATTTAATTCCTCGTCTGCATTGTCCAGTTTTGTTTCTAAATTTTGAATGCTACTGATTAATTCTTTATGACGCGCGACATGTTGCTCAAACTCTGGGTATTTATTGCCACCCATCAATTGCTCCTCGATATTAAAATGGAATTTTGTATAGTCGACTAAAGAATTTAGCTTATCGCTGATTTCGATTTTTGCCTTTTTATCGTTAACGGCTTTACAAAGTTCAACAGCTAATTCGACTAGTTTTTTGTGTTGATCGTCGATCTGTGGAATTCCAATTTTATACCAATCTTTCCAATAGAAAAAATTACTGTCGCTGGCTTCCAATTTTAGGTTTAGGCGCTTTCGTTTTTCGAATGATTCAAACAGCTTCCAACGAATGATTGGAATGTCGCCGAGTAAATCGCCTGGAATTTCGTATAGAATCGTTGGCTCCAGGGTTTGAATGTGAAAAAGCTGCGAACTGTTAAAGAGCGCTGTTTCTTCTCCGAAAAAATCACCGGGTCTTAGCGTTTCTATTACCGTTTTTTCTTTGAAGCGTACTAACAATCCTTCTTCTGCAATATAAATTGATTTTGGGTTGAGTTTGTTAAGGAATTCTCCTGCCTTGAAAAAGCGAACTTGAGTCGCTTTATAAATCTTCTTGTTAACGGGAAATGAAATACCTTCCCCAAAGAGCCAAGTAGAGCTTAAGAATTCGCGTACCGTTTGGAATCGTTCAATTTCATTATAGAGATTGTTGAGTATGATGAATTCTGTATAAAGATCGATTGGTAAGTTAAGAGCCTGAACAAAACCTATAGTACGATATGTTTGAGAAGAAGGGGACTTAAACATGGTTGATAACTCGCCCACTAAAGTCCCGGGATACAGCAAGTGTCTTGATTTTCCGGGTTGAATAGCTTCTATGTTTCCAGTCAATATAAGCGGGATTTCATCTTTCAGTTCGCCTTCTTTTAAGATTATAGTCTTAGGATTAAATTGAACGATCTCATTATTTAGTAGAATTTGAACTTGATGTTCGGGCGCGGTTGGAAAATAGCTTTTAAAACATTTGTAGGCGAATTGCCAGAAATAGTCTTTGTATGACGGAATTAGTGTGTCGACGGTTCCAAACGCGGCGCCTGAGCCGATTTCTTTTTGTTGTTCGTTTAGGGATAAGGAAGTATGCGCTAAAATGATTTTTTCGGTTGTATCGGTTCTAAAATCTTCGGCCTCGCCATGAATTAAACCGCCTCCAATATCTAATTTTTTTAAATTTGCTTCGGTTAAGTAATTCTTTTTGATCCTTTCATAAAAAGCTTCCGATACACCCGGTTTTGAATCGTCGATACGGATCATATTTTCTAAAACTTTTAGGGAAACAATATCGGCGAAGTGCGCGTAGGAACGAAATCCTCCTTTCCATAACGTTCTGAAAATGAGAATGTTTGTTTCCACGGGGTGGGGCGATAAAATAGGCTTTACTTCCAAACCCTCTATCTGATTCCAGGTGTCAAACTCAATGTCGTGAACGTCAAAATATTTATCGAAACTACTTTCTTCAATAGAAAGCAGGGCGGCTAATTTTTTAGAAACTGAAGACCGAACTAATGGCGTAGAGAAATATTTTATTTTCCGGTCTGCGCGGATCAACGCTGTTAGTCCCGCAAAATGGTCGTCGTGACAATGGGTGTGGAATATACCGTCGATTTCATTTATTCCGATTCCTAACGCTAAAAGACAATTGATGATGTTGGGTTCGGCGTCTATTAAATATATTTTGCCGTGAAACATCAAAATGCTAGACATACTCGGTCTGTTGATGTCCCAGCCGTCGCCTTCGCCTAAATGAATAACCGAAAAATAATCCCGACTGATTAAATTAAACCCCAATGGATAAACGGCTTCGTAACCGTCAAATCCGGCTAGATTTAAATCGACGGTCACCGAATCGTTTCGATAATTAATTTCAAAAACGTTTAGACTTAAACGTCGGATAGTGACGCCGTTTCGGATTTCGACTGGATCGGACTCAATAATTAATGTGTCTAAAAAATCTTCCGATTTTTGCAGTTTTCCAAAGGCGAACTTTAGTTTCATGTTCATCAGTTCTTTGGCGTACTCAGGGTCTATTCCAGTTTCGATAATCTCTTCCTCGGAACTTAAACCATAGTTTCCCCTATAGATGTATTTTAATTGAGAGTCGACTTGTTCCTTGATCCCCATGATCATTGGTTTTATCCCAGTGTTATTGGGATGATTAGGAAGGATCATGCCCTGTTTATAAAGCATTTGGAGAACCGGAAATTCGGCTAGGTTGCTAAATTCTCCGCCTTGCAACATTACGTCGGAGAGCAGGATGACGTTTGGACCGGTTTCGAAGTTAACTCCATCCTTTTCGATGGACGAAATCAATCGTTGTTTCATCAAATGCTTTACGCTATCCGCCGGGCAGCCGCATTGTATGTAAACATCGGCGTCTGGAATTTCTACCCAAGAAATTCCATCAATGACTTTTATTTTTTTTATTTTATTCACTAGCGATTTGTTCAGTTATGCCGCGATAGCCGATTGATTAATTTGGTTCAAGGTTAAACTAATTTTTCAAATAATTTAGAGGGGTTTTAAAGCTTAAATTTTTATCAGCTCTCTTAATTATGGGACTTCGAATAAATTTGTTCCAATAATAATTTAGCTCTAAGAAGAGTCTATAAAAACGATCTAAAGTCTTATTAAATTGATAGTTGGCAACAGCTAAAAATTATACTATTCGTATGAACGAACAGTATTAACAAAATGTTTCCATCTGTCCATTAATTTTTTAAAAATAATGGTTTATGAGTAGTTCGATGAGGTTTCAGGAGAGTTAAAGTTGAAAGCGATTTTAAACGATTCTCTGGATTG
>JAYOZP010000134.1:0-5844 GCA_038154245.1 Nitrospinales bacterium | reverse complement strand
AGAGTTGAATACTAGTATTTCAGAAAGTCGGGATTTTATTTCGTTTTTTGAGCTGATGGAGAATCTGTGTGTGGGGCAATTTCCCATATTTTAATTAACTTTTTGAGTTTTGGTCGTTCAAACGTTAGATTTATCAAGTTACAATAAGTGTTATCTGAAATAATATGAAATTGTATGATTGACAGGGGCCTATAGAACCGTTTCTGGTTCCTCCGTTTAATTAAGACAATTTATATAGGTAAAATGTTTTCTAATTTGATACCAAATATTGACAAAATAATCTTAAGGCAAAAAAGTCTTTCGATTTTAATTATATCGTTATTTTTGTTTTCGTTAGGTTGCGTTAACAATGGAAATTTTAGTTCTGGCTATTCGTTAAAAGAATCGGGACAACCCCAAAAGCGTGTTTTTTTTAAAAACCGTAATGCCAAAAACCTCATCGTTTTCATTCATGGTTTTTCGGGCGACCCTGTGGGAACCTGGAAATTCGATGATACAAAGTTTTTCTGGCCAAAGCAGTTGAGTAAAGATCCGGATTTTAGAGATTCAGATATTCTATCTTTTGGTTATAAAAGCGATTGTGGAACGGTTTACAATATTCGACAAATTGCAGCAAGTTTGAAAACTACTTTGGATAGAGTTAAAAAACGTTATAAAAAGATTTCTTTTGTGGCTCATAGCCTTGGCGGAGTAGCGGCGCGTTATTATATTTTGGAAAATTATCGCGATATCAATTTGGGAACGGTTGCTTTGTTGAGCTCTCCAAACTTTTCTAGCGGTTTGATACGTTTTCCAGAATTTCTTTGCGAAAATGCGCATTTAAAAGATTTGATGGAAGGGGTTGGGATAGACGAATTAAACGACCGTTGGAGGCGAGAGTTTTTGGAAAAACAAGATAGAGAACCGTTTAATCTGGCTGCGGCTTATGAATTGAATGCGACTCCCATTATTGGGATTGTGGTCGAAAAAAACGCCGCCGTTAATTTTGCCCGTCAAACGAGAGGTTTTTTAAAGAACCACTCAAATATGGCTAAGCCTTATGGTAAAGACGATGAACTTTATATTTGGATTAAACAAAGACTTTTACAAAGACCGGTGGATAGAAGGGTCGAAGAGGCCTTGTTGGCTAGCGAAGAACGTTCCAAAGATATTATTAAAGATTTGAAAACTCGTTTGAAAGGGGCTTACTTAGACAAAATTTATAGCCTTGTCGCAGTAGGAAATAGAAAAGCCGCTTTAAAAATTCTTTCTAAGCAGGAAGAGGAAGAAGATAGAAACATCTCAAAAATTGCCGAGTTTCGTTTTATCAAGGCAAGAGTTTACGAACTTGATCTGGATTACTTTAATTCCAGGAAATATTATGAGGACGCTGTCAGGTTGTCGCCTAATAACACCGATTATTTAAGCGGGGCTGGCGATATTCTAAATAAAGTCGGAAAATATGACCGAGCCATCGACTATTACAAAAGGGCGTTAGACGGCGATTTGAAAACTTATGGAGAAAATCATCCAAATGTTGCGGACCGTTGGAATAATCTGGGGGCCGCTTTATATTTTAAGGGACAGTATGATAAAGCGATTCGTTATTATGAAAAGGCCCTTAACTCCGATTTAAAAACTTTTGGTAGAAGCCATCCAACCGTCGCTACGCGTTGGAATAATTTAGGAAGCGCTTGGTATGCCAAGGGAGATTTCAATCAAGCCATTTCCTATTACGATAAAGCCTTAGGTTCTGATTTAAAAACCTTTGGCAATAGTCACCCAACAGTGGCTACCCGCTGGAATAACCTCGGAGCCGCTTGGTATTTAAAGGGAAATTACGATAAGGCAATTGATTATTATAAAAAAGCTCTCGCTTCCGACCTCAAAACCTTTGGCGTTGATCATCCGACGGTAGCAACTGATTGGAATAATTTGGGAGGAGGATTACGCGCCAAAGGCCAATACAATAAGGCTATTTTTTACTATGAAAAGGCTCTCAATTCAGATTTAAAGACCTTTGGTTTAGAGCACCCTAATATTGCAACGTATTGGAATAATTTAGGCTCGGCTTGGTACGCAAAAGGCAATAGAGGCAAAGCAATCGATTATTACAAAAAAGCAATTGTCGTTTTTAAAAAATACAACCTTGATCATCGGGTTGAAAATACTCAAAAAAAATTGGATTTGATTTTAAGAGGTAGGAACGGGTCGCGTTTATAAGGGACGATTAAGCCTTTTCAACTTCTATTTTCAGTGAATCGCCTTCGTATGAAACTTTGACGCTTTCGGGCTTAACGGGACCTGGTAGAGTCGCCGCTTGTTGGAAGTGTTGTGATGAGAATTGTCTGCTAAATGAATTGTCATTTTTGTTTTCTATCGTTTTTTCTAGTGTGCCCGATACATTAAGCGTTTGGTCTTTGACCGACACTTTGAGATCCGTTTCTTTTAAGCCCTGAACTTCCAACGTAACTACGTAATTATTTCCCGCGTCTTTTATGTCCATTTGCCGACCAGACATTTTACCGAAATCAATATTTGGAATTGTAGGGAATTGCTTGTTAAAACCTTGGTCAAAAAAACGGTCCATGCTTTTTTGCATATTGTGGATTTCCGAAAGAGGATCCCAGTTTTTTGGAGTCGGAGAGTTTGAATGGATATCGGTTTCGTTGAGTAAGTTTGACTGCAAACCTGATAGACTGCTGCTCGATTTTTGCGATAGTAAATAGGCTTGCACTCCGGCAATGCATAAAAGAACAAGAGTTAGCGTTATTAGCCATCTATTTATTTTTGTCGGTTCAGCCATTTTTACCTTATAGTGATCGAGTTAATTTAGCTATCGGATCGATCCTTTTCTTATGTTAAATTTGACGCGAAGTTAACGGGGGCTCATTACGATTAAGTTAATTCGTTAACTTCGCGTGCAAACTGATCTGGGAAGGGGCATTATCCATTTTATCCAGCTGAAATTGGAATTTTCTTTGCTACATTGTCTTTGGTTTTCGGGATTATTAAATTTAGAAAACCGTTTTTTACGACTCCTTCAATACCTTCTCGTTGAACATTCATGCCAAGAGTGAAAGTCCTCTTATAATTGCCTACTGGATACTCATTCATGACTTGGTAATAGCCATCAGGAGCGGAATAATCTTCGACGTGTCCTTCGATAGTCAATGAATTTTTATCTAGGGTAATGTCCAAAGATTTTTCGTCAACTCCGGGCATATCAGCCCAAATAGATACGGTTTCGTCTGTTTCATAAATATCCGACTTAGGGATATAAGTTCTTTTAGGTTCTGATGATTTATATTGATCTTCAGTTGCGGCGCAAGTTTCTTCATTTGTTTTGGTTGTTTCTATATTAGACATTTATTCCTCCTTTCTTTTAATGGTCAAATTTAACGGTAATTTTTCTGGGTTTATCTTCTTGAGGTCGTTTCAAAGTTACCGTCAAAACACCGTTTTTAAACTGCGCTTCAGTTTGTTCTGAGTCCACTCTATAAGGCAGTGTTACTGTTCGAGAGAAGTCTTCATAATCGCGTTCGCGTCTGATAAAGCGCTCTCCGTCTTTCACCTCGTGAGGTTCTACCGAACCTTTAATCGTAAGATCTCGACCGACTACTGAAATATCTATCTTATCGGGAGAAACTCCAGGCAATTCGCTGCGGACTATCAAGCCGTCTTGTCCAGACCAGACGTTTATTAACGGAGCCCGTTTTGATGCTTTTTTTTGTGATTGAGCGTAAAAAGTTTGATTCATTTCTTCTTGGAGTTGTCGAATTTCATGAAATGGGTCCCAAGTTTCCCAATAAGTCATTTGATCTAACATTATTAATTTCTCCCGCAATTGTGCTATGCGCCTAGCGCGTCGCCATTTATTGTTGTGCGAACTTCTATGATTAATTTAAGAAGTTTGCTTGGTTTAAAAATTACAAATTATTGGATTTGATTTTTGGCGCCCTAAAATCAAATCGCCTTATGTAAAATAAATAAAATCAAAAAAAATCTTGTCAAGCTCATTAAAAATTTTTAATTTTGGAAAAAGTTAGAGTCGTTAAATAGAATAGCGTTTACGAAAATGCCAAAATTGAAAAGGCGCTCTGTATAAAAATCTTATATTTAACGAAAATATTGAAGGGAATGATGGACCTAAGTCGAGGATTTAAAACTAGTTGGAATATTATTACAGTTTGTTGAATTTTTGAGTTTTGATGGTTGTGGTGTATTCCGAATGTGAACGGAGAGTCTTTATGAGCGGAGGGATGATTGACTTAACCTGGGGGATAATTTGTTTTACGGGACAAATTGATTAGTTTGTGTAGATGGAAGGGCAAGCTTTGCTATCAAACTTTTTGTGTTGAATGCAACGCAAAAAGTTTAAAGGTTAAGAATTGTAATTTTTGCTAGGAAAGAAGGGGAGATTTCATATTCTTAGTTTTTCAACAAATGCTGAACACATTCCTTCGTGATGAAGGGCTTTCCTGCTTGCGGCTAATTCAAGTAAAGTAAAAACGGTTTTTACAAGAACTAAAGGACTGTAAGGTTTGATTAAGTATTGCGCAGCTCCGCATTTTGCGGAACGTTCCGCCGTAGTCGATTCGGGGAAAGCCGTAATGATGACAAATAGACAATCAGGATAAATATTTTTTGTCGTTTCTATAAACTTATATCCCGCTTTAGAATCTCCGCCTAATTGACTATCCACTATAGCAAGAGAGGGTCTATTGTGTATTACAGAAGAAATAGCCTCGTCAATTGTATGCGCCTGCAAAAAATCGATTTCGCCAAAATCTTCAAGAAGGGAATTTGCCTTATTTTTTAATACTTCTATTACAGTTTTTGAGTGATCTGGGTCGTCTTCAACGATGAGTACTGGTAGGTTATTCATGATATTTGCCTCTAATGGCATTGCCGTTTAAGTGTAGTTATCGATAGAGGAATGTTGAGAGCGGAGATAACGAGTTTTTAGTGTTTGATCTGAATCTTTAAGTATAAAAGCTAAATTTGGGAAAAGTTTTAGTTGTTAGATTTTTGAATAGTTTTAATTAGAGAAAGAATAAATTTTGAAGATCTTTTAGTCGAATACTTTTAATTTCTTCGTCAAAAACATTCTCATCTTATATTATTATTTTTGGGTTTTCTATGTGTTTCTGTATGTAATGGTAAGAAAGAAAAGGCGAAAAGGTCGCTTTAAATAAGTGTCTTAACTTTATTACAAGAAATTTTGATTAAGAAAAATTTTGTTATTCGGAAAATAATTTTTTGATTTTCAGAGATTGTTAATTAGAGCATATTAGGATAGGTTTTGTTATAATTTATTTGGTTTGGTCTTAAGCATAAAATCTAATATTATGTAAATGATTTAATCATAAAGGGTTAAAAGTAAACGGTGGCTTTTTTATGACTTTGATTGAGTTTTTAAATTAGAGGCGAAGAGAGAATGGATGAAATCAAATTCTATATGAAGAAGGAAATAGAAACAGTTGATTGCCAGATAACTGTTTTCGAAGCCGCTCAACTTATGGAAAAGAAGAAGATTGGAGCCGTTTTAGCTACCGACGAGGATGAAGTTGTTGGGATTTTTTCAGAAACCGATTTATTGAGAAAGGTTATAGCTAAAAACTCCGACCCTAAAACCGTCGGCGTTTACTTGGTTATGTCTAGGCCGGTAATTTCGATGGATGAAGAATCATTAATGGTTTCCGCTTTTATAAAAATGCAGAAGGAAAATATACGTCATCTTGGAGTCACTAAGGATGGTAAAACGGTTGGCATTATTTCCATTAGGGATGTCGCTACTTATTACGTTAATAAGTTTATTGTCGAATTCACTAGTGTCCGGTAAAAGTAAGAAAGTCATGGCTT
>JAYOZP010000133.1:0-11822 GCA_038154245.1 Nitrospinales bacterium | reverse complement strand
TATTTTTCAAAAAGAAAACTTTAATAACTGTTGCACTTGCGACTTGAATCCGCCATTATATTCAGCCATTCAAATTCTTTTTTAATTTTTTTGAGGGGTACTTCCATTTTCTTTTAAGTTCTTTTTGGAAGTTTGTATTACTAATATCTATATGGGTACTTTTTTTCGGAGGGATTTATTACTATAGCTGCTCTAATTCCTGTTCATTGGCCAGTTACGAATTAGAATCATTTTTATTTTTCTTCTCAATGAAATTACCGGATAAAAACCTTTTAGATAAAACAAGTTTTTTGCCTTATCTTGAAAAATTTATAGGATATTTACATTTAATCTTTTTTTCAACTTTTTTATATCAAAAAATATCCAAAAAATAGATCTAATCTTTCAAAAGATTATAATAGTTTTTATCTTAATCCCCTTTCCATTGGGTGACCATACCGTTTAGCGATACCATTCCAACGACGTCGTCGTTCCTCATTACCATAGCGTACGACACATTAAAATTCGTCAGCAGTCTGGCGGCATAGGGAACCGGCATATTATAACCAACGGATAAAACTGGTTTCGACATGATTTCATAAACATGAGTTTCAGTTAAACGCCTTCTTGAAGCAATTACCTTACGAGCGATATCCTTTAATGTAACTATCCCATAAACGGTGTTTTCTTTATCCCTTGGCTTAATTAAAGCTGCGTTAATCTTTTCATCGCGCATCATAACCAACAACTCGGAAACTCGAGTCACCCCATCGATGGTTTTAAAGTTTGGCATCATAACGTCATACACTATTGAATTGTCTTCCATGTCCTAATTCCTCTATCTAATAAGGAGTTAAAAATAGTTTTCTTTAGCTTCTTCTTCTAGAGCTTTTATTTGGCTTTCTAAACCAATCGCTCTGTCTATTGGAAAGCTAAACGCCATACCACCGCCATGCTCTAAAAAATGCCCCGCCTTTGAAATTGAGTCCATAATTCCGTCACAAATAAAATCTTCTACAAGAAATAAAAGCACTTCTCTTTGGGCTTCTACGGACACCCCCAAAAACGACTTTTGCTCATGAATGCCCTCTCCTCTTGCATTGAGGATGGTAACGCCAGTCGCTCCGGTTTTTTTTGCGGCTTGTATTACTTCCTCTTGATATTCTTCTTTCACCATCGCAAGTATGACTTTAAATCTCATAAATGTTTCCTTTTCCTTTTAAAATCATTTAGTTACACCTCTATTACTAATTATTTCCGCGATCTTAGCATAGCCCAAGACGGTTATCATAGGGAAAAGGGAAGCGAAAGCAATGAGGCCAAACCCATCAATTAAAGGCGATCTTCCAGGTACATTAGTAGCTAGTCCAATGCCTAAGGCGGCAACTAATGGAACCGTAACCGTAGAAGTGGTAACGCCGCCACAGTCGTAAGCCAACGGAATAAAAAGTTTCGGCGAAAAATACGTTTGTATCACAAGAAAAATATAACCTGAAATTATATATACATAGAGTGGAGTTCCAACCACTATTCTATAAGTTCCTAAGGCAATTCCAATGGCAACCCCTAACGCAACCGCAATTCTGAGTCCCCAAGGAGAAATCGCGCCGGTTGATATCTCACGGGCTTTTAAAGCAACTGCAATTAACGCAGGCTCTGCCAACGTGGTGGAAAACCCTATCAAAAATGCAAAAACATAAACCCATAAATATTTTGCGGCGTCCACGGCAACGCTTGCAGCGCCCGAGACTTCCGCTGGAACACCCGTGAATTTGCTGCCAGAGAGCTGGTTGGCCATTTCTATTCCAACGGGGAAAACCCCTTTTTCCAAACCAACCAGAAAAACTGAAAGGCCAACAATAACCAAAATCATGCCAAATGCAATTCGCGGTAAATTAGGAATCTTTTGTTTAAGAGCAACGGTCTGGAAAAAACCAATTACGAAAAGAATTGGTAATATATCTTTGACGGTGCCTAAAAGAGAATCTATTAAAACCTGCATCTATATCTTTTCCTATCTAATCCCGTGAATCGCTATTCCATACATCATTACAAACATAACTGGGTTCAAACTTGCCAACGCAATCAAACCAAATCCATCTAAAACCGGACTTCTACCTCTTATGGCCGTCGCAAGGCCAATACCTAATGCAGCCACAAGAGGAACCGTAATCGTTGAGGTTGTAATACCTCCAGAATCGTAGGCAATTCCAATAATATTTATAGGAGCAAAATATGTTAAAAAAACGACAAAACAATAACCGCCAATAATCAGCTTAACCAGCGACCAGCCTTTAATGATTCTTAATACTCCTAAAGCAATCGCTAATCCCACAGAAAAAGCAACAGACAACCTTAATCCCAAAACATAGTTGTCAATTGATGCAGCTTCTTTTTTTATGGCTCCTGCATCAGCCGCCAACTTTCCAGCCTTTTGGGCTATAATTGTCAACGCGGGCTCGGCGATGGTCGTTGAAAAACCAAGCGCAAAACCAAACGCGATTACCCAAAAGGCATTTCCTTTCATGGCAAACTGGTTCGCCATCTTCTCGCCAATGGGAAATAAAGCGCTTTCTAAACCTTGTATAAATATAAAAAGCCCCAATACCACCAAAAACACGCCAAAAAGGGCCTCTTGCAAATTTGGAAACGGGGCTCTAAGTACAAATAGCTGAAAAAAAGCTATAACGACAATAATGGGAAGGATATCCAGACAAACCGTTAAAAATTTTTTCAGAAAAAACTTTATTGTTTCTGACATAAACTGCCTGGATTAGGTTTGAAGAACTGGCTAAAATTACTTTTGGTTTTATTAATTTAAACTTCTATTTCATATGTCGAGTAAAGCTTTAAACCAATTTAATTAGCTAAGATTTTCTTTTTTTAATTCAATAAGTTACACTAGGTTACTAGTATAGCAAATATATTTAGATTTCATACTATTTTTATTAAATTTACTTAAAAATCAAACCTTTATTAGGATTTTTCTTATATGGAAAATGATATAAACGATCCAGATTTTATATTAGAAATTTACTATTCCAATAAGGGAAATCTAGATCAAATTAACGCAATCATTGACGAAAAACTAAAAAAGAAGCGGAAAAGAAAAATTTCAATTTTTGAAAACTACATAAAAAGTCGACTACTAAAAAACCCCAAAAAACTAGAAATGACCGCTTTAGAAATTAACCCAGCCGAAGCCGCATATTTAAGCGTTTATCCAGAAGTTCAAAATGTAGAAAAGTTAGATTTAAGGCAAAATCAATTAGGAGATCGCGGAGTAGAAGCGATTGCGAACTCTAAGGTTCTAACAAATTTAAAAGAACTAGATCTTAGAAATAATCAAATTACCCGTGTGGGAATGCAATCTCTAATGGCTTCGCCCAACATGAAAGAACTTACCAAATTGGATTTGAGATTGAATAAAATGGGAGGAAAACTTTGGTTGGAACGACTTAAGGAAACGGGAAACTTCCCAAAACTTAAAGATTTTAAAAGCGGAGGCGCATAAAAATTTATCAAACAAATTTCAGATCTTTATCGTCTCTAATTTTTTGAACCATTTTTTCGGCTATGGCGTCCGCTTTAATTTCGTAAAAACCTTTTTTGAGTTCTTTCTGGAACTTTTTGACCAGATCATAGCGAATTTCCGAAGATTTTTTCCCTTTTGATTCAGAATTAGCGGTAACTCTGGATTTATTCGAAATACTTACCCGGTCAAGCGTATCCTTAAAGCTACCAGCTTCGCTCGCTTTAACTTCTTTAGAAGCCGAAGCTCGGTTGGCTTGCCTTTGCAGTATTGAATTCACTGTTGGAAAAATCTCGCTCATGATCTGGTCTATCTATTGAAGTAATTGCAAAACTGATCTTGGAATTAAATTTGATTGCCCTACCATTGCAGACGAGCTTTGAACAAGAATCTGACTTTTAGTCAACTCGGCAAATTCTTCGCTTAAATCTGCGTCTCTCAAAGTAGATTCTGCGGCTTGAATATTAGTTGCTGTAACGTTGAGATTATTTGACGCTCTATCTAATCTTTCTTGCGTCACACCAACCCGTCCACGAATAGAATTGAATTCGTCAATTACTGTATCGATAACTCCAATAGCCGCGACAGCTCCATCTGAAGTCGATATATCAGAGTCTACAAGGCCCAATCCAGTTGTGCTGGCATCGGTAATATTTAATTCAGTGTTTAAATCTAAACGGTTTGCAGAATTCGAATCGATACCAACGGTAATAACTATTCTCTCGGAAGCCGCGTCGGACAAATCCCCGTTAAGTAACTTTTTACCATTAAATTCAGTTGTCGCCGCTATTCTGTCGATTTCTAGTTTTAGAGCGTTGTATTCTAATTGAAGAGTTTCGCGCTCGGTGCTTCCAATTGTTCCAGTGGCGGCATTGGCGGCTAATTCTCGCAAACGAATCAAAGTGGACGCTACTTCACCTAATGCTCCATCGGCGGTACTAACTAATGAAGTTGCGGATTCTGCGTTTCTTGAGGCTTGCTTTAAAGCGCGGGTGTCTGATCTTAAGGATTCAGAGATAGAAAAACTAGCGGCATCGTCTGCGGCTCTATTGACGCGAATACCAGAGGCAATTCTTTCTACGGTTTGACCAACACGGTTGTTGTTGGTATCTAGAGCTCTTTGAGTGTTTAGTGAACTGACGTTATTGAAGATTCGTAATGGCATTGGTTCCTCCTTGAAAACCGATTACATTATTTAAATTTCTTGCTGCAAGTCCGCTTCCATGCGGGAAATGATTGATTCCGAATACCAGGAAAACTCGGAACAAATTTTTTAACTTCACCAGGTCCCCCTCAAACTTTTAGAGGGTTATTAGCTTTTACGGAATAATTTAGAAAACCTTGAGAAAAAAATGAAAAGATTAAAAAATAAAAATATTTAAACTAGATTCATTTATAAAAAAAACTGAGACAATCGATATAAATTCAACTCAAGGCAACCAAATTTAGGATCTATTCTATAAAGACTAGAAAAAGTTCAAATTTCTGTAAAAACTCCCACACCTTTCAAGCTCTTAACTTCCTTATTTAATAGAACGAAAGATTGGTTCCAAAACTTTATCGATTATTAAAAAAAATATAACGAATGAAAAAAAAGCATTCCAAACTTTTTAGCCAAATTTCCCAATCAAACCAATCCAATAAAATGAACTTATCTAATTTTTTGAAATAAGGTAAAATTGTAGGCAGGCAGTTAATCTATAATAACTTGATAACAAGAGATAAAATGATAACCGAACAAATCAATGTAGACGGAATGAGTTGCGGCCATTGCGTGGAAACTATTCAAAATGCATTAGGCAAAATGGCGGGAGTCAACCAAGTTGAGGTTTCTTTAGAAAACAAAAAAGTCTCAGTTGATTTTGATGAAAACCAAACAAATTTAGAAGAGATAAAAGGAAAGATCGTAGAAGCGGGTTTCGAGACTTTATAACAAGTTTTGTATTTTTTCAGAATCTTCTATATTTAAAGCTAACCTTGAGTCTTGGTTTTCTAAAAATATTTCTAGATCCTTAAATTCTCCATCACGAAATATCTTAATGGAACTTTTTCCTTTTTTAACTCGACCTATCAGAACTGATAAAGAATCGATCTGCAAAATATTTTTTCCATTAAATTGAACGATAATATCTCCTTGCAACAAACCGCCTTTTTTTGCAGGACTATTTTCCTCCAAATAGTTAACAATCACTCCCGTTTTTCCAACAGGAAAGTTAAAAGATTTCGCCAATACCGGAGTTAACGGCTGAACGCCAACTCCTAGCCAGCTTCTCTCAACTTTACCGTTGTCTATAATTTCTTCGCCGATTCGTAAGGCGTTTTGTATCGGCTTGGAAAAACCAATGATTCCGGAGTCAATTTCACGGACAGAATTAATAGCGACAATTTCTCCTCTTAAGTTAGCTAATGGTCCTCCACTATTTCCTGGATTAATAGCTAAATCGGTGAGAATCGATTTGGTCAGCTTCTCGGCGTCAAGGCGAATATCATTTTTGCCGCTTACAACTCCAACTGTTACAGTTCCGGGCAATCCAAATGGATTACCAACAGCCATAACCCACTCGCCAATTTCTAAAGTATCTGAATCTCCAAATTTTGGCTTATCGAACGACTCAAATGAAAAAACTTTGATAACCGCCAAATCGGTTTTGGAGTCGCTGCCAATAACTCTTGCTCTGAAATCGCGTCCATCGGAAAATTTAACAATAATCTGTTTTGATTCTTCCACAACATGATAATTCGTTAATATATATCCATCTGAATTCATTAAAATTCCAGAACCGCCGTATTCTAATTCATACTTTAAATTGCTTAATCGAACCCACCAAGAGCGAATCTTCCCCAGTATGGAATTGTCTTTATTCATTAATGAATGTCCGTCGTTTTTCTCAATGGGCGCCAAGTTATTAATACTCACCGTCATGGGCTTAATCAATTTTGCCGTTTTAACAAAAGAATCTTGGACTTCAATAATTTCTTGGTATCTAGGATCTTCTCTCATTGGCGCAAACTTTGAAAGGCGTTTAGCCTCAATCTTTGCGGGTTCAACCCTGGCGTTAAATTTAACCCACCCAAAAGAACCGGTGATGGCCACCAACAGGCAAAAATAAATTAAGGCGTTTTCTTTTGCGTAATATTTTTTGGATTTAGCCATTTTTAATTCCGGTATAAACAGAAGCGATTCCCAGTGTAAGGGGAATACACTTAACTTCTTTAAAACCAATTTTTTCTATCAAACGCGTCATCTCCTCGCCGCAAGGAAAACGAGACACAGACTCCGGCAAATATTGATAAGCAAATTGATGGCCTGAAATCATCTTACCCACAAAAGGAAGTAAATAATTGAAATAGAACATATAGAGTAATTTAAAAACTTTTAATCTAGGCATAGAAAATTCTAAAATCACCATTTTTTTTTCGGGTTTCAACACCCGTCTCATTTCAGTCAATCCAACTTCCAAATTAGAAAAATTACGAACCCCAAATGCCACAATCACGCCGTTAAACGAGTTACTAGAGCAAGGCAACATTTCTCCATCCGCCTGCCCTAAATCAATTTCCGTCTTAAAGTTTCTTTTCGATATTTTTCTATGTCCTAACTGTAACATAGGGAAACTGAAATCAGCTCCAAATATTTTAATAGAATTCGGCATTCTAGAAGCGGCTTCCAAGGCAACATCGGCGGTACCTGTAGCCACGTCTAAAATCCATCCTTCTTTTTGAGGAAGCAATTCGCTTACGGCAACTCGTCTCCAATAACGGTCAATACCAAAACTCAAAACCGTATTGAGCATATCGTATTTCGGAGCAATAGCCGAAAACATCGATTGAATATTTTTTGAAAAAGGATTCACAATATAAACTTCCGCATTACAATCAATTTCATTAAAAGACGTTTCTACATATTTGAAGTTTCTTTGATACGTTCGTATATGTAATTAGCCATTGGAAACGCGCAGGTAAATCCTGGCGACACAGCATTTAAAATATGTAAAGAAGTTTCGTCTCCTTCCAAAACAAAATCCATTTCAAGTTTTTTACTTTTCAAATTTATCAATTGAGCGCGAATACCTGCTTTTCCCCAAGAAAATTTATAAGATTGAACTCCAGATACTAAATCAGCCGCTAACCGGGTCATATAAGTTTTGGAATATTTTTTCATTTCCTCAACGGCTAACTGTTTAAAGTCAAAACCGGAAAAAGTTAATAAACCTAATTGTCGAAACATAATTTCTGTCAATTCGATAAAATCAAAATTGTCAAATTTGGAATATTGTTCGCGCCAAAATGCAGGCATAGCCGTTGGACCGATTTTAACTCGTCCATCCACGGTAATTGTGAAATGAGTTCCTAAAAATGGATATTGCGGATCTGGCACAGGGTATACATGAACTTTTAAATTACCGGGCGGTTCATCCGAGTATAAATACAGCCCCTTAAAAGGAAGAATTCCATAGTTTTTTGAAAAACCAAAGTCAGTGGCGATTTTATCTGCATATAAACCTGCTGTATTAACAAAAAACTTATATTCAAATTTACCACTATTAGTAACAATTACTTTTCCTTCTTTCCCCATATATCCGGTATTCAAATGAATTTCCACTCCCTCTTTCAACGCGTCTTCTTTCAAAGCCGCCATCGTTTCTTTGGGGTCGACCGAACTAGTAGTTGGAGAAAATAAAGCATATTCAAAAGTTTTCACTCTAGGTTCTATTTTCTTCGCTTCATATTCCGTAATTTTTGTTAAATCTACTTTATTAATGTTTCCACGATTAAATAATTCGTCTAATCGAGATAATTCACTTTCATTTTTTGCGACAACCAATTTCCCGCACTTATTTATTTTTAAACCTTTATCTTCACAGTAATTAGTCATTAACCGGTTTCCTTCTCTAGAAAACCGGGCTTTTAAGCTATTTGCAGAATAATAAAAACCCGCGTGCAAAACGCCGCTATTTCTGCCGCTAGCGTGCAAACCACAATCAGTTTCTTTTTCTAAAAGAATGACCCGACTTCCATGAAAACTTTGTTTCAGTTTTTTCGCAACAGTAAGGCCAATAATCCCCCCGCCGACTACTAAAAAATCGCAAGAAATCACAAATTACCTCAAAAAAAAGCCTAACGAAATTGCGTTAGGCTTCAAATAAAATTTAAAACTAAATATTCTCCAGCTAGTAAACTAAAACTCTGCCTTCCTCGGGAGGCCTTGTCTTCCATCTACGATGAACCCACATCCACGGTTCAGGAGTTTCACGAATCACGGACTCTAAAAACTCCTCGCATTTTTGAGTTAAATCAAAAACATCTTTTTCTTTATCTCCAGAAGGAGAAAAAGAAATTTCAGGTCCATATTGAATCCTATATTGTCCATTTTTTTGGGGAAAAGAAAAGAACGGAAAGATAGCCGCTCCCGTAGCCAAACTTAGTAATGCAATAGATCGAGCCGTTGCCGCAGGTTTGCCGAAAAAATCGACAAAAATACCGCCCTTTGCAGTGTTTTGATCCATCATTACGGCAACACAACCATTTTTTTTCACAGTTCGAACCATTCTTAAAGGCGGTTCAGTCTTATAAAATATAGAATTTCCTGAAACACATCGAAATTCCTCCGCCAATCGATCTAAATAGGGATTATCCAATTTTCTTACAATAGAATGTAATGGAGTCAAACCAAGGTAACCATGGGCAATTCCCATTAATTCCCAATTCCCATAATGAGCGACCAACACAAACATACCTTTTTTTCGTTCCAAACACTTTTGAAAATTTTCCACTCCCGATGGAGGGTTAGGAATAATTTCTTTAATTCTTTCTTTAGGAGAAGCTTCTACCCAAACACATTGTAGGAGGGAAAGCGCCGAGTTACAAAACGAACTTAAAATGATCCTATCTTTTTCTTTTGGCGTTTTAGAATCCCCAAAAGCAATATCTAAATTAACTTGAGCAATCTTCTTACGCTTACTACTAAACCTATACAATAAATTACCTAACACTTTACCTAATCGGAAAACCATCTTTGCGGATAAAAATTTTATAGGAAATGAAATAACAAAAAAAGCGGCGTATTCAATTTGTCGTCTAAGAGACACTAGCATCAAAAATGGCCTAAACTTTTAAAGAAAAGCAGATCTGCAGCTTCTAGAAGGAATGAGTTTTTAACGTTCTGCAATGGCTTGGGCGATGGCAAAACCCGCATCGTGAGAAATTGAAATATGAATGGATTTTAACCCCAAAGAGTCGTAAACCTCTTTAGCGCGGCCGCTAACTTTAATATGAGGTTTACCCGAGTCGGGGTCATTGATAACCTCAATATCTTTCCAACCTATACCGTCGCTTATCCCAGTACCCAAAGACTTTAAGGCAGCTTCTTTTACCGCAAACCTGGCGGCAAAATGCTTATTGGGTTCAGCCTTACCTCGACAATAGTCAATTTCGTTAATGGTAAAAAGCTTCTGCTCAAATTTTTCAGAATATTTTTTAAGAGACCTTTCAACTCGCGCGACCTCGACCATATCTATTCCGATTCCATGTATCATAAGCGCTATTAGTTCAAAAGATCTTGGATTCTTTAGTCTAAGAGGACATTTAAAGCAGCTTCAATTTCTTTCCGTTCTAAAACTCCATCTCTGATAAGTCTAGGCGGGTAGCAAGAAGTATCGACAATAGTAGAAGCTTTGCCTCCTGGCGAACGACCTCCATCCAAAATCAGGTCTAATTTATTTCCTAAAGCGCTTATTAAACCTTCGCCAGACTCACAACTCGCCTCCCCGCTAGTATTAGCGCTAGTTGCTGTAATAGGCTTTCCAGTTTTACGTAATAACTGGGCAACAACTAAATTATCAGGAAACCTTACTCCAATAGTATGCCCATTTCCCAATAAGTTTTTAGGTAAATCTTTTTTCGCTTCAAATAATAAAGTCAAAGGCCCCGGCCAAAAAGATTTCATAAGAATTTGCGCCTCTTTTGAAACTTTTTTGACAACTTGAGAAAGTTGCTCTATATCTCCTATTAAAAGCAGTATCGGTTTATTTTTTTCTCGCGACTTTATTTCGAAAATCTTATCAATTGCCGCCGAGTCAAACGGATTGGCCCCTAGTCCATAATAAGTGTCGGTTGGGAAACCAATAACTCCTCCGGAATCTAAAACCTGTTCCGCAAATTTTAACCAATCTTCTGACTCAGAGTTATTTACTTGGAAAATTTTTGGCATGGGTTTCCCTAAGCCGTGCATCCTTCTTTTCTACTTCCTTAGCCATATCCTTTTTGTATTTAAGCAACTTAGCGGATAAAGCCGAATCCGATACGCCAAGAATTTGAGCGGCAAGCAACCCTGCATTTTTTGCTCCCGCTTTACCAGTTGCCATTGTCGCAACGGGAATTCCTCCAGGCATTTGCCCAATAGCCAAAATAGAATCCAAACCATTTAAAGAGGTTGAAGGAATGGGAACGCCAATTACGGGCAAAGTAGATTCTGCCGCTATGACGCCCGCTAAATGAGCGGCGCCGCCCGCCCCGGCAATAAATACTTTGATCCCCTTTTTCTTAGCGGCTCTAACGTAATTTTGCGTCTTTTCCGGAGTACGATGAGCCGAAGAAACCATCATATCGTAAGGAACGTCCAGTTTTTGAAGCGATTTGCACGCCTCAACCATATACTCATAATCAGAATCACTACCCATTAAAATCGCTACAAGTGGTTTTGCCATTTTTATGTCCAAGAGTTTTTGATTGATAGATTAAGGAAAGAAAAAAAATTTATAGCAGGTTTTATTAGGGATATCAAGACAACAACAATATAGTTTTATTCAGCCTCGCAAACCAACCTAAAACCTAAGAAAGAAGCGCAGTAGTTCTTCGCAAAAGACAAACGATTCCAGGGAGCGATTTCCTCCATATGGGTCATAAAGCTTCCGCCTTTTACAATCTTATATTCCAGTTTTGATCGCTGAAATAATTTTTTCTCCTGCGACTCTATTACCCATTCGTAAACATTTCCAAATAAATCTCGAACTCCTAATGCAGAATTCTGCTCTTCAAAATAATCTACCGGCGTGGTGCTCCCTATTCCCGAACCCTCGAAGTTAATACCGCTACCCATAACTACACTTTCAGAAAAGTTTTCCGGGCTTATCTCGCCCAAATTTGTAGCAATATATTCCCATTCGGTTTCGGTGGGCAGTCTAATTTTTTTGCCCAACATTTCTGTTTTCCAATCGCAAAAATTAAGAGCGTCGGAAAAAGTTATTTGAGTTACAGGATGGTTATACTTATCAAACAATGATTCTGGAGTTCCATCCGGGCGAAACCAGGT
>JAYOZP010000132.1:0-12048 GCA_038154245.1 Nitrospinales bacterium | reverse complement strand
GTCCAACGCCGTACCCGCGAACTCCAAGCCTGGGGGTTACAAGCCAGGGATTAACTCTTCTTTGTAAAGTCCACACGGTTTCCAGTTCTGGAGACCGTGTGGTTGATTTTTGTTTAGATCTAATATAGTCCGTCGGACATTTTCTTATTTAGATCGGAACTAGCGTCTAGCATACCCATCCTAAATTATATGTACGGAAACCAGAAAGACCTCGATTCCGATTAAAATAACGACTGATCGATGACTTAAAAACTGCAAGAACTTTGGATATCATCGTTTAGTTTTGACCTGTTTCCAGAAGGGCTTCAATCTAGTATTATTCTACAAGTATAAGCAATGTGTAACCTCGCATAAGTATCCCCTTGCCTTTTTCAGTGAAGAAATCAAGGTGTTAAAGCAGCTTACTCTTTGAACATTAGTTAGAGTTGGACTTGCAAGTTGAATTCAAGTATTTTATAAACCAGTTAATTAAAATTCAGAAAAAACTTAAATAATTTAATTTTAATTTAATTGGATGAATGGTCAAAATAAGCGCTTCTTTAAAGATTAAAAATATATTTAAACTATTACTAGCTAATGTTTTAATTTTTATAATTACGGCAATTTTTATCGAAATATGCGGGCAAGTTTATGCATACTATCACCCTGCTTATAAAGCGCTTCCCTTTGAGCCTCATGCAATTTTAGGTTGGAGGTTTATTCCAAATTCGGAACATATTATTACCGGAAACCATTGGTATGCAAAAGAATTTAGTTCAAAAGTAAAAATTAATTCTCATGGTTTCAGGGATTTTGAACGGACAATAGAAAAAAAACACGACACCGTTAGAATCGCACTACTTGGGGACTCAATGGTAGCGGCAAGAGAAGTTAGCTTTAGTAAATCTTCAGGACAATTATTAGAAGAACAATTAAATAATCAGTCTGGAATCAAAACAGGTAAAAAATTTGAATTTTTGAATTTTGGAGTGCCAGGGTACGGCGTTGATCAAATTTTTTTAAATTGGGAAATTTTTGTATCCAAATTTAAACCAGATTATGTTTTCTTGTATGTTTTTGAAAGAGGCTATTTAAGAACCGTATCAGGTGTTTGGTGTCAAAGAGGTTTTTTAGGAATTGATAAATTTGAAAAAAAAATTGTTTAGCCATTAGACCGTATCCTGCCATAAACACAAAACCACCTGAATTAATTAATGTTGATAAATATCTAGCCTTTTCTAAATTAGGAAGTTCCAGAGATTTTAAAAATGCAATAAAAACTTTAAAAAACTGGGATCTTAAAATATATCCTCCGGCTGATACAGAAGAATTTAAAAAGCAGCAAAGTAATTTTATTAAAAATGATATGAATGGAAAACGAATTAAAAGGAAGCAAGCAAGGCTGTTTTTAAACGATATATTAAAAGAATTAAAATCTTTTAAATTAAAAGAGAATTCTATAAAAGAAGAAAAAGCTAATATTTTGGCGCGTCAAAGGGCTTGCAGCGGGAAAACAAAACATTTTCAACCATTTAATTTGATAAGCGCTGTCAATCTAAAAATAATTCACGAATTGGGCAATAAAGTTTTACTAAATAAAAAAAGTTCCTTTGTGATTATTGACTCTTTTCAATTTAATGATGAAACGTCGCCTCCTCTGCAGTTTGCTTCAAATTGGTTAAAAATTCTTTCTGAGCATTCTCGCTTTGGATATATCCCACTATATAAGGAATTAAATGAGTCAAAGGAAAATGGCAATTCACCGCAGTGGAAACATGATTCTCACTTTAACGAAGTTGGAAATAAGATTTTTGCCAAATCAATGTTTGAATATTTGGCTAATCAATTAAACTAGTTTTTATTACTATTTTATTTTTCAAGCTTTAAAGTTTTTAAATAACTAAGAATGTCGGCTGTTTTTTGCTTGCCCACGCATCCTATAAAAAGAAATATAAATGGAATTTTTTAGTTCTTCCTTTTTTGAGTTTTTTGTAATCGTTTACGCGGTTCTTTTTGTATTAAATACCGTTGGCGGTTCCGAAGGTTGGCGAGCTTTATTTTTGAAAGCTAATAAACCGTTTCTACTGGGTTCTAGTTATTATTTTTACGCTTATTGGGATTACCGCTTTCTTTCCTTAATCATTATTTCTACGTTGGTGGATTTTTTCACTGGCAATCGTATTTACGAGACCCAAAATTTAAAGACCAAAAAAACATACCTCGCCTTAAGTATATTCGTTAACTTGGGCATTTTATTTTTCTTTAAATATTTTAATTTTTTCATCGATTCGGCCAATATCGGGCTTGCGGGTCTTAATGTTTCCCTTTCAAATTTAGATATTATTTTACCGGTTGGAATTTCTTTTTATACGTTTCAATCGATGAGTTATAGCCTGGATATTTATCGCGGAGAGTTGAAACCGGCTGAAAGTTTTCTTGACTTTGCGGTGTTTGTCGCCTTTTTCCCGCAACTATTGGCAGGCCCTATTATGAGGGCGAAAGAGTTTCTCCCGCAATTAGGTCTTCGCGTCAATTTAACTTCCGAGAATTTTGTAAAAGGGTTTCAAATATTTCTTTTAGGGCTTTTCCTGAAAGTGGTGGTCGCGGATAATATTGCGCTACAAATCGACGAAGTATTTAAAACTCCCGAAAAGTTTGGGCCCATCGTAACTTGGGTGGCTGTTTTAGGGTTTTCCTTTCAAATTTTATGCGATTTTTGGGGATACACCGAAATGGCGATAGGCGTTGGATTGGCTCTCGGTTTTACTTTACCCGTTAATTTTCGTTTGCCTTATTTGGCGACCAATTTATTCGACTTTTGGCGAAGATGGCATATCTCGTTATCTTCATTTTTACGCGATTATTTATATATCCCTTTAGGGGGTAATCGTTCAGGAACGGTGAGAACTTGTTCCAATGTTTTTATTACGATGCTGCTTGGCGGGCTTTGGCATGGAGCTAGCTGGACTTTTGTTATTTGGGGAGCGCTTCATGGTTTTGGCCTTTTAATGGCGCGTATCATTGGCTCTTTGCTAAAAAATGTTCCGCAAAACTTTGCCCTTACTTTTCTTAAGTGGTTAACGACCTATATATTTGTTTGTATTGGATGGGTGTATTTTCGATCTGAAAACCTCGATATAGCGGGGCAGATTTTTAAAAATTTATTTTTCTTGATCGGCTCTGAAATAAATTGGGAATACTTGACTATGAAGCATCTTTTTTTCATTCCTGTAATGGCGATTGTGCATCTTTTATTTTATTTAAAGAAAGAGGACCACCTGTTTTTCGAAAAAGGGTCGTTCCTGTGTTTTTTCTATATCAACTTTTTGATAATCTCCATTTTCATTTTTTACCCTATGAAAACCGTTCCCTTCATTTATTTTCAATTTTGATTTCGTAATTCCCCGGTCCAAGACCTCGCTTCTACCGACAAAAACTAAGAAGTTCTCTGATAATTAACATTATACTGGTTTGCTATCGTCTAGACCCTTTTTTAAGAGGTAGGTTCTTGGTAAATTTTGATTTTTAAAGGTCCCTTTTACTTTTTAAGAAGTTCTTTGTTTTTTGGGCTTCCTAATTAAAATTAAAATATAGCGAAAATAGCTAGCTTTTATGTTAAAATTTTTTGCAAATGCATTCATATTTTGTTATAAATTTTTTTCTTAATTATTATTAAGGCCAGTGAATAATTGGTTTTAAAAGGACTTAGGAAATGCCGTTAAATATTGTAAGAGAGCAAGAAAAGAAAAAGGAAAAAAGGAAAAGAAAACCGAAGATTTTGGCGGTTATCAACGATGCATGCACGGGGTGTAGCGGTTCGCCAATTTGCGTGACGGAATGCCCGATTGACGATTGTATGAACATCGTTCCTAATCCTGACGCTCCGGTATTTATTCGAATAGAAGTCAATGCATTGAATTGTATTGGATGTAAAAAATGTATTTCAAAGGGACCTATGGATACTTATCTTGAGGGTTGTCCATGGGATGCAATAGATATGGTGCCGTTGGCTGATTTTGAAGCCAAGCATGGGGTACTTGAGTATTAAGCGTTTTTTTTTTTTTTTCAATTACTTTTGATTTTTAGATGACGCTCTTTCAAGGATTTTTGAGTCTTTGGTGGGCGGGAAAAACCCCTGGAAAGTTAACTTGCCTATAAGAATTTTCAATTTTTTGAAAATCTCCCCTCATTAAACAATCACACTAATTCGTGTAAAATTTGTCGTTACGGTTTTGACAATAGATTGCTAATAGGGTATAACTTTAGCGCATTTACCTTGCTTTCCCTGATTTTTTCCAAAAATTAATGAGTAAAGACGACGATTTTAAAGGCGGTATTGGTATTGCCTTTAGGATGGGGACAGAATTAGTTGCTGCCATCCTTTTAGGGTCGTTAATTGGGTTTACCTTGGACCATTATTTAGGAACGGGTCCTTGGTTCCTTATTATAGGATTGATATGTGGGGTTTTAGCCGGGTTTTTGAATTTGTACCGGGTTGCCCAGGAATTAAGCAAAACTAACGATACGGATAAAGAATAGAGGTTATGGAAAACCCTTTACATCATTTTGAGTTGCATCCCATTGTTCCCATTCACTTAGGGGGATTAGACCTTTCATTAAATAAAGGTATTTTGGTGATGTGGGCCGCTTTGGCCGCCGCCTATTTTTTGTTTATGATGGTGGTGAAATCCAAGCCTGGTTTAATCCCTGGTAAATTACAAAGTATCCTGGAGTTGTATCTGGGGATGATAAAAGATATAGCGGACGATAATATCGGCGAAGAGGGGGATAAGTATGTTCCTTTTATTGCGTCGCTATTTTTGTTCATTTTCTTTTGTAATTTGGCGGGTTTAGTTCCAGGTTCTTATACCATTACGAGTCAATTAGTTGTCACGGGGACATTTGCGGTGTCCATATTTGTGATGACATTGATTATTGGGGTTATGAAACATGGAGGGCATTTTATTACCATTTTGGTTCCTCCAGGGGTCCCCAAGGTAATGGTTCCATTTTTAATTCCTATTGAGTTGTTGAGTCAGTTGTCTCGGCCTCTTACCTTAGCGTTGAGGTTGTTTGGAAATATGACCGCTGGGCATATTCTTTTAGGGGTTATATTTGGAATGGCAATGACGGCTCCCATGATAGTTAATGTGTTGCCTTTTGGTTTTACGGTTCTCTTATATGGGATGGAAGTTTTTGTTTCCGCAATTCAAGCTTATATTTTCTCATTGCTGACATGTGTTTATATCGGCGATGTTATTAAGTTACATTGATTTTTAATTTTACTATCTGAAGGAGAAAAGAGCATGGATGTTGGCGCAGCGGCTTTGCTAGCGGTAGGAATCACCGCTTTTGGTTTTTTAGGCGCTTCTCTTGGAATGGGTATTCTTTTCGGGAAAATGATCGAAACGGTTGGTCGTAACCCAAATTCTGAGCCTAAAGTTTTTAAGTTTTTGATTATTGGATTGGCGTTGGTTGAGCAGTTTGGTATTTTCAGCTTAGTTCTAGCCTTATTATTATTATTCCGATAGTTAATTTCCCGAGATATTAAACGATGCCACAATTAGAGCAAACAAGCGTTTTTGCTTCTCTTATTTTTTGGTCTTTTGTTTCTTTTGGGATTTTTCTCTTTTTATTGAATAAGTACGCCTTTCCTCCAATTTTAGCTATTTTGGAAGAGCGGAAGAGAAAGATTCAGGGAGATATTGACGACGCTGAAAAGCAAAAATCAGATGCGCGGCAATTAAAAGAAGATTTAGATCGTCAATTAAAAGAAGCGCATGAAAAGGCGAAAGAAATTGTTCGCCTTGCTGAAAGCGAATCTAAGAAAATTCAGGAAAAGACTTTGCGTGAGACGGACGCTAAATGCAAGCAAATGCAAGAGCAAGCGACTCAAGAAATAGCTAGGAACCAAGAAAAGCTTATGAGTGAAATTCGCGGGCAATTAGCCGAGTTAACCGTTGCGTCTACTGAAAAAATATTGAGAAAATCGCTTTCAGACGATGATAAAAATCGATTGGTGGACGATGCGATTAGCGAAGCTTTAGGGCAGTTAAAGAATTAATTTATCTCCAATAAACTGTTTTTTTTTGACTTTAGGTTCGTTGGGTTTTTAAAGCCTAGTCCATCATATTAGGAAAATGACTCCATGATTGAAAATATTATTGGCAAACGATATGCCGAAGCTCTTTCTTCTGCAATTAAAGAAGATTCTAGGCTTAGTTCTGCGTTGGAAAATCTGACTGATATTTGCGGCGCTTTCGAAGACGACCCTCAGTTAACTAGATTTTTTGCTAATCCAGCCATTTCCGACGAGAATAAAATGGGTTTCTTGAAGGATTTGGAAGAGCGGATAAAAATGGAACCTGAAATTAAAAATCTTTTGGCCATGTTAGTGGAAAGAAGAAAGGTTCTGCGTTTAAAGAATATATTGGAGTTTTTTCAGGCCAATGTCGATCAACGGTTAAACCGGGTTAGAGCCCAAATCAGTTCGGCGAATGAGCTTGGCAAGAATCAAGTTGAAAATTTAACGGAATCATTGGAGAAAATAACAGGAAAAGACGTTTTGGTCGAGACAGTTATTGACGAAAATTTAATAGGAGGCATTGTGTTGCGGATGGGAAGCTTGGTCGCGGACGCCTCGGTTAAAAATCGCTTGGCCTCAATGAAACGATATATCCAGAAAGAGGAGGTAGCCTAAGTGAGTTTGCGTGCCGATGAAATCAGTACTCTGATTCAAAAACAAATTCAAGGGTTTGAAGAAACAGTCGAACTCAAGGAGACCGGACGCGTTATCTCCGTCGGCGACGGGATCGCTCGTATTTACGGTTTGGAAAATGCTATGGCGGGTGAGTTGCTGGCTTTTCCAAACGATCTTTCGGCGATGGTTTTGAACCTTGAAGAAGATAATGTTGGAGCGATTTTACTTGGCAGCGACGCCAAAGTAAAAGAAGGCGACGAAGTAAAACGAACTGGTCGAATCATGGAGGTTCCTATTGGACCTGAAATGGTAGGGCGTGTTGTTAATGGTCTAGGACAACCTATCGACGGTAAAGGACCTATTAACGCCAAGCTTAAAGGACCTATTGAAAGAATAGCTCCTGGAGTTATCGATAGAAAGTCCGTTCATGAGCCGATGCAAACGGGTCTCAAAGCAATTGATGGAATGGTTCCAATTGGTCGCGGTCAACGAGAGTTAATCATTGGCGATCGACAAACGGGAAAAACGGCCGTTGCCCTGGATACAATTCTTAATCAAAAAGGACAAAACGTCTTTTGTGTTTATGTTGCGGTTGGTCAAAAACGTTCAACCGTTGCTCGCGTTGTAAAAACGTTAGAAGAGCACGACGCGATGAAGTACACAATCGTTGTTGCGGCAACGGCAAGCGATCCGGCTCCATTACAATATATTGCCCCATATGCCGGTTGCGCGATGGGCGAATATTTTCGCGATAATGGCCAGCATTGTTTGATTGTCTACGACGATCTTTCAAAGCAGGCGGCGGCTTATAGACAGCTTTCGTTGTTACTCAGAAGACCTCCTGGTCGCGAGGCTTATCCAGGCGACGTTTTTTACCTTCATTCCCGGTTATTAGAGCGGGCCGCGAAGGTAAGCGACGACTTAGGAGCCGGTTCTTTAACCGCTTTGCCTATTATTGAAACTCAAGGCGGCGACGTATCGGCTTATATTCCAACCAACGTGATTTCAATTACCGACGGTCAGATTTATTTAGAAACAGATCTATTTTATTCCGGCGTTCGCCCTGCTATCAATGTTGGTTTATCCGTTTCGCGGGTTGGCGGCGCGGCTCAAACCAAAGCGACTAAACAAGTTGCCGGGCAGTTGCGATTGGATCTTGCTCAATATCGAGAAATGGCGGCGTTCGCTCAGTTTGGTAGCGACCTCGACGCCGCTACTCAAGCCCAGTTAGCTCGCGGCGAACGATTGGTTGAGATTCTTAAACAGGATCAATATAAACCCTATTCTATGGCGAATCAGGTAATTGCTATTTATGCCGGCGTTAAAGGGTTTATGGACGATATTACTGTTGCCGATGCAAAACGATTTGAGTTGGGACTAGTAAGTTTTATCGAAGAAAAACATTCTAATTTGATAGACGCTATTAATAAAGATAAGAAAATTACCGACGATACCGATGGCGCTTTGAGAAAAGCTATTGAGGAGTATAAAGGTCTGTTTTCTTCCTAAGCTCTATTGAAGAATAATATCGACAGTTCGTTATGAACTGCGCAATGTTTGATTTTGTTAAGAGGTATCGCTAATAAAATATGCCGAATTTACGAGATATTAAAAGAAGAATTCGTAGCGTAAAAAATACTCAGCAAATTACAAAAGCGATGAAGCTGGTATCGGCTTCAAAACTGCGTAAAGCGCAAGAAGCCATGATGCGAGCTAGACCTTACGCATTAAAAACCAAAGATGTTATGGATTCTTTGGCGGCTCGTTGCGATAAAAACCAACACCCTTTATTGGCTGATCGCGAAGTGGAAAAAGTTTTGATTTTCTTTATCACTTCCGACAAAGGTTTGTGCGGTGGGTTTAATAGTTATTTAAATCGAAAAGCCAACCAGTTGATTAAGGAAAATGAGGGTAAAGAGATCTCATTTTTGTTTGCTGGGAAAAAAGGATACGCTTTTTTTCAGAATAAAGGATTTCCTGTTGTAGAAGACTATTCGGGTTGGACAAGAGATTATCAGTTTAGTTTAACCGCTGAGATTTCTGAAAAGTTGTCCGAGGTTTTCTTAAGTGAAAAAGCCGATAAAGTTTATATCGTGTATAACGAGTTTAAATCGGTTATTCAACAGGAGGTCGTTGCCGAACAATTATTGCCTATAGTTCCGGGCGAGGCTAAGAAAGACGGTCAGGAAATCGACTATATTTACGAGCCTGGTCAGGAAGGAATTTTAGAGCAATTGTTGAAAATGTATGTAGAAACAGTGATCCATCAGGCATTCTTGGAATCTTCCGCTAGCGAACATGGAGCAAGAATGACGGCTATGGACAATGCCAGCCGAAATGCGAAAGAAATGATAGGGCAGTTAACTTTGTTCTATAACAAAGCGCGGCAGGCTTATATTACGACAGAATTGATTGAAATCGTCAGTGGAGCTGAGGCTCTCAAAGGTTAATCAAAAATCCGGTTTATAAGGCGAGGAATTGAAATGAATAAAGGCAGCATCATTCAGGTAATGGGTCCCGTAATCGATTTTCGGTTTGAAAAAGGCGGATTGCCCGCGTTAAATAACGCAGTAAGAATCAAGCATCCAGACCCAAAAGAAGGCGATAGCGAATACATTATTTCCGAAGTCGCTCAACATCTTGGAGATAATGCGGTTCGAGCTATTTCCATGCAACCTACCGATGGATTAGTCAGAGGTATGGAAGTGGAAGATACTGGCAGTCCTATTTCAGTTCCTGTTGGCGAAGAAGTTTTAGGTCGAATTTTGAATGTTGTGGGCGAACCTGTTGATAAAAAACCGCCAGTTCAATCAAAAGAAACTTGGAGTATTCATCGAGACGCTCCCCCTCTTGAAGATCAAGATACCGGTATGGAAATGTTTGAAACCGGTATTAAAGTTATCGACCTTTTGGAACCATATTTGAAAGGCGGTAAAACCGGACTGTTTGGCGGAGCTGGCGTTGGTAAAACCGTTTTGATTATGGAGTTAATCCATAACATCGCTATGGAACATGGCGGTTACTCGGTATTTGCGGGCGTTGGAGAAAGAACCCGCGAAGGTAACGACTTGTACCATGAAATGATGGAATCTGGTGTTATCGATAAAATTTCGTTGATTTACGGTCAGATGACGGAGCCTCCTGGCGCGAGAATGCGAGTTGGCTTGACTGGTTTGACTATGGCGGAATATTTCCGAGATGTTGGCGGTAAAGACGTTCTACTTTTCGTTGATAATATTTTCCGATTTTCTCAAGCGGGTTCTGAAGTTTCTGCGCTCTTAGGCCGGATTCCTTCAGCGGTTGGTTATCAGCCTACCTTGGCCACAGAGATGGGTAACCTTCAAGAAAGAATTACTTCGACTAAAAAAGGTTCCGTCACCTCGGTACAAGCTATTTATGTACCTGCCGACGACTTGACCGACCCGGCTCCTGCGACTACTTTTGCTCACTTAGACGCTACTACCGTTTTGAATCGTCGAATTTCCGAGCTTGGTATTTATCCTGCGGTTGATCCATTGGACTCCACTTCTAGAATTTTAGATCCAAATATTATTGGGCAAGAGCATTACGATGTTGCTCGCGGCGTCCAAAGAATTTTGCAACGTTATAAAGATTTGCAAGATATCATTGCTATTTTGGGTATGGACGAGCTTTCTGAAGAAGATAAACTGCTTGTTGCACGAGCCCGAAAAATTCAGAAGTTTCTTTCTCAACCATTCTTCGTCGCTGAAATCTTTACCGGTTCTCCAGGGAAGTACGTTAAATTGAAAGATACGGTTGAGAGTTTCAAAGAAATTTTAGACGGTCGTTGCGACGATATGCCAGAACAAGCCCTATACATGGTTGGCGGTATTGAAGAAGCCCGAGAAAAAGCCGCTAAAATGAAGAAGGAAGGTTAATCTGATGGCTGAAGAGACGCTAGAGCTTGATATCGTAACTCCAGAGAGACTATTGGTCACCGAAAAAGTAGGCCAGGTTAATGTTCCCGGAATCGATGGCGATATGGGAATATTGCCAAATCATGCGCCAATTATTTCAACGCTCCGACCAGGTTCTCTTTCTTATGAAATGGAAGGCAAGGTAACAGCGCTTGTCGTAACTGGCGGTTTTATGGAAGTAGCCGACAATAGAGTCATTATTTTGGCTGAAAATGCCGAGTTTACAAATGAGATCGATAAAGAACGCGCTTTAGCCTCTAAAGAAAAAGCAGAGAAAGCTTTAGCGGACGCCAAGCTTTCCGATCCAGACTTCGAAGAAGCGCAACTTCGTTTATTCCGAGCCACTGCCCGTCTTGACCATGTCGACGAGAATTAAAGTTTATTCTCTTAATTGATTAACTCGATCAATTAAGAACTGAGTATTCTTCCTACCTTTTAGTTTTCTCCTCCTAGAGATAGCTTAGTTTTTTACGGCGGTAATTGTTTTTTTATAAATAAAGGTTGTTCTGCGTTTACGTTGATCCCTCCTATTAAAAGCTTCAAAATATAATAAACTCATAAGTAGCGTCTTGTTGTTCAAAATGCTATTTGTTAGAAGTTTATCGAAATTTTGTTTTTGCCATAGGAGCCTTGAAGTAAAATGATTTATAAAAAAATATGGTTGTTAACCTAAATTGTCGCAGGTAATGCCAATCCAAAAATTTAGATACGCTTCTCTTAGCGTTTTTTTAATCGCTTTTGCGGTTTTTTCTTTTTCATTCCCATATAGTTTTTTGTTTGAGGCGGATGATAAAGCATATATCTTTCAAAACCCTTATGTAAAACAAATTTCGTTTGAGAATATTTGGAATATTTTTTCCAATCTCCATGTGTTTTTTACCTATGTTCCTCTTACCAATATTTCTTATTCGATAGATTTTTCGGTCTGGGGATTATACGCTCCTGGGTTTCACCTGACCCAAGTTTTGTTGCATGCGGCCAATTCTGTTTTGGTTTTTGTTGTTTTGAATCGTTTAATCGCGATTAAAAACGCCGCGCTTTTAACGGCGGTATTGTTTGCCGTCCATCCGCTAAATGTAGAATCGGTGGTTTGGATTTCTGAAAGAAAAAATTTATTAGCGAGTTTTTTTTCGCTACTTTCATTTTTTTATTATATACAGTTTGCTAAAAATAAAGAATCGTTTGATAAGAAGCGCTATTTTTTATCGTTTTTATTTTTTCTTTGCGGTTTGCTGAGCAAGTCGATTGCGGTGGTTTTTCCTGCGGTTATGATTTGGGCAGATTTATGTCTCTTCCAAAGAGGTTGGAAGTTAAAAGAAAAAGTTCCGTTTTTTCTATTGTCTTTAGCCGTAGTATTTTTGACTTTGGTTTTTGAGGGACAAAAAGCGGGGGCATTAGTATCTTATGCGGGGGGGAATATTTGGATAAACG
>JAYOZP010000131.1:0-12275 GCA_038154245.1 Nitrospinales bacterium | reverse complement strand
AAAGTATCTCTTAACTTTTTACACAAAACGGTACAGATTTGGCTGACGGCAAACACTATGGAAAACGTAGTTAATAATCTCGATTTTGAAATTCCCAAAGAAGATTCCAAAAAGCTCTTTGAAAACTTAAGGCAAGATTTAAAAACCTACAAGGGGGATTGGAGTCGGCAAGGATTTTGGGTCATGCTTGTCTACCGCTTTGGAAGGTGGAGGTACACTATTCATTCGAATATTCTAAGAAAGCCTTTCTCATTTCTCTATAAGTTTTTTTATAAATTTGTTCAGATTTTAACTGGAATAGAACTACCTTGTGAAGTTCCTCTGGGAAGACATTTTAGAATCGACCATTTTGGAAGCATTGTTATAAGTGGTTTTGCAAGTTTTGGGGACTACTGTGTAATCAGAAATGGCGTTACGGTGGGGTTAAAAAGAATTAACGATCCCAGCGCCCCATCTATTGGCAATAATGTAGATATCGGAACTGGGGCTAAACTATTAGGTAATATAAAAATTGGGAATAACGTAATTATTGGCGCAAATGCTGTGTTATTGACGGACGTTCCTTCCAATTCTATAGCGGTAGGCGTTCCCGCAAAAATAATTTCGAGGTAAATGTTATGTGGTTTTCATATCCTAAAATCGGGGTTGTCATTGTGGGAATAAATGTTGAACGACACCTTGCAGCATGCATTGAATCAGTCTTCAATAGCGACTATCCCACTTATCAATTGAATATAGTTTATGTGGATGGAGGTTCTAACGATACAAGCGTTGAGATTGCTAAATCATTTCCAAATGTGAAAGTATTAGAGCTTAATGACAAAGCGCCAACGCCAGGGAAAGGCAGAAATTTAGGATGGAAGGCCGTTGATGGTTCGTGGGTTCAGTTTTTAGATGCAGACACGGTTTTACATCCTCAATGGTTAAAGAGATCGATCAATACCATAGGAGATGAAATTGGCGCTGTTTGCGGAAAAAGACAAGAAAAATTTCCACGAAAAAACGTTTTTCACTTAATAGGAAACTTGGAATGGAGATATGAACAAGGTCCATGCCGGTATTTTGGTGGAGACGTTTTAGTTAAAAAAGAAATTTTATCTCGAACTGGCGGTTTTGACGAAAACTTAGTTGGGGGAGAAGATCCTGAATTGAGTTATCGAATTAGAAAATTGGGGTGGGAAATTTTCAGGCTCAACGAACCTATGACTGTCCATGATTTAGAAATGAATACTTTTCGGCAATATTTTAAACGAGCTTTTCGTAGCGGTTATTCTTATGCAGAAATCAGTCTAAGGTTTTTAAAAGAAAAAGAAAAATTATGGGCAAAGGAATTTTTTAGAATTTTAGTTAGATTTTTAGTTCCGATTGGAGTTTTAGTATTTTTTCTTTTCTTTAAAGCGCCTATTATAGGAGTTATTTCATTTACCGCTTTGTTCGCTTATCCATTTGCTCGAATCCCAAAATTTAGAAAGCAATTCGAGTCGACATGGTTTAATGCCACACTTTATGCTTTGCATTCCAGTTTTGTAATCCTACCTCAATTTTTTGGCATTGTAAGATATAGCTTAGGTTTTCTTTTTAACCGCCCATTGACCAATAAACATCTTATTAAAGCCTGTTAATTAAAAATAGTTTTCTTAGAGTTTCCCATTGCTTGTTTAACAAGCAATGGGAAATCTTCGTTTTGAACTATTTCATTTTTAGAATAACACTCTCGAAAATTAGACTATCTCATTTTTGAAATACCTTTCGTTTTCCCCTTAAAAACTCGACGCCAAATTACTCCTTTAGTTACAATGGTTTGATGGCCTGAAAAATCCTCTCAGATTGGCACGCTTGTTGCTCTTATAGATAGGTAATAGAAATTATTTTATTAAATCCTATTTACGAGATTTAAAAAATTAGGTTAAGGAAAATGATACAAGCGACTTCAATTAGGAAAACTCTAGAAGTTAAAAATGAGTATGTAAAAGAAGATAGATCGCAAGACGATTTGGCCGAGCAACTGTATAACCGTTATGCATTTGGAGGAGCTCAGTTATCAAAAACGCGTCTAAAGGTGGCCTTTGTTTTAAAAATTATTCTTTGGCGTGCCGTTATTTGGAGCTCATTTTTCTTAAAACGAACCTTAGATATAGTTGGCTCTGCTTTTTTCATAGTTTTTCTTTCTCCTGTTTTTTTAGCGACAGCTATCTTAATTAAATTGGAATCCCCTGGCTCTGTATTCTTTTCTCAAGATAGAGTCGGTAAATGGGGTCGTTTATTCAAAATGTATAAATTCCGTTCAATGCGTACGGATGCAGAAAAATTAAAAGACGAATTATTATCTAAAAATGAAACGGGGGGAATCATTTTTAAAATGAAAAATGACCCGCGAATAACAAACGTTGGAAAATATATTCGAAATTTTTCAATAGATGAATTACCTCAACTTTGGAATGTGTTGAAAGGCGATATGTCGCTTGTAGGTCCTCGCCCTCCAGTACCCGAAGAAGTCAGCCAATACAATTTATCTAATAGAAAAAGACTAAATATCACTCCAGGAATCACTTGTATTTGGCAAATAAGCGGCAGGAGCCTAATAAATTTTGAAGGGCAAGTTCGATTAGACATTGAATATATCCAGAACCAATCATTTTGGGGCGATATAAAAATTTTAATCAAAACAATTCCAGCTGTTTTATTTGGAAGGGGGGCCTGCTAATGGATCGATCGGTATCTACATTATTTGATATTTCTATAGATAATTTGAATTTAAAAGAAACAGTGAGTCGTATTTTTTCGCTAATTGGCGAGTATCAAAAAGATTTACGACCACGTTATGTTGCAACGGTGAATTTAGATTTTTTAGCGAATACATTTGATCTCACAGGCGTTAAAAATCCAGAACTATTTCAACAATTAAAAGATTCTGACTTAGTTACGGCCGATGGGATGCCTCTTGTATGGTTGGGTAAAATTTTTGGTCAAGGAATTAAAGAAAGAGTAACAGGAGCGGATTTAGTCCCTAAGTTAGCTAAGTCAGCTGCAAAAATGGGAAAAAGTATTTATTTTTTGGGCGGTGAAAAGAAAAGCGCTTTTGAAGCGGTTGAAAGATTGAAGTGGCTATACCCAAACCTAAGAGTAGCGGGTATTGCGTGTCCTGTGATCAATGTATCGAAAAACCAAGACGTTTTTGAGTCTCTTCAATATGCTCACATTATTGAAGAAATAAATTCTGAGCAACCTGAAATTTTGTTGTTAGGACTTGGTAATCCGAAACAAGAAATATGGTTTAGAAGAAATAAAAATAACTTAAATGTTCCTATTACTATTGGAATCGGGGGAGCCCTTAATTTTGTTTCGGGAGCTGTAAATCGAGCTCCAGAGTGGATTCAAAAAATAGGTTGTGAATGGTTATTCAGAATTTATCAAGAGCCCGGATGATTATGGAAGCGTTATGTAAAAGATTTTTACCTTTTTTTAGCTTTGATCGTTAGATCAGTTTTCAGAGGAAGTATTAAATATGTAAACCCAAGTTTGGAGAATGAAACAATTTCTTCTTCGCTAAAATATAAAGCGTATTAGGAGGGTAATAAAATGAAAGCCGTCATTTTGCCATCAAGTAATTTGGAAATTAATAAATCGCTTTCGACTAATGTGCCGGAGTTTTTAATTCCGATTGTGAATAAGCCAATCGTAGAACACTTAGTGGAGTTGTTGGAACGCAATGGCGTTCGAGAAATTCTTATGGGTGTGAAAGATAAATTCGATAAAACAAAAGATTATTTTGGGAATGGCGAGCGATGGGGTGTAAATATTAAATATTATCATGTGAAACCTGATGAGAAATGCGCCTCAGTTTTAAAGCAAAATAGAGAATTTCTAGATAAACCATTTATTTGTCTCCCGTCAAATTGCGTTACAAATTTAAACGTACGCCATTTTAATGAATCTTTTAAAAACAGTAGGGGAGGTATGGAGATCTCCCACACTTACTGCAGTGGTTCCAATCTTGATCGTATTCCTACTTTCAGCGATATCTCACATAGAGAAAAGTCAATTTTTATACTGGATCCAGCCGCTCTTGGTTACCTTTGTGAGGAAACCGATAACGATCTTAAACATATTTCAGAAAAGTTAATTCAAAATCATATTCACGTGAATATTTTTAGGTCTCCACATCAATATGCGGTTGTTGAAAACGTTGAGGACGTTTGGACTCTCGATCAAAAAATTTTAAAAGGCGAATTTTCCGATGTCATTATTCCAGGAGAAGAAAAGGAAAAAGGTGTTTGGATAGGCCAGAATGTCAACGTACATCCGTCTGTAAAATTTGAATCTCCTATTTTGATTGGAAGTTTCTCTAAAATTGGCGAAAGGGTTACTTTAAAAAGCGGCTCTGTGGTTGGAGAAAACGTGGTTGTTGATAAAAATTCTTCTGTAGAGAACGCTTCTATTTGGAATGATACCTATGCAGGAGCCTACACGGAAATTAAGAACTGCGTCATATTTAAGGATGTGCTTTTTTCTGTGTCTCATCATACAACGATTCAAATATCAGATCCTTTTATATTGGGCGCCAATTCTATCGAAAATATTTTTGGATTCAAATACTGGTTTTCAAAATATGTGAATCCACTGAAATTGAGAACTAGAAGATTAACTTCTAAGGATGAAAAAGGTTCTTTTTCTAATTTATTTAAGTTTGAAAAATTAAAGAAAACCTTATCTCATGCAATAACATTTTTCTAGTTTGTTTGGAAAAGGAGTAACTTATGAAGTCGCTATTACATAGCTTATATTTAGTTCCATTTCTATTATTCATATTTATTGTTAATGGAACTAAAACGGATGCTTTCACTTTAGAAGATTTTTCTTTAGTTGGAACTGGAAACATTAACGGTTTTAACTCAGATTATTTTAGCTTAACGGCAACAGATCCCATTACAAGCTCAGGAGGAGGTACAAGTTCATCTTCTACAAATTTAACTTTTACTAATTTATCATCGACTGATATCCAATCTTTAATTATTACTTTTGACGGCATGGCGCAATCAACGACCATTCATAATGGAGACTTGATTGAAACTTCAGCGGGAAGTGGAGTCTATCTGAATTATGTAAGTTACGGTTCTTCAGCCGCAGGAGATTCTCTAGATTCTTATTTGGCATTGACTGCGGCGGGAAATTCATCAGAAGGTCAATTAACTTCAGCGAAATATAACATCTATACAATTCCAAATATTGTTCCAGGCGTTTCTGTTGCAACTCCAGAACCGAGCGAATATATCTTAATTCTATTTGCTATGTTATTTGCCTTTAAAGCGATATCGAGAAATCAAAGTTATGCTGTTGCCTATTAAATATAAATATAGAAATTCGCAATTTCTTTTTCTGGGAGTGGTATTTCTTTTTTTCCTAACTATCAGGCCTAGTTGGGAATATTTTGATAGAGTTTATTTCATAAGACCTTTTGAGGGCCATTCCTTATGGGTTTTGCTCATATCAACGGCTTTATTTATCCGTTCGCTAAAAGGTCTAAAACTTGAAAGTTGTCAACCGAGTTATATTGGTACTGTTGGAACCTTCATTTTATTTATACTTTATCAATCCGCAATGATCGCGGAGATTAACTTGATCGCCTCTGTCGCTGCAATGGGGCTTCTTTTGTGCATTTTTTATGCGTTTTTTGGGAGCCTAGTATTAAAGCGGATTCTTTTTCCAATCACCATATTAGTTTTTAGTCTGCCGATCACCTCATTAATTGATCTTTGGTTCGGATTCCAGATTCGGCTATTAGCGTCTGAAATCGCATTTTATATTCTGAGTTTGCTAGGAATAGCCAAAGATATTATTGGCGTAAACATATATCTTATTAGCGATGTTTTAACTGTAGACGCCGAGTGCAGTGGTTTAAAGGCATTATCTACTGTTTTTATTCTAACTTTAGTATTGGGACATATGATTTTTAAAGACGCTATTGGAAAAAGAATTGCCTTAGTATTTTTTGGAGTTGTTGTAGTGGGATTATCAAATGCTATCCGGATTTCCACTATTGGAATTATCTCTCATAATCTTGGTCCGGATATAGCGCAAGGAATTATTCATTCTTGGTCTGGAACTTTTATTTTTACTTTGTCGCTAATTTGCCTTTGGCCGATATATGTTCAATTGGAAAAAAAATAAAATCATCTTCTGTTTATATGTGATTTTGTCTTTAGGGGCATTGCAAGGAATCTATGGTTTCAGTTATAGGCTTTCGGCTCCTATACAAGCTTTTATCCCAAATGTTGCGTTTGACGGATGGAAATCAAAAGAGATTGAGTCGTCCTACTACGAAAAAGCTTTACTAAATACAGGGCAGTTGAATAAAAGAATCTACTTTAAAGGAAATGATTTTGTTTGGTATGTGTTGGTCAAAAGTCTTAAGGGACATCATGGACAACATCAACCAGAAATTTGCTACACGGGTAATGGTTGGTCGGTGCAAAAGAAAGAAACCCAAGAACTTAGGCGAAAAGGTGAATTAATCAATGTTACGGAAATGACTTTGAAACGAAGAGAAGAATCGCGTCTCGTATTTTACTGGTATGAAAATGGAAGCATAACAACTGGGAATTACTATAAAAGAGTTTTTAAACACGTGTGGGACGATTTAACAAGAACGCCTTATTCTTGTTGGACATTCAATCGAGTTTCAACTCCGGTAATCGAAAACGCCGAAAACAGCAGAAACCTTATTCAATCGTTTATAAATAAAATCGAGCTTAGGGAAGAAGGAGAAATGACATGAAAAAAATAACGATTTCTATATTATTCATTTTTTTAACGTCATGTTCTTCAATTATAAAAGAACAAAACGCAACGCCTAGGGTTTCCAATCCGAAATTAAATTCTCAGGTGCAAACACTTGCAAATGAGGTAAATGTTTTAAAACAAAATTTAGCGGCGCATGAAGAGATGCTTCGTTTGCAAATCATATTCAATGATAACAGGGCGAGCTCTTTAGATTTGCATCGTCTTGGAAACCTATATTTATTTAAAGGTTGGTACGATCAAGCAGAGTGGGTATTTAAAAAATTATTATTGCAAAATAACGAAAAGGTAAGAGCGTTAAATGGATTGGGAGTTTTATTTTTTAGAAAAGGCAACATGCCCGAAGCTCTTAATTATTTTTCTAAAGCTCTTAATGCAGATTCAAATGATGTTGATACTTTAAATAATATGTCCATCTGGCATTTTAAGAATGGGAATCCAGATACGGCAAAAGAATTTTTAAGTAAGGTTTTTAAGATTAATCCGAATCATCCAGAAGCCAATGCCAATATGGGAAGCATCCATCATAAAGCGAAAAATTTTAAAAAAGCGGTGGTTTATTTAACTAAAGCCCTTGAAATCAATAATAAACCCTTAGGACCTCGAATCATGTTGGCAGAATCTTACGAAGGATTAAAGGAATTGACCAAAGCCGAGAAAGAATACAGGTTTATTTTAGCCATGGATTCTGGAAATGTTATGGCTTCCCAAGCGTTGACTAGATTACAGGAAAAGAAAAAACTAGATTCTAAGGTGGGATGAAACCAATCCAGGGACTGCAACTAGTTTTTAAAAGTGATTTCAATAATTCCAATTTAAAGAAAAATCTGGCCGGAATAATATTGATTGGACAATCGGTTTTTGATGAAAGTATTTTTACGGCTCATGAAAATTGGAGATTTATAGAGAAAATTTTAAATTAATTTAAAACAAATTTTCTTTAGATAAGCCATTTATTATTCTTTTGGCGGCTTTGGTGGGAAATTTGGATTATTAATTTCATTGAAATTGAAAAAAATTTGAAAATGAAAAATTTATCCGTGCAACTTTCATTACCAAAAATTTTAATTGTCGATGATAAAGAAGAAAATTTGTTTGCTGTTGGTCAGGTTTTAGAATCCGTTGATGCGGATTTAATAAAGGTCAATTCAGGTAACGAAGGTCTGTTTCAAGTAATGAAACATGAATTTGCCTTAATTCTATTAGATGTGCAAATGCCTGGAATTAATGGATTTGAGACAGCTGAAATACTCAGAGGAAACAAAAAAACTCAACGAGTGCCTATTGTTTTTTTAACAGCTTTTGACAAAGAGGATACAAATATTTTTAAGGGGTATCATGCTGGAGCTGTAGATTATTTAATCAAGCCAATTAACCCAGATATTTTGTTGAGTAAAGTTAAAGTGTTTCTGGAATTATATAATCAAAAGCAACAACTTAAATTAAGAAAGAAGGACTTGGAATTGGAAGTTCAAGAACGCACCCTCTTTTTGCATGAAACCAATAAGAAACTTCTTGAGGAAATGGAAGAACGTAAACAAGCCCAAACGGAATCCATGAGAGCTAAAGAAGAAGCAGAAAAAGCCAATAAAGCTAAGACAGTTTTTTTAGATAGAATGAGTCATGAGTTACGCACCCCTCTTAATTCAATCATAGGGTTTACTCAAGTTATGCAAAGCTCTAAAACTAAATTATCCGAAATCGATAAAGAAAATTTAGGCTTTATTTATTCTGGTGGAAAACGGTTAGAAGAGTTAATTAATAAGCTTTTGGATTATTCAAAAATCGAAACTGGTAAATTAGAAACTTCCATCCAAAGAGTTGATTTAGCTTCAATGGTGGAAAACTCTTTATTTTCATTTAAAACATTTGCAGGATCAAAAAATGTTGATATCCAATATTCAAAAATTGAAAATGAAAACTATTTTGTTGAAGCAGATCCGCAACGGTTGATGCAAATAATTGAGAATATTATTTCAAATGCCATTAAATTTAATAAACCTAATGGCTCTATTGTTGTGTCTTTAGAAAATCAAAAAGACGAATTTTTTCGTATTGGGGTTCGGGATACAGGTACGGGAATTTTAGATAAAAATAAAGATTTGCTATTTAATTCATTTGAACGGTTGGATGTAGATAGAGATGCTATAGAGGGCGTTGGTATTGGCCTAGTTTTTTCGAAGAAGTTGGTTGAAATGATGGGCGGAGATATTGGATTTGAAAGTGTTTATGGGGAAGGTAGTTATTTCTTTATTGATTTACCAAAGAGCAGAGTCTAAAAAAATAAAGATTCAACATTTAAAAAATGAAAACCGGGTCATTGGGACGACCTTGATAAAACCTTGATAGAATTTAACTCCCGTGGCGGAATCAATGAACTCAATGGAATTAATAGACAGCTATTAAATTATTGAAAAATTAATAGATTAAGGAAACCGCCTCAAAATCAAACAGTTATAAAAAGTAGCCGTAATTGACTCCTAATCAATAGGCCGCAATAATAGAAAACTCTGCCTAATTTATCATGTTTTAATTTTTTCTCTGGCTAAAAAGAGGATACCGGGAGTAAATATAGGGCATTTCCTTAAAACCAAAGAAATTCTGGGTTTCTGCGAGTTATTAACTTTACTGAGGCTAATGGGTGGATTCAAACCGTCGGCTTACTGACTAATATTTAGTTGCCCCTAGAGGGATGAGTTTGAAAGGAAGCTTTTACACTAAATAAGTTTTTTGAAGAATAATTGTTATAAAAAAGATGAATTGAATTTTGGATAACAAAAATATGGTGTGATAAAAGTGTGATAGAAATTATGCCCATCAATGGAATTTATAGAACCAATAGAATTAATAGACACCCTAGAATCCCTTATAAAATCAACAGAAACGCGAAACCAACCAAAATTCAGTAGGTTAAAATTTTGCTCCCGAACTGTTTTGGGAGCAGGAGGTCCCAGGTTCAAATCCTGGTGCCCCGACCATTATTTAAAGGGTTTACGGACTTTCCGTAAACCCTTTTTTTGTCGATTGTAGTCAAATTATCCCAAAGAAAAGAAGCTAGTCGGAGGTATCGGAATTTTATCGGCAGATGAATATATTTAACAACTTTTTTACTCGATACTTTCTTTCTGTAGAAAAGTTTATCAGAAAATATTTCTTAACTTTTATTTGACGAGAAACACATAGCAAGATAAAAAGAGAAAGAGCGTGTTTAGATAAGTTCTTGCTAAATCTAAATTTTCGAGTCTCGCTGAAATACCATAACCTGATTTCAATGACCTTTGTGTGGTAGTATCCATTTTGAGCTGGACTGGATAGGCTGTCTTTCTTTTAATACCCTGGTAAAACACTTTTAAAATTTTTTAAAAAATATCAATCTATTGACGCAATAGGATTTCGTTAATCCTTTACGGAAGCGGTTATGATGGGTGAGGAACAAATTGATAGCGATCAGTGGGTGGATCGATACGGCGATGCTATGTTTCGATTTACTTTACTCCGCGTAAAAGACGAAAATTACGCCGAAGAAATAGTTCAAAATGCCTTTTTAGCAGCTCTCAAAGCGAAGGAGTCGTTTGCTGGCAAGTCCACTGAAAAAACATGGTTATTTGGAATTCTAAAACTCAAAATTTTTGACCATTACCGGGAGATGAAGAAAAATCAAAAATACGATTTTAATGTGGATGACGATCGCGATCCCTGTGAAGCTGATTTTAATGGGAAAGGCCATTGGTTGGCGCTTCCTTTCAATTGGGGAATTAATCCTGAAAAATCTATCGAAAATAAGCAGCTTCTGCAAATCCTTTCAAGTTGTATGGACACGCTTTCCGATAAGCTGCGCAGGCTTTTTGTCCTTCGGGAAATTGAGCGTCAGGATTCGGAAATGATTTGTTCTGAATTGGAGATTACCCCGAACAATCTTTTTGTCATGTTACACCGAGCTCGTAATCAACTTAAAAAATGTTTGGAAGAACATTTGCCAGAAAGAAAACAAAATGCCTGATTCATTAAGGGAAAAATTACGAGACTTCACTCTTGATTTAATGAGATCCAAATGCACCGATACGTCCAGGCGACTATCAGAAGATATGGATCTATTTCCGGCTTGAAGTGGTTAAAGATTGGATTTCATTTAGCGCTCTGTGAACATTGTCGGGAATATAAAACCCAATTGAAAACTCTCAGGCATTTGACTCAAAGTTTGGAAAAAGAAGCGCCGGATATGGAAACCCAAGGTTCCCTAAAAACCGACTCCAAAGAACGCATGAAACAACTCCTCAAACAGAAATAAAAAATCTTCCTAATTTTCTTCCTGTAAGTATCTACCCTCTTTCGTTTTTAATTAAAGTTAATTTTTTCTTAGAATTTAAATCCTTTCCGCAAGTTAATAATTTCTACAATCCAATAAAGCGAGATTTGGTTTTCTTACTGTCTGAGGCTTTTGGCTCATCTCTTTGATTTATAGAGCTTGATAGTTATTGGGAATCAATCTGTAAGAAAACGAGATCTACCAACACTAAGACTCTGAGCTTGTATAAATACTCTAAAAAGGAGAATTTCATGAATAGATATACGAATAACTTAAACGCCGGCCTTATCATTATATTGATGGTTTGTATTTCAGCATTTATCGTGTCATCCAAGAGCCATGCCGAGGAAGATACCCTATACAAACGCCTCGGCGGTTATGACGCTATTAACGCTGTGGTCATTGAATTTGCCGATCGCCTTTTTTCGGATAAAAAGCTGGATCGTTTTTTTGGAGCTTTGAGTACGGACTCGCGCGAAAGATTTAAAGAGTTGAATACCTCTCTTGTCTGCTCTGCCACTGGAGGGCCATGCACTTATTTGGGACGCGCGATGACAACTGCGCATCAGGGCATGGGTGTCGATGGAGCCAACTTTGGCGTTGTCGCAGGGCATTTAGCGGCTACGCTTGACAAATTTAAAGTTCCAATTGCCGAAAAGGAAGAGCTTCTAGGTATTATTGGGTCTATGCGAGGTCAAATTGTTGAGGAAAAAAATACGAATTAAAGTCCTCCGGATTCTAAGGGTAATCTGATTTTTGATGTTTGGGCGTCGGGGTGAGGAATTGGATTTCAGAATTTGTCTAATGTGTATGAAAACTGTTTAGGACAAGAATCTAATTCTGCTTTTGAATAAGAAGAGGTTAACCTGAAAGGGTTGGCCTCTTTTTTAGTGGATCTTATGGCAAATGGATCGCGAAGTTATTTGAAAGCCGCAAAAAAATGCGTGAATCGAAAAAAAAAATTACGAGACTTCACGCTCGAATTGATGAAGTCCAAATGCATCGATACTTTCAGGCGACTATCTGAAAATTTGGATCGACCTGTTTCTGCCCTAAAGTGGCTGAAGATATGATTTCATTTAGCCCTTTGTGAACATTGCTGGGAATATAAAACTCAATTAAGAGGACCTCTAAAAATCGGAATAAATTTTTAAAAGTTTGTTTTGTTATT
>JAYOZP010000130.1:0-12344 GCA_038154245.1 Nitrospinales bacterium | reverse complement strand
AATTGTTACACAACTGTAATGAACCAATTCTCACAACAGCGCTAAAATAATAATGTAATATTTTTAGCATTAGGGATACCTTCGCATTTTTTCTTTATCATAATTAAACTATGTATTTTTTAGAGTTAAGATTTTTTTAATGGACACTATTTCTGTGATGGAAATATTAAAAACTTCTTCCGTTCTCGGAAGGCTGGAAGAAACTGCGTTAGAAAAACTTTGTAAATCTTCGACGTTAGTTCAATTAGAAGAAAACGAACTATTATTTAAAGAGGGCGACCCGGCTGAAAAAATGTACATTGTTTTGGAAGGGCAATTGGAAGTTTATACTCAAAATAAATTAATAGCCATTCGCGACCCTTATAGCATCATCGGAGAGATGGGACTTATTAACTCTCAGCCAAGATCCGCAAATATTAAAGCAATCTGCCCCTCCTTTTTACTAGAAATTTCTAAAGAAAATTTTAGCGATTTTGTTGCGCCTAGTTCCACTGCCGTCTTAGAGCTTATGAAGACATTATCGGAACGTAGCTGCTACGACCTAAGTATTCTAGATAAAAGCGCAGGTAAACTTCAAAGAACTCAAGAAGATTTCGAAGGTATCGTCGGATCCGTTTCGGACATCATTATAAGACTTTCTCCGAACAATATAATTACTTACGCAAACGCATCGGTAAACTTGCTGGGATATTCCCCAAAAGAAATGCTGGGAAGATCTATTGGCGACTTTTTGGAGGAAGAGAATAAAGCCGAAACCCTGGAAAAACTAATCACCAAACGTATCGGCTCAAGGGCGACCAAAGATTTAGAAGTTTGGTTTAAAGTTAACGACGGCTTTCTATTTCCCGGCGGTTTCAAAAAATTATTATTTCTAGTCGACTCAACAGGTCTATGGGACGTTTCAAACGACATCGTAAAACAACAGGGCGCTGAGAAAAAATGTCTGGGCTGTCAATTGATCGCTAGAGAAATCACCCTTAGAAAAAAAGCCGAAGAAGAAGTTGTCGAAAACTCTAAACGTATTGAAGAATTAGTCAAAATTAGAACTCAAGAACTGGAAAAAGCTAAAGAAGAAGCAGAAAAAGCTAAAGAAGAAGCGGAAAAAGCTAACCAGGCTAAATCCGATTTCTTAGCCGGGATGAGTCATGAATTAAGAACTCCCATGAACTCCATCTTAGGGTTTTCTCAATTAATGAGACAAGACGCAAAAAAGAAAAACGATCAGAGCTATTTATCAAGCCTGGATCAAGTACTGAAATCAGGTCGCCATTTATTAGATTTAATTAACGAGGTATTGGATCTCTCAAAGATAGAATCGGGAAATTTAAAAGTATCGATAGAATCAGTTAAAGTTAGCGCTGTGATAAACGAAGTCTATGATTTATTGAAACCGCTCGCCGAAGAAAAAAAAATTGAATTAATTAAAAAACAAATTTTTGAATCCAACCTACATGTAAGAGCCGATAATACCTATTTAAAACAGGTTTTTTTAAATTTAATTTCTAACGCCATTAAATATAATAAAGATGGTGGAAAGGTAATTATTGAGTGTTTTCCAAAAAATGAAGAAACAATTATTATCGAAGTATCGGATACCGGGCTTGGTATTCCTAAAGATAAACACAAAGACGTATTTGTTCCTTTTGAAAGATTAGGAACCGAGTCCACAAGTATTGAGGGGACTGGTATTGGGCTAGCAATTTCTAAACGCCTGATTGAACTAATGGAAGGGCATATCTATTTTGATAGCGTCTTTGGCGAAGGAACTAGCTTTTTCGTAGAATTTCAAGTTGCCGAAGAAAAACAAGCGTCTACTGAAGAAACACCGGCCTCTCCATCTTCAATTGCTCCAACAAAAATAACTGAAAAAAAAATAATTTTATATATTGAAGATAATGAGGCTAATTTGGAATTGGTTGGTCGAATATTAAGCTTAGGAAAAAATGTGCTGTATCTATGCGCAAAAACCGCAAAAGAAGGCATCCAATTAGCGGCGGAACGTCAACCTCATCTCATTTTAATGGATATAAATCTTCCAGATATAGGAGGTATAGAAGCGTTTAAAAAACTCCAAGAAACGGAAAAAACTAAAAATATTCCGATTCTTGCACTCAGCGCGGACGCCATGCCAAAAGATATTACTAAAGCCAAGGAGCTCGGATTCAGCGAATATATCACCAAACCTATCGACATCCCAATATTTGTCGATTTACTCGAAAAATACCTTTAAGGCGCGAAAAAATATTCTTTAAGGGATCTAATAGTTTTTCCTTCTTAAAAAAATCGAAATTGTTCAAAATCACAAGCTATACACCCAATTATCTTCCCAAAACCGAATTCCTATAAAATCCCCCTCCTCTAACCTGGCAAATTTCAAACAGTTTCGGAGCATAATCCCTAACAAAAAAAACATGTAAAAACTTATAAATAAAGCTTGTTTTTCATCTCAATAAATATTATAATTGACTGTAAATCTAATACTTTAAAAAAAGAAGATGATCGTAAAACCAAAATTATCATTTCCGAAAAAAAAACTTTCGAAAATAAACCTTCCAGTTTATTCTTCAACAAATTATCCAATCTTAATTGCTACAGATGAAGCTTTTTTTACCGCTTCAATCAAACCGGAAGTTGAAATGGATAAACAAGCAATAATGCAACACTTAAAAAAGGTCGATTTTCTAAAAGAACTTCCCAATTTAGAAAACTTGGCAAAGTATTGCTCTATTACGAGCCTTCCTCCTAACGATTTTTTATTTAAAGAAGGCGACGAAGGAAAATCCATGTTCATCATTTCCGAAGGTTGTTTAGAGGTACTGAAAGAAGACCGAGTTATCGCCCGGCGTACCGAGGGCGAGTATATAGGTGAAATGGCCTTGCTGGGCAATCAACCTCGGTCAGCCTCAATAAAAGCCGTTTCAAGTATTAGAGCGATAGAAATTAGCGGAGACGCATTTAAAAGCTTTTTATCAGCCAACCCGGAAACGCTGCTGCCTCTGATTAAAACTCTTGCCCTTCGATCAAAGGAAGAACTAGAAATCTTAGCTTCCGACAACAGAGAGTTGGTTAATCAGAAAAAAATAAACAAAAGATTCAACCGGATTTTAGACGACACCGTAAACGAGATTTATTTTCTAGATCCAAACACATACAAAATTTCACGGGCAAATCTAAAAGCGTCTAACAATCTAGGTTTTACGTTGAGCGAATTAGAAAATTTTTACTTCAATGGCTTGTTTTCCAATTTTACATGGGACGATCTCCACAAACATATCCAAACCCTATTAAACAACGAACAAGCGCAAGTTACCTTCACTGGAGAACTCAAAAGAAAAGACGAGTCGACCTACCCTGTTGAAGTTCGTATCCAATATTTAGACACCGAAGAACCGGCGCAATTTTTCGCGATTGTTGAGGACATCACCGCGCAAAAACAAATGGAAGACCATATCAAGCAACTCGCTTTTTACGACACGCTGACGGAACTTCCTAATCGCAATTTAATTAAAGACCGATTGCAACATATGCAGGCCCATGCAAACCGGCAAAATTATAAGTTTGCGGTTCTTTTTATGGATATGGACAACTTCAAAGCGGTTAACGATAACTTGGGACACGACGCCGGCGATCGACTTTTAAAATCTGTTACAAAGAGAATCAAAGAATGTCTTCGAAATGACGATACTTTAGGCCGTTTGAGCGGCGACGAATTTATTATCCTGGTGCCCAAGATTAAAGACGAAAAAGACGCTTCCCAGCTGGCTCAAAAAATAAACAAGGTTATGGAACCTCCATTTCTGATCTCTAATAAAGAAATTTTTTCCAACTTTAGCATTGGGATTTCTTTTTTTCCGGACGACGGAATAGACACCGCAACTCTTCTGAAAAGCGCCGATATCGCTATGTACCGCGCAAAAGAAATGGGCGGCCAAACCTATCAAATGTTTACCGAATCGATGAACGAAAAAATCAATCATCGAATGACTATGGAGCAAAATCTTCGTAAGGCCTTGGATAATGACGAACTGAAACTTTATTACCAACCTAAGGTTGATAAGTTTGGCGCAATCAAAGGCGTAGAGGCGCTCATTCGCTGGCCTAAACCAGACGGTAAAATGGTTTCGCCAGGGGTATTTATACCCATCGCTGAAGAAAGTCGAGTTATTGGTCTTCTAGGTAGATGGGTCATTATAGAGGCCTGTAAACAGATCAAAGAGTGGCAAGATAAATTTGGACAGTCTGTAAAGGTTGCCGTGAATGTTTCTGGAAAACAGTTTGAACAAACTGATTTGATAAAAGATATAAAAGAAATTATCGCCACCACTCAAATAAAGCCAGAGTTTTTAGAAGTTGAAGTCACAGAAACGGCGGTAATGAAAGATATTGATTCTGTTATAAACGTTCTGGAAAAATTAAAAGCAATGGGAATCCATTCATATATTGACGATTTCGGAGAAGGTTACACGTCTTTAGGTTATTTAAAGAAGTTTCCAGTGCGTTCTTTAAAAATTGATCAATCTTTTATTCGTGGATACAAAGATAAAAGCAACAAGGCCATCATCGAAGGAATTATCACCATATGTAAAGTAATGGGTCTGGAAATGGTTGCCGAAGGAGTAGAAACGAAAGAACAATTCGAATACTTGAAATCGTTAAACTGCAATAGCTATCAAGGATACTTATTTCATAAGCCAATGCCGGCGGAAGAAGTAACCAAACTAATTTTTCAAAACAAGGCTCAGGCCAGTTAGTTTTTATTAATGAAGTCTCTCAATTTTTGAGAGGAGGGGGTAAAATGGCTAGACTTAATTTACTTCGTTTTTCACTGTGGGGATTATTTTCCCTTTTATTGGCGACTGCGCCTCTATCCGCAATCGCCCAGGAACAAATCAACCGAGGAGATTTTGTAAAAATCTTTTCCGATTCCCAACCAACCAATCCGTTTCTTCCTAAAGGTCACAAACAACTTTCGGAAGCCCAACTCTATGCCGAAACCGTTAAAAATTTAAACGAGCGCGGCGTAAAAGTTTTAAACGGGAAAAAGGCCAACGAGCCCATGAGTAATTTGGAGTTCGTTCGCGTTTCCTACGCTTTGACCGGCGCTCCTTTAGGAAAATCTTTATACGAACAAAAAAAGTATCTAAAAGAACAAGGATTGTTGGATACAGCGGATATTGGTCTAACTACTGGTTTGGACGGACAAGCCTTCCAATTTCATAAAGGCGACTCTGCTCCATATAAAGTTCAATTAGCCAGTCCTGTTTACTTAAACGATAAAGTCGAAACCGAAGACGAAGCCAATATATCCTTTACCTTCGACGATCAAAGCACATTAACTTTAGGCGAAGACGCTCAAGTCAGAATTACGAAACATGTTTACAATCCGGATAACGGTCTCCGACAAACGGTAGTCAACGTTACTTCTGGAATGGTTCGGTTTGTGGTTTCCAAGGCTAAAGGCAAAGGATCAATGTTCAAAGTTGTCACTCCAACGGCGACTGCGGGAGTGCTGGGAACGGAGTTTGTTACCGTTGTAGAACCCGACGGCCAAACCCAATTTGTAGGCATTGAAAATCAAATTGAAGTCACTCCAATTTTGCCGGACGGTACCGAAGGCGTTAAACAAATCGTTGCGGCGGGTCAAATGCGATCCATCAACCAAAATGGCGTTGCGACGAATGTTACGCAAGCGCCTCCAGGATTGATTACCTCTATGCAGGCTAAAACCTCGCCATCTCAAAAAATCAATCCTAATCAACCGGTTACTCCGCAAAAAGCTCAATCAGCCGCAAAAAGTAATTGGATTACGCAAGCGGCTTTAACAAACGTTAACGACGCAGCTTTTAAAGGCGCGGCTAATGGACTTGGCGCAACAAAATCCGCTAAAGCGGCCGCAAACGCTGGAAAAGGCCTGAAAAAAGCCGCAAGCGTTGTCGGAGGAGCTAAAGGAGCGGCAAAAGGAGCGGCTAAAAATGTGGCGAAAGGCGCAGCAAAAGCCGTGGCTAAAAAAGCGGCTAAGGGCATGGCTAAAACCGCCGCTAAATCGGCTGCAAAAGGAGCCGCAAAAGGAGCTAGTAAAAAAATCGCCAAAAATGCTTCTAAAAACGCCATTAAAGTAGCAGCAGCCTCGGCGGCAAAAGCCAATTCCAAAGAATCGGCTCAGGAAGCGGCGAAATCAGTTGCAAGTCAAGTCGCCAGGGAACAAGTAACTATTGTCGCTGAAGAGGAAGCGCAAGCCGCTTCTACAACAGCGCTTCTTGCCTCTAATGGCGCCGGTAAATCAGAATTTGCCCCTGGGCTATCAGGCAACCCAGGCAACTCCGGGAACGATCGAGGAAACTCTGGAAGTAACCCTGGAAACAAGCCTGAAACGGCCGGTCCACCTGCCGATACTGGCCCACCTGCCGATCCGGGTCCACCTGCAAGTAACCCAGGTAATGGTGGTGGTAATGGAAATGGTAAAGGCAAAAATTAGTATCTGAGATAGGAACTGTTAATATATAGATTTCGCAATATGTTTACAGTTCCGAAATATTTATTTACATAGTTTCATTTTTACGCTTAAACAATCTCCTCCAGGTAAATTCCCTTTTACCTGGAGGTTTTTTTTAAGCATTTAGATAGAATAATTGTTAGAATATCTAAACGGATTAAATTAATATCGATAAGGGTTATGTTTTCAAAAGATAACTAGTTCGGCATATTTTTTAATATACGAGATAGTTTTAACTGAAAAATTTTTAAAAGCGATGGATAAAATGAAAACGAAAAATCCAAGATTTTTAAAGCAATTAACCTTAGTCATTATTTTTATTTTAATTGCATTTGCTCCATCGTTGCCGTTAGCTCAGGATCAGATCAATCGCGGCGAATTCATTAAAATTTTCTCCGACTCCCAACCTAAAAATCCCTTTCTGCCGAAAAATCATAGACAGCTTTCTAAGGATCAACTTTATTCCCAAACGGTTAAAAGACTAAATGAGCGTGGAGTAAAAGTTTTAAACGGTAAAAGCTTAGACGAACCTATGAGTAATTTAGAGTTCGTCCGCGTTTCTTACGCTTTAACCGGAGCGCCGTTAGGGAAATCTTTATACGAACAAAAAAAATATTTAAAAGAACAGGGGTTATTAGAAACGGCTGATATCGGTCTAACAACGGGCGTTGATGGACAAGCCTTTTTATTTCACAAAGGCGACCAAGCCGCCTATAAAGTTCGCCTGGCTAGTCCCGTTTACTTAAACGATAAAGTCGAAACCGAAGAAGAAGCTAATATATCTTTTACCTTCGACGATCAAAGTACTCTTACTTTAGGCGAAGACGCCCAAGTCAGAATCACGAAACATGTTTACAACCCGGATAACGGCCTCCGACAAACCGTCGTTAACGTCACTTCCGGTATGGTTCGTTTCGTCGTTTCTAAGGCTAAGGGCAAAGGGTCAATGTTCAAAGTTGTCACTCCAACGGCGACTGCGGGAGTGCTGGGAACAGAATTTGTCACCGTCGTTGAACCCGACGGACAAACTCAGTTCGTAGGTATTGAAAACCAAATCGAAGTTACCCCTATATTGCCAGACGGCACCGAAGGCGTTAAACAAATCGTTGCGGCTGGCCAAATGCGATCTATCGCACAAAACGGAGTCGCCACACCGGTAACTCAAGCCCCGCCGGGTTTGATCAATAACATTAAGGCGCAAACTTCAACGCCGCAAACGATTAATCCTAACCAACCTATCACTCCGCAAAAAGCTCAGTCCGCCGCAAAAAGCAATTGGATTACACAAGCGGCTTTGACAAACGTTAATAACGCAGGTGCTCAAGGCGCGGCTAATGGATTGGGAGCGGCTCAATCGGCTGCGGCAAAAGCCAAAGTAAATCCTGGAAAAGGTCCAGGTAAAATCACCGGTCTTGGCAACCCTGGAAAAGGAGCGGCAAAAGGCGCTGCTCAAGCCGCAAAAGGCGCGGCGAAAAATGCGGCGAAAAGCGCTGCGAAAAACGCGGCAAAAGCCGTCGCTAAAAGAACCGCTAAAGGCGTAGCCAAATCAGCAGCTAAATCTGCCGCAAAGGGAGCCGCTAAAAAAGCCACTGACAAAATGGCAAAAAAGGCTTCTAAAAACGCCATTAAAGCAGCTGCCGCTGCAGCCGCAAAAAGCGCAACAACCGAGGCTGCACAAGAAGCGGCTAAAACTGTCGCTAGCCAGGTTGCGCGAGAACAAGTTACTATCGTCGCTCAAACCGTAGCTGCGGAAAACTCAAATGCTAATGGTAACTCAAACGGTTCCAGCAGCAACGCAGCAAGCAGCAACGCAGCAAGCAGCAACGCGGCAAGCAGTAATGGCGGAGGAAGTAGCAATGCCGCCAGTAGCAACGCTGGTAGTAGTAATGGCGGCGGTAGTAGCAACGCTGGCAGTAGTAATGGAGGTAGCAGCAGTAGCAGTAGCGGAGGTAGTAGCAACGCCGCAAGCAGCAACGGAGGTAGCAGCAGCAGTAGCGGAGGTAGTAGCAACGCAGCAAGCAGCAATGCAGGTAGCGGTAATTAAAGTTAAAACAATTAGTTTAACCAAAATAGTTTAATTTTTAATTAATTTATGGTAAAATAATCGCGATCTTAATCCCGAAATTATTATTTCTAGCTACCAAAATATTGCCTCTAATCCTTTAAAAAATAAGGAAAAAAGGTAATTTCACAAAATCGAACGGATGCGATTCTTTACTGAAAAGCTAGCTATTGGTTTTATTTTATTTTCGTTAATCTTTTCGATTTTTTCACTTTCTCCCTCAAATGCAGTTGCAAACACCCCATCTATTCTTTCCCAAGTAACCGGAAAATTTAAAAATTTTATCTCAAAGCCGGTAGGTTTTTTAATTGCGCAGGGAATAGCGGTCAAAAACCCCAAAGCTTCTCCTGAAAAAAAAGCTACAGCGCCCCCTAAAAACGAAACCGTTCCAGAAAAACCTGAAGGTGTCTTTGAAGACGGTCTAAAACTTTTTCAAAATGGCGATTACAAAAAAGCTTTATTAGAATTTCAAAAAATAGTGGATGCAGACCCTCAAAATGTGGAATCCACTTACTTTTTAGGCCTGACTCATTTCAAACTTGAAAATCACGACAAAGCTATCCCCTTATTCCAAAAGGCACTAGAATTAGATCCTGAGTTTGAGGAGTCTTATTTAAGTTTAGGAATCTCACTTTATAAAACCAAATCGTACGACTTGGCTTTAGACGCTTTAAACAATGCTATAAAAGCTAACCCAGAAGACGCGTCGTCCCACTTTTTTAAAGGACTGACTTTACACTCTCTGGAAAAATATCAAGATTCGCTTTTCTCTTTTAATAAAGCCAAAACTTTAGATGAAGAATTCCGACAACTAGCCCTTTTTTATAAGGCGCTGGGTTATTACAAACTGGGTCAAGTAGATTACGCTAAGGATTTATTCAAGCGCACCGCCGATTTCGATCCAACTTCGGACACCGCCAAAGACGTAAATCAATTTATCGACATTATCAAACAACAACAGGCAAGCGGCGCAGGCAAAGACTGGAATTTAAATATGAGCGCTGGTTATGAATGGAACGATAACATCAATCGCTCAGAACAAGATATTGTGAGTAATATCGCCGATAGAATATATATTTTACAGGGAAGCGGAAATTATACTTTTTTCAAAAGAAAAAACTTTGAGTTGGAAGGAGGATACAATTTTTATCAAAGTATCTACGACGAAGCTAAAGAGTTTAACTACCAAGCGCACACGGGCAATCTTTCCGCTTACTACGGATTGAACGACTGGGATTTGCGGCTAAACACTTCTTATACTTATAGCTTCTTAGATAAAATTTCTTTTTTAGGCATAGAAACGTTTTCTCCCAGCATAGGCCATTCTTTTCACCCCAAACAATATATAAACGCCAGTTATAGTTTTCAGCGTAAAACATTTTTTACAGATTCCAATCGCGACGGTATGAATCACTCAATTGGCTTCATTAACTTTTTATTCTTTATGGAAAATAAAGCTTTTTGGTCGTTAGGTTATCGTTTTTCCGATGAAAACACACGAGCTTCTCAATTCGATTATGCAAATCATCATACGGACACAACCATAAAAATCCCCGGACCTTTCGATAGCGCCTTTCGTTTTTATTATGCATTTTTCTTAAAAGATTATAAAAACATAACTGAAAGTATTAGCGGCGAACGACAGGACGATAGGCAAACATTTCAAATTAGTTATTACCAGCCTCTTTATAAAAAATTCTATTTAAACGCCAACTATCGCCACATAGAAGCCAAATCAAATATATCGTCGGTAGACTTCAAAGAAAACTCGGGTTTTGTAAGTATTGGAATCAATTTTTAAACTTAAAAAATGAAAGCCTTCAAACAAAAAAACTGTTGGCTATTATCATCCTTCCTCATCGTTTGCTCGCTGATCGTAGCAAAAATCGATCTCCCTATTCTCCACACGTTTGAACTCATATTCCAAGACGCCCATTTTAAATGGCGAGGTCCTATAGCGCCCGGTCCCGAAGTTGTCGTCGCCGCTATTGACGAAAAAAGCATAGACGACCTGGGTCGCTGGCCCTGGTCTAGAAAAACCATGGCGCGTTTAGTCGATAAACTGGTCGAATCTGAAGCCAAAATTATCGGATTTGACGTAGTCTTCTCTTCTCCTGAAAACTTTCCACAAAAAGAGTTAATAGAAAACCTGGAAAACAAACTTAATAAAAACAAAATTAATTACCAAAATATCGCAACACAACTACAAGAAATTAAGAACGAACCGCATCCAGACGAACTTTTTTCTAAAGCGATGCGAAATTCAAATAGAACGGTCACAGGTTATTTTCTAAATCATAATCAGGCGGAGTCAAAATTAATAGACGATGAAATTCAAAAACAAAGTTTAAAAAATATTAAACCTTCCCGTTTTAGAGGATTCTTAAAATCAAACGCCGAGCTGGATTTAAACGCCTTGCCTCTTCGAACCGTTTACGGCATTGAAGCAAATATAAAAACGTTATCGAAAAAATATAAAAAAGCCGGTTTCCTAAGTTTTGACGTAGAGCCTGACGGCACCATCCGACAACTCCCACTGGTCGTTCGATCGCATAAAAAACTAAAGGGAAAATCTCTATTCTTTCCGCCATTTTCAATGCGAATATTAGAAGAATACCTGGATGGAACGATGCTGTTCAAAGTAAACGAAATGGGAGTGGAGAAAGTTTTAATCGATACGGAAGACCCCATTGTAATACCCGTTAACGATCAGGGAGCGCTCAGCGTCAATTACCTCGGACCCCAAAAAACGTTTCCACGCTATTCAATATCGGAGATCTTAAATGATTCTAATAGCGCCCTATCCTCGCAGCTAAAGGATAAAATTGTTTTGATTGGAGCGACCGCAAAAGGACTTTTAGATATAAGAAAGACTCCCTTCGATCCGGTTATGCCGGGAATTGAAGTTCACGCTACCATCATAGACAACATACTTCGGCGGAACTTTATTTACGAACCGGATTGGGCGGAGCTTGTTGAGATTCTTTTCCTTATCTTCATTGGGATTGCCTCTACATTAATTTATATCTATATAAAACCCGCTCAAGCTCCGATATTTTGGATCGGAATTTCAGCTTCTTTATTTGGAGTCAACCATTGGTTTTTTGTGAATAAAGGATTCTGGCTTTCAAACTTATATCCACAGCTGGAACACCTTTTAATTTCAGCTTCCTTGATGATTTACCGTTACACATCCGACGAAAAACAAAAACAATATATACGCGGTATTTTCGGCCAATACGTCACTCCAAAAGTAATCGACGACTTGATCGAAAATCCTGACGAACTCAAATTAGGAGGAGAAGAAAGAGAACTGACGGCCTACTTCTCCGACATCGCGGGTTTTTCGACGATAGCCGAAAAACTGACGCCAACGCAGTTCGTTTCTTATTTGAACGAATATCTTTCTGAAATGACGGAAATTTTGCTCCATCACGACGGCACCCTGGATAAATACGACGGCGACGCTATTAAAGCTTTTTTTGGAGCGCCGGTTTACTTTGAAGATCACGCCAAACGCGCCTGTTGGGTAGGTATTGAAATGCAGGAACGGCTTAACGAACTGCGAGTGGAATGGGAAAAAGAAGGAAAGCCGGAATTTCAGACACGAATAGGTATCAATACTGGAGACATGGTTATTGGAAACTTCGGTTCTGAAAAAAGGATGAACTATGGAATGAATGGAGACTCCGTAAACCTTGCAGCTCGATTAGAAGGCGTCAACAAACAATACCGGACGCAAAGCATCATCAGTCAATCAACCTACGAACAAGCAAAAGAGTTTATAGA
>JAYOZP010000129.1:10770-12496 GCA_038154245.1 Nitrospinales bacterium | reverse complement strand
ATCATGATGAAGTAGAGGAATTTTTTAATGAAATTATTGGGTTAATTCCCGATGGTAATTTATGGGTGGGTCTTGTTTGTTTGGTCGGGTTGGTGGGCATTGGGGTGATGTTCTTCAAGCTTTTGGCCAGAGGGTTTAATTTAAAATTTGGAAATCAAAACCGATCCATAAATGATTGGGGATTATGGTTACTGGATATAAAAGAATATGGGCATTTAAAATATTTTTTCATTTCGAGTGCCCTACTTATATTTATAATTTATGTGGTCATTCAATTTTTCAACGACATGGTTGGGGTCGATATCTGGCGGTTGTTTTTATCTCTTGATATTGGCGGTCAAATGTTTATCGGGCTCCTGATTTTAGGTGTTGATATTTGGCTTACGGTTTCCACTGTAAAAAAGATTAAAGAGCAACTTACGAATAAGATGGAAGACATTAAAGAGATATAAATAAATACCCTTTGTTGAAAAGGGGCGATCAAGCCGCCCCGATGGTTTCCTCCTGAAAGCTGTGGAGAAAATCAACCGCGCGCTGTGCATGAGTGGCGGCGTGGAATATGGCACGCGTATCGTCCTTGAGTACCTTCAGCCAGGAGGCGATATAAGAAGCATGATCATCGCGGGGCTCCAAAGTCAATTCAAGATCGGCGCAAAGAAAAGCAGCCCCGAGTTCAGCTACGAGTTCTTCTTTCGCGTAACCTTCATCGCCCCAATTTTTGCGACCGAAACTGCGGTCAAGGCGGGAAGGATGGCGCGTCCAGTGGGTGCACTCGTGGGCCAGGGTGGCATAGTAGCTTTCGGGGTTGATGAAAGCCTCTATGGGAGGTACCCGTACATAGTCAGGCTCAACCGCGTAATAAGCACGATTGCCACTTTCCCGGATATCTGCGCCGACATTCTTGAAGAAGACTTCCGCGTGCCCGATGCGTTCAACGGCGTCAAAGCGCGGTGCGGGTTTTTCGTAATAATTTTCGGGCAGACCGTCAATCTGCTCGACATTAAAAACCGTGTAGCCTTTCAGGAAGGGAATGACTCTTTCCAATTCCTCCCCGTTTTCATTTTCATCGGTGCGGGTGATTTTGTTGGCATAGACCACGAGAGAGCCTTTTTCGCCTTTGCGGACACTGGCATTCAACTCTTTTGCCTGCCGAAAGGTCATCCAGGTCGGGGATGCAAATCCCTGTGCCATTGCTGAAGACCAGAGGCTTAAGATGTTGATGCCGGTATAGGGGACGCTGTTGTGGCGAAGAGGACGGGTGATTTTTCCGTCCATGTGGTCGCTATGCCAGGGCTTTACCCAGCTCCGGACACCCTGTTCCAGATCGGCAACAATTTGATTGGTGATGCGGGTGTAAATGTCGGCTTTCGGGATCGTGTTTTTCATGGTTCCACTCCTTTGTTGTGAAGGTTTTTTCAACATGCGGAGAGGAACAGCCGGACGAAAAAGCCGCAGGGTCATGGGCCACACGGGAGGGAACCGAATGGAGCGGGCCCGCCCATTGACGTGGCGGCGCGGACGGCTAACGATGCATGTCACTTTGAAAAAACCGACAAAGGATGGCCATGATCGACCCAACAGAGCCGATCAGTTCTTTAACGGATCACCTGTTGCCGAGGAGGAAATTAGGTAAATGAAGAGGGAGCAAAGGGAAGGGAAGGAAGATTTAATGAATGTTCCTGTGATATTTTTGTCAGTGTCTGGTATCTTTTTAGTACCTTTTCCA
>JAYOZP010000129.1:0-10760 GCA_038154245.1 Nitrospinales bacterium | reverse complement strand
AATCGGGTTTCAGCCTTTTCCCAGGTAGCGTGAAATGAAATAAAGGACACGAGGTTATTTGCACAAACCATTACCTTGAAGAATTTAAATGTTTGGCAATTCGGGAATTCCATGGGACGGGGCATAAATTCGATTTTAAAGCAGTAGTATCCAAGGTGTTCCATTAATAAGACTTTTTCATTGTTCTGGCACCAGGCCTTCCATAAATCTTCATCCGCGCAGGGGATAGGCTTTTTGTCAATTAGGATATAGTTCATCTTTCTTCCCCTCTGGTCCTTTCAAAAAGGTGATGGGGGCGTTCAGTCAATTTCTTTTGCCACGCTTCAAGGGAGCGGGACCACTTAAAGCCGTTGGCCTTCAAGCGTGCTCTTAATCCTGCGGGGGGCTTTTTATTAAAGATGATGCGGATACGGTTTTCCTTTAAATCTTCATAAACGTGTCCAGCGTAAGACTTGAAATCAATATTGACCCAATCTTGTCCATCTTGGAGTTCTTCCAAATGGATTTTCATTTTGCAAATTCTGGCATAGCTTTCTTTTAATCTGAATTCAGGAAATCCGGGTTTGTCATTAAATCCGGGATTTTGAAGCTCTGCCGCCCTTTCTTTTCCCAAAAGATATTCCAAGCCCTTAATATCACCTTGGCGGATAAGTTGGTTGGCCTTGATCATGTTTCGGTGATCTTCCTGTGCCGCTTCTATATCCATTTCAAGCTTGAGAATGGGATCAATGACGTTTTTATCATCAAAGTCTGATCGTAATGGTGATTTATCTATTTTTGTAAGGTTTTGGGCAGGGCTATCCGGTTTCGACCCGGCCTCAAGGGTTTGACCAGAAGAAGTTTTGTTAAAGACCTGTTCTGGTTTTGTAGACTTTTCAAGGTCCGGCTCTTCTTGTTTTTTATTACGACGGAGGCGGGTGGAGCGGCGTTTGCCGTATTCTAATTTCATTGTTCTATCCTTTTGTATAAAACCACAAGTTGTATCCCTCTATTCTGGCGAAAAATTATTAATATTAATGAAACAAACGGATTTATTAAAATACGAGGAGTTTTCATTCCTTTGTCCTCATAGGTCCAATCCAAGACCTTTCAATCACCGGTTTAGCATCATATCTGCGGCTTTAGGCTAGGCATGGGCCCCATGTGGTGGGGAGCCTTAGCGCATCTCTATTGCTGAGCGGTGTCCTCAAGAAAGGCCTGAATGGATCGGGCCTAAAAAAAGAGGAAAAATAAAATGTCTACGTTATCTCGTTCTTTTTCAAATGCCAGTTTTCCGGAAAAGTCTTTTCTGGATCTCTCTCATCTCTTCGTGATTTTCTTTCTTTTGCTCATCAATGATGAGGTTCGCCAAAAGGCTACAAAACAACGCTTAATGAAAAGTAAAATTTCGGTGAACGCACAAAGAAAAGCACTTCAAGCGGCAAAAGCCCCTTCTAGGCGGCCTTTTTAAATGGTCTTTTAAAAGCTAAAAGAGGACCATTTGCTTTGCCGCTTCTTCTTTTTCCTTCCAGGTGGGCGATTGGGCGGCGTGATCCAGCCAGGCCTGAACATAATTGGCAGGGCCGCCTTCGGCCAAAACATCTTCTGGTGAGAGAAAAGAAGATTTGTAGCCCGTTTCTGAAATGGGAAGTGGAGACCGTTCCGGCGAAATGACCATCACTTCCAAATGGCCGAGGGGATAGCCATAGAGGTCTTTAAAAGTTTTAGAATATTCTGGATTGAAACTAACGCGGACTTGAAGCCCGCGCCAGACAATTTCTAAAATCTGAATATTTGTATTCATGGCTCAATACTCCTCGGCTAACATGATGGTGAGAGCTCTAACGGTCTGAGATGGATCGGCTGGATTTTCGCTTCCCCATTTCATGTCCGGGGCGTAGCAATCAATTTTCCAAAAGATTTTTTGGCCCTTGTATTCGAAGGCTCCAAAATCGCGCTCGCCATAAGGATCATTGTCTTCATTGAAATCCCTGAACCGCTCCACCTTTTCTCGAATGGCGGACTGATCCTCTTCCGGCAAACCACAAATTCCGGGAGTCTGATACCACTGCCCGGCAATTCCGGGTGCGGTGCGGCATAGATCATTCAATTCTGCAATTTTATTTTGGTCGTTCATTGCTTTCTCCTTTGTGAATGGTTTTCTCAAAACATGCGGAAAAGAACGCCGAACGAAAAAGCCGCAGTGTCATGGGCCACACGGGAGCGGAACGCGAATGGAGCGGGCCAGCCCATTGACGCGGCGGCGCGGGAGGCTATAAAACGCATGAGGTATTTGAGAAACCACCAAAGGAGGGGAAGACCAAAAGCAGGAAGGAATGATTCCTCAATCCTTACCGCATTGGAAAAAAAATATCAGACTAATTCAGAGAAATGTCCGGGAGTGGAATGTCATGCCGTTCCATCAGGATGCGGGTTCGGGGAAGGTGTTCAATGATCCGGCGGCGAAGTTTGGTGGATTTTAGGCCTTTTTCAAACACAAGGGCCTCATACCGGGTTTCAAAGGGCCAGGCGGCTAGGAGATACCATTTCTGGCCTTGGGTGTAGCCTTTATTTTTGGGACTATTGTGATCGGCCATTCGGTGTTTGAGATTTTTGGTCTGGCCACCGTAGGTTTTTCCGTTTTCGCTAATGAGCAAATAGGCATAAAAGGTCATGCCTAATTTTGGCAGAAAATCCTTTGGAAATCGTAAAGAAGGATTATTAGGATGGCCCATCCTTGAAGATGGCATCGTATTGAGCCTGACGGTTTTTCCTTAACTCATTTAGGCCATTTGCCCCGGTGCCCTTGGCCAAAAGGCTATCGGCTACTTGGTTTTTGGTTTCCTCAGTCAATTGGATCATATTGGGATTAATTGAAGAGGTTGTTGGCGGGGGAGCGACTTCTTTAAAGGCCATTTTGCATAGGCCTATTTTTTCTTTTAAAAAGTCCGTGACTGTAGGTCCACATTGGGTATTTAAATCTACTGGATCATCCTTTGCTACCATTTGCCCTCTCTATTTTCATAACTCAACTCTAAGTTGAGATTATCATGCCAGTAATTAAGAGAGGGTTAACGGCTTTTTTCCAGAAATTACAATATCAAATAAATTGTTTCTCTAATCCTTCCAAGGTCATGTTCTCAGCAATAGCATCATGGGGAATAAGAACATATTTCCAAGGCTTGCCATTATGTTTCACGGCATAATCTGACGCTTGTTTACACCAGCTAGTAGCCGATTCCTTTTTTGCCAAAACAATAGGATCGTCCATTTGATTGCGGGCCTTTGGTTCGAGCATATAAATACATTGTTCGGTTTCTGCAACAAAGTCAGGTTGATATTCAAGATGATCGGGACCTGACTTGTAAAATATCTGGAACTGCCCTTTTGCGGGCTTGAACCATTTTACTGACTCTCTTTCCAATATGACCGAGAGCTGACGTTCTGCATCAGAATCAAATTTTTGGACTGGATAAAGGCATTTCTGAAATCCACCAAATATATATTTGGCCATATTGCTTTTATCCTTAGGAGGTTTCCGGAAATCAAGCGGCGGATTATCCGCTTGAGCAGTATAAGCACTTGGCTTCAACTCAGAAAACCCCTTACTCACTACAACGTCATAACCCACTGCATCTTCCCAATAGTGATCCTGCATTTGGGCATGGATAAAGCGACTTAATTCACGTTGATAATATCGCAATACTTTGTGGGTTTCCTCTTCATCAAGATACCCCTTTAAATGTTCTACAACTTGGCCTGAAAGATCATAAAGAAGATCGGCATGATCGTCATAAGCAATATCATCAAAATCTACCAGACCACTGACAATATAATTCTCGGGCCGCTCCTCTTCAATGCCACCACCAGATAACCCAAGAATCTCCCTGTCCCCTGTTCTTAACATCTGAACCCAAAGCTCGTCCGAAGGTGGTTGATAGTTGATAGAAGTTAAATCCAGTTTAAATGTTTTAAATCCTGACTCTACTTCTCCTTTTGGGACAACAATGATACGGGGAATTTCAATTGTTTTCTGTATAACCTGCTCCGCCGTTTGGGCCACAATGGCACCAATATCTGGTTCCTCCGTAATCCCCTCCAGTTCCATTTGTGCGGGAGAATACTGAAGGGCGACCTCTTCCACTATTTGCTTCTGAATTTCTTCTTTCTGCAAATAATCAATGGTAGGAACTTTTTCTGGCTCATTTTCCAGCTTGCGAATAACATCGTATGCAATCTGAGCCACTTTCTGTTCGCCAGAAGTTTTAAAAACTGGTTCGGACTGCGTTTCAGGAACTTGAGTGCTGGGGGTAACATTGGAGGGTTGTATTCCAAGTGATGAAGCTAAATTGGATTGAGAAACTACGGTGACGGTTTTGTGTTCTAGTTTTTCACCTTCAATAATCAATTGCTTTAAATGAATTTGGGAATCCGGCTTGTTGGCCTCATCAACAATTTCCTGAAATTTATCGTGGGCGACAATATTTAACCGGTCCACCGGTCCAACTCCTGTACGCCTTCCATAAGGCAGACGCAAACCACGTCCAATAGACTGTTCAATCAAGGTCCTGGCATTCGCCGCCCTCAAGGGGATAATGGTATAGAGGTTGGTTACGTCCCATCCCTCTTTCAACATATTTACGTGTATTACAATCTCAGTCGGCTCTTCTGTGGTTTCAACTGCTAATAGCCGCTGAATCATGGCTTCCTCGGCGGCCCCAGTCTGACTGGAGTCAACCTGGATCACTTTTTCTTTATAACGGCCTTCAAAAAAGGTGTCTGCTTTTATCAGTTCCAGTAATTGGGCGGCATGAGTTGTATCTCGTGCAATAACCAAGACAAAAGGCTTTACAATCCTGTTTCCAGTTTCACGGGCATAAGTTTCCAGTTCCACCTTCACGCTTTCATGAAGCCTGATTCCATCCTCAAGCTTCATGGTTTCGATCTGCTCCGGCGTTTTTCCTGTCGGACTGAAGTCCTTTCTGGTGACTACGGCAGGTTCTTTTACAAAACCATCCTCCATTGCCCGCCCTAAGGGGTAGTCGTAAATAACATTTTTAAAGGGTATAGGACCTCGTGAGTTTTCGACAAAAGGAGTCGCGGTCAGTTCCAACCCTAAAACAGGCTTTAATTCATTTATAGCGCGAACTCCCGCCGAGGCACGATAACGGTGAGATTCATCCATCAATAAAACCAAATCATCCAACCCTGCCAAATAATCAAAATAGCTTTCACCAATATATTCTGAAAGCCTCTTAATCTTGGGTGCCTTCCCTCCCCTCACTTCGGAATTGATCTTTGAAATATTAAAAATATTAATCTTGCAACGGATCACCTGGTAGAACAGGTTTCCAGCTAAGGATTCGTAATTATCTCCGGTGATGATAGCTGGAGCATTCATGGCAAATTCGGCAATACCCTTGAATACATATTTAGGCGTGTTCTCTGTAAAGTCAGTAATCAGTTTGTTGTAAATGGTAAGGTTCGGGGCCAGAACAAAAAAATTGTTTATTCCGTGCGCTAAATGGAGATAGCTAATAAAAGCACCCATTAAACGAGTTTTACCTACCCCGGTAGCCAGGGCATAGCACAAAGAAGGGAATTCTCTTTCAAAATCAGAAACCGTAGGATATTCGGACTTAATAACTTCCATGGCCGCCTGAAGGTCTGCGCTTTTATAAGGCGGTACTATCTCCGTAATTCGGTGGAGACTTTCCAAAGATTGACGTTGGGGAGGGCGAAGGGAAAGTCGTCCAGAAATAGCATTGACGTATTTATTCATGCCCTTTCCTCCTCTTTTTCAAAGAGGTCCTGCTGACCTTTTGGTGACTTGCGTTTTCGAGCTACGGTTTGAGGGGATGGCTCAAGGGGAGCATCCGGCAAGTTCTCCACATTAAGGGAATAATCATCGTGACCCCATTCACATTTACTTAAAACTGCACGAGGAATTTTCTTTACCGTTAGATTTGGATAACGATCCGATTTACCACGAAACGCGGAACATAACACCAATAGACTACGGCCTTCGCCCACTTCGTCATTTAATTGCTGTAATTGTTCGTTATTTAATTTCTGTGTCGTCACATAAATAAAATCGGCTTCAGTAGAATGTCCATGTTTCCAATAAAGACTGTCACTCGGAGCATAGGTAAAACCTTCCAACTTGCAAATAGCCTCCGCCAACTGGGTTGCATTATATTCTTTACTGATTACCCAGTTATTCCATTTATCTCTTTCAAGCAAAGAAGGTGCTATTCGGTAATAACGGAAACCTCCTCCACCTTTCCATTCTACCGTTTCAGAAATACCTCCTTGGTCTTTCCCATCAATCACTTTTTGAAGGCGTGGAATGATGTGAGTATGGCAATGATCTCCAAGCTCTACCATGATCCACTTCCGGCCCATTTTCTGAGCCACTGCGCCAGTAGTTCCTGAGCCTGCAAAGGAATCAATAACAATATCTCCTGGATTAGTAGCTAGAGTTAAAATCCTAAAAAGCAACTTCTCAGGCTTTGGCGTACCAAATACATCATTTGAATTAAAAGTTTTAACTTCTCTTTTTGCTTCCTGATTATTTCCAACTTCTGCATTTAACCAAACTGTAACTGGAACAATACCTTGCTGGACTTCACTTAAAAAGGTTTTTACCCTTGGAACATTATTACCCCCTGCACCAAACCAAATTCTATTGTCTTCAACCAATTCTTCAAACTTTTCTTTAGAAAAAGCCCAACATCTACTATTTGCTGGATTGATGACTCTTCCAGAAGGGGCAGTAATCGGATAGTCGGTTGTTTCAGAGTAGGTCCTCACACTCATATCTGAAGAAGCCCATGGTCCTCTCGGATCATCATCAGGATTGCCATATCGGCTATCAGACTCAGATGTTCTTGGCAAGAGGTTTGGTCGCCAATTATCCTTATTTTTTGCAAAACATAAGATATGGTCATGGTTATCACTTAACCATTTAGCATCACTCTGAGGCGAAAATTTCTTCTGCCAAATTGCATTGGCAATAAAATTTCTTCTACCAAAAATCTCATCACACAAAACTTTCAAATAATGCGCTTCATTATCATCAATAGTTATCCAAAGGGAACCATCATCGGACATTAGACTACGAATAATTTCCAATCGGTCTCTCATTAAGGATAGCCATATTGAATGTTCTACCCCATCATCATAATGCTCAAAGGCACTTCCTGTATTGTATGGAGGATCAATGAACACACACTTAACTTTACCTGCGTAATCTTGTTCGAGAGCTTTAAGGGCTAAAAGATTGTCGCCAAATATGAGTTGATTATCGAAAATATCATTTTCTGTGACGCGGTGCTTGGCATGGTAAGACTTATCCGGGTCCTCTAGTAGAATTCGAGGCTCCAGCTTTGGCCGGTTCTCTTTCCCAATCCACGTCAATTCTAATTTTTGTTTTTTCCTAGCCATGCTATCCCTCTATTGCCCTATTGTTTCACGCAAGAATTCGGTTCCTGTAGAAACAGGAGGACATTCTTGTCCAAGTTGGGAAAGAAATCTAGACGTGATTGTTTCCACAAATTGACCCCGTGACTTTCTTACAGGAAGACGCATCTTATGAGCAAGTTTTTTAGGAAGTCTGCTTATACTGGATAAAACAAGGACTCCTTTACTTCTTGTCAAAGCAACATAAAACAATCGGTATTGCTCTTCAAGGGACCTTGCCTGTTCCGCTTGTGGCGCATTGTTGTCTATTGAAGGAATAAGGCCCTCAAGACAACCAACAACAATAACCATATCGGCTGTCAGGCCTTTGGATTTATGAAGACTCATTACGCGAACAAAGTCCACATTTGTCGGCAGTTCAGGCTGGATTATATGTCGGCGAATTACTTCCAAAAGCTCCCTAGCCTCATATTCATCTTCTTCCATAAAGCTTTTAAGTTCAGCAAACGGTTTGGCCCAGTCCTGGTCGCCTGGAAAAATTGTGGAAATTAATTCCTCACCTCTCAAACCCTGGAGCCGAGTTAACTCTTCTTTCAGAGCTGAGAATCGCTCGACTAACGGCTTAGTATTAGAAATTTGGATGCTTCCAGCCGCCAGTTGCTCCAAAACCTGCCAAGGGGGTTCCCCAGTGCCTTCGCAATGATTTCGGAGTTTACTCCATGGATTAGAGTTTAGGTTGTTTTTCCCAAATCCACACCAGCAACGAAGGGCTACTCGATCTTCAGGATTCGCAAGTAACGTCAAAAGGACTAATGCTTGTTGGGCCTTACAATCTTCTAAATCTTTGGCATCACCATCTAAAAGTTCTTCACTAAAAAAACTATGGGCTTCAACACTTAGGTTTTTTAATTCATCACGCACCAAATAGCCGAATGCTCGGCGGGGGGCCAAAATCAGGACATTTCCTGGTGTCACCTGTCCAGAATCAATACGGGATTTAACAAAATGGGCAATCCCCTTCGCCTCCTTTTTCATATCCGACCATTGAACTAGGCATACTTCTCCCTCCGGATTTCCTGGAAATGGGCTCAAGGTTCTATTACTTCGAGAAGTATTGTTGGAAATTAAAGAATTCGCCATGGCGACTACCTTATGGGGGCAACGTCTGCATTCATCCAATGCTGCTCTTTCGGTTGTTGGATGGGTATTGGGAAATTCAACGATTCCTTCCGGATGTGCATGCTTAAAAGAATAAATTGACTGGTCCTCATCGCCTATTACAACCAAAGAACCGTTGGCCAATACCTCCACTAATTGCTGTTCCGCACGATTTAAATCTTGATATTCATCTACGAGAACATTATCAAACATTGAACGATATGGAGTTTGAGGATTTAAACGGAGGTATCTTAACGCTTCGGGAATTAGTTCTCCTATAAGCATAGCGTGATGAAATATGAGCCAATTATTTAGAGTGGTTTGAAACTGCCTGTCGGATTGATCTATTGGCCATCCTGGCTCTTCATGTTGGAGACGTGCCCATGACGCTGAAAAAGCCGCAAGCTTTTTATTGCATTCACGAATACCACCGAGGCCATCATGTTTTAGGTCCTCAAGTAAAATGCGTTCTTCACTTTTTAGGAGAGGACGCGGAACTCGCCCAGTTGATTCTAAAACTTCCTGCCTAGACAACATTGAGAAACAAAAAGCATGAATTGTTTGGGCTTTTACGTTGTCCACCCCTGAGATTCCAAGAGCAGCCACGGATCGGGATAAATCATCAGCTGCTGTCCGAGTAAAGGTGCAAACAAATATTCGATCAGGCGTAGCCCGTTCTACTTCAAGAAGCCTTGCCAGCCGTCGCATTAAGGCAAATGTTTTTCCAGTTCCAGGCCCAGCAGCTACCCAAAGAGGGGAATTGCTGGTTTCAGCAATCCTTAAGGCAGGTCCTTCTAAATTATCATCCCATGGCATAAGTAAGGTTCCCTGTGGAAATTAAGCGGCTAAATTTTATTATTATATAACTTGTAATCATACAAGCCTCCATCGAATTTTAAAAATGTCCTTAGTTGATGTTTGTTGTTTCAGTTTTTCTTCAATATCTGAAATAAGCTTCTCGCGCCGGACATCTATTTCATCCTGGGCTTCAAAAAGAGACCGCCTTTTGGTATTTCGGGTGGATTCCAGACTTTTTATTTTTTTCTGCCCCTCTAATTTCTCTTCTAGGGTCAACGCCGTTTTAGCGGCCTTTTTGGCTTCTCTGATTTGACGGTCAATATCTTTGATTTCCCGCTCCAGCGTAATCTTCAGGTCTTCGGCCCAGTTGTCTAGCTTCTCAGCCTCTTGCTCAAAAAACTTTGCATTGCGTTCAGATATACCTTCGGTAATTTCGGCTCTTTTTTTACCCAGCAGGTCATTTAAAATATTTTCAGATTGGAGTGATTCATTTTCCCCGATGGTAGTCGTTGGCATGGACAAAAGGCGGCGAGCAACTTCTTCTTCTATTGCATCCCCCTCTTCCGAAATTGCCGCAACCAAAAGATAATCCTCTGCCTGACCTAAAGATTCGATGGTAAACATTGCCACGGCAAGCTCTCCACTTTTTCCCAAGAAAGGCTCCAAGGCAGTTACTTTCGGACCAGATGCGTAGTCCAGGGTGAGTTTGACTGAGGGTAATTGCCTTTCTTTGGCTTGTTGTATGACCTTCTCCGCCAGCGGATGACCAAGGCGGTAGAGGTGCGCATCTCCGCTTCTTCTAGGTAATTCATATCTTCCAAGAGGAATATTATCGTTCATGCCCTGAAACGGATTGGTTTTTAAAATAAAAGCATTTAGCCCCTCATGAAATTCAGCGTTTCCGTTCAATTCAAATTCTGTTAGAGCCATTAGATTTTGTTCGTAACGATTTAAATATTCACGGCTGTTCGCCATGTTTATTTTTAGTTTTTCATGAACTTCAGCATCAAAGTTTTCCAATAATTCCTGGCGGGTCCTTTTAATGGAATCGTCAATTTGGGTACTCAACTCCTGTTGAAGCAAATCAAATGAAGCTTTAATTTCTTCCGGGGTGCGACACTTTTGATAAATTTCTGTTATCCGCTTTTCAAAATCGACCCCTGATTCAATGGCCCCTAATACTTCGTCACTGGCACCAAAGACCCCTTCAAAAAGAGAAAACTTTTCTGAAAGAAGCTCAAAAACTCTCTTATCAGCCTCATTTTTTGTGTTTAAAAAATTAACAACGACAACATCATTTTTTTGTCCATACCGGTGGCACCGGCCAATACGTTGCTCAATACGTTGCGGATTCCAAGGAAGGTCATAATTAACTACAAGAGAGCAAAACTGGAGGTTAATTC
>JAYOZP010000128.1:0-12701 GCA_038154245.1 Nitrospinales bacterium | reverse complement strand
GATAGGCCTATATTGGCCATATAGAGATCTGGTATAAGGTCGTTATCAAAGTCTCCGGAATCAATGCTCATAGTGTTTTGTGGAGTCTTGGGGATGATTTCTTGACTGCGTTTAATTTTGTCAAAATCTCCCGAGCCCTTACCTAGATAATACGCATCTGCAACCCGGTAATCGTTTCCAATCGCTAAATCGGTTTTGCCGTTATCATTAAAATCGGAAAATAAAGCCGAATGTGTTTGTCCTGGGATACCATCCAGCGGTAGTTGGCTGAATTTTAAGTTGTCGTTGATGATTAGTTGATCCATTGCCACATCTACGGGTTCTTTCGTCAAAACTCCTAGAAAATAGTTCCCATTTACAATATCTAAAAAACCATCGTTGTTTAAATCGGAGAAAGCTGTTGCGCTTGTTAAAAGAGCGTTTCCGTTAGGTACTGAAATGAGTGGAGAAATTTTCCCAGATCCTAGTGGGTTTAGCCAAATATGATTTCCTTCGCCTAGGGTAGTAAAGAATATATCTAGCCAACCATCGTTATCGAAGTCAGCCATTGCAATTGAAATAGATTGTTTTCCTGTTAAATTTTTAATTGGGAGAGGGATTTTTTGAAATCTTTTGCCGCTAAGGTTTTGATAGAACTCAAATCCGTTGTCAGTGGCGACTACTAAATCGAGCCAACCGTCTTTATCAAAATCCCCAGAAGCGACGCCGCGGCCAAAAAATAAAGGGTCGAAAAATGTGCTGGGAGTTAATTTATTAAAATACTCAATTCCCAAAGCGGTTCCTAGAATTGTTGAGAAGGGTTTCTCTCCGCCCTTCGACCTTGGATTATGGGAAATAGAGGATATTGACACTTTATTGTTTTTCCAAACGATACTGAAATTGCGATGTTCTGTTTGATTTATTACAAACTTTTGTGGAGTCGGAGTGTTAGTGTTTTTTGAATTTGTTAAATTTGGTTCTTCTGAAGTGAAGATTTGATTGTAAGATTCGAGCCATTTAACAAATTTGTATTCAGAGTATTGGTGAACTAAAAATCCGTTGGCGGCTCCAATCGCAGAAACGATTAGGAAAAGCCCAATTGCGAGTCTAAAGGAAAATGTTCGATAAACGATCATGGCGGAATAGACGCTAAAAGTTCCCAAAGTAAACAACATAGCCATGACTAAACCATGAGATAGCCCGGAGATCATCAAAGCTTGCGCTAGCATTAAATCAAAAGCGATAGGAAGAGGGAGGAAAGTGCCCATTAAGGAGATGGCCGCTAAATTTTTCCAGTTTGGGTCGAGTCCGATTAAACGGTCAAAGTCTGATAATTGGCTTAGAGCCGCTCCCAAAAAACCGGCTAATAACATCAAGGGAACTGTTTTAATAAAAATATAACGAAAACCTTTCCAGTAGTCGCGAGCGGTTCCACTGAACGCTTCCGACCAACTTTCATTACTTGGGGGAAGTTCGCAAATTATATCTTCTGATTGAATGGTTTCAGGGGTTCCTGTAATTTTTTTGTTTTTCGAAATTAAAGGTATTACGACTAGAATTAGAAATAGAGTTGAGGCTAACTTAGTCATAGCCATATAGAACGGAAAAATGGAGAACAACATAGTCAAGACAACTACATTGAGCGTTGGGGAACTAAACATGACGGCCAAGGCTGTTTCCATTTTACTGCCAGCTTCGTAAATACCTTTAGCTATGGGGGCTACACAATTTACGCAAACGCCCAGTGGAGTGCCGGTGAGCATGCCAAAAAAACTGTTTACAAATGGTTTTGAGGATGGACGTTTTGGCAGATGATTTAGTAGCGCTATAAAACCTCCCGCTAACACAAGTCCAAAGACCATGCCGCGCCAGTTAGTTTCGTACCAGTTGAGAGTGGAGTAAAAGATTCGTTTGTAGGACGGAGATCCTGGAGGAATTTTGAAGTGAGCGTTATGAGTTAATGGGTCGTCAAACGCTTCCATTCCAGACATGGCCGCTTTGCCGCCCAAGGCAGGGTAGCGTGAAACGAGCCAGAAGCTTAAACAGACTATCACTACAAAAACTATTAAAATGATGGCGCGCCGAGACATAGTCGATTATTGTAAAAAAAAACTGAATAAATGGTCCAGAATATTTTTTGTTTTATTTAGAAGTAAAGGTTGTTGAGATCTCTTGTATGAAGATTTTGAATCAAACAATTAAAGAAAGCCGACTCAAATACGCGGTTTGTTTTTTTGTTTATAATTTTTCAGCAATGGCTTTTTCTTTTTTGAACACCGATACAGATTTGAGGGGTCACATTCAATTTGGTAAGAGATTTGGGAAGAGGGTTTTATTTCACCGGTTGTCATTAAAACCAAATCTGCAACGATGCGCTTGTTAAAGAAATTGCAGCCAGTAAAAAGAAGTATTTGTTTCGTAGAATTGATGAGATGATTAAAAAGTTTTTGGTCGCTAGCTACCTAAAAAAGTAATAATAATGGAAAATATTATGGCGCGCTCAAAATCAAAAGTTTTAACGCTTTCTTTACATAATATCCCTTTGAGTTTATGAAGACCAAAGCAAATATTCTTATAACGCTTGTTTTTTTTGTTTCAATTTTGGGGTTTCAAGAGAACTTTCGAATATTTGTAGAATTATTGGCTTCGTTAGATACGCTACGGAAATATGGAGAAATTTCTAGAATCTGGGAAACTGCCCAGGCTGGGGAATTTGCTCTAAATGACGAAGCTCGATTCGCTATTCGATTATTGAAAAAATTTGGCGTTCCAAATTATCGTTTCTCTAAAAAATCGGAGATCGATTGGACACATCTGATGGTAGGGATATGGCCTATCCAATACAAAAAAGATTCTCAATACTTAATATTTTTAGAGGGCGAACAACAGATCTGTCCAGTTATTGGCAAAATAAAAGAGGTGAAACTTGGTCGCTGTTCTTAGCGTTTCTATTTTAGTTTTATTGGGCGGCGGCGGCGCCGCTTTTCTCCTTTTTTGTTTTTTTTATAGGAGTCGAGCTGAAGAATTCCAAAGTTGGAATGGGTTTCAAATATTTTATTGCTTATTTTGCATCGGAACGCTTGTTCATTATGCGATGATCCTTACGTTGGATCGATTGGATTTAGTGTGGAATTGGTTTTTGGTTTTATCTGCTTTTGGATGGGTAGCGATTGGCTATTTCCTTTTTAAGAATAAAATATTGCGGTTGCCTTCAGTGGCTACAATTTCAACGTTTTTAGTAGTCATTTTCTTGTCCTTCCTGATTTTTCTCAAGACTTTATCTGAACCCATCAATACTTGGGATGCTCGCGCCATTTGGTTTTTCCACGCGAAGATAATATATTTTGCCGGAGGCCTGGTTGAGGAAGCTGGATGGAAAAACCCAGCTATTAATTTTTCTCATGTAGATTATCCTAAATTACTTGCCGGTTTATCTGCCCAGTTTGTTAACTATTTTGGAAAATGGAATGAATTTCTTCCTAAATTAGGTCTTATTCCACTTTTTGGAGGCGCCGCTCTGGCGATAGCTTCTCTTGTCGAAAAAAAGTGGAGTTTTTTTTACTTTTTAATTTTTGGTTTTTGTCTGCAGGGGCAGTTTTTTTGGAACGGTTATATGGATGGCTATCTAGCTTTATTTGCGGGGATAGCCGCAATATACGCGGGCAATTGGATACGCACGGATTCTCCTTTAGATTGGTTAGCCGCAACGCTCTCATTGGGGGTTCTCGCAGGCTTGAAGCAAGAAGGCGCGGTTGTTGCTGGTTGTATTTTGCTTGGCGTTATAGGGGCAAAAATATGGATTAAACGAAAATTGAATTTTGGTTTGTGGGAAAGAGATTTTCTGCCAATGGTAGTAATTTTTATTTGTTGTTTTATTCCTTGGGCGATGTGGGAATTTCTTAGGAGAAGTTGGGGGTTAGAGACAGAGCTTGGATTAGGCGTAGATTTAATTAATAGGCTTACAAATAGGGTTTTTGAGGCCAACGAGATTCCAACAATTTTCCTTTGGTTATTTCTTAGAGGAAATCTAGGAGAGTCTTTAGGAGTATTGGCTGTTGCGGGTTTCAGTTTATATCGACTAAAACTGAAACCGATCCAACCATTTGGAGTGGCTATAATTGCAGGAATTTTATATACCTTGGTATTGGTTATGGTTTATTTATGCACTCCGAGGGATTTGGAGTGGCATTTATTGACGTCGGTTGATCGAGCTTGTTTAACAATTCGAATGTTGTTTATTTGTTCGACGTATTGGCTTTTAGATAGTTTAGAGAGTTCTAAGCGATGAAGGGACGCTGCCGGCCGATAAAGTTAATTCATCGGCCGGGAACTAATCGTTAGCTTCTTTATCGCGAGCGCAACGAAAGCCTACTATACTGTCTTTTCTTCCCGGAGTGGCTGCAAAACGTTTTGTAACTCGAACATCTACTTTACGGGCGTCCCATGATCCGCCTCGAAAAACATGGTTTTTCTTTTTTTCGGGGCCGGTAGGATTCATAATGGGCGACTCTTTATAATAAAACTGGTCGTAATAGTCCGCCACCCACTCCGAGGCATTCCCAGCCATATCGAATATTCCATACACGCTTCGCCCCATAGGGAAACTCCCAACAGGACTCATGTATTTATAACCGTCGGCCTCGCCGGCGATATTCGCTCTTTTTTGTAAAAACTTATTACCCCAAGGATAAATTAACCCGTGAGTTCCGCGGGCTGCTTTTTCCCATTCGGCTTCGTTCGGCAATCTCTTTCCAGCCCATTTACAAAAATTGGTGGCGTCTAGCCATGAAACCCCCACAACGGGAAATTCTGGTGTATCTAAAATAGATTGATCGCCTTGAAAAAATGGAACGGATGGTTTTACATAATTTGCGGCGCGTCTAAAGACATTATAATCCTTTACGGATACTTCATATTTGTCTATGAAAAACGCGTCAAGGTAAATTTCCTTTTCTGGTTTTTCATCATAGCCGCCGGAGTCGGAACCGCGAGTAAAAACTCCTTCTGGTATTAATACCATTTCCCGAGCGTCGTCTCCAACCATAGTTTCATAAATGCTAAAATCTCGGTTATCGTCCACGACTAAGTTTTTAGATTTTGCTTGTATCTTTCTAACTTTTTCGTCGTATTCAATTGATTTTTTAATTTCCCATACAATGGTCAAGGCGAACGCGATAGTTACAAAAAAAGCTAGAACAATCCCGACCATTAACTGCTTGTTACTTTGCATAGATTTTGCGCTTGTTAAGTGATTAATGACTGCGAAATGATTAGTTTACCGAGCTTGGTAAATAAAGTAAACCTTTCTATTTTATTGTTATGCTAGGAAAAGTATGGAGTTCGTCTTTAAAAAAACAGAACTATTAGGTTTTAGTTTAGAAGTTTTATAGATATAAATATGTTTACAGGGGGCTACTATCTTTTGGTTATTTTTGTTTGGCTGGATTTGGTCTAGACTGTCTTTACTGGCAAAACTTCAAAACGTTTTTTAGGGAAAACATTAAGATGGATTTGATGGAAGCAAAAGATACTGCGCTATCTTTTTTAAAACCCGCAATAGTGGAAACTTTAAAATGGTTTAGAGCGGACTTTAAAGTAGAGCTAAAAGAAGATCAAAGTCCGGTTACGATAGCGGATAAAAACACCGAAGAAATTTTGCGCAACCATATATCGAAAAATTTCCCAGATCATGGGATTATTGGAGAAGAATTTGGTTCGGAAACAGATCATGGAGAATGGGTTTGGACGGTTGATCCTATAGATGGAACGCGTTCGTTTATTCGTGGATTGCCTTTTTACTCTATTTTAATTTCATTGCTGCATCATGGCGAACCCGTTATAGGGATCGTTTCATTTCCGGCTTTAGGCGAGACTTATTGGGGAGTTAAGGGGCAGGGGACTTATTGCGGAGATTTGAAAATTCAAGTTTCAGAAGAAACGCAGATCTCAAAATCGTTAGTAGCGACTGCAGATAGATATTGTTTCGAAGAAAAGAAATGCTTATTTTTATTGGACTATTTAAGTCGCGAGGCAAGTTTAATTCGTACGTACCCAGATGCATTTGGTCATATTCTGGCAATTCGAGGGGCGGCAGATGTAATGGTAGATCCTTGGGCCTATATTTGGGACTTTGCGCCTTTAAAAATTTTGGCAGAAGAGGCGGGAGGGGTATTTTTAAATTTTAAAGGTTCGCAAAACGATATTCGCGAAGGCTCGGCCATTGTAGGGAATAAAAGCTTAGCTAAATTTGTTAAGGGTGTTTTAGAGAAAGAAAGCTGGCCGTAAGTTACAATTCTTGCCTACCGGCAAATCCTGAATCTAAATCATGCCAGTGAGTAATTTTAGTTTCGGGATTTTTCCAACAAAGAAATACTTCTTTACCTTCTCTTATTGCAGGAAAATCGACTAAACCTTGATCAATTCCTTTCATAACGCAACCTTTGTTTTTAAGGTCGTTTAGCAGAGAGTTAAACTTTAGAGCAAAAACTAAGTATTCAGGACCCTGGGCGCTACCCCCATTTTCATTCGCTTTTTTCCAGGCTTTTTTAACATCCGGAAATTTCTTCGAAAGAGTTTGCGATAAACTCTGAATCTCTGGAATTATTTCTAAAAGGTGAGGAATTAGAGAATTGGCTTCTTCAACTGTAAAATATTTTTTAAATGCCATTCATTTCTGGTAGGTGAAAATAGTTAATTTTGATTATAAATTATTAAAGTTTTGTTTCCAAGTAGGCGATACCCTATTTACTCGGGACATTTATTCTTAAACGTGAAAAAATCCTTTTTTTTCATTGGGTTAGTGGGGTATTGCTTTTATTATTTTAATAAAGTAATCACTAAAAAATTTTTTTGGCTAAAAAATCGGGCTTTTTAAAGAGTTTAAAAGGTTTTTTTCATTGACAAATGACCGCTAAGGTTATAAATTTCCACGATAAAGAAACGTGTTTTTTATTAACGAGCTATTAGGTTGGCATAAAGAGCGATAAAATGATCCCGGTTTAACCCTTCGCTGTTTATGTATTAAATATTTAACTAGTAAAACTATTTGGGGAGGCTTAGTAATGAAAAAATCGTTAGTTTTGGCCGCTGTTTTGGCTTTCGCTTCTGTGTTCGCTTTCGGTAGTGTTGCAATCGCAGACGATACGATTCCTGGCGCATACGCGCAACAAGATCAAAGTGTTATGAGTGTTGGAAAAACCATTATGCAAATGGGCTCAAGAGATCGCGCTTTAACCGACGCTGTTAACCGTGCTTCTAGAGCTCATTTGTCCAGAAGTTCTTCTGTTGGCGTAAACGTTGACTATCAATTTGGTCAATCTCAAACCGATCAATCTTGGAAAGCTCAACGAACCGTTGAAGAAGCTTCTGTTCGCGGATTAGTTCCTGGCGACTGTCAAGGAGATAACTCTGACGATCAATATCGACGACAAATGAATCAAAACCGCAAAGGATACTCAAAAGAAGTATTGGTATCTAACCAAGACTGTGAAGTTCAACACTCCACTATTAATATTGGCGCTGTTGAATAAGTTTTCATAGTAATAAAAAATTAGCCGATAGGGTTTTACCCCTATCGGCTTTTTTTTTGCCTAAAAATGGCGAAAAAGATATCTTGAGCCAATGAATCGATAGATTTTGGTCAAGTTAAACAAGAAATAAATTTAAAGGAATAATAAATTGGTTGAAGTTCTTTCCGGGCTAGATGTTTTTTTGAAAAACCCTACTCAATATATCCAAGGAACGAACTTAGGGCTTGTGATAAATCACACGAGCGTAACAAAAAACTATATTCATTCGATCGTTCATTTTAAAAATATGAATGGTTGTAAAGTAGTCAAATTATTTGCTCCCGAGCATGGCTTATATGGAGTTGATCAGGATATGGTGGAGGTGCCAGATGCCATAGACCCAATTTCTGGCTTAACAATAGAGAGTTTATATGGAAAAGACTCAAGTTCTCTAACCCCTGATATTAAGCAGTTCAATGAAATTGATACCCTCCTTTTTGACATCCAAGATATAGGTTCCAGGTACTACACATTTATTTATACGATGGCTAATTGCATGAAAGTTTGTAAAGAGGCCGGTGCGCGTTTGGTTGTTTGCGATCGGCCCAACCCCATTAATGGGAGTCAAATAGAAGGAAACTTGGTTCGAGAAGATCAGAGATCTTTCGTAGGTCAATATCCTTTATTGAATAGACATGGAATGACCGCGGGCGAGCTTGCCCAGCTTTTTAGCGGAGAATTTGGTTTGGATTGCGATTTAAAAATTGTTCAGATGGAAGGCTGGAGAAGGGAAATGTGGTATGACCAGACAGGTTTGCCGTGGATAGCTCCTTCTCCTAATATGCCTGCTTTAGAGACGGCCATTGTTTATCCAGGTATGTGTCTAATAGAGGGGACGCATCTTTCTGAAGGAAGGGGGACGACTCAACCCTTTGAACTTTTGGGCGCGCCTTATATAGATTCGGCAAAACTCGCAGATAGGTTAACTGAAGAAGAGTTGCCTGGAGCAATTTTTCGTCCCCATTGCTTTAAGCCCACATTTCAAAAGTGGGCAAAACAAATTTGTGGCGGAGTTTTTATTCATGTTATAGACCGTGAAAAATTTAAACCGGTTTTAACCAGTATTGCGGTTATTAAGGCAATTTCGGAATTATTTCCAGATAGATTTGAATGGAGAAAGGAGCCGTATGAATTTGTTTCTGATCGGCCGGCAATTGATTTACTTTATGGCTCCACCGAATTGCGCGAACTTTGGCTGTCTCCTAAGAATAAATTAGAAGATATTGAAGCTTCATGGGAAGAAGATAAATTACTCTTCCAGGAAACCAGGAAAAAATATTTAATTTACTAACCTTTTTCTAAGGGTTTACTAAAAACCTTTGGATAAACTATCCTCACATAATGAACTTCGCCCAGAAGTTTCACTTTTCTTAATTACACTATTAACGTTCATACACGTTACTGCTAACGATTTTATTAATTTTGACGACTCTTCTTACGCAATTCATAAAAATCCACTAATCAAAGAGTTTAGTTGGCAAACGCTAAAATTAGTTTTTACACAATCAACAGCTGGGTTTTATGACCCTATTTACATCTTGTCAAATTATTTGGATTATCTGATTTGGGGACTCAATCCAGCGGGATTCCATATAGATAATCTAATTATTCATGCGGCAAATGCGCTTTTGGTTTTTAAGATTGTGTTTCGATTAACGCAAAATATAGGATTAGCTTGGTTGGCTGGATGTTTTTTTGGAATTCATCCAATTCAAGCCGAAGCTGTAGTCTGGGCCGCTAACAGAAAAGACACGCTTTCGTTATTGTTCGGCTTAACCGCTTTTTATGCTTATCTCTTAGGAACAAAAGCTTTTAAAACTCCAGTCAAATATTGGGCGCTTTCCATTTTTTGTTTAATTATAGGTATGGGGGCTAAGCCTACCGTAATAGTAATTCCGGCTTTTATTTTAATTGCAGAGATATTTTTTATTAAAAGCTCTGCTAAAAATATTTGGACGTTTCAGTTGATTGCGAATGGAATCGCTGGAATTTTTCTTTTGGTCACTTACCCTCTGGCTCTGGAAGAAAATGCCGTTGACCCTGCTTTAGGTTGGACTCTGTCGAGACATTTAGGTTTTTTTGTCTATTTATATATTTATTTTATTAAGTTGGCGATATTTCCAATTAATTTAAGCGGTCTTTATTTGATTTCTTCCGAACGATTATTTGATTTGTCTTCGGCGGCCATCCTATTAACTGGAGGGGGATTTTTATTTTATCTAATAAAAAACCTGAGAAATTTATCTTCTTATTCAGTCCAAATAAGGTCGCTTATTTGTGGAATAATATTATATTTAGGCGGTTTGCTTGAATATACAAATGTCGTTTCCAGGCATATTTATTTGGCAGACCGTTATCAATATTTAAGTTTTTTAGGTTTTAGTTTGTTTTTAGCCGGTAGTTTTTGTTTGATAAATAGTTTGAGTTTAAGGTTAAAAGTGAGCGTTTTCTTTATATCGGTCTGGATTATATTAACAATGACTCGAATTTATGATTGGAAAAGCAGTTCTTCTTTTTGGGCCGATGTAAATAGTAAGCGGAATATTTCATTACATCAGGAGAAAATAGACCTAGGGAATGCTTATGCTTTTGAACGTAAATGGAAACAATCTGCTAATGAATATTTGAAAACAAATTACGGAGATATCGAGGTTGCGCGGTTGTTTAAGATGGCTGATATTTTTCAGGCTGCAGGAGAATTTTCCCAAGCCTATCGGATCTTATTTTCAATCATGGAAAAAGGCCCGATGGCAAGCCAAGCATTTTTCAAAATAGTGATTATGAGTTTGGCAAAAGGAGAACCTGACTCTGCAGAAAAAACTATAGAGAACTTTAAAGACCGGTTCGAAAACTGGTTAGTGGAAGATTTAAAAGAGATGATATACTTGGATCGTAAAGGGGAAACACAAAAAGCCTTTATAAAATTACGTTCTATTCAAGAAAAAAATAATTCAAACTAGCAGTTGTAAGGTAAGTAATAGTTTTTGTTTTAGATGAAAGATTTAGAGTTTTAGGATTGGAAAAAGCGGGATTTTTTCTTCCGTAAATGATTGATATTTAGATGAAAAATAGTTCTGATATTTTAATTTTATTGAAAATGGCTATCAGTATTGACAAAGTCTTAAGGAGTTTGTATATTTCATCTAGAAAACGTTTTTCCTATTAAATTTCATGACTTACGGAGGTTTTTGAGGTAATTTACCAACCTATCCATGCGATTTTGAGAACTTGAATTGACCAAAGCCGCTCTTTTTAATCTTCCTTTGAAAAACACTCTAAACGTTGAGTTATATTCCCGAACAAGTCATTGAAGAAATTCGGGCAAGGTCGGATATTGTCGAAATTGTTTCTGACTACGTCCCAATCAAGCAAAATGGACAAAACTTTAAAGGTCTTTGTCCATTTCACCCAGAAAAAACACCATCGTTTACGGTAAGTCCAGCCAAGCAAATTTACCACTGCTTTGGTTGTGGCGAGGGTGGAAATGTTTTTAAGTTTATTATGTCGCAAGAAAGCATTTCCTTTGTTGAGACGATTGAAAAGTTAGCTTATAGATATAATATCTCTTTTCAAAAAGAGGAATCTTCATCTAGTAGGTTTTCAAAGGGAAGCGGAAGTTTTACGCTCAAAATTGAAGACTTGAATAAAAAAGCCGCTGATTATTTTTCTCAAAATTTAGTCAATAAATCCAAATCCAATGAAGCGTTGGAGTATCTAATATCAAGAGATATTTCAGACGAAACTATAAAAACGTATCAGTTGGGATGGGCGGCCCAAGGTTGGGGAAATTTGAAGGATTTTTTTGGTAAATCCTATAAAACGTCCCATATTGATCTAGAGAGGGCGGGTTTAATTAAAAAAAAGGAAAAAGCCGGAACGGATAATAAAGAAGACATTTATTATGATCGATTTCGTGCAAGAATAATTTTCCCTCTTAAGGATGTGCGTGGTAGAATACTGGGTTTTGCTGGCCGGATAATTGTTAAGAGCGACCAGGAGGCGAAGTATCTAAATTCTCCAGAAACTGAGATTTATAAAAAAGGAGATCAAGTATTTGGGTTAAATCTCGCTAAGGAAAGCATTAGAAGAGAAGACCGAGTTTTTATATTTGAAGGGTATTTTGATCAAATTAGGGCGCATCAGGCTGGTATAAAAAATACGGTTGCTACTTGTGGAACGGCATTAACGCCTAAACAAGTATCTTTATTAAAGAATTATACGAAAAATGTAGTTTTGGTGTTTGACTCCGATCAAGCTGGTCAAGCTGCCGCTGAAAAAGGTTATAAGGTTTTAGCGGAGCAGGGAGTGAATATTTCCTTGATTGCATTACCCGAAGGGGAAGATCCGGACTCTTTCATACAAAAACGAGGTTCTAAAGCATTTTTAGATTTGGCCGATATGGCTAAGCCTTTTTGGGAATATTTTATTAGAAAAACAGTTTCTGCTGCAGGTACAATTTTCCCAGGTAAGAAGAGGGAGATTGTGGAAAAATTGTCCCCATTCCTTTCAGGTTTAAATAATCATATTGAAAGATCCGAGGCCGTTAAATTAGTTTCTGAAGCGTTAGCGATTGACGACAAAACCCTTTTGGGGGAGTTGAAAAAATCGGTTAAAAGCCGAAAACCATTTTTGGGAAAAACAGAATCTTCCCGAGAAGAGGGAGTTAAATATCCCGAAGAGTACTATTTAGTTCATTTGATTGGAAATGATTCAGTTTTAGCCAAAAAAATTTTGGACCGGATTGAATTGGAAGAAATTAACGACCCAAAATATCAAGGGATCGTCCAAGTTTTTCAACGGCAGTCTAAAGCGGGATTGCCATTGGAACCGGCCCAAATTATAGAGTTGATTGACGATGAGGAAGAAAGAAAAATTTTAACCCTCATTGGCGTTTCTCCAATGACGTTTGAAAACCCCGAAGCATCCGCCACTGATTGTATTCGGAAAATTAAATCGCGTCATCTAGAGAAAAAAATAAAAGAACTTAGAAGACAGAGGAACGAAGCGGAAAAACAAGGTCAAACGGAGCGCTCTCGCCAATTACAACAGTTGGTAAACGAGATGAAATCTTCGTTAAATCAAGTGACCGTTTCCTTTTAATTTCGCTTTAACCCTTAAACCTAGGAGAATATTTACCAATGCCTAATCCTGAGA
>JAYOZP010000127.1:0-12708 GCA_038154245.1 Nitrospinales bacterium | reverse complement strand
ATGGCACCAACTATAGAAACCGTATGACCATAGCCGGTAATAATTCTGGTGAAAATCGACGTAGAAAACGACCTTGGAGCACGGCAGCCAATAAAAACAAAAAACCGTCGGCTAGTAAAAACGCTCGCAAACCTGGGAATGGATTTCGCCAAGCCCATCAACGCAGGAATAATGCCAAGCGATCTGGAGCCAACGCGGGTCGCCAAGCTTAAACCCACCCTTCAAAACCTATACCTCTCCTCCAAATAATTCTAAATGGGGGGAAGGTACCGGTTATCAATTTTTATTTATCTAATAAGCAAACTAAGACCTATTTTGCTATAATTAATTATCCTAATTTGTACTCGAAAGATCTGGCAACGCTAAGTCAATATATGACTTAACGTTCTATCTATATATAGCAAAACTCGATAAAGGTGGAGTTTACTAATGGCAACTATGCAAGCATATATAACCAATAGTCGCGGCCCAGATGCGTGCTTCGAAAACGCGGAAGTTATCGTTCCGGAACCTGGCGAAGGGAAAATACTTATCGAAGTGAAAGCCACAAGCCTGAATCCCGTGGACAATATGTTTCTTCGAAGCGACATTGGTATGAATCCAGAGCTTCCCTCAATACTTCATGGAGACGTTGCGGGTGTTGTGAATTCCGTCGGCGAAGGAGTGGATAAGTTTCAAAAAGGCGACGAAGTCTATGCCTGCGCAGGCGGTTTCAAAGGTCACGACGGCGCTTTAGCGGAATTCATGTTAGCGGACGCTCGATTAGTCGCTCATAAACCGAAATCGCTCGACTTTGCCGAATCGGCGGCGTTGCCATTGGTCGCCATCACCGCCTGGGAAGGGCTTTTCGATAGAGCCAACTTACAATCCAATCACCATGTTCTGATTCATGGCGGGACCGGCGGGGTCGGTCATGTGGCTTTACAGCTGGCAAAGATAAAGGGAGCGCGAGTAGCCACTACAGTTTCAAGCGAAGACAAAGCAAAGATCGTCCGCGATCTTGGAGCCGACGACGTCATTAATTACAAAGAGCAAACCGTAGAACAATACGTCGTAAGCCTAACTGATGGTCAAGGGTTTGACGTCGTTTTCGACACCATTGGAGGTAAAAACCTAGATCTTTCGTTCACCGCTACGCGTATCAACGGTCAGGTTATTAACATTTTGGCTTTTATCCCGCATGATCTAACCCCCGCATTCTCGCGAGGCCTAACTCTCCATTTGGAAAACATGACCTTTCCGTTACTCACGGGCGTCGGTCGTGAAAAGCAGGGAAAAATCCTCGAAGAAGTGGCTAAATACGTTGACGAGGGCAAGATCAAACCGCTTCTTGACGAACGTCGTTTTACCTTCGAGCAAGCAAACGAAGCCCACGCCCTATATGAGTCCAAAAAGCACACCGGCAAAATTGTGCTCACGCCATAAACTAATTTTTTGGCGTATTACGTATAGAAGTAGACTAAACCTTTTACATTCCTAAAAGCGACCTTCCCTCCATTCTTCCAACCACATTCTTCGAGAATAAAAACTTTAAAATAAAGTCATGAAGCGCTCCTACCCACAAGCTTGCTAAAATTAATAATTTTAAATAAACAATCGCCATTTTTCTTTAACTAGAAACGCAGAAGAGTTTAAAATTAGAAATTACTTTAATGTGGAGAAATATGAAATGAAAAATATTCTATTTATATTTACGATTTGTTTTCTATTTGCCTTTTCATCTTTATCCTTAGCGGGCGAAATGCACAAAAAACCCTATGTGGGCTCGGAAGCTTTCGAACGCATGAAACAGTTGACAGGTAACTGGGAAGGCTCTATGAAAATGGGCGAACAAACTATGACCATGAAAGCCAGCTATAAACTGACTTCCAATGGAAGCGCGCTGATCGAAACCACGCACGAAGGTGGGCCGCATGAAATGGTGTCGATTTACCACGACGATAAAAAGAAAAATATGGTCATGACCCATTACTGCGCCGAGCATAATCAGCCTAAATTAACGCTTACTGGATTAGAAGAAAACTCGTTAATGATGGATTTATCTCCGGATAGCGACATTGATGCGGGCAACGAGGGGCACATTCATTCTGTTACTTTTGAGTTTGAAGGCAAAGACAAAATGACTCAAATCTGGACCAGTCACAAGGGCGGTAAAAAAGATATGGTGGTTAAAATGGCGTACAACCGCGTGAAATAATCAATACGGTAAACCAACTCGGTCAACCATAAATTTAAACGAATTATTATTAAATTTTCAGCGGAAATTGGGAATAAACTAAGAGAAAAAAATATCTTAACAATAGAGGGAGGGCGAAAGATCAACCTAAACGAAGGTGATCGTCATGAGCATTCCACATTTTACAAAGCATGGTTTTAGAGAAAAAAGCAAAGAAGAACTGGAAAAGGAAGAGCATTTCTTCCATCAATTGTACCGGGTTTTTGTGTTTCTAGTAATGACGATTTCCCTGACCTTTTTGTTCATTGTCCTTTGAACATTAAGGTATCCTTCCCCGGAAATCCCAGCGCCTACCAGCGCTGGGATTTTTTTATTATAAATCTTTCAAAAACTAATTGAGCCACCCCCGCTCTTCCACCAACTTGTCTTTAAGCCGACCACGCGCTCTTGAAATACGAGACATAACGGTTCCAATAGGTATATTCAATCGTAATGATATTTCTCTATAGGGCAAGTTTTGAAAATGAAACATTTTAAGAGGAGTTTTTAAATATTCTTCCAAACTTTCAACTAAATTTTTGAGACTTCGGTCTCCCTCTTCTTCCAAAAACTCCTTTTCAGGTAGGTTTTCATCGACAAAATTATTTGCTAAATCTTCATAATCCCAAATCTCCCATTTTTTATTTCTTGAACATTCTTTAAAAAATTGATTTTTGAGGATAATTGACAGCCAACCCTTACTTTTTGATTTTTCCTTTAATTGATTTATGTACTTTATCCCTAGAAAAAAAGTATCCTGGACCAAATCCTCGGCAGCATCAGGATCTTTGCACAATTGAAGAGCTCGTACATACATCGCTTTCTCATGTGGAAGTATAAGTTTTTCACTTTCTAAAGCTTTTTCTGAATTTCGATCAAAATAGCCACCCTCCATTTTGTCCATTATTCTCTCCTTTTTTATTTTAACTAAAAGCCTCGAATAGATTTATTGGATTCAAAAACTAGAAACATTTTAAAAAGAAAGAAGAATTTAATATGTAACTGTTGCCCTATTTCTATGTAACAAAACTTTGATTTTGGCGTAGTAGAGTTACTACAGGGTTTTAAAATCAATATGCCGCTAGAGCGATTATTAACTTAGGGAGGAATAAAGCTTAAGACGGAGAACTAACAAAATTTATATTAAATTGTATTATTTTTTTTGTGGGACTATATAAATTTTATCAGAAATCGGATCAATGATATTTAGATCAATAATCTTGGATATTCCTTTGATATCCAATTGCATTCCCTTAGGAATGATCAATCTACCGCTATGAGTATATAAATTTCTAGATAACTCCATTCCAGGTTTTAGATCGCTTATCACAACGGGAGTTTCGTCGGGATTTTTATAATTTATTATAAATTGCTCTAATGCAATGACAACGCTTCCATCATAAATTCTTCCCGCGTCTTTTTTAATATGTTCTAAAAAACTAACTCCTTTTTTAATATTAAACTCAATGGGACTTAAGCTTTCCATTTCCATTATCTCAGCGAATGCATTCGCAACCGCGATGATTTTGGATTCTTGCGGAATATCATCGCCGCTCAATCCATCGGGATAACCCGTTCCATCGACATGTTCACATTGATGCCTAAGAATGTGCCCTAATCCATTAAGTCGAAAATGAAAATGAGCAAGCTCTTCGCCAAAAACTGGGAAACGTCTATAAACTTGTTTTTCTTGAAAAGTCCAATCCTGAGGATGTTTTTTTAACAAATACTTTGGAAGAAATAATTTCCCAATATCGTGATACAAACCAGATAGATTTGCTAACTCGATATGTTGATTATTTAACTGAATGGCAATTTTCTCGCACAACCAGGAAACGTCCAGGCTATGTTTTGCAAAATCAGTATCTAAATAACTCGCAAGATGTAAAGGAAACCTTAAGGCATGAAACAATTCTTTATTTAAAAATTCGGTTTTAGCTTTTAATTTTAAGCGTTCATGCTTTTCTTTTATTTTCTTTTTATTCTCTTCTAACGCGTTATGCCTTTTTTCTAAACATAATTTAATTTCTTTGAACAAATTATCTAAATCAACCGGTTTGGTGACAAAACCAAACGCGCCGCTTTGCATGCATTTTTCGGCCATTTGGACATTATTAATGGCCGAAACCATTATCACTTCGGTATTTGGGGATCGATACTTTATCATTTTCAAGGCGTCAACCCCGTTCAGATAGGGCATCCTTATATCTAAAAGAATACAATAAGGTTTAAATTCGCTCAATTTCATTAAAGCGTCTTCGCCATCAACCGCAACCTGAACGGTAAACTGTTTTTCTTCCAAAAACATTTTTAAACTTTCCCTCACCTCAAGGTTATCATCCACAATTAAAATTTTGGAGTATAAAATCGGAAAAGCCATGTTTTTGAAATTTTATTTTTAGGGTTAACAAATTTCACCGTTCCAATTTTAATATAACCCAAAAATAAAATCGTTGGTATTTAAACTTTTTTTTGATTTTAATTATTTTTTTAAGTTTAAGATCCAATATTGTCGCCCAACCAACTTTAAGGAAGTCTTAAACTATTTGGGGATTTGAAGGTTGGAAAATTCTTCGGGTTGGTACTGATTATAGGCTTGAAAATATTCTTTCAAAACGGCGTGGACCTCTGCGGCTTCCGGAAGATTATTATGCCTTTCGTGCAGCTTTTCAGCGATGACAGTATGCTTAATTGCGTCAAAACCGTTCTTTTTTTTATGATATATCTTTCCAAGTTTAAAATGCGCTTCGGCAAAGTCCGGTTCGATTCGAATCGCTTCTTTATAAGCGGCAACAGCTTCATCATTACGGTCAAGATTTGAATAAACATTACCAAGGTGGTAATGAGCCGTTTCAAAGTGGGGGTCAATTTCTATAGCTTCAGTGATGGCCTGTATAGCTTCCTGGTACCGCATAAGCTCTTCATAAAGGGTTCCAAGAACCAAATGACCATTAGCGTAATCCGGGTTTTCTCTAACCGCGTCTTCGTAAGTATCTACTCCCTCGTTATAAAGCTTAAGTTTGTTATGCGCCACAACAAGACCAAAATGCGCATAGGCATAATTCGGGTCGATTTTAATAGCCGATTGGTATGCGGCTATTGCTTCTTCATATAATCTGAGTTCTACAAAAGAAATCCCGAGGTTTAAATAAATATCGGCGCGTCCAGGATCAATTCTCTCCGCTTCATGATAAGAGATTATTGCGTCTTCGTAGCGTTTAAGCTTTTTGTAAAGGTTTCCAAGGTTGTAATAAGCTTCTAAAAAATCCGAGTTGAGATGAATAGCTTTTTGGTAAGAGTCGATCGCGTCGTCGTAGCGTTCAATTTCCGTATAAACAATTCCCAGGCTGTTATAACCTGGAGCGTAATCAGGATTAAGCCCGATTGCTTTTTCATAAAAAATGGCCGCCTGCTTATAACGTTTGAGCATTAAATAAGCGTTTCCAAATCTAAAATATACGTTGGTAAAACCAGGGTTAATCCGAACCACTTCTCGATAAGCCACTATCGCGTCTGCATAACGTTTGTTTAAACTTAATGCGTTTCCAAGATTGTAATGAGCTTCTGCGTAATCATTATTGCGCAATATAGCTTCTTTAAAAGAAACGATGGCTTCTTTGATACGTTCCTTGGCTAGGTATTCTTTACCTCGATTTAAATAATCCTCTGCGGTCGTTTGTCCAAAAGAAAATGAAGGGAAAAAAGTCAAAATACCGAGACTGATAAAGATAGCCAAGATTTTTTTCATAATTAAGGGGACCTCAAAAATAGGGATTGGCCACGAGCTTCCTTTGAAAATATAAGGAAAGCGAGTTGCCTCAAATTAAAACTTCGAATTATTAAAGATGCCCTAAAATCGGTTAAAATTGATAAAGTTATTCGGTGGTAAAATTATTTTGCCAAACTTCGAATGTAAAGTATTAATTTCCAAATTTGATCGTCGTTTAAATCAAAAAATGCAGGCATGCCAGTACCTTCCGACCCGTTGGTAATAACTCCGAACAATTGGCCGTCGGGAATTTCCCCCATAGTTTCCTTACAAGAAAAGTTGCGTGGAGGAGGACTTAAACTATCGGCCATCACACCTCGGCCATCCCCAAACCCATGGCACATCGTGCATGTGGGTTGCACTTCCATTTGAAATAAAACGCGACCGGCTTCAATATTATCGGGCGTATTTTCCAGAGGGTTGACTAAGTTATAAAGCGAATCCGGAACTCTCAAAGTATTTCTTGGTTGTGGGCATTGCGGTTCGGTATTTTCCAAAGACTTTCTACCATGCATTCTTCCATGTCCCATACCCCCCATACCGCCATGCCTCTTACCATGCATCCCTCCCCTCATTCCATTCCTACCTCGAATCGTAGAAATGGACTGATCTCCTCGCATATGTTCGAAAGATTCCCGCAGGTGTTGCAAAGCCTTCTCCATTTCAGTAATAGACTCTACCACTTCACTAATAGAATCATTCTGTCGTCTGGAGTCTCCATTGTTCGTATCAAATCGTTGCGCTAATACTTCAAAAGTATTTTTAATTTCTTTGGAATCTTTTTTGCTAGAGGCTAGAGAAACGTTTTTGGCCAAAGCAGACGAGGGAATCAATAAGAATAGACAACATAGAGCCCACATAATTATATAAAAGTATTTTTTCTCATTTGACGGTTGAGAATACATTGATAGTTACCTCGCGAATTAAAAAAAAGATAAAATCGATTATTAACGACTGTGCGTCAATTTATTTTCAAATTACTTCTAATATTTTTTGTTCTAAACTTTTTAATTTTTTTATTCGGTTAACCAGGTATAAACTGAGCAAAGCAATTAACAGCAATGCGCCGATAAACCACCAGGCGGATAAACCCGTTAAAGATGGGAAAGTAACTTTGCCCAAATTTCCGATGGAAAGGATGTTTTCTTTAATCCAGGGGTAAGCAGCGGCATAAAACCCCGCTCCCACAACCATTCCAAAAACTCCTACAATCGCATGACGGGAACCTTCGCCTATCGCAGCTACAGCCGTTCCAGGGCAATACCCTAAAATCGCCATTCCAATTCCAAAAATAAGTCCTCCCAAAGCGTTCCCCAGGAGCGCTGTGGTTTTAATATGTAAATCAATTTCCATTCCTAAAGTTCGCATTCCATAAATACCAATGCTGCCGACAATGATTGCAGTCGTCATTATCTTTAGTACTGTGAAATCTTTTAATAAAAATTGACCCACGATTACGTTAAATCGGGTAACCCCTCCCTTTTGGAGTAAAAACCCAAATAAGAATCCAGTAATGGCCCCCATAAAAATAATTGATGGATCCGCGAAGAAATGATCAAACATGATCTCTCCCCTCTTTACCGTATAAAAGAAAAGCCACGACGACTCCAGAAATAAACATACAAATGAAAAAGATCCAAGAAGATACGGCTAACTGAAGACCGCCGGAAATACCATGACCCGAAGTACAACCGCCGGCAAGGCGAGCGCCAAAAATAATTACAATTCCAGAAAGGAAAGCGGTCGCATATCGTCTCCACTTTGAAGAACCGAAACGCCATTTCCAAAGTTCTGGAATCGCCTCTTTAATCCTAGTCGAGGACAACGTTGCCGCAAACAATGCGCCAAACGCCAGCATGACAACCAAAGCAAATTGCCATTCAAAGACAGGTTGAGGTTCGGTTATAGTCCCAAGATACTTTGTGAAATATGGATTTTGTCGAACATAGGATTCCGACGCTAAACTTTCAATCGCCCCGGCGCCTCTAACCATGGTGGTAGATACCCCCAACGCTTTATTCATTAAAGCAAAAGTGACCCAGGAGAGAATTCCAATTCCCGTCCCAACCCAATAAGGCGACCAACGTGGTTTTTTTAAAATTGAAACCATTGAGAAGTCCTATTTAATAACCTGATTTGTTGATCTTATTAAACCATTTCAATCAAACCCAATCCAATTGCCAAAGCTCCAAGACCAGCGATAAACATTCCAACTTTTCCAGGAATCAAAACGCCGGTAACAAAAATCAAAGCCCCTGCGATAACTCTTAAAAATCTCCCTGTTCTTCTCCCAAAGTTCATCATGGCATCCTCCCAGGCTCGTTTTTCGAGCAGTTAAATTAAGAGAATCTCCAAAACTTCAAAATTGCCAAGAGCCTAGCCCTTCACATCGTGGGCTAGGCGATAGCAAACAAGTATAAATATTAATTATTAGAGTCCCGCCAAATAACCTGTCGGAAAAATATCCAAATTAATGGAGTTATCCTCCTACATTTTAGATCTCGAAGGCTAAGCGGTTATTCCTGGATTTTGAAAGTATTTTCAAAAAGTGAGGAAGAAATTTATTAAGAGGGTAATACTCAATAAAGCGTTCTCAAGTTTTTCTTAAAATTCAAGGCAAAGTATAACCAAACAAGTAACTACGGCTATCAACAACGCCCGAAAACCCGTTGCCAGCCAAAACGTTCCTGTCGCTTTGCCAAGAAAAATTCCTAAAAGAAAAATAACGAAAAGAGCGGAAGCAATAGCCAATTCCAAAGGAGGTAAAGGCAGGGAAATCCCAAATTGCGCCAACCATAAAGGAATTATGATAAAGAGAGAAATTAAAAAAGGAGCAAAACCATTCACAAAAGCAATCCAAACAGGCGTCCACTTCATGGCTCGACTGAAATCGGTATCGGAGAGGTCGTCAATTAAGGCGTTTTCTAATTCGCCAAGTTCTTTTTTTCTTTCTTCAGACTCGCTAATATAAGCGCTGCTAAGACCGCTGATGCAAAGAGCGATCGCCGCTCCCATGCAAGCGCTAATAGCGGTGCGAACCGGAGCGCCCCCCGAAGCGTAAAAACCCATGAGCAACCCCAGCATAGTAAGGGCGCCATCGTAACCGTTGGTAAAAAAATAGCGGCGGGCGATACTGTGGGCTTTGGTAAGATTTAAAAGAAATCGGATTCGTTGAAACACAGATCAAGTTATTCCTCTTGGGGTGGCGCTTCCGAACCTTCTACTTCCACCCTATCGATGCTGTGCAAAGAACCGCCCAAATTTTTGATTGTGTCGACGATGGCGTCAAAATTAATATCTTCTCCAGTAATATCAAGAAGGATAGACTCCGTTTTTTCATCAACCTCTTCAACGGTGAGTTTAACGTTGCATTGCTTTTCTTGATCGGCGATAGCCTTGGCAAAATCAAGAGAACTGGGATTATGAGGTTTTAAAACATCCAGAATAATTCGTTTAACTTTTGACATAGAGCGGCATTGGAGAAAATTATTATAACGATCCTAACACAAATATACCGCTAGTTAGGGCGCAATTTCTAGTGAAGATTTTATTAAGGAATTTTAATTAATTGAAATGCTTCGAAACAAGATTCATAATTTAAAATTATAAAAAGATGATAGTAAAATCAAAATCCTGTTTTCAATGAAGCTACATAATCAGCGAGATTGACCTGTCTTTATAATCAAATTCCATCATCAAAAGATTATTTCTAAGTTTTTGCATAATTGTTTAATTACTTTTATACTTAAACCAATCCTTCATATGATGAATAATTTCAGAAATTTGTATTTCATCAACTGATTCATGTCCCTCTTTTTCTATGACAACATCGTGCAAGTAAGCATGAAATTCGTTAAAGCTATCCCAAACCTTTTTACCGCTATCTCCATTTTTTAATTCTTCAACAATAATCCAATCTCTTACTGCAAAAACGACCTGCATGACCTCGTTTTCATGATATTTAATATCAAAACCTGATAAATCAGATATAGCTTTTTGGTATCCAAATTTTTCTTTTTCTAAAATTAAAATTTTCTTTTTTGCCCACTTACCGCCTTTTAATTTTTTGCACCCGAAATCTATTCCAAGTTCAAACGGCATGTTTATTCTGTAATATTCACCTTTATTTGCTGAAACCATTCTTGATATATCATGAATCCCAAATTTTGATTCTGAAACAAGTTTTAAAATCTTATTTATTCTCGCTTCAGCAGAATCAACATTTTCTAAAGTAAGTCGAGGTTCGTATCCAAAATAAATTATTGTAAAAGCTATGCCCATAAGTAAGCCACGATAATCTTCATCAAACGGGCAATTTATAAATATATTTCTCTCAAAATTGAGCGGCATGTAAATCTATCTTTTATCTCTTGGAGGATTAGGATCTTTGCCATAGCTATCTTTTTCCCTTATTCTCCCATCTCTGGAGTGAATATAAAATTCTGCATTTTCACTTTTAGCAATTTTTCTCCCACGATCTATTGCCACTCTTTGGGTGTTATAAATCTTTGTTGCTCGAGATGCACCACCTCTTTTTACGGCCCAACCACCCTCTGGGCTTTTTACTACGTGAAGGGTTTTTTTGGCCATGATTATCAAGCTCCTTATATAAAGTTTTACATGCTCTAAATTAAGATAATAGCATTTAATTTTCAACAATCTAAACTTTTATGCCCCATTTCATTGAACCCATCCAATTAGAAGGAACGCTAAAAATATCAGTTTCCAAACAGCCTTTATAGCGCGAACTAACGGGATTCTTTACCCAAATACAAACAAGCCAAATTAGGCGACGATCAACCTTCAGAAACTGGCAGAAACCTTGATTAGTTCATAAAACACGATTTTTAAGTATGCTATTTCGCAAACTAATAAATTAAAAGCCTATTTCGTTTCGTATCTTTTCTCTTAATTGTTTAAAATAATCGGGTTTGCTCACGGGTTGAGAAATGGCTTCATGAAAATGTGGATTAGTTAACAATTCTTCATACTTCCATATCGGAACATTGCTTTGCGATATATTACTAATCTGGACTTTAAACCAATTTTCTGCAACTTTTTCAGCAAATGAATATTCATTATATAAGTGCACCGCCAAATAATATCTGCCTTCCACAATCATGTAGCTATAAAAATTTTGTCGCCCATTAGGTCTTCTTTGCAAATCAAACGGCATTTTAATTTTTCTGGCTAGTCCTTTTTCTAATTCTTTGGTAAAACTCACAGCAGAAACTTTAGTGTGCTGAAAAGGCGGTCCTGGCGCGTTTTTAAAAATTTCCTGTTGTTCTTTCGTCGCTATATTGACAATGACTGGAATGTTACTTTTCGCCGAATATGGATAGTCGCCAGTCTCCTTTTTGTACTCCTCGATATAACCGCCAATTTCTTGTAAATCATTCAAACGAATAATATCTACATCGCGTTGATAAGCGCCGCCGCCCAAAATGTCATACAAACCTGCATATGAATTGGAACTTATCAAAACAAAAGTTGTGCAAAAAATAATAAAACAAACAAATTTATTTTTTATTTTATTCAAAGAAACCTCCCGCTCACAAAAGACTCAAAGTTTGAGGATCAATTACAAAACCATGGGGGCATAAACGAAGAAAGCTTTACTTTTATCCAAGCAATCGTCTCCATTGTTTACTCTATCGCTTTTATGTCTCAATGTTCATGATATAAGCTCCGGCATACGGACCGGGACTGCGATTCGCGATACTACTTTGAGAAGCGTTCGTGGCAACGGAATTTATATCGTTCAAGATTTGAGGAAAGAAAAGGTAAGAGGTGTGTGGGCTCACGTCGCGGGGACATTTTCCCGAATCCATCAACGCGTTCAAGTTTGGCAAGTTGATCACGGGAGAACAATCCACGCTATACACATTGTCTAGCATAGTTCCTTGAGCGTAAGCGGGACCGGATAATCCCATACGACTTAAAAAACCTGGATTGTGATGCTTATAAGCGCCGCCGGTAGCGTCGGCCAGCAAATAGTCGTTTGAAGAAAAGTAAACCGTTACGGCGCCTGCATTATTTGAAATCCCAAATCCTTGTCCTTTATATTGTCCTTCAAGCGAAGAATCGGAAGACAAAAAAGCGCCGCTGTTTATATCCGCCGCCAGGAGCAAACAATGGTCAATATTCGCGTTGCTATAACCATTAAAACCGCACATCGCCATATAGTTCCCTTCAGAATGGCAGACAACGGTTGTCGTTAAATTCGACACTTCAGTTTTCATCGATTGGAGCCAATCAAGAAAATTTTGAAAGCTACCTATACTGCCGCCAATGTTTCCTCGAATCGTCCTCTCGTCAGCCGTTGGAGGGAAGGCGTATTCGCCGGATGCATAATCCACTTCGGACCAAAACGATCCAAAGCTGGGCCAACTGAACCCAATGACGAGTCCGGTATAACCCTGTGTCGCCAGGTTAGCGCCAAAGGTTCCCGTATCGGGAACGGCATGATACCAGTCCGTCGATAATCCGTGGATGAAGACGATTAAATTTGGATCGGTCTGTTCTTTCAGCTGCGCGACGATGTTGACGGTATATTCAGAAGGCGCGGACGTCGAAGGATCTTTAGGTTTTGAGTGGTAGTGTTCGTAATTGGTGTCGTTGAGATTTTTGGATTCATACCACCATAAGCGGTCTTTACTCAGGTAACCATTAATAGGAATCTCTAAAAACAGGTTAAAAAGTTTAAAAAAAGGTTATATTATAT
>JAYOZP010000126.1:0-12728 GCA_038154245.1 Nitrospinales bacterium | reverse complement strand
CTTCCCAAACCCACGTTTAATCCAGGATGAAAAGTCGTGCCGCGTTGCCGCACTAAAATTTCTCCAGATTTAACGGTTTGTCCGCCATAACGTTTAACGCCAAGTCTTTTCCCTATGCTGTCGCGTCCGTTGGAAGTGCTGCCTTGACCTTTTTTATGAGCCATTCTGTCTTACTCCTTATTGATACTTGTAATTTTTAGTCGCGTTTGTAACTGCCTATGACCGTTTTTTCTACGGTAATTTTTTCTTCGACGTTTTTTGAACACGATAATTTTCTTATCTTTCAATTGTTCGGAAACTTCGGCAGTAACGCTACAACCGTTCAAGAATGGAGCTCCTACTTGGGTATCGTCCCCATCTCCGGTCATTAAAACTTTATCTAATGTAACCGACTCGCCAACGACGGTCTCAAGCTTTTCAACTTGAATAACATCGCCAGCGGAAACTTTATACTGTTTTCCACCAGTTTGGACTACTGCGTACATAAAAATTTGCTCCTTAAACCCTTTTAGGGTTTATTCAAATAAACGCGATATAACGTATTTTGACACCTTTAGTAAAGCTTTATAGCATAAGGTTTTATTAAACTCTTGTCAACAATTTTGAGAAGAGAGTGGGTTATTTTCTTTAGAAAATCTTTGAAAAAACAACTTTGAGACATTTGTCCTCTAAATTCATAGGATAAGTCAAAATAAACCAAAAAAGGCTTGATAATTAGAGGTTTACTAAACTTCGGATTATCCTTGAATAATCAATTGGCAAAGTGTTACAACTGCATAGGTAATTGAAAATAAGGGAGTTTACATTTTTATGTCGTCAAAAGACAAGGAAAAATGGAATAAGAAATACGGCGTTGACGAATATATTGGCGGCAAAATGCCATGCGACTGGTTGACTAGTAACACCGAAGTGTTAACTGGAAATGGACAAGCTCTTGATATCGCAATGGGCGAGGGGAGAAATTCCATTTATTTGGCACAATTAGGGTTTGAAGTGACCGGTATTGATATTTCCGATGTTGGGGTAAAGAAAGCCCGATCATTAGCCGAAGAAAAAGGTATTGAATTAAAAATAGTTATAGCCGATTTGGACGAGTACCAATTTGAAGGAAAATCGTTCGATTTAGTAATCTGTTTTAACTTTTTAGATAGAAACCTATTTCCCAAAATTCGTGAAATCCTTAGTCCAGGCGGTTTGGTCATTTACGAAACCTTTTCTGTCGATTTCTTAAAATACAGCTCGTTTAAAAAGGAATGGGTATTAGCCTACGGCGAACTCTTAAAAGAATTTCAGGGATATCGAATACTAAGGTATCGAGAAGTAGACGACGGGCAAAAAGGTTTTGCTTCCATAGTCGCTCAAAAACCTTTACAGGATTAGGATGAAATTAAGCCGCTTTAAATTTGAACGACAAACTTTTCTTAACGCGTCCATACTCGCTTTTGCGTTAGTTTTGCTTTCCAACTGCGCTACCGATTCAAAAGAAAGAAAGTTGGAGGTTGAAGGATTTACTCTAATGTATAAATCCATTAAGTCTGTCGACTCGGAAGTAAAGAATGTTTCGATTGATCATCCCGCAAAGATATCGGTAGAAGCGATGACAGCTCAACTGCTTTCGCTAAAGTATCAAGAGCTCGCCCTATTTGGTAAAAGAAAAGCTATCTTTTCCGTCAAAGACGTCAATTCAATTGCAAGATTACTGGCCAAAGCCCTAGGTCGATCTCCACGCGATAAATTGGTTTACTTTGAACTAGAGGCTGTTGGCGGATTAACGAAAGGACAACTCTTTCACGCGAACAAGCGGTTGCATTGGAGGTTTGCTAAAATTTCTGGAAAAAACTTTAATTTGTCAAATAGAGGGGCTTCGGGGTTTAGAGGGAAGGGAACGATATGGAAATTAGTTCCGCAAAGCGGTCAAGCGCTTAAAAAAACAAAGGGAATTTTTCCCGTCACTTGGGACAATTGGTTAGTGTCTAAATTAAAACTGCCAATAACCAAAGGACTGCAAAAACGTAAAAAAACGTACATTAAAGAGAAACTGAAAGAATCTAAACCTTCGCAAGCTCCAGTTCGAGAACCCAGTAGGCCGACTAGCAATAGCGTTGTCGAAGAGAAATTAAATACGTTGAATGATTTAAGGCGTAAAGGGTTGATCGGCGAAAACGAATACGAAAAAAGAAAGAAAGCAATTCTCGACCGGTATTTGTAATTTGTTTGGTTTCTAACTGACCATCAATTTGAGGCTAAACTTAAGTTTTTCAGTCAAAAACGCTTGCCTTTGAAAACATTACAAATTTCACACCAATAGGTCGGGGGAATTCCGTTTTTTAAGTCTTCTCTGAATTTAACAAACTGATCGCTATTCCAGATTTCGCTATGAGAGCTTTCATTAAGGTTTCCCATAGAAAACTTTTTTGAAATTTGACAGCAAGGGTAGACCTCGCCTTCCTCGGAAACCTGAACCCACTTGTCGGGAAAATCACAGGTAGGTTGCTCCTCTTCCCGATGGGAATCGGTATTGGTAGTATCGGATTGAGCCGAGCTTGGATAGGATTCTGGAAGATCTATTGGAATTCCATAGGCAATAGCTTTTTCTTTTATTTGTTCGAAAATCTTATGTACGTGGTTTTGATCCAGGCGGTCTAGACGATGCTCTGATGTACATATTTTTTCCGCAAATTCTGCGTTGGTTTTATCCATAGCGATCGCGTTGAGATGAACAAATAGAACAGAGTCAATCTCATACTGCTGGGCTAAATCCATGATCTGAGGCAATTCGTCTAGATTTTCTTTGAAACAAGTAACGTTAAAAATAAGACGAGGAAAGTTGGAATTGAATTTCTTCTTATATGAATTCAGCAAACCGATCTTGGAGATCCAAGTATCGAAGGAAGCGCCTCGAACCCATTCAAATAACTCCTTAGACGCCGCTTCAGTGGAAACCAAAATTTGTTCCAAGAGATTTTCTTGAATAATGGCCTCGGCAGTTGGCTCGTTAAGTAAAACCAGATTTGATATTACTCGAACCTTCTTAAATCCTTCTTGTTTTGCGTGACGTAGGACATCCAAAATATCCTTTCGCAAAAATGGTTCTCCAAAATCACTCAATACCAAAACGTCAAAGTTTTCAGGTGAGAAATTAGAAAGATAACGTTTAAACGTTTCCAAAGAGTTGTACCCACGGTAAAACTTTTCCGTTTTCATGCAATGTTTACAAAGTAAATTGCAATTATCAGTTACGGTGATTTGTAGGATTTCCCATTTGTTATCTATGGTGTTTGGTTTAGGAAACATTGATTGATTTGGGCCGGATTACTTCTATAATGAATTGGGTTTAAGGTAATTAAAAGTTTTCCTCATTTATATTTCTTTTAATAGCTTTTTCCTTATCGGTGGAATCAAAATAAAACTCCAATATTGAAAGAAAATATATTTTACTTCTTAAAAATTAAATTTTTAAAATTATTTAAATCAATTGGTTTTAAATTTTGTTTTCCGTCCAAGTTTGGAGAAACTGATTGAAGCCTTTTTATTAACTCGTTAGCTTTTTCGGTTAACTCGGAATCTTCGCCAGAAGTTTTACTTAGGGCCTTTGATGACAATGCATATTTGTAAGAATTTTTGTGATCATTAATTTTCTCATAAGCAAGAGCAAGCTTTAAGTGTGTTTTCTTTTGCCAATCTCTAACAGAAAGCGAGGTCTTATAACTATTAATTGCTTCAGAATAATTTTCTAAAGCTTCGTAGGTTATGCCAAGTCGATAATGTGTTTGATAATCCCATGGGTTTATTCTTAATGCTTTCTTGTAAGAATCAATTGCCTGTAGGAAGCTCTTCAAATTATGAAATGCTCTTCCTAGTATATAATGAGGCTCAATATAATTTGATGCAGCCATTCTTGGGTTGGAAAATAATTCAACTACTTTTTGATTGTTTCCACTGTTTAAATGGAGAAGGCCGATAAATATTTTTGCCATTAAATTATTCGGATCTAATTCTAGAGCTTTGGTTAAACTTTCCATTGCTCCATCATACTGTTTCATTTTTATATAAACGCGAGCCAATGAGCTATAGGCGCTTGAAAATTCTGGGTTTAGTTGAATGGATTTTTTAATGGCTTTAACGGCTTTTTCATTCTGGTTGGTCAAAAAATAGTTCCAACCTAGAATAAAATGTCCTTCAAAACCTTCGGGTTTTTTTTCTGTTTCTTTAATGAGATTTTCAATCCACAAATCATTTACAACCTTTATTTCTTTAGGGTCTTTAAACGATTTTGGTAAGGGAGGCAGTTCGGCCACTTGCCAATGTTTGGAAAAGGGAAATTGAAAATAACTTTTGTCCGGTAAGAAATCGAAATTCATTCCGAAATATTTATTGAATAATAATCGAAAGGAATTAACTGGCGAAATTTTGGAATAAAACCCTGGATTATCAATTCCTGGAAAATAATATGCGTTTAAAATTCCAAAGACCCTTCTTAATTTTTCTTCGTTTGGCTTGGTGCTTGTGGCGGGTTCAAATCCATGGTCTGCCTGTACAATGACTATAGGTTGAACCTTAGAGTTGGATAGTAAATATTCTAAAAACTTTTTGATTTTTTTGTTAACGAACATTACCTGTTCCACATATTCATACGTCGATTTGTCCGTTTTTTCCGCATTCGGTAGATCGCCATTGCGATCAAAAACCCAGGGAGGATGGGGAACCATTAAATGCGCGTAGAAAAATGTGGGTTCGCTTTGTTCAGATACTTTTTTTAGTTGTTCAAAGTTATAGAGTATAGAATTCCTTTGTATTTCGTTAGGATCTAAAAACGTTAGATTAAAATTTTTAAAAATCGATTTGTTTAAAAATGTCAATGTGAACGGGCTTAACAACCTATTGTAATAAAGTTTTTGGTCGTAGATATTTCCTTTTCCGTGAACTCTCCCATAGCTAATTGTTTTATAGCCAAGTTGCCTAAAAATTAGAGGCACTTTAGGATAATCTATTTTATTTTTGAAAAGAGATTTTACTACGGAGGCGTCTTTGACGCTTTCTGCCCAGTCGTGGTAATCCATGTTTAACGATGAAGGAATGGATAGATTAGTATTTTGATAATTACTTCTGCTTTCATTGGCTACATAAAAGCCCTTGTTTTCCAAAAAAGAAATAAATTCATCGTTATTGAAATTAAAAAAATGTTTTAAGTTTTTTTTGTTGGTATACGAGTCCAGAATAATGTAGTACACATCGGGTTTTTGCTCTGGGAGAGTGTGTTTAGGTAGAGAAAAGTTTTTTGATGAAATAGTATTGTCGGGAGTGGCTCTTAGGACTTCGAATTGGTGAAAAACAAGGCTTGAAACTGGAAAGGTTAATAATATTATCGAAAATAAATTTAAGAAGCGGGTGGTTCCAGAAAAAGAATGTTTGCTATATTTGGCGATTATAAATACGAGTAGGAAGATCATACTGTAGGTTATAAAAAAGCTTTTGTCGACCTCAAGAAGATTTTTCCCAAAAGGGATTTTAATAATAATATTTAAAATATCTTCATAGAGGAAGAACAGCAGTATGAAGAAAGAAGTTAGTATTCCCGCTTTAGCAAAAGTTCCTAAAAGTAATCTAAATACCGCAAGCAATAAAGCTGTGCATCCAAGACCTATTATCAAAGGGAGATAGAGATCGGAAATATACGTTTCTTCTTTATTGTTGTCGAAGTAAAAAAATATAAAATAAATGAATAGAAGAGGAGGATGTAGCGGTCGAATAGTTTTAGGCTGCATTTTACTTGAGATTTCAAATAAGACTATTGAGTTTATAGAAAACAATCCGGAGTGGACGAACTTTCTAAAAGACCGAAAGTTCTTTTGATCTCGCGTATAACTTGCCCACAATATTTCAGGCTTAATAGACGACAAGACGGTCTAACTGATTTTGAATATTTTATTTACATCCAAAACCTAAACAGTCTTAGTTTTTTGAGAGTGGGTTTCTAGGATCTCGTCGACTTTGTCCATCAAGTCGTTTCTTTCTTGATTGGTGCCGTCAATTTTGCGTTTGCAGGCAACAACTTCTGCGTCGGGTATATCTGTTCTTCTAACTTCGTCTTCGAGGTGCCAAAGGCGGATGTTGCGCAACGCTAATTCGCTAACGGCTTTTCCTAGTTCTTTTAACTCTCCAATATCTTTGGCCGCGTGGTTTTGATACATTTTTAACTTTTGATCGCGAATTTTAATTTTGCCTTCTATCGCCAACGCGACGAATTCGTTAATTTCTGTCATCAAGTCTTCGGCTTGTTTAATCGCAAGATCCTTCTTAGCGCGTAATTCTTCTTTCTTAGAGTCGGGGGTGTCTTCCGATTCAATGGCTTCGTCAATGTGCCAGATTCTTAAATTTTTAATGGAAAGTTTATCGACTAAGCTTCCAAGCGTTTCTGCCATCTTGTTTCCTCAAAGTATTAAGTAAGATCAAATTATTTGTAGCGAAAACTCGCGATTATTGAGTAATTTAAATATTGCCAGGAGATAGTCTACATAACCAAATAAAAAAGGCAAAAGTTTTTCTTTTAGGCGGTTTCGGCGAAAATACTTTTTATTTTCGATTCAATATCGAGAGCGGTGAAAGGCTTGATAATATATGCGTTTATTCCCTTTTGGAAAATTTGAATAACTTTTCCTTTATCGTTTTCATTGGAGACCATTAAAATTGGCAGTTTTTCCTTTGAAAACTTATTTCTGACTATTTGGGTAAACTCGAAACCGTTCATAACGGGCATATGCCAATCTAAAATTACTAAGCTGACATCCTCGGATTTAAGAATTTTGATCCCTTCTTCTCCATTTGCGGATTGCAAGATATTACCCTCGTTAAAACCAGTTTGAACTAGATTTTTAGAAATAACGTTTCGGATTGTTGGAGAGTCTTCAACAATAAGAACCTTTTTATTTTCGAATTGTTTTTGAGGAATTAAAAGCTTTGAAATTGTTTCGTAAAATGTTTTTTTCTCAAACGGTTTTTTTATAAATTGGTCTGCGCCCGATTCGAAAGCTTGGTTTTCTTTGTCGATATCGGTCTCGCTGGTCATCATTAGAAACGATGTAAAAGCGGAACTTTTTAAGGAACGAACTTTTTGGAGGAAGGTTAACCCGTCCATTTTGGGTAGATTAGATTCGCAAAGAATTAAATCAAACTCGCCTTTTAGTAATAGGTTGACCGCTTCTACTCCATTTTTCGCTTCGGAAATACAGGAGATATCAAAACCCATAGTTTCTAATTCCGTAACGATTAATTGGCGAACTGGAGTCGTATTTTCGGCGATGAGGACTCGTTTACCTTCAAATGGGTTCGGCATTTTTTCAACGGTCAAATATTAGGTGGAACTAATTTTTAATTTGCGCTTCCTTTATTATATGCATATTTTTTAATATTTTGGAATGGTGAAAGTTGCGTATTTGAAAAAAATATGAATTTGAAATATGGCCAAAGAACTATCTTTTTCTCAGGCAATAAACGCCATCACGGATGGTTAATAAAACTTTATCTACTCTCGTGTCGGATTTTACAAGTTCATTGAAGGAATGAATCGCTTTATCTGATTCGTCTTTTGGATTAAGAACCGATCCTCCCCAAAGGACGTTATCTACAATGATTAAGCCGCCAGGTCTTGTGATAGGTAAAATCGCTTCATAATAGTTCGTATAATTTACTTTGTCGGCGTCTATAAAACTCATATCAAAAGGACCAGATAGGGTTTTGATAGACTCTAACGCCGGTCCTTCGAGTTGTCTTACTTTAGAACCGTGAGGGCTTTCGCTAAAATAACGTTTTGTAAAAGCTATTGCGTCGGGATCTAAGTCGCAAGTAAAAATCTCGCCGTCGTCGGGCAAGCCGCTGGCCATTGAAAGAGTTCCGTAGCCGCTAAAAGTTCCTACTTCTAAAATTCTCTTTGCTTGGATAGAAAGAGCGAGGAATCGAAGAAATTGTCCTTCAATTCTGCCGGTAACCATTTGTGGGATTTCTAATTGTTCATAGGTTTCTTTTTGCAATCGAGCAAGAACCGATCCTTCGTTTTCAGTATGTTCAAAAGCGTAGTCTTCGATTTCTTTATCTACGAAATTCATACGAACTCCTTGTTTTAATAAGCGACGATTTCGGGGTTTAAACTTCTCCAGGCGTACCAGGAACCAACGGTTTCATACGGGGCCCACTTTTCTCCATAAGGTTTTAAATCTTTGGCGGAAGGCATGTCCTTTAATTTATAGATGTTTTGGATTGCGGATCGCACTCCCAAATCTCCAACAGGAAAAACGTCTGGTCTTCCTAAAGAAAAAATTAAAAACATCTCTGCTGTCCATCGTCCTACGCCATATACTTGGGTTAAGCTTTCTATGATTTCTTCATTTTTCATGAATTGAAATTTTCGAGGGTTGATGGACTTATCCAAGAATTTTCCGCTCAAATCTTTCATGTAGGCGACTTTTTGTTTTGAAAGACCCGCTCCCCGTATTTTTAGTTCTGAAATATCGTTGACTCGTTGAGGAGTGGGAGTTTGTTTAGGAAATAGTTTCAGGAATCTACCCATGATAGCGTCTGCCGCTTTAACGGATATTTGCTGGGATATTATTGAGCGGCATAGCACAAAAAAATATTTTTTATTGGGTTTCAATTTTATCGGCCCCACTTGCTTAATGATCTGGGCCATCGCTTTATCGTGTTTATTAAAATGTTTTTGAATAGTTTGTTGACCAGGGAGTTTAGATGGAAGGTATTTAGAAGTTTTATCTTTGCTCATTGCGCTATTAGAACCGTCTTAAATTGGCCGCAAGTCTTCAATCGTTCAATATTGGATTCGGCAATTGGGTTCACGGAGATATCTAATATGGATATTTCTATTTTGGATTCGATTAGAGTATCGACAGTAGAATCGGTCAGTTGGTTGTAGCAAAGATTAAGTTCTTCAACAGAATCTAAAATTGAAGAATCGCAAAGATGTTGTACTCCCAGATCGCCTAACTGGCAACCATGAAGATAGAGTTTTTTCAGAGAATGCCATTGGGAGTTTTCGGCTAAGACTTTTGCGCCGTCAGCGCCAAACGGATTGCCCTTCAAATAAAGAAGCTTTAATTTTGAGAGAGTGTCGGAAGAAGCTAAAGCCTCAAGGCCCGCCAGCCCAAACTGGTTTTTTTGCAGGTATAAAGCGGCTAAACTTTTCAAAGTTTTAGATTTTGCTAAATAACTTAGTCCTTTATCGGAAATTTCATTAGAAGCGAGGGATAACCCAACAAGGTTTTCAAGAAGGGGAGCCGTTGCGATGAGTTGAATTCCATCGTCAAAAAATTCGTTTTTATTTAACTCAAGGAGTTGGACGCGTCGAATCTTAGGGTATTTTAATAAAAACTCCAGTTCTTCCAGGTTGACTTCTTTTTCGTTTAGTTGAAGTCTTAAATTGACTTCGCCATCGGTCTCCAAGATGTCAAAAACTTTTCGATCGTCGACGACTAGGGCAGTTTCTTCCGAAATTTCAGTAATAGGGGTTAAGCTATTTTCGACGAGGCCTATAAAGTAAGGACTAAGCATTATCGATCCAACCGTTCTCTGTGATTGTTTGAATAATTTGGTTTGCTTTTTCCTCTGCAGAGCCTGAAGTGGTTTCAAAAACTAAATCTGCGGCTTTTTGGTAAAGAGGTTCTCTTTCCTCCAAAACCAGTTTTTGTTCCTCCTCAAAACTCATTCCATCTTTGAGCGCGGGACGGTTGGAATCGGGACGAATTCGTTTTAGAATGATTTCTAGAGGAGCCGTGAGTAAGATTATTTTGCCGCTCTGTTTTAAGCAATCGATGTTGTCGGGATTTAAGACCACGCCGCCTCCACAGTCGATTATGGCGTTTTCTGCTCTGTTGGCAACGTGTCTTATCTGGAATGTTTCCATTTCTCGGAACCGTGCCCAACCCCATTTTGCCACGATTTTTTGTATAGACATTCCAGCGGAGTATGAAATAAGAGCGTCTAGGACGTATAACTTTTTATTTAACTTTTGGGATATGATTCTGGCAATGGTAGACTTGCCGGTTCCTCGATAGCCAATAAGGACGATATTCATTAAAATTTCAACATCAAATAAGAGGTTCCTCTATTTTTTATTTGCGCTTAGTGAGGAGTTAGCCGTTAAGAATAAGGCCCTATTATAACCTCGCAACAATCAAACTTCCAGAAATACCCGAAATGCTATTCGTTAAGGAAACTCTAAAAACTGCTTTAGGCCATGAACAGTCCTTATAAAATAAGGATCTGAGAATTGCCAAATGTGAAAATATCGAATTATTGAAGGTTCTCTTAATTATATTCGCAGAATTTGGTTTTAAGGTTTATGACATTAAAACGCGTAATTTTTATGTATATAGTTCTAGCTTTGATCGCCTGCATTGCGTTTAGAGATGTTAGAAATTTTGACTTTGTCGACTATGACGATAACGTATACGTAACAAAAAATCCTCATGTATGCGAAGGGGATTTCTTTGACAATATTAGCTGGGCATTTACCTCTTTAGATACTGGTAATTGGCATCCTGTAACTTGGATTTCTCATATAGTGGATTGCAAGATATATGGTTTTGATCCAATGGGACACCATTTGACCAGCGTCTTTTTGCATATTTTATCGGGTTTATTGATTTTTCATGTTTTAAGAAATATGACAAAAGATGTTTGGCCTTCTTTTTTTACTGCGGGTATTTTCCTTGTACATCCCATGCATGTTGAGTCCGTAGCTTGGGTAGCGGAACGTAAAGATGTTTTGTGCGGTTTTTTTTGGATAGTTTCAATTTGGTTTTATTTTGAATACTCAAAACGTCCCACCCTAATCCGTTATAGTTTGCTTCTCTTAAGTTTTGCTTTATCTCTTATGTCAAAGCCTATGGCGGTTACCCTTCCATGTGTTTTAGTTTTGTTGGATTTTTGGCCGCTTAATAGGTCCGCTGATTATTTAAGAATAAAGAATCGATTTTTTGGTTTGATTATCGAGAAAATTCCTCTGTTCCTATTATCAGCCGTTGTTAGTGTTGTTACTTATATTGGGCAAAAGGACGCTGGAGCTCTTAACGATCAAACTTTGTCGGAGAAATTATCTTTTAGCGTGGCTGGCTATTGGACTTATTTGACCAAATTTTTTTGGCCAAAGGATCTGGCGTTTTTATATCCATACCCTCAGACGGGGTGGTCTGTAGAAAATGTTATTGCCGCGGCGATACTTTTAATTACAATTTCAGTTTTTGCTATTTGGCGATTTAAGTCTCATCCTTTTTTATTAATTGGCTGGTTATTATTTTTAGGCGTATTAGTCCCTGTGATTGGTCTGATCAAAGCTGGCGGACATTTCGTTGTCGATAGGTATAGTTATTTACCTTATATAGGCCTGTCAATTTTTTGTTGTTGGGGTATTTTTAGTTATTCTAAGATTAGGCCAGCCTCGGGTTTTTTAGGAGGGATAACGCTTGTTGTATTTTTATTGTTAGCTCATAATCAGACTCAATACTGGAAAAATAGCGAGGCCTTATTTAAAAGAGCTATCGAGGTAACTTCGGATAATTATTTAGCGCATAATTACTTGGGCGGCGAATATTTTAAGAGAGGGAAACTTGCCGAGGCGAAAGAAAACTTTATGGCCGCCGTTCGGATAAACCCAAATTTCGCCGACGGGCATTATAATTTAGGAGGCGTTTATTATTCGCAGAATTTACTCGAAGAGGCTAAGAGAGAGTTTCAAGCCACGGTTATTTTAAATCCAGACTATTTTATGGCGAAAAGGTACTTAGAAAATATAATAAATGGAAAAGCGTTAGGTCAATAAAATGCTTGACGATTTCGAACGCATAGTTTGTTTTGCGCGACATCAAATAATTGATGAAGGAACTAACTCCTAATGTCATCTCGACCTAATAAAGATGTCACCCTGAGCAAGGTCGAAGGGTCAACGTTCCGCAGGATCGTTGTTTCCTATTTAACTTTAAGTTAGTTCCTTAGAAGCCCTTCGGCTTTGCTCAGGATAAACTCCGCCGAGGAATCTCGCTTTTTATAACGTTTTTTTGTTAGTTTTTGAAGTTCAACTTGGAGACGGAAAAGTATGACAGAAGTCCAAAGATTTAGAGATAACGAAGATGGAACAATATCTGATAACGAACTAAACGTTATGTGGCAAAAAAAAGATTCGTTTCAGGATCTTAAAAAGTGGGTTAATTGGTTTAAAAGCAAGGATTATTTTGAAAAGTTAAATAAAGAAGCTTTTGCAGGATATTCTAATTGGCGGTTGCCGACTGAAGATGAAGCCTGGAGTCTGTTTGACTTGAAAAAGACAAACACGGATAAATATGGAGACGATATTTATTTAGATCCAGTTTTCGAGCCTGGATCGGTTGGAGTTACTTGGACAAAGGAAACACGAGACTCTTCGGCGTTAATTATCCAATACGAAGACGGCGACAAGATTTGGCCGTCTCAATACGCTCATATGAATATGGCTGTTAGATTGGTAAGAGATATTTAAGGGTATTTGTGAATTTCTTTGGTGAAGAAAAGCGTAGTTCTAAACCTTGAAGCCCCGACAATTTGAATTAAGGTCTGCGACTTCAACCAGTCAACGCAACACATGCGTTAAATCTCTCTGCCGGTGTTTCAAATTCTAATGTTTCACGGGGTCGTTCATTTAATTCTCGCGCCACTTTATTAAGTGTTGCTTGTGAGTGTACCGACAA
>JAYOZP010000125.1:0-12733 GCA_038154245.1 Nitrospinales bacterium | reverse complement strand
CTACAGTATTAAGCGTAAGATTCCCACGGCATATGAATGATAGTTTTCATGTTCACGGAGTTGAGTCGGAAAATCCAGACTTTAATAAGAACGGTTATATTTATTCTTTTAATCCGCATGTTTGCCGTACGCGCGATTTATATAATGGGGCGTCTATTGTTGCGCGAAATTTTCAACAACTATCTTTCCACTGCGAACATGGATTCACGCAAGCGATGAAGGCGCTTAGTCGCGTACCAGAACCATTTTACGCATTTAAACCTGAAATAGTTCAGGCGTATCATATTGGCGAGCCGCCGTTTGAAAAAGATATACCAGAGGAATTTTTACAGTAATAAAATAATATATATGAAAAAATTTGGTATTATTTTTTGTGGCTATGATTGTGATGAACATATCAATAAATCTTTACAAGTATGGCTAGATTTAAAACATAAACATGGTGATAACCTAGTCTTTACAGTGTGTAATTGTCTGTTTGAAGAATATGCTGACATGGGCAGAACAGTATTGCCAATACCAGAATGGATAATTAATAATAAACAAATAGATTATTATTATCATTGTGAAAAAGCCGTTTCCGAAGCAGAAGCAAGAAATATGTGCTTGCAGTATTTATTGGCTGCGGGTGTAGACTACATTTTCCTTGTAGATGCCGATGAATATTATCAGGAGAAAGACTTCCATAAGGTTGTTAATTTTGTTGAGGCAAATTCTTTTATTACGTGGTTTAAATTGCCGCTTAAGAATTACGTATTTGATGATAAGACATTTTTGGTGGAGCCATTTACACCGCCTCGCATTTTTAAGACCTCGGAAGGCAAGAGCCGTTTAATGACTTTTTCATGGGACAACGATGTGGCATATTTTCGCCCAGATAAGGGATTTATTCCCCATACTGCATATAGTCAAATGACTATTCCGCAAAATATTGTGTGGCCAAAGCATTTATCTTGGTGCGGTGCGCCAGATTATTTAAAAGCAAAGGTTGATTATCAAAATAGACATTTTAAGGGAATTTGTTCATATCGCTGGGACGAATCGACACAGACTCTTAAGTTTAACGAAGAATTTTTTGCGAAGTATAATTTACCGATTCCGCGTACGGCGAAAGACGCGTAATTGTACACTTGTTTTTTGCTTCAAAACAAAGTAAGATGGTAAATCGTACTGTTACGCATTTTCGCGTGTAAATATCACTTTAATTATATGGGACTCAAAGCTTTATCTGATTATACAATTTATTCTCGTTACGCTCATTATCTTCCAGAAAAAAAACGCCGTGAAACATGGCATGAAATGGCCGATAGGGTATTCGGGATGCATGAAAAAAAATATGCCACAGAATTAGCCAATAGTGCGGAATTACGCGAAGAATTTCATTTCGCCAAAGAAATGTTTCTAAAAAAACGCATTCTTGGTTCTCAACGTTCTTTGCAGTTTGCCGGAAAATGGATTGAAAAAGAAAATCTGAAACAGTATAATTGTTCATTTTCTTTCGTAGACCGGGCGCGAGTATTTTCTGAAATTTTTTATGCGCTCCTTTGCGGCGTTGGTGTCGGGTTTTCAGTGCAGTGGCATCATATCAATAAATTGCCATCTTTAGCGCCAGTTTCAACTAGTACAGTTGTTCATAAAGCAGAAGATTCAATTGAGGGCTGGGCGGATTGTGTAGGAGCATTATTATCTGCTTATTTTGTTAGTGACCAACAATTTCCACAATATTATGGGAAGACCGTGCAGTTTGATTTTTCCGCTATTCGTCCTGCCGGTGCTTTAATAGCGGGCCAATTTATTGCGCCCGGACCATCTGGATTAGCTGCCTCTTTAGAGAAAATTCGTTCAATATTAAATAAAGTTACAGATACTAGCGTTGAATGTAAGCGTTTATTGCCAATTGAAGCGTACGATATTATAATGCATTTATCTGATGCTGTTTTATCGGGCGGAATTCGTCGTGCCGCCACCATTTGTTTGTTCTCTAAAGACGACGAAGCAATGATGAACGCTAAGACTGGCGACTGGTATATAAAAAACCCGCAGCGCGGAAGGTCTAATAATTCAGTAATCCTATTACGTAATCAGGTAACTAAAGAAGAGTTCGCGAATATATTCGTTAAAGTCAAAGAGTTCGGCGAACCGGGATTTGTGTTCGTAGACGATTTAAATTGCGGCGTAAATCCGTGTGTAGAAATTGGGCTTTATGCGTTAACGACGGATGGAAGGTCTGGATTTGCGTTATGTAATCTATCAGAGATCAATGGCAAACATTGTATAGATAGAGACTCTTTCTTGGCTGCATGTCGTGCGGCTGCAACATTAGGGACTATTCAAGCTGGGTATACAAAATTCAATTATCTTTCTCCAGAAACTATTGAGATTTGTGAACGAGAAGCTTTATTAGGTGTATCGTTGACCGGATGGATGGAAAATCCCGATGTATTATTTGATAGTGAAATGCTTAAAGCTGGTGCGCAAGTAATTAAAGAAGTAAATGCTAAAGTTGCCAAATTATTAGGAATACGACCAGCCGCGAGGACTACTTGCGTAAAACCAGCCGGTTCTTCGTCGTGTGTATTAGAAACTTCATCGGGTATTCACCCGCACCACGCAAGAAGATATATACGTAATGTTCAGACGAATCAATCAGAGTTTGCCGCGCAATTATATAAGAGTGTTAATCCATTAGCTGTTCAAAAATCAGTTTGGTCTGCTTTTGGCGAAGATTTAGTTATTAGTTTTGCGTGCGAAGTACCAAAAGGTGCTATATTGAAGAACGATTTGCGCGCGGTAGAGTTGCTTGCGAAAGTCAAAAAAGTTCAAGAGTTTTGGGTTAAAGAAGGGCGGAATGTTGGTTTATGCGTTAATAAATCTGTTAATCATAATGTTAGTAATACAATTACCGTTAATCCAGAAGAATGGGACGAAGTAGAACAATATATATTTGATAACCGTGAATTTTTTGCTGGTATATCATTATTATCTAGTTCTGGCGATTTGGATTATCGCCAAGCTCCATTTACCACCGTCTTGAACGAAAAAGAAATCGTAGAAAAATATGGGCAGGGCGCATTATTTGCGAGCGGCCTTATTGTCGATGGTTTATATGCTTTTGACAATGATATTTATACAGCGTGCGAAGTAGTTTTGGGCGTAGTTAAATTACCCACTTTGGATAGTGAGCCAATTGAACCGGCTAAACCATTGATTAAAGATTTTGAAAGCGGGACAAAATATACATCTGCATTGATAGATTATAGTATTCAATTGAATCTTTTCTTTCAAGAAAAGGGCGCTCATAAGCAATTAGAACTGAAACATGATTGGGTACGCCGCGCAAATCAGTTTGCCGCAAGATATTTTGAGGGCGATCTTCGTAAGATGACATATTGTTTAAAGCATGTTGATTTATGGAAACGCTATTTGGACATTAAACGCGAACATAAAGAAATTGATTGGTCTAAAGTAGTCGAAGATAGTAATAAAAAAATAGCAGCAGATACTTTAGGTGCGCAAGCTTGCAGTGGCGGAAAATGTGAACTATAATTATGAAACAAGTATTAAAAATTCTTAACTAAATTATTGCTATTTTGAATTTTTTAAGTTATACATCGCACCTAGAAAATTATCGGTATAGTAAAAAATCATATGTTCCATATGACAATGATAAGTATGATATAAAATATTTTTAATCGTAAAGTAAGTTAAATTCGGGGTATCGTAGAAATATAACGTTCCATTAAACACGGAAGATGTGTAAATATCATTGATATTGTCTGCTAATGGTCATACTAAACAATTTCAATGATAGAAAGGCTATTATTTAATATTCTTTTAATGGGTATTATGATAATGGTTTATTTCGTCGCGTACATCTATGAATAAAGAAAACCCCGAATTCCGTTCTAATATTCCAGAACCGTTATTACAGAATGCTACCCCTGAAATGCAATGGGTAATGAAAACAATGGACGTTTTATCGCAGAAAACCGATTATGTTGTTGATAAACAAAACGAACAAAGCGACGAATTAAAAGCGATCAAAGAGCAAACAATGCGGACAAATGGACGTGTTACTAAATTAGAGGGGCAAGTTCATGATCTCGAACATCTTAAAGAAGATACCGCGAAAGTATGTGAAGATATTAAAGACATAGTAAAAACAAAGCGTTTTGTTTCTAAGTATATGTTAAATAAGTATTTCGCTATTTGTTTTATTATTTTCATTTTTGGGGCGGTAAAAGCTGCTGCCAATCCACAGGTTAGAGAATTCATCATCGCTGTGCTAGGGCTGTAAGAGTTTTTCTTGCGTTTCTTTGCAAGAACGGCTATTATAAGTCAAAATGCAAAGAGCGTACTCGTACCAAGAAATTTCGTTAGTTCCTGATTTTTTTAGCGGTTATTCGCGTAGTGAATGTGATACGCGGGTACAGTTTTTAGGGCAAGAATTTAGATTGCCCGCTATTCCCGCAAATATGCGGTGTACAATAAGTAAAGAATGGGCCAAATGGTTATCCGACAATGGATATTTTTATGTAATGCATAGGTTCAATGGTTCTTTCGAAAAGCCCCAAAATTATGATAACTATGAATTTATAAAATACGCCCATGATAATATGAAATTTACTAGTATTAGTTTGGGGGTTACTAATATTGATAAGGAATTTTTATTGCGTGTTATAAATGAAGGGTTTAGGGTTGATTTTATCACATTGGATATTGCTCATGGCGAATCAATCCAAATGCAAGAAATGCTTCAGTGGGTTAGAGCCATTTGCCCAAGAGCGAAAGTAATTGCTGGTAACGTTGTTTCTGCCGACGCGGTTAGACGACTAGTAAATTGGGGCGTAGATGCGGTTAAGGTTGGTATTGCTCAAGGCAATGCTTGTTCGACTTATGGGCATACTGGCTTTGGGATGCCAATGTTTACTTGTGTTGAAGAAGCCGCTGGGTGTGCAGGCGATTTGCAAGTTCCGATTATCGCCGATGGTGGAATTAGAATGAATGGTGATTTCGCAAAGGCGATTCGCGCGGGCGGTACAATGGTTATGGCTGGGTCTATTTTTGCGGCATGTGTTGATAGTCCAGCAGAAAATATTTATGAATTTCCGCCAGTTATGGCATGGCATGAAGGAAAACGCGTTCCTATTGGACAGGGCACGGGTAGATTAATTGGTAAAAAGTATTTTGGTTCTGCATCGCAATTTAACAAGGGTGGTACACATCATATTGAAGGTAAGATGGTAGAATTAGAAGCGAATGGTTTAACGTTGGAACAAAAAATACAAGAAATTCGCGAAGATTTGCAGTCTTCTATTTCTTATGCGGGTGGATTTAATTTACGAGCGTTAAGGGAAGTTCGCTACCGTGTCATAAATAGCGTATAAACCGTTTTTAAACCCTATATATGAAAACTAAAGTTTTAATTACTGGTATACTAGGCCAAGATGGAGCGAATATGGCTGAATTTTTATTAGCCAATACTGAATGTTTAGTATATGGAATGGTTCGGCATTATGCCAATCCTCAACATAAAAATATCGAGGGTTTTAAGAATAATCCTCGTTTTACGTTGGTGTCTGGTGACCTTTCTGACGGTTTTTCTATCGAAAAACTTATTCGAGATATACAACCAGACTATTTTATTAATTTCGCGGCTAATTCTTTTGTTCATTGCAGTTGGGATATGCCCGAGCAAGTATTTGACATTAATACAGTCGGTGTATTAAGAGGGCTTGAAGCGATTAGGAAATTATGCCCGAAATGTAGATATTATTCAGCCGGTTCATCGGAACAGTTTGGTGATATTCAATATTCGCCACAAAATATTCTGCATCCATTTCGCCCACGTTCTCCATATGGCGCGTCTAAATGCGCAGCACACCATATTGTAAAAGTATATAGAGAATCTTATAATTTATATGCGTTGCAGGGTATACTTTTTAATCACGAGGGAACCAAGCGCGGCGATGAATTTGTAACAAGAAAAATTACCAAAGGTGTTGCCCGTATTTATCATAAAATTTTAGCGTCGCAACCGTTTGAACCTATTAAGTTAGGAAATTTAGACGCGAAAAGAGATTGGTCTGATTCGGAAGATTTCGTTATTGGTATTTGGCGCATGTTAAATCAGGAGGAATACCGCTCAGATTTGCAACCTGAACTTTATCGCGGAGCAACTAATTATTCTAAAGATTTAATTCGCCCATTAAGGGAATACGTTCTTTCGTCAAATGAAACGCATTCTATTAGGGAATTTGTTGAATTAGCATTCCGAGAGGTTGGATTAGTTGGCTATTGGGTTGGGTCTGGATTAGATGAAAAATATATGCTAACTATTACAGATTCTAATACCGGTAATCGTTATAACATAGCGCTTGTTACTATTGATAAAGAATTTTATCGGCCAGCGGAAGTTGAACTTTTATGGGGAGATTCTAATCCTGCGCGTGAAGAATTAAAATGGGCGCCAACCGTTTCGTTTAAACAGTTAGTTTCTAAAATGGTGGCGAACGATATTTTACATTATAATGGATAACGTTACAGCTTATAAGTTGGGTCAATTTCATTTTTGGCATGTTGGCGAATATGCGTTATTAGGCGTATTTAATGAAATACCCGGTGCGGAATATTTTGACTGGGATGTTTATGAAAATGATGATATTTTCCAAATACCCTGTGGTGATCTTCTATATGGGAAATTGCGTTTAAATGAAATTTCTACAATAGAAAATAAACGTCAATACATTTTGGGGCGATTAAATCGCGACGACGTATATTCCGAATATGGGTTTATTAGTTTACGTTATGATGGTCAAAAGAATTTCTGTCAATTTTTTATCACTGCATTATTTGACGTAGTGATAGATAAATTTGGCCCGGATGAATATTTTGAAGTAACAAAGCTTTGTACGGAAACGTGTGTAATAACAATCAACGCGTCAGAACGCGTAATCAATTATTTGTATGGCTCGGCCTAAAAATCCAAATTCAAAAGCTAACTTATTAACCTTGCGTAAGGAAATTATAGTTAGATTAGTAGATGAAAATGTGTTAGCATCTGGAATGTGGCCGCGAGAAATGAAGTTCGCGAAACAAATATTATTAGAAACACCGAATTTCCAATTATGGAAAAACTTATCGTTAGATAGGAAAGTATTTAGTTTATCGTTTTTTCTAACTCCACCCGGAAAAGCACTATTAAATAAGGAGGTGTTGATGTTGAATTTTGAGCTTCCAAATCGAGAAAAAATTGATATACTAAGTAAGCCGGTAATTGAGGCTCCGAAACCAGTTGCGGCTACCAAGAGAACTATAAAAGATTTTCTAAACGAATAACATGGCAAACACAAAAAAAGATAAGCAAGATAAATCAGATGGAAATGGTGAAGTCGTTTCCGCGTCTAATCAATTAGAGGCGTTTTTGAAAACGAATAAATACGATCATTTTAACTTTGAAGAAGACGTTTATTATCGCGTGTCGAGTGGGAGTTTGAATCTAGATATTGAAGTTGGTGGATTTACCCCCGGGCTTCATAGACTAGTTGGCCCGGCATCTACTGGAAAGACAAGCGCGGCGCTTGAAGTGGTGAGAAATTTCTTTTTAGAGGTTCCAAATTCGCGGGCTATTCATATCAAAACCGAAGGAAGGTTAAGCCACGAAATAATGGAACGTAGTGGGCTAACTTTCGTGCATACGGCGACAGAATGGAAAAATGGCACTGTGTTCGTTTTTGAATGCAATATTTATGATACGATTGTTGACTTAATGCGTCAGTTAATAACTAAGTCAAATAATACTGAGAATATCCGTTATGCATTCATTATTGATAGTGCCGATGGATTAGTGCTAAAGCAAGATTTGGAAAAAGGTTATGGAGAAGAACGTGTTGCTGGCGCTCCCATGCTTACAAAGAAATTTTTACAACGTATGGCTATTGGATTGGCTAAGTTTGGTCATATTTGCTTCTTCTTGTCTCAAATTTCCACAGAGATTAAGTTAGACCCATATGTTAAAAATATTCCTCGTCAATCTATTGGCTCTGGTGGTCGCGCTTTGGAGCATTGGGCGAATTTAGTTTTAGAATATCAACCCCGTTTTCAAAGCGATTTGATTTTAGAGAAACCAACAGATAAGCCCGATAGGATTAATAATCGTATTTTAGGTCATTTTTGTAAGGTCCAAGTTAAGAAATCAGACAACGAAAAGAATTTCGTTACTGTATCTGTACCAATTCATTATGGTCAAAAAGCTGGAAAATCTATTTGGCGAGAGTATGAAGTGTTGGATGCGTTATTGATGTTCCAATTATTAGATAAAAAAGCAGCATGGTTCTATTTAGACCCAACGTTGCATGCGGAAATGAAAGCAGTAAATTTAGATGTTCCCGAAAAATTCCAAGGTGTAAATAACTTACGAGCGTTCCTTTCGGAGAATGAATCTGTAACTAATTTCCTATTTGAAAAATTTAAGAAACTAATGTCTTAATGCCAGAATTTATTACATTAACCGGAAGGAAGAAAAAGAAAGCGTTATACGCTTATGCGATTGTATGGGACGGAAAATCGCGTTCTAACTATCAATATGATCTTAAGCAGTTTTTGGGTAATTATATCAAGTCACATATTGTTTATGAAGAATTCCCGGTAGTTGGGACGCGTATGACCCTAGATATTGTTGATTTAACATCTAGGGTGGCATACGAAATGCAGGGCGAATTTCATTTAGGATTTTCTGAATTTGGACATAAAGGTTCCCCGGCTAATTGGCTTAAACAGATAAAGCATGATGAAGCGAAACGCCGCTGGTGCGAACTAAATAATATCCAGTATGTGGAAATATACCCAACAGATTTTCCTCTCACTAAACAACTGTTTGCTGAAAAATTCCAAATCTTTCTATGAAAAAAACTAGACAAGCACAATCTCCAAATTGGGGCGCAGAACTAGAACTAACCGATGGGTATGTTTATAATAAAGAATCAGACTGTTATGTAGTTCTACTTAAGAAAACAGGCAAGCATATTGTCATGCGTGGGCCTGTTCATCGCGCTATTGTTGAGGCGTATAGTAACACGCTCGGTTCGCCAGCTACAATTACAGAATTGTGCCGCGTGCATTCTATTCCACGCGATGTATTGATCGAATATTTACGCGCGTTTAAAATAACGCATTCAGATTTGCCATATACAGCAGAACAAATTAAAGACGGCGACGAAAATGAGTTGGCGCAAAATCTTGTAGAAAAGAAAAAATTCCAGATTGTTCAGGAGTTCAATCGCCGGGATTGGCAGGCAACCCAGACAAATGCTAAAAAGTATCTTGAATTGGAACAGGGTACGTTTAATCCAATAATGTCGTTTTTACAATCTTGGAAGCCTCCGGCATATACGCCTGTTCCGTTTGTTGGCAAACAGGGAAAACCTTCCGAATCGTATTATTTGGTTGCGTTATCTGACTTGCATTTTGGTAATTTCTCTGATAACGATGAAATTTATCATGGAACTGGGTGGAATATAAATAAGACTGTTGCGTGCGTACGCAAATATAGCCAAGAAATTAGGAAAGATGTTGCTCGCCGCAATGAAGTATTTAATGGCGTGCATGTGTGTTTAATGGGCGACTTCCTACATTCTTTAAGCGGATATACAACAAAAGGAACAGAATTAGAAGGCTCGCCACTTGGAGAGAAACAATTTGCTAAAGCCTTTGATAGTATTTACATGTTTATTAAGGATATGTTATCTATTTTTGGTTCTGTAAATGTTTTTGCAGTAGCTGGTAATCACGATTATTATTGCGAATGGGCATTATATCAATGTTTAGAAAAAGCATTTATATCAGAGCCAAAAGTGAAATTCTCTATCTTCACGGCGCGCTGGGGAACATTTAAATTAGCTGGCTCATTATTTATCATGGAACATGGAGCTTCAGCGTTTTATAAAGCTAAGGTTCCAGATGGTGGCCCAGCAAAAGATGCTTATATTCAAAATATTTTGTTATCAAAACCAAACTTGCTTACTAATGTCAAACATAGATATTTCTTGAGCGCTGATAAACATTCGTTTAAATGCGTGGAAGGTCAGGGATTTGAACATATCCAATTTTCTACAATGGTGTCTGGAGATAAATATGCGGACCATTTGAATCTTTGCAATAGGCCAAGGCAGAATGTTTTGATAGTCGATAACACGGGCGTTAGAGAAATTGTAAATATTTATCTCTGAGCTTGTTAGGATTTTTAGCTAAATGGGCTAGCATATTATTGTTGGCCCATTTTTTTGTCTAATTTATTTGGCGTGTTTGCCTCGGAAATGTGTTGGCAATTCGCGCAAAAGGCTGTAAACTAGGAATGTCAAAAAATGGAATTATACTCTAAGGAATACGAAAAAACTGTATTAGCGGGAATATTAAAATACCCGGATGTAATTGTTGAGTTGTCGTTTATCGAGGAAAATGACTTTGGTGAATTAAATAGGGTTGTTTTCTCGGCAATAAAAAATTTGATTGCTGCGCGAGAGCATGTCAACACGATATTAGTTGCCCAAAAGCTTAAAGATTTGGGAGTCTCATTCCCAAACGTAACTACTTTTGAATATGTGCAAGCGTTAGAACTTTCACAACCAAATCGTGACGCGATTGTTCCTATTGCTAAGGAATTAAAAAAGCTTACGGTACGGCGCGAAATTCATAGTATTGGAGCGAAGCTTCAAAAGGAAATGTTAAAAGCTGACAAGCGGACCTTCACAGAAATTATTTCTGCGGCCGATAAAATATATAGCGATAAAATTTCCTTGTATTATGATAATGCTGAAGACCCTGTAAATATCTTTGAAGGATTGGAACAAGAGATTGATGGGCGAGAAGTACAGGAAGAGGTAGGTCTGAAATGCCCTTACAAGGAATTCGCGCGGCTTTATGGCGGATTTAAGCCAAGGAATATTTATGCAATTGCAAGCCGCCCCGGTCACGGTAAAACAACCTTTTTGGATTGGACCGCGCACCAAGTCGCGAATGTATGTAATGCCGGGACTCCAGTGTTATTGTTAGATACGGAAATGGATACTATAGATATTAAGTTGCGTATGGTATCGGCGTTATCTAAAGTACCAATGTGGTATATCGAGACAGGCAATTATCGCCGCGACCAAACGATGCTTGATAAAGTTCGTGCGGTATGGCCATTAGTAAAAAGTTTCAAGCTGTATCATATACATGTTGGGAATAAAGACATTGACGAGGTAATTAATTTAACAAAGCGCTGGTATATGAAGAATGTGCCGCGCGGAAACCCAGCGTTTATTGTTTATGATTACCTTAAATTGACTGGTAGTGAATCAGTATCAGAGGCATTTAAGGAATATCAAGTAATTGGTGAAAAGATTAATAGGCTTAAACATGAGGTCGCGGAAGATTTAAATTCCGTTGTATGTACAGCTATTCAATTGAACCGTTCCGGTGAAGGAAATATCAAAAATGATACGGCTTCAGCAATGGCTTTGTCGGATAGGTTAGCTTGGTTCGCGTCTTATTTGGGCATTTTCCGTCGTAAATATCCGGAAGAAATAACCGAAGACGGACTTGAATTTGGCGACCACAAATTAATCACGCTTAAGACTCGATTCCAAGGTCGTGATGGCCCGGGCCATCTAGATTTAGTTAAGCGCAATAACAAATATGAACCAAATTATTTATGTTTTGCGGTCAAAGATTTTAGCGTCGAAGAGGTTGGTTCATTAGCGGACATTGTTGATAAACAGGCTACTCAGCCAACCGGAAAGACAAGACATGCCGATCCAGACGCCGATAAGTCTTCTTTAGATTAATATGGGTCTTGACATTGCCAAATTATACGCCGTTAAACCGGGGCCAAATGGGACATTAATAGCCCAGTGCCCCGCGTGCGCGAAGAATGGGCGGGATATTAAAAGCGCGAACCATTTGATTATTTACCCAAATGGGGCGTATGGATGCGCGGCGCACCAAGGCGATAATGAACATACTAAAGCAATATGGTCATTAGCGGGTGACGGTTCAATAAATACGGATCAATCTAACCAAGTATTAACAGAACCAATAGAAACAATCGAAACGTTTTACGATGAATCTTTGCTCGATAAGCTAGTCAAAAAACATGATTATTTTATTGGGCGCGGTATTACAGAGGAAACGTTAAATTATTTTCGTGGCGGTGTCGCATTAAGCGTTGGGAAATTGAAAAACAGATATGTATTGCCGCTGTATAATGAGCATGGGAAAATTCATGGATTTACCGGAAGGTATATTTATCCTATACCGGAAGATTCTGATATTGCCAAATGGAAACATATAGGCAGTAGAAACAAATTTACTTGGCCATATTATTTTAACTGGAAATCTATTATTGAAGCGAAGTATGTTATTCTTGTTGAAAGCCCGGGTTGTGTCTTGAAATTATGGGATTGCGGAATTAAAAATGTATTGTGCATATTTGGTACAGTTTTGAATTCGGCACTTATTAAAATATTGATTTCTTTAGGAGTCACGATTATAATAGCTACCAATAATGAACCAGATAATAATAACATTGGAAATAAAGCGGCGAAAGCGATAAAGAAAAATTTAGAGGTTTATTTTGATTCGGATCATGTGCAAATTCATCTTCCGCCGAAAAAAGACTTTTTAGATTGTTCATGCGAAGAAATTTACGAATATAAAACAAAACTAGAGGATAAAATATGGGCGTCCCAAACAC
>JAYOZP010000124.1:0-12745 GCA_038154245.1 Nitrospinales bacterium | reverse complement strand
AAAAGGAATTTACTTGTTCTCCCACAGTTAATCCAGCATTGCCTAGAAACGGTAAGAAGTAAGTTGTAGGATTTAATAGACCGTCGATAGTTCTTCCGAAAGCGTGTCGAGTTGAAGTTGGTCCAAATACCGGTAAAACTAAATAGGGACCATGCGGGGTCCCATAGCTTGCAAGGGCTTGATCAAAATCTTCATCGACAGAGCTTAAGCCTACATAATCTTCTGCAACATCAAATAAACCGCCAATTCCTGCAGTTGAATTTATAAGAAATCTCCCAACTGTGCGTCCTGACTTTTCAAAGTTCCCTTGCGCTGCGCTACTAACAAACCGCGCCGGCATTGCAACATTATCGAGAGCGTTACGTATAGACAATCGAACGGGTTCGGGAGTGATAAAACGGTAGCCTTTAGTTAGCGGTTCGAAGAAATATTTTTCGATTTTTGAATTTACGCCAAACATAACCCGATTGAATGTTTCAAACCTGTCGTCTACTTTAGGCAGACTTGCAAAGTCATCGTCAAATGGATCTTCGGCTTCTTCAAAAACCAATTCTTCTTCCTCGGACTCGGGAAGGTTTTCTTTTTTAGGTTTTGTTTTTGTTTTAACGCTAGGTTGCTTTTGGCGTTTAGGAAGCTGCTTTGATTTTTTTTCAATGTCGATTTCAATTTCTTTAGCCGCTAATAAAATGAACTGTGAATTTTTTTTAGAAAGGGCGGTTGGTTTATCGGTTTCCGTCGCGCTAATTTGATTTGTGAAAAATAAAACCAAACCCAGAATAAATAAGAAATTGGAAAGCCTAGAAATCATAGCCAAGAAATTTATTTGAAATTAAATATTAAGGATATCTCTAATAATTCGATATTTTTACTTTAGGCAACTCGCAGTCCCTCATTTTATAAGGTCTGCTCGCGGCCAAAAATAATTTTTAGAGGTCCCTTTAATAAAATAGTAGCTTTAAATTATATGGATTCCAAGCAATAATTTGTCGATTTAAAGTGGAGGATGTCGGTTGTTAAAAGCTTTTGAGTTTAAGGTTTCCAGCCGTTTCCTATTATAAATTCTCTTAATCTTGAATTTGATTTTGACATTGGAGAGAGCCATTCTTCTTGTATAGAGCGAGACCAAACTGAATCCGAAGCAAGCGGAGAAAATTTGTATTTATATAAATCGATTTTGATATGTGTGGGAGGATGATTCGGAAAAGGATTTTCTTGAATCAAGCGGAGCGTGTTTGAATCGTTCTTCAGAAGTTTCCAGACGAGATGAAGAGTCCAAGGTTCTCTTTCTGGTCTAGACATAGCTGCAAACCACAGTTGCCAATCCAGACGATGATGGTAGGGCGATATAAAAGGAAGACCTTTCATTATATCTCCAGGCTTCGCTTTAAACTCATAAGGCTTCCAAATTGTTTCTTCATTTGGAATAAGATCCGAAGTTCCTTCAAAAATCAATTCACTGCGTTCTCTTCCCACCGACCCAAAAGCACCATAGGTGTTTACTAGATGAAGTTTGTTAAACGAGGCGTTCATTACTTGGTTTGGAGCTAATAGGTTTTTAACAACGGAGACGCTTAAAAATACGACCAAAACCGAAACTGACCATGTAAGCGGGTTTCCCCATTTTTCAGGTTTGGCTTCTTTGGCGGCGTTTTCCGCCATTTGAATTAGCTTGTTAGGAAGGAAGTTTTTTAAAAAACCGTCGTCAAAGCAGGCGATTGTCGCAGTTATGGTTAACCAGTTAAGAAAAGAGAGGTTGCCGCTCAAAATTAATAGTATTTGAAACGAAACCAATATTGCCCCGGAAAGATTACGAGTCCAGCGGCGTGGACCGAAGATAAAGAATGGAACAATTAATTCTACAAAATGATTCCAAAAAGTTCCAAACCGATGGATAGCTTTCGGCATGAAATGGAAGAAAGGAGATAGAAAGTTGGGAATCGGCTGAGTTTCATAATGATAAAAAAGGCAGGTTAAATTTCTCCAGCAAGAATCTCCTCTAATTTTTATTAATCCCGCTCCTAGGTATATTCGAAATGTGAGCCAACGTAAAAGCCAAATAATTAAAATTGGAGGCGACGATTTTGGGAATGGGCGTGGGTCAAGAATTGGACATAAAAAAATTGCTAGGAAACCTGTTTCAAGAAGTTGGATTTCCCAGCCGTAGCCATACCATAATTGTCCTATATGAACGAATGATAAATATAAAAACCAAGTGAAAAATAGAATAAGCCCATTTGCAAAGCCTATCGCTATTAAGAATGAAATACCTACCCCCAACCATGCCATTACCCGTAAAAAATTATCTGATAAATGAAACCAAAATAAAGTGGGCCAGGAAATGAATGCGCTCAATTTATTTTGATCGGTTTCTATCAAAGAATTTAAGAACGTATTTGCAGGTAATAGTCCCTCTGCGCCGATTAAAGGAACAGCTTGAAAGGCCGCTGTTAGAAAAGCGAAAAAATAAACGCCCCCTAAAGCCCTTAGAAAAACAAAACGAGCTAACCAATACTCCGGTTTTATTTTTCCGCTTTTGCCAAAAAAATTCACGAAAATTGTCCAATAAGTTTTTGAAGAAGTCACAAATAAACCAATATTAAGTGTCTTTTTGAGGGTCAAGTTTTTTTAAAAGTCTGGTTCTTGAACTAAGCTTGTAGGAATTATACGTAATAAAGACCAAAGGTTTTACACCGTATAATCTTCCACTTTCCTCTGAGGGGTTTATTTTTCACTATTAGCCCTAGAAAGTTGAATTTTTTCGCTTTATTGGATTTAAATTTGGTTAAATTTGTTTAAATTTGTTGATATTTTTAAGAAAAGCGCTATCATGAGTCATCCAAATTAAAAATACGAATTCCATTTTGATATTTCTATCAAAACTGGAACAGGCATTTAAGAGTGATAGATCTATGTCGTTTTGCAAAAAATTATTGGGCTTCGCTTTAGTTTTTATTGTTTCAGCAGGTTTGAGTTTCAAGTACTTTCAATTTACCGCCGAATTCAAGCAAGTTCAAATGGCTCAACTGGACTTGAATCGATCAAATAACCTAATATCCACGTCAATTGCATTTTCTGAAGATTTCAAAAAAACGCAAAACAAACAAGCTTTTACCGCTTACAGTTTTTCTGCGCCGCTTAAAGAGTTTACAGAAAATCTTAAAAGCAAAACCCGACTCGTTTTGTCGAGGTTAGCGTATGAAGAGCAATCAAACCCGAAAAAAATAGATTCTCTTTTGAGGAATAAGAAGCAAGCTACAGACGACTACAGCTCGGAATACACAACCTTATCTAAAGATACAATCGAGGAAGGCGATGGTTTTTCGTTTTCCAAGTATGGAATGGGAATAATCCGGTATGTATTGACGGCTTTACCAAGAGCTATCCATAAAAACATAGCTGGCGGCGACAACTCATCTAGCAATCCAAATATTCAAGTCGCGCAGTTGGGCGCCGCTCCTGTTGGAGAATCGGGTTTGTCTGAAAAAACTTTACGCCAATCTCAGCCTAAACCTCTTGTTCCTCCCGAGTTTTCTAATGCCGATATTAAAGTGATTGAAGATAGTCGAGATATAATCGATCCGGGAGACGGTCCGTCGTTTTTTGTAAATAAGATCATACTTGAAGGAAATACCCTCTTTGATAGCGAAACCCTTGCTCCCATTGTTGATGTGGGCGATGGGATAGACGCGACATTAGGGATTTTAGCGTTGTATGCTCAAGAAGTAAGCGCCTATTATTCTGCTAGAGGTTACATACTTACCGAAGCGTACATTCCCAATCAAAAAGTAGAGAATGGCGTTGTTAAAATGATGGTGAACGAGGGATTTATAGACGAAGTAGAAATCAAGGGAAATAAATTTACCGATAAAGAAAGTATCAAAAAACGGTTTTTTAACGTTCAAGCTGAAAACATAATGCAGGAGTCTACTTTAGAAAGAGTCTTGCTTGAATTAAACGATGTTAGAGGAGTGCAAGCCAAGTCAACTTTGAAACCTGGTAAGGTTTCGGGATCATCAGACCTTGTATTGGAAGTTGAAGAGACTCGCCCGTATTTTTTTGGTATCGACGCAGATAATTTTGGATCTGAATTTACGGGGCAAGCGCGATTTGGAACTACCGCTATTGTAAATAATTTATGGAAATTTTCAGACGAAGTTTTTTTTAGAGTCGTTAAATCGGACGACGATCAAAATTTGATCACGGGTTATTACCAATTACCTTTGGACAGGTTTGGGAGATCCACTTTTAAATTAGGGTATACGTATTCAGATCAGAGTTTGGGCGCTAGCTTGATCCCATTGGGCGCTTTTGGGCGAACGAATATTCTAAACCTTGAAGTGGAGGTTCGGGGAAAAAGTTCGAACCAATTATTCGAAACCTTAGAGCAATGGAACAACATTCTCAAGGGCACCTCATTGGATATTACATCATCCGCCGCGTAGTAGACAGACCATAGAAAAGGCCACTTGGCTCAATAGGTTAAAGAGCCACCCTCCCGGCCTTTTTCTTCTGCAAATACCCATCATTAATGGGTTTAGGTCCAAATTCCTGGAATTTGGCCTGATTTGCAAAGGAAGTGGATTATGTCAGATAAATCTAAAAAACAGGTGCCTCCCTTCTCCCTACGCCTTACGTTCGAGGAACGAGCGCAATTAGAAAAAGATTCAGAAGGAATGTCTCTTGGTGCCTATGTTCGCTCCCGTCTGTTTGATTCAGAGGCACCCAAACGCCGTACACGTGGCAAACACCCGGTAAAAGACCATACGGAGCTAGGGAAATTACTGGGTGAGTTGGGACGCTCCCGCATTGCCAATAATTTAAACCAGCTTGCCAAAGCGGCTAATAGTGGCTCCCTCGAAGTATCTCCCGATACCGAGCAGGCTATACAGGATAGTTGCGGCGATATTCGGTGGATTCGCCGCTCTTTAATCGTTGCCCTGGGGTTATTGCCGGAGAATGATTATGATTCTTAAGGGAAGCCAGCGCGGCGGAGCCAAACAACTAGCTCATCACCTGCTTAAAACGGAAGAAAATGAGCATGTGGAAGTGCATGAAGTCCGAGGCTTTATGTCCGATGATCTTCACGGTGCTTTAAAAGAAATCCATGCGATCAGTCAGGGAACGCGGTGTAAACAGTTTATGTTTTCTCTAAGCCTCAATCCTCCACAAACAGAAAATGTCCCCATCGAATATTTTGAAAATGCTTTAAACGATATTGAAAAAGAAATGAAGTTGGAAGGACAGCCCCGTGTCGTCGTTTTCCATGAAAAGGAAGGCCGAAGGCATGCCCACTGTGTTTGGTCCAGGATCAACACAGAAGAGATGAAAGCAATCAATCTCCCCCACTACAAATACAAACTCCGGGATATATCCAAACAGCTCTATTTCCAGCATGGCTGGCAAATACCACGCGGCCTGATGGATAGCAAAGAACGCAATCATCAAAACTTTACCCTGTCCGAGTGGCAACAAGCCAAACGCCTAAATGAAGACCCCAAAATTCTAAAAACCACATTTCAAGAATGCTGGGCAATTTCAGATAGCGGCAAAGCTTTCACACAAGCGTTAAAGGAACGCGGATTCTATCTAGCCAAAGGAGACCGGCGCGGGTTTGTGGTTGTTGATTTTCAGGGCGAAGTTTTCTCACTAAGCCGCTGGATCGGTGTCAAAAATAAGGAATTGAAAAACCGATTAGGCGATCCAAAATCATTGCCCAGCACAGATATGGTGAAAACAGAAATTGCTAAAAATATGACCCAAATCCTGGAGCTTCATATCAAAGAAGTTCATGAGAAATTAAAAAAACAAAAAGAGCCCCTGCTTCAAAGAAAGCAGGCTTTAAGAAAACACCACCAACAACACAGAATGGCCCTCAAAGAAAAACAAGAGAAACGCTGGGAGAAAGAAACCATAGAACGCTCCAAGCGTCTTCCCAAAGGCCTGAAAGGAATTTGGCACCGTATAACCGGGAAATACCAAAAAATCCGCAGTCAAAATGAATCAGAAATGAAACAATGCCAAGTGCGAGATAGAGATGAAAAACAGGCTCTCATCAATCGGCAACTCAAGGAATGCCAAAACCTGCAAAGCCAAATCCGTCATACCCTTCAGGAGCATAAACTTGAAGTATCAAGCCTAAGGCAGGATATTAGCCGTTATATTGAAATGGGTGGAAGTGTTTCCACTCAAGAGAAACCAAGGGGCCTGAAGCGTGAATTTGAAAACACTTATGAACCCAGCCGTTGAAAATTGAACTTACATTAGGCTCAAAGTTGCCTGACAATATTAAAAAATAGAATACAAACAAACAGGAAACCAATTACAACTATTAACGGTTCGACAATGGCATTTGTTCAAAAGTAAAAAGTGTATTAGAATTAGCCAGACTAAGAATTAGTCAATTGCACAGGAAAACATGCATAAATTAGAAGAAAACCAAATATCAGCAATCTCCCGGTTTTTCTCTGCGACCGTCATTCAAGAAATGGCACGTTGCGGAAGATCACCCTTGCTAGCAAGGTTGCTCAGAGAATCTCGTCTGGTTGAGATAATTTCAGAAACTGAAAAAGTTTGCCAGCTTTTTGAGATTGCATTTTCATTTTTAAAAAGAAAAGACTGTCGCCATGAATACATATACAAGGCTGCTCTAACTCAAAAAGTATTGCTTGGTGTTCACAATCTTCAAACGGCCGCAATGCTGACTGAATTTCGTGTCGGTAAGTGTAAGGCCGATTACGTTATTTTGAATGGAACGGCAACAGTCTACGAAATTAAATCTGAGAGAGACACACTATCTCGATTAGAACGACAAATAGCCGCTTATATGAAAGTCTTTGCTAAAGTTAACGTTATAATCGGCGAAAATCATATCGACTCTGTATTTGATCTGGTTCCCAATGAAATTGGTATTTTAAAATTATCTGACCGCTATCAAATCTCGACACTACGAGAAGGAGCAGATGTTCCAGAAAGAACATGCCCCGCCGCTATATTTGAATCGATCCAACTAAAAGAGGCAAAAATTATACTTGAAGAACTTGGAGTAAAAATTCCACATGTCCCAAATACTCAGCTATATGAAGAATTGCGATCTCGTTTTATAAAATTAAGCTCTTATGATGCTCACTACGGCATGGTAAGAACATTAAAAGAAACCAGAAATTTAGTCTCCCTAGAAAATCTTCTTCATGAACTTCCACCATCTCTTCAAACAGCCGCCCTAACAACTCCACTACGTAAACAGGATTATGGACGATTGCTACACGCGATAAACACCCCTATTCTTCATGCTGTAAGGTGGGCATAGCAAAATGTATTACCCTTATTTCCGCGGCAAACAAAATGAGTTAATCACAATAAGAGAGTCTGCCCTTATTTTTGCAACGCAAAATTTTATTCCAATAATAGAGCCCGTGAAAGAGCAACTTAATGGCCTTAAGAAAGCTCTTGATGCTATATGTGAGAGCCAAGCAAAGGCAATCGTCATAATAAACCCTCAGTTGGGTGACCACAAAAGTAATGGAGATGAAATTTGCTCCCTACTAGGCAATGAGTTTGATAACTCAAGCAATATTGTAAAAGGTGTTCTTTTAACTGAAAAACTATCTGCTGAGGATGCACGCGTTATATTGGAGTCTCATAGTGATAATGGTAAATTAGCTCTTATACATGCCGGTTTCTCTCAAGCAAAAGAGCTTGCGTCAGTAATTGATAATCAAAGAAACATCACTTCTAGTATTTTTCTCGAAGACTTTTGCGGGAAATTGTATCGCCGTCACTTCAAAAATCAACAGAACAGAATACTTATCAGGGATGGGTTTGAGCAAAGAAGAAATCGAGATCACCCATCTGTCGAATTTTTCTCTGATTTGCATGTTACTTTTGAAGAAGAATTAATGAACGGCTTTGGTGACTTCCTTATAGTAGGTGATGATTATTCAGAATCAGGCGGACCAGCTTATACAATAGCCATACACCTTACTTTTATTGACCACGAAAAAGACGATGAGATGCATGTCCATCACTTTAAATCAGATCGTCAAGACACCCCCCAAGATCCAGCCGGTAAATTTGCAGAAGCTCTAAATAAGCTAATAGATGAGTTGCAAAAACCAGATAATAAAATTCAAGAAACCTCAGCTATTCAAGAATTCCGTAGCTTACACAATAGAGGGCATTTTCCGGGGTTAGGATACGTAAAGAAAATGTCCATGAAGCATCACATTGAAACATTGGCTAGATATTTTGAAGAGAGTGAAAATATTGCCAGATGATGTGCTGTGCAAATTGTTTTGGTGATAAAGGGCTCAAAAGAGAAATAATCCCCCTACGCTCTACAGAAAGTGGACGCTGTTCTTATTGCAATTCAGAAAACCAAGAGTTAATAGAACCAAATCAGCTAGCTGACTATTTTGAGCTTCTTATAAGCATATATCGTCCTGATGACGAAGGGAAAACGCTTGTTGAGTGGCTTAAGGAAGATTGGTCTTTGTTTGAACATCCTAGGATGGACAATGCACACGCAAAAGAACTTCTGGTTGATATTCTTAATGACGGTGAAATTGTAAGAAAAAATTTCATTCCATCAGAATTATGTCACACCGACAGGCTTGACCGTTGGGAAGAGCTACGTAAAGAATTAATGCACCAGAACAGGTTTTTCCCTAAAACTGAAATTGATGCAGACAGGTTTGAGGAGCTTCTTTCAAGGTTAATTTTCGATCAAGAGGAAGTACCTCAAGTTTGGCATAGAGCTCGAATTCAGCAAGCTGATGATTCTTATGAAATTTCTGATATGGGGGCTCCGCCAAAACGGATAGCTTCTCATGGAAGAGCAAACCCTGCAGGAATTCCCTATCTATATCTAGGCTCTACACACAATACAGCCATATCAGAAATCCGCCCTCACCCAGGTGAGGTAGCTTGTGTTGCCGAGTTCATAGTCAATCAAAACTTAAAAATCGTGGATTTGAGAGAACCTCGAAAATTAGTTTCCCCTTTTCTTTTAACAGATGAGCATGAAATAGCCCTACTTAGGGGGGACATAGAGTTTTTAGAAAAATTGGGAAAAGAGCTTACAACTCCTGTTTTACCAACGGCTGCCGCAATTGATTATATTCCGAGCCAGTATTTATGTGAATTCATAAAGAGGTGTGATTACCGAGGAGTAATATATAAAAGCTCTGTTAGTGAAGGCATAAATTTGGCGTTATTTAACCCCTCCGATGCAAAACCAACGACTTTACAAAACTACATTATTTCGAAAGTTTCTGTGGAAATTAAGAAAAGTTGAGGGCAGTGTTCACAAAAGCACTAGTTTTTAAACCTAATCCATCTTCCAAAAATAATTTACAGTATTAATCTCCTAGTAGCGGCCTTTGAGTCGGCGCTGATCTGCTATCCTCAAGAAAAGCAAAGATTTATAATTTTTACTTTTATGCTTTTATCTTCAAATAATACCGCGTACTCTTAAATTCACCGATTTTGATAAGGGCATCTTTTTTCACCAAATCCTGCAAATCTCTGGTCGCGGTGGCGCGGGAGGTTCCGGTGATGGTGATATAGTTTTCTGCGCTTAAGCCTCCTTTAAAGCCTTTTGGTCCTTCTTTGAACATGCGTAAAACAGATTTTTTCTGTCGCTCATTGAGCTTGAACTTATCAAAGAACCTCGCTTTTGCAATCAAGAAGTCTATCTGGGTTTGTGTTTCATTTTGAGCATCTAGAACGGTTTGTGAAAAATACTTCAGCCATTCAGTGATCTCGTTATCCTTATTACTCTGCTCCAACATGGCGTAATACGCTTTTTTATTATTCTGGATCGTCTGGGAAGTAACGATGAGAGCCGGATGCCCCAGATATTCTGAGAGAGCCTTTTCCGCTAGAGCCCGGCCAATGCGTCCGTTCCCATCTTCAAAGGGGTGAATGCTAACAAACCAAAGATGGGCAATTCCGGCGCGAGTCAAAGCCGGTAAAGACTCTTCCCCTTTTGGCCTCGTCTTTTTAAACCAGTCAATGAAGCGTTTCATTTCCGCTTTCATTACAGTCGAAGGGGGTGCCTCATAATGCACCTTCTCTTTCCCGATAGGACCGGAGACAACCTGCATGGGATCAGCATGAGTCCGGTAGCGGCCAATATCTTTAAGGTCTCGCCTTCCGCTGGTTAACATTTTGTGCCAGGCAAAAAGGGTCTGGTGAGAAAGTGGTTTGGCGTAATTTCGGTAGAGATCAACCATCATCTCAGCGATGCCTTGCTCCTCCGGAGGTATTTTCCTGTTATACGTTTCCATCCCCAAATTCCGGCGGATGGAAGACTGGATACTGTCCCGGTTAAGAAACTCCCCCTCAATTTCGGAAGTTTTCAGAGCTTCCGTACTAATCAGGTCAACCTTGAGCGTATCCTTTTCTTCGTCATTGATATGCTTATAGGCTCCAAACAATAGCCCGGAGCGATGGAGAAACTGCTCCTCAAAGCCTTTTAGGGCAGAGCTATCGTAGCTAAAATTTGGCCAATCATCTTGTTCCCAGTTCCACATCATGAGCAATAACCTTTCCTTGTATTACTCAAATAGTATCTCAATATGAGCTATAAAACCACCCTTTATTGCTCATTGTAAACCCTCACTCTTTCAGGAGCGGGTATTTTTTGAGTTTCTCTTATCATAGGGGAAAGGCTTTCCCCTGGTCTCAACCAGTCAAAAACCAATAGAGACGGAATTTCGATCTGTTTTTAAGGATCGTAGATCACCGGAATTGCAGAAATTAGGCTTCCTAATCTCCGCATGATGAGAGGAGAAAATTAACTAGCATGTTACATGCCTAACCTTGGCAAGCTCCTAGAGACTAATTCAATCAGAATAGATCATCATTAAAGCGACCCTTCTTAATACTTTCAAAAATATACAGCTTTTATAAAATATCTCAATGACTTACAATTCAAACGACTTAAAACACCGTATGAGGTCACATAATTAGGGGGTTCAATAATAACTAGCGAAATGAAAAACAAGGTTGACCAACTGTGGAATACATTTTGGTCAGGCGGCATATCTAAACCACTTTCTGTGATTGAGCAAATCACCTATTTGTTGTTCGCAAAGCGCCTAGATGAAATCCATACGCTCCGCGATGCGCAATCCATCAATCAGACAAATAACTCAGCAAGCACCTTCCCGCCCTGACTCGAATATGGCATTATCTTCAAACACATAATGAATTACTCAAGGGGATAGCGTGACAGAAGAACAAAAACAACGACTGGAAGCGCAGCTATGGAAGATTGCGAACGAATTACGCGGTAAAATGGATGCGGATGAGTTCCGTGACTACATCCTTGGCTTCATCTTTTATAAATACCTGTCTGAGAAGCAGTATATCTTTGCCAATAAGCTCCTAGAGACGGAGACGATCAAAGACTACGCCCTTGTCAAAGACGAGAGCGACCTTGCCGCTATCAAAGAGGAATCTCTAGAAAAGCTCGGTTACTTCCTGCACCCTGACGAGCTGTTCAGCGCCATTAGTAAGAAGGGAAACATCAAGGTTGATGAGGATGACGAGGAAGCCACGGGCAACTTCATCCTCGAAGACCTACAATCTATCCTGAATGCTATTGAGCAGAGCACTATGGGTAATGAGAGCGAGGATGATTTCAACAAGCTCTTTGAAGACATCGACCTTGCCAGTACGAAGCTGGGGCGCAGCCCTGCCGCTAGGAACAAGCTCATCGCTAAAGTTCTCGCGCACCTCGATGCGATTGACTTTCAGCTCGATCAGGTTGACTCCGATGTCTTGGGTGATGCTTACGAATACTTGATTGGGCAGTTTGCCTCTGGAGCAGGTAAAAAAGCGGGTGAGTTCTATACGCCGCAACAAGTCTCACGCATCCTTGCCAAAATCGTCACGCTCGGCAAAGGCCAGATTAAAAATGCCTATGATCCTACATGTGGTTCGGGTTCATTGCTCTTGCGAATTGCGAAGGAAGCAGAGGTTGGCGAGTTCTTTGGACAAGAACTAAATCGCACGACTTACAACCTTGCACGTATGAATATGATCATGCATGAAGTGCATTTCAGCCGCTTCGACATCCGACAAGAAGATACGCTCGAAACCCCGGAACATTTAGATGAAAAGTTTGAAGCGGTAGTTGCCAATCCTCCGTTCTCCGCAAAATGGAAGGGTGACGAGAATCCGCTTAATGAAACCGATGACAGGTTCAGTCAGTACGGGCGCATAGCCCCAAAGACCAAAGCCGATTTTGCGTTCGTACAACACATCATCCACCACATGGCGGATAACGCCACGGCGGCGATTGTCCTGCCGCATGGTGTGTTATTCCGCGGCGCGGCGGAGGGTATCATCCGTGAATACATTATCAGAGAACAAAACTATCTGGATGCCGTGATCGGCCTGCCGCCAAATATCTTCTACGGCACATCTATCCCCGCCTGTGTGCTGGTATTTAAAAAATGCCGTGTACATGATGAGGATATTTTGTTCATTGATGCAAGCGCAGAGTTTGAGAAAGTCGGCAATCAAAACGTATTGAGCGATGAACATGTTGCCAAGATCGTCCGCACCTATGAAGAGCGTAAGACAATAGACAAATACTCCTACGTTGCGCCGATCAGAGAGATTGCAGAGAACGATTACAATCTCAACATACCCCGTTACGTCGATACGTTCGAGGAGCAAGAACCTTGTATCTTAAACATTAAGTTTATTTTAATAGTTATAAATTACCTTTATTGCG
>JAYOZP010000123.1:2987-12754 GCA_038154245.1 Nitrospinales bacterium | reverse complement strand
CCCTAAGACCTGTTTCCTCCCAGCCGGAGCTATGATTTTCTTTTCTAATAAAGTTTTCACGACTCCCGACGAATCAATACCTCTAATCTCCTCAACTTCTGCTCTGGTAATTGGTTGTTTATAAGCAATGATGGAAAGTGAATCTAAGGCAGGTTGAGATAATCTTGCGGTCTTATCTGACTTATAAAATTTCCTGATCCAATCAGAATATTCTCTTCTCGTGGCAAGGAGAAAGCCTTCCGCCACCTCTACTATTTGTAAATTCCGATCGCTATAATCTTCTTTCAATTCTTCTAGAATCGATTCAAAATCAGAACTTGGCATTCCATTGATAACAGTAGCCGCCAACCGCTCAGAGGTAACCGGTTCGTCTGCGGCCAACAAAATATTTTCAACAATTGCCTTAATTTCGCTACGTTCCACGATGATACACCTTTAATTATTGATGCGTCCAAAATAAAACTTTAAATCATTTTGCGCAAGAAAAACTAAGAAGACTCTTTTAGAATGATTGAACTAATTAGAGTATCCCCAAAAACAGTCCTTTGGAGTTTGCTTAACTTTTAAAAAATTTACTTAAGGTTAACTTCTGGGAATGGTAATTTGATTGAATATCTTTGCCATATATAATTCTGGGTTTTTCTATTACTTTTTCAAATTTAAGCCGACAAAACGTCTGTCCATCCTCAACCAAAAATGGAACATCATGCGGTCGAACTTCCATAACAGCGCGCGTACCCTGATTTTTAAAAGATTTGCCTCCATGCCAACCAAAACCTGGATCAAAAAAACCTGCGTAATGAGTTCTAAGTTCCCCACTATTCGGTTCGTAAGCGACCATCTCGGCTAACAAATTAGGCCAAATACAAATCTTTTCTTTAGACATCATTATATAAAAGCTTTCTGGCTCCAATATAAGTCGTGGTTTTTTTTGTTTATAAATGGGTTCCCAAAAATCAGACACATTATAATGATGGATTTTCGACAGATCGATAACTGCGCTATTGGATTTGGCTTTAAACGCAATCGGTTCTTTTCCTTTAGAGGATAGATCAATTCCAATATAAAGCCCGTCGTCCACAATAACATCTTCCAGCGGCAATGGATTTCCCGATGAATTAAATAATATCGGTTGTTTACGATACTGAACTTTTAAAGCTTTATCGGAGATATCTGGATTTTTTCTAATTAAACGTAATTGGTTTAACGTTAACCCTTCTCGAACTCGAACCGGAAATGAGCGAGCAATAACTTCTAAATATAATTTTCCTTTATAACCGGGGACAATTTCATCAAATCTATGACCATAATTAGTAATCACCCGAGTGAACATATCCAAACGCCCGATAGAACTTTTAGGATTTGTTCGACCATATAAATCGCGAGGCAATTCAAGTTCTTCCATTAAGGGAATGAGGTACATAGCGCCTCTCTCTAAAATCCCACCATCCCTTAAATCAACCTCATACATTATGAGATCTTTCAATTTCGACTCTACAGTCCCCGTTTCCGGCAAAAAACTACTTTGGATACGATAGGCTTTTTTTCCTAATCGTAAATCCAAGCTACCCGGTTGAAACTGAGATTCGACCATCGAAGTTTCAGCGTGAATAACGCCTTGATGGTAAGCTAATTCGAGCATTTGAATGGGCAAATAACCCGACCGGCTTTTGATACTGGTCGCTAGGTCTTTGGATAATAGAGATTTTGCGGCAAGAGGTTTCATTTCAAGGAAGATAAATTGCGGTAAAGTTACGCTGTTGTATATTGTAAACGGTTTAAAAACACATTGACAGGCTGTTTTGAGCTATGATTTAATCCTAATAAGCTCAACATTTCAACCTCATAATTTGAGGACCCCAGAAAAAACTTGGGAAAAGATTATGCCACTTTTTGAATACTATTGTAACGATTGTAAAAAAGAGTTTACCCTTCTTCAATCTGCTAGCGTTAATAAGGAAGAAACTGAGTGCCCCGATTGCGAAACGAAATCGATGGATTATAAATTTTCATCCTTTGCCGCAAAATCAACCCAAACGGCTATGAAAAGAACTTCTCCAGTGACTGCGGATGAGTTGCCCAAAAAAAGCGTTTTAAATCTTCCTTTACCTCGATTGCGGTCTGAACTTTAAAGGACAAAGTTATTAGTAATCAAGTTTGATTCATTCCTCGACCCAATATGATATTTTTAGTCGTTCGCTATTGCCGTCTACTTCAAGGACTAGGCTTTTGATAAATTTAGACTTTTAGAAATTCTCTTAGTATAAACAAAACAATTCAATTATATTTATTTGATTTCGAATAAAATTAACTCCAAATATATCTATGATGGTAATGAATTCTAAAAAAAATCCTTTAAAAACCTTAAAATCCAATACTCAATACTTTTCTAAAATGCTGCTTTCTCGATTTTGCCTGATCTTAAGTATTACCTGTTTTTCCATTACATTATTGCTTTTCGACCAAAATACGGTCGAGGCAAAAACTGCTAAAACTAATATTGCCGCTCCTTCACAGCTAGGAGCTACAATTTTAGCAAATCGAGAAGAAATTCAAAACAGCCCATTTCCAGGCAGTCATTTACCAAAGGAAACTTTGGAATTAATCGCTCAGGGAATGTCCTTAGCTGAGCAAGGTAAGTTTAACGCTGCCGATGAAATATTTGAAAAAGCCGCACAAATCAGTCCAAATTCCGCTGAAGTATTTGCTATTAGAGCAACTGCAGCTCGGATGGCAAGAAGCTATCAAAAAGCGGATCAATTTTTCGCCCGCGCCGCCGAGCTAGACCCTTATGACGAAGAGATTGCTTACAATTGGGGAATGTCAAAACTCTTAGGGAAAGACATTGAGGGAGCGATTAGATTATTCAAAAAAACTTTAGAAATTAATCCCAAAAATATCATGGCCCATAATTCTTTAGGAAAGGCTTATGGACGCAAAAAAGAGTATATCAATGAAGAAGCAAGTTACCGCAAAGCTTTAGCATTAAACCCACAATTAGCTGTCACAAATTTCAATTTGGGAATCGTCTTAAGCTTACAGCAAAAATTTGACCAAGCGGTTCCATTTTTTCAAAAAGCAATCAAACTCGATAAAGAATTCGACAAACCTTTTGTTCAAAGATTTCTGCAGCAATATAGCGCCGTTAAATCCATCAAAAAAGGTCCAAAATTAGTAAATCCTGAAGAAAAAAAACAAGCGGCTCTTGGCAAAGCAATCGACAAAAAATCTGAAGGTTCCGACCATAAAATGGAAGGTTCGGATGCAAAGATTTTCAAAGAATACACCGATATTTCTGGAAAAATTTTAATTAATGGCAAACCAATAGGCTCTAATGCAGTAGTTTATCTCGAAACAAAAGATAAACTAAAAGTACCCAATCAAAAAACTCAATCTATAACGATTTCTCAAAACAACCTACAGTTTTCCCCTTCAAATTCAGCTGTGCAAGTGGGCTCTACGTTAACTTTTGTAAATAATGATCGCGAAGTTCATAATATTTATTCTAAATCTTTAAAAAACCAATTTAACCTGGGAGCAATGGCATCTGGAGCGTCTCGTTCTATTTTAGTGAAAGACGCCGGCCCCATTATTCTTCGCTGTAATATGCATAAAGACATGATTGGGACAATTTTTGTCGCTCCAAATGGTTATTTTACGACCACTAATGAAAAAAGCGAATACATTGTGCAGAACGTAAAAAGTAAAGAATATATTATGCAGGTTTGGCATCCTCAGCTATATCCGCGCGAAATCGATAAATATACCAAACTGGTATCGCTAAACGGTAAAGATGAAACGATCGATTTTAAAATTGAGTCTGATTCAAAACCTGGCGAAATCCACGATTTAGTGGACGCTACCGATTACGACCTTATTGTAGATAATATAGAAAAATTACTTTATGAGGCTATCGGCGATTGGAAAAACGGTAAAAAATATTTGCCGCGTAAAAAAATCTTAAAAGCGGCAACCTTTCATTTTGAGGGCGAGGGATTAAAGGGAGCTTTGGCAAAAAGTTTTAGCGAAAAGAGAAGCCATAAACTAGAAAAGGCAATTGACGATATCCGAAAAAAGATATCCGGTTATTCAAAAGAAAAAGTTACGGAAGAATCGCTAAAAACAGATACAAAGAGAGTCGTCGCTCAATTGCGCAATAATGTCCTTGAATTAAAAGCGCGTATTAAACCGGGAAAAAAATAATTTCCCCAACCAACCTTTAAATTAGGCGCTTTCTGAAGTTTTATTCTTTTTCCTTTCAGAATCTTTCCAAACGAAAAGAATAACAGCGGCAATAAACACGCTGGTTAAGAAGCTCATAAAAACGGCAAAAACCACCCACTTAGGATATCCCCAGATAGTTCCAGTTATAGGCCAAAAGGGGGTCATCCCTAAAATCAAAGCAATTAGACTTATCCAGACCCAACTTTTTTTTGCCGGATCCTGAAAAACACTAGGATCATCCTCTTGGTTTCCTTTATTTTGTGTAGTCGTATCCAAAATACTCCTTATGGATATACGCCCTGTTCCATTACATTGTGGGCAATTTTTTCGACGGCAATCGCCATAGCGGCTATTCTGTAGCTAGAGATACTATCGCGACTCCAATATCTCTCCCTAATAGCTTGAAATGCCATGCGCATGGTGTCGTCTAAACCAGATCGAACCAAATCAATTTCTTCCGCTCCTTGCAAAAGAGATTTTTTTAATTCTTCAGAAACAAGAGTGCCAGAACTTTCTATTGCTTGTAGCAGTTCAGAGTTTTGTCTTTCTTCATAACGACGTTGCATTCTTCCTAAACGGATATGTGAAAGGTTTTTGATCCACTCAAAATAAGATACAGTAACTCCTCCAGCGTTTAGATAAGTATCGGGAATAATAATAACTCCCTTTTGATTAAGGATAGCGTCCGCCCCAAATGTCACCGGACCGTTTGCAGCTTCGGCAATCAAATTTGCCTTTATTCTTGGAGCGTTTTCCTGATTAATAACGCCTTCTAAGGCGGCGGGAATAAGGATATCGCAATCTTCTTCAAGTAACTCAGAACTGTTTTCAACATAAGTCCCCTTGGAATACCCTTTAACCCCTTTATTATTTTTACGATATTCCGCTAAATCGTCAATTTCTATACCTTCGGGATTTAAAATACCTCCATCGTATTCTAGAACGGCAATAATCTTAGCTCCATCTTCTTGCTCTAAAATTTTTGCCGCGTGATAACCTACATTACCTAATCCTTGGACAATCACTTTCTTTCCTTCTAAACTACCTTCCATTTTTGCCTTTTTGACGTCTTCAGGATGCCTGAAAAACTCGCGCAATCCAAAAACAACTCCTCGTCCAGTAGCTTCTACTCGACCGCGTATTCCACCCTGAGAAACAGGTTTCCCAGTAACACAAGCCATATGATCTATATCGTCCATTCGATGAGCTTTATAAGTGCTAGCAATCCAAGCCATTTCCCTTGGCCCAGTTCCCATATCGGGAGCAGGAACGTTTGTCGCTGGTCCTATATAATCTTTTCTCATTAATTCAAAGGCAAACCTACGAGTAATTTTTTCTAAGGCTTCTTCATCATATTTTCTCGGATCAATTGCTAATCCCCCTTTTGAACCGCCGAAAGGAACGTCTACTAATGCGCACTTGTAGCTCATTAATGCAGCCAAAGCTTCCACTTCATCTTGATTTACGTTAGGAGCAAAACGTATTCCACCTTTTACTGGTAATTTATGTTCGCCATGAACAGCTCTCCAACCTATGAAGCTTTCAATCTTTCCATTAATTTTTACCGGAAATCTGATCTGATAAACGTTATCAACCGATTCAACATAATAAGCTAGGCCCTCTGGAAGATCGAGAGTCGCTATTGCCATTTCAACTGTCAAGTTTACGCTTTTCCTAAAACTGACTTCATTTGTAATATGCGTTGTCATAGTAAGCTCCTTACTGGCTATTCGCTCGGACGTTAATAATGGATAATCCGATGCAGACAAAGGAAAATCTATTTGGAGCAAGATAAACATCTGTTATAACAATAGTGTATTATCTATCCGCGCTTCGGACAAGCTTATATTATTAATTCGAGCTAAATAAATATTTAAAATGGAACAACGGAACTCCACATTAAACTTTTCTACAGGAGGTAAAAAATTACATAATATTACCCATGAAATCTCTAGTTGGGTTCGAAAACAAAACTTTGAAACAGGTCTTTTGACAATTTTCGTCAAACACACTTCAGCTTCGCTAGTTATTCAGGAAAACGCCGATCCCGACGTATTGGTTGATCTAGAAAGTTTTTTTAGCCGAATTGTTCCAGAAAGCGGAAACTATTTGCATTCTGCCGAAGGACCTGATGACATGCCTTCCCACATTAGGTCCGCTCTTACACAAACTCAATTATCAATTCCTTTGGTAGAAAGGGAATTAGTCTTAGGAACATGGCAAGGCATTTATCTTTACGAACACCGAGATGTTTCTTTTAATCGAAAAATAGTCTTGCATCTCATTGGACAGTGAACTACTCATTGGAAAGCTCTGAAAATAATTTTCTTAAAAAATTTAAATCCAACCTTCCAATCGCTTTTGTCATAATTATAGCTACTGGAATTAGGATATTTTATTGGATTCAATTCCAATCGACCGATTTGGGTCCAATATTATTAGTCGACGCCGAGGGTTATCATTTAAAAGCTTTGAAGCTATTAAATGAAGGATGGCTAGGCGAATCCGCATTTTATCAAGCTCCCCTTTACCCATACTTTTTAGCGGTAATCTACAAAATATTTGGCCAAAAACTGTTAATCGTTCAAGGAATTCAAATTGCGTTATCAATTGCCACAGTCTGGTTGATTTACAAAATTGGCGAATCGCTTTTTAATCGTAAAGTCTCAATTCTAAGCGCAGTGTTCTGCGCAATTTATGGGCCGTTCATTTTTTATTCTGTTCTTATTCTGAAAGTCACTCTCTCTCTATTTTTCTCATGCCTCTTTATTTTGACTTTATTACGGTCATACGACTCGCCGAAAAAATCCGTTATATTTATCGGAGGCATACTATTAGGAATCAATATAGCCTTAAGAGGAAACTATCTCTTACTATATCCCGCCGCGGCTTTATGGATACTACTTGCCTTCTCCAAGGTTAAAATTGTAAACCGATTTATTAATCTTTTTGTTTTTACTATGGGAATGGTGTTATGCGTTTTTCCTATGACTTTAAGAAATTACGTTTTATCTGGAGACTTCGTACTTACCAGCTATCAGGCTGGAGCAAATTTTTATATCGGTAATAACCCCAACGCTAAAGGCAACTACACTCTATTAGAGTTTGTTAAAGCTAATCCTGAGTTTGAAGAAACAGATTTCCGGAGAAAAGCCGAGACTCTTGCAGGGTATCCTTTAAAACCTTCTGAAATCTCTCAATTCTGGTTTAAAAAAACTCTGAATTATATTACCGCTTTTCCTAAGAAATTTATTCGACTACTTGGAACAAAAACTTTCTTATTTTTTAATAACTATGAGATACCTGATAATTACGACTATCAATTCCTCAAAACCTTGACTCCCGCCCTGAATATAGGCTTTCTTTCCTTCGGCATCGTATTTTTATTAGCCGCCGCAGGAATATCGCTTTTCCTATGGACTGGCCCCAAGTTTTATTTGATGTATGGGTTCATCATCGCTTATGCCGCGTCGGTCATTTTATTTTTTGTTACTTCAAGATATAGAATCCCAATAGTTCCTATCTTATTGCCCTTTTCTGCAATGTTTGCGTTAGAGGGAAGTAAACAGATACGCCAAATCAGTCGCAAACACTTAACTCTTTTAAGTGTGTTCTTATTTGCTATCGCTTTAATGATATTTAAACCCGTTTCGCTTGTAGAATTTTCTTTTTCTTATAAAAGCATGGGGCTTGCTTATGAAAAAAAGGAACGCTTTAAAAAGGCTTTAGCTCTATATGAAAAAGCTGAAAAAATTAAACCTGGAGACGCTAAAGCGATTTATCATATGGGAGTTATCTTTTCTAAGACCGGAAACAACCAAAAGGCTAAAGAAATGTTTTTAAAATCGATACAACAAGACCCCAAATTGTCTGAAGCTCATTTTTCTTTAGGAGAAATTTACAAAAAGATTGGTCGAAGGAACGACGCAATTGCATCTTATAAAACAGGTTTAGAAATCAACCCTTCCGATCATTATTCACATTTTAACCTAGCCGAATTGTATAGACTGAACGGCCTTATCGACAAATCTATCAAAGAGAACGTCATAGCAATTCGCATAAAACCGGATTTTGCAGAAGCTCATTTTAATTTAGGCGGGTTACTTATTATCAAAAAGAATTACACGAAAGCTAAGTCTCATTACGATCAAGCGGAAAAGCTAGGACTTAAAACACCAAAAATTAGTCGCGATCAGCTTAACTCCTTGAAAAAAAACCAAACCATAATTCCATAGAATTGCTTCTATATTTAAGATCCTCCTCGTTTTTGACTTATTTCTACTACCATTATAAAAATAATTCACTATGCCTCTTCGACATATTCAAAATGTTTTGTTAATATTTACTGTAAGAGATAATAATAGGCCGTCACAAAAACATTTGATAAGCTGATATTTTTGATTATAAATAGAAACTTTTCGTAATTAGCCGATTATAAAATCTACCTAAATTTAATTTTCAATATTTCGGATTTAACATGAGCGACGAAGAAGATACAGAAGAACAGGCCGAAGAATCTGGAGAAGCAGAAGAAGAGCTTGAATTTGAGGAAGAGGGCGGCGGAAAATCAAAAAAGAAATTAATCATTATTGCCGCAGCGGTTGTATTACTTCTAGGCGGAGCTGCAGGCTTTTATTTCACTCAAGGTGGAGACTCCGGAGAAACGACTGGAGAAGAAGCTCCGGTAGTTAATGAGCAATTTATTCTCGCTAAAAATTTAATTAAAGAAAAAAAATTCGAAGAAGCTAAACCCATTTTGACGGCTTTGCTAACAGAGAGTCCGGAGAACGTCAATTACATGTTAATAGCCGCTGAATTAGGCTTGGCTCTAGGCCAAGAAAGCTTTTCCTTTCCGTTAGCTGAAAAAGCCGTAGAGCTCGATCCAGAATCTGCAAAAGCGCACGCTCTTTTTAGCCGACTTAGTTATTTGAGAGGCCGTATGGATATTGCTTTAAGCCACGCACGAAAATCGTTACGACTGGATCCTAAATTACCTATGCCTTTTCAGGTCATCGGGAATATATACATGAGAAAAGGCAAAAGAAAAGAGGCCATTAAGGTACTTAGACAAGCCGCTTTTTTGGACCCTAATGATAAAGAAACAAAATTAACTTTAAGCGGGGCCTATTTAAAGCTTAAAGATTTTGATCAAGCAATAAAATACGCTAAAGCCGCATTGGACCTTGAGTCTAACTTACCGGGCGCTCATTTCAATTTGGCTATGTGCTATTACCAAAAAGAAGACGCATTAACAGCGCTCCAACACGTTGAATTAGCTGAAAAACAATATTTAGAAATAGAAGATACTCAATGGGCGGCTAAATCTCGACGCGTTAAATCCCAGATTATTAAAAAGTTTGATATTGATCCTAACGAATTAAAAAACGATCCTCTTCCACCAAAAGAATAAAATAATTTTTAGTTAAACTAAATAGCCGCCGTAATTTCTGGAAAGACAACATAAAACATCAAATAAGCCATTCCAAGGGTAAGAATCAAATTCAGCGACTGACCGCAAACATATAAAATAAGCGGTTTACCAC
>JAYOZP010000123.1:2040-2977 GCA_038154245.1 Nitrospinales bacterium | reverse complement strand
GTTTACCACCTTTGAAATAGCTTTTCAATTCTCGAAAATCTGTCGATAATCCAATACTTACAAATGCCAGACAAAAAAACCAGCCGCGCCAAATCTTAGTCCACCCTTTTATCACTCCGTGCGTGACAAGCGCTTCGCCCCAATCGTGCCCCAGCGCTTCATAGATTAAAGAAAGAAATATCGAAGCGACGAGAAAGCCAATAACAAACTTAGGAAATCTATACCAAATTTCCATAGCCGATGGCCTTTGATTTTTATTGGAATCTCGCTCAATTTTTAGAGTCCAATAAAGAGCAACACAAAAGGCAACAACTCCAATCAAAATATTTTGAATCATTTTAATCGTGGCCGCCACGTATAACGCTTTATCTCCTAAAAAAGCCCCTGCCGCCGCAACCGCGCCAGTAGCGTCTATGGTTCCCCCCATCCATGCCCCGCCTAATATGGGATCCATTCCTATAGTTTTTATAACATTTGGCATCAAAACCATCATGATCGAAGTAAAGATCAATGATAGACCTATTGCCAAAGTTAACTCTTCTTTCTTTGCCTTACACGCAGCGGCGGTAGCAATAGCCGCAGAAACTCCACAGACAGACATATCGGCGCAAATGGTTATATTTAACGATTTAGAAGCTATTTTTAAAACATTTTGCCCAAACCAGAAAGTTGTTAGTAATACCACTGGAGTGACAACCCAGGCCACAAAAATCCCAGGAACTCCAATGCTTAATATCTTACCGAACAAAATTTCGGCTCCAAGCAGTACCAATCCAGTTTTAATATAGTATTCAACTTGAACCGCCGGCTTTACCCATGTTGGCGTTCCAATTGTATTAGCAATTGTTAAACCAATCGCAATAGCCCATGCGGCATAACCTATTCCTAAAGTTTTAATTTCAACTTGAGATGCAAAAAAGAAAGCCAACACAGACAA
>JAYOZP010000123.1:0-2030 GCA_038154245.1 Nitrospinales bacterium | reverse complement strand
GGATAAACTTCCATCCAATACCAAAAAAGACTCCAATCACAAGTCCAAGTGAGATTAAGTATCCAACTTGATTAAAGGGCTTAACTTTTGTTTTCTTTCTAGCAGATTTTGCCTCGCGTAAAGCTTCTCGATATTGGTTTATATAATTAATGGCAGACTGATTTAGATCATCGTTTTTAAAATCCTTTTTCGAAGCTTCTTGTTCTGCGCTCAACGCTTGCTCTTTCAAACTGTCGGCTTTGCTTTTCAAATGTAAATAACGTTTAGTGGATTTTTCACTCTTATTTTTAGCTTCTTCCGAAGTTAATCTAAAAGAAGAAATTGGATTTTGCGACCATTTATGCGGCTTATGTGTCCACCGTTTAATCGTTTTTGAATAGTTTTCTCCAGTCGCTCGCAATTTAGCTTTAGCGTCTACTGCTTCATACCATTTCATAGTTCTAAAAGGAGCTATCCTTTGCTCTTCTTCCAAAACAAGATTATACTTTTGAAGTTTTTCATCCAATCCTTTAGGTGGATTGAAAAAATATATAAACATACCGATCCCAATAAGAAAAAATCCAAGCCATATGGCCCAATAATCTTCTTTTTTCCAAAGATCGCGCCATCCATTTTCAGCAGTATTAGAATCTTCCATTATCTTTTACGCCGTATACAGATATTAAATAGAATATTTCCTACACACATTAAAAAATTATTGCTTACAATGAAAATTTTTTTGTTGAGATTTGTTTTCATAAAAAGCTTCCAAGATACCTTTCAATAACGTTTCATAGCCTTTTTTATTAAAATGTCCAAAATCTTTTGGCCCATGTATCATTTGATCAACAGCAACCTCTCTCAAAAATATTTTCGTATCCAAGAATGCCAAATTTAACTTTCGAGCTTTAGATTCGATAATTTTACATAATTCATAACTTTTATGAGCTATCAAACTTGAGTCTACCTTGTAGTAAGGTTTTTTAATATTATCCGGCGTCTCTGTCCAATGATCATAGACAACTGTTGGAGAAACTATTTTATAAACTGCTAAAGGAGAAGGAATGTAAACTACATTAATTAAAGATCCTTTGAAAATACTTTTCAAAAGAGTTAATGACTGTTCGAATATATATATAGCCTGGTTAAAGTTTTCCTCTTTTATATTTGCCAAAACATCAGATTTCGGAATTCCAACAAATGGAGGCCCTTGAACAGTTTTAGGCAGTTGTATTTGTCGTCCTCCTACAAGAATCTTATTAATATTAGGATCTAAAAAATCTGAAGATTGTAGGCGCTCTAAAGATCTTTTTGAAAAACTCTTTACTTTAATTTTTATACTTTTCCAGCTCTCTTTAAATAAAGAAATTACAAATTTTGTAAATATAAGGTCTTTTAAGAAAATGTTATTTTGCATTAAAGGATGACGTTGCAAATAAAACTCATTTATAAATTTTTTAAAAAAAAGACGATCCTGCAAGTCATTTATATGATGTTTTTCTTTAAACGACCAAAGAGTATCCATAATATTGTTATAAACGTCATTTCCTTCATAAAAGTAGACCAATATGGATTGCGGTCTTTCAAGACTATAATTTCTTAAAGAATTTATATAATTAAATGAGGCGGCTAGTTCAATTGCGGCTGCAACGCTTCCACCCCCAGGCACCCCAAAAGTCACAACATCTATATTTTTTTTGCGATGAAATAGATGAGTTAGCTGATAATCTGGCCTTGATAACCAATTATTTTCGACTTGTTGCCGCTTCCAATCTCCCCAACCAGCTGCATAAGAATCACCTACTATTGCAACATAGTTTTTGGGTAAAACTGACTTTTTGGAAGTTTGCCCTAATATCTGTTCTCCAGATTCTAAAATTGAAAAAACTTTTAACGGAAGCTTATTTAAGAAAAATGGAAAGGCAAATTCCATGAAAAAAAAATTTACGAAAATTATGCCTGCAACTAAAACAACTGTATAGATTGTTTTCATCTGAAATCACTACTGTCCGGTAAAAGTTAATTGGTATTGAATGTGTTCGGTTTCAACT
>JAYOZP010000122.1:0-12790 GCA_038154245.1 Nitrospinales bacterium | reverse complement strand
AACTGGGAATAACGGTAAATTTTCCAATAAAATCAATTGTTTTAGGGTTTTTCCTTTTTTTTCAACTAACCCTCGGATTAGGATGCGCGTCTCCCGGAATGTACAATTCATGGAAAGGCGCCCACATTTCTGAATTAGTCGAGGAATGGGGAAATCCTCAAAAAAAGGTGCGCTTAGCAAAAGGCGGAACCTTATTAATTTACAACAAAGTTCCGGGCGAAACTCGAGTCAACTATTTAGATAACTATTCCCCACCTACAAAAATTGTCGGGTTTTACGCAAATAAAAAGGGGATCATTTATAAGTGGAAAGAAAAACCACTTGGAAAAAGTTTATTTTAAAAATAGTTTATTAAAACCTCTTTTAGTTTTTTTATTCCTTATTATGGTCCCGTTGGGCGCCTTTGCAGAAAACGGTGGATCTTTAAGGATTTTTGTAAAAAACTCTCGGATTTCTGCGGATATTAAAGGCGCCTCCTTAACCGAGGTTGTAAAAAAGCTCTCCAAAGAAACAAGCATTCGATTTACCTATAGCAATCTCCCCAAGGTAAAAGTTTACGCCAAAATACAAAACCAACCTTTAGAAAAAGGGATCAAAGATATTTTACCCCTAAACACAGTCTTTGTTCATTCTGATATGTTATCCAATGGTTTATCAAAAAATGATAAAACCATTAAATCTGTTATCATCCTTTCATCTCTCAAAAAAAATCATTCTGTCGCCTCGCAAGAGAAAAACGATCTAAACTCTCCTCAAAGTTTTGATCCGGAAAAACCAGAGCAAAAATACCGTCACAACGAATATCAATTAGGAATAAAATCTCTAACTAAAAAAGTTGAAGAAAGCGTCGCCGCTTACCACTGGCTTTCTCAATTAAAAAATCCAGATTTTTTAATTCGCCTTGAGGCTATCAGAGAACTTGGGCAATTAGGCACCGATACAGCCGTGCAAGCTCTCTATTTAGCCTTAGGAGATAAAAATGAAACAGTAAAAGAAGAAGCTCAATCCAGATTGAGGGAAATCGATAACACCAGATGGTTCAATTCGATTCAAGAACAATTAATAAGCGACAATCCAACTATTCAAAACTCAGCGCTAGATGTTATTAAAACTCAAAAAGGCGATCGTTGGATCAGGTTATTAGAAAATTCATCTCAAAACAAAAACTTATCGCCCGAGTTCAGGGAAAAAGCCTCTCAGGCTCTTCTGCAGATAAAAAAAAAATAACACTCCCACGAATTTATTTCTATCTAACGCTTCCCCTTATTTTTTGGTCTTTCAGTAAAACGTTTTTGACGACTTGGGGGCTTCTTAACCTTTTTAGTCAACTTAGGCGATACTTTTCTGTGATTTCTTTTAGTAGTAGAAATTTTCACGCTAGTCTTTTTCTTGCGTTTATACTTTGAAAAAACAGAATCAGAATGAAATGGATGATCTTCTATAACTGTAACGCTGTTATTAATCGCCTTTTCAATTTTCCTTAAATAACCGCATTCTCCAAAATCACATAAAGAAATAGCGATTCCCGAGGCTCCTGCGCGAGCCGTCCGTCCGATTCTATGGATATAACTTTCTGGTTCATTTGGGAGTTCATAATTTATGACATGAGAAACGTCGTCTATATCAAGCCCACGGGAAGCTACATCCGTAGCCACCAGAAAAGGCGATTCTCCGGATTTGAATTTACTTAATGCCTTAAGTCTAGCCGCTTGAGCTTGGTTGCCATGTAAAGCTTCCGCCTTTATGTCGCTTTTAACTAAGTTTCGAGTTATTCGGTTGGCCCCATGTCTAGTGCGAACAAATACAAGCCCCCTATAAATTTCCTCATTTTGTAATACATGAATCAGTAAATCGCCTTTATTTTCACGATCCACAAATAGCGCTTTTTGTTCAATATTTTTCGCTGCAACGAATTTAGGAGAGACTTTGACGCTTATTGGATCTTTAAGAATATTTTTTGTTAAATCGACAATTTCTTTAGGAAAAGTTGCAGAAAATAACATGGATTGTCGTTTACGAGGCGTAAGAGCAATTATTTTTTGAATATCGGGTAAAAAACCCATATCCAACATTCTATCCGCCTCGTCTAAAACTAAAAATCTAACTTGTTTTAGTTGGACGCAATCTTTTTCCAAAAGATCTAATAACCTGCCCGGCGTGGCCACTAAAACATCAATCCCTTGCGATAATGCGCTTATTTGGGATTTGTAATTTACTCCTCCAAAAACCACGGCTTGTTTGACTTTTAAATAGCGACCATAAATATGAAAACTTTCATAAATTTGAATTGCTAACTCACGAGTAGGAGTTAAAACCAAAGCCAAAACTTTTTTGGGACTGGCATTGTTTCCTAACTTTGAAAGCCCTTGCAAAATTGGCCATGCAAAGGCTCCTGTTTTACCTGTCCCAGTTTGGGCGCACCCAATCAAATCTTTGCCTTTTAAAAGATGCGGTATCGCTTGTTGTTGAATTGGCGTTGGAGAAGAATATTTCTCCTCATGAATAGCGGAACAAATTGGCTTAATAAGGTTTAACGCGTCAAACTTCATTGGGGTTGAATGTTTTTTTGTTTTTGAAACCATATCTTTAATTAAAAATGCAAAGGGGATCTAGTAATAAGTTAAATGAGTTCATTTCGCAATAATAAAATTATTCTTTAAAAAAAAACTATATATTTTTTTTAAGCAAATAACGTCATTAGTAGAACACAAATTTCCGATCAAAGTATTTCAAATCCATTTCCTTTATTTAAAATTATTTAAGAAAAATATAAAAATTTATCTTTTGAATAAAAACATTGCCATATTAGCTTTTCATAAGCTGGATTTCGAATTTAAAGTAGAAGATAAATGAGTATTAGCATGGGTCCTATTTTAGGATTCAAAGGATATGAGAAAGGAAAGTGGAAAATTTGAGTATTGGTAGTCGAAGACGAAAACGATCGCCATCAAGTAGAATGGAGCGCTACTAAAAAAGGCTCTACCCCTCACCTCCCGTCCAAAATAATAAAAATGTAAAACGAACAACTCTTCTCCAGCATCGATATGAACAAGCAACCTTATTCGATTTTGAAATAATTTAGAAGACGATGAACTAGAAATCCAATACTCTGTTGTCGCAAAATCGGACTCTGAACCAAACCAGGCGTATCGAAATATTCCAGTATTGATTCCTCAAAAAAACGTCGCCTCTTTAAGATTCGCTTTCGCTTCGTGCAACGGTTTTTCAACTTGTAAGGAAACCCCAAAAGTAGCCGACATATACGAACGATAGAAAAATCTTAAAAGAACGCATGAAGAAAATGGTCGTTATCAATTAATGATATTAGGAGGAGATCAAATTTATAGCGATTCTCTTAGGGAAGTAGTCCCGAGTTTAAGCCAATGATCCGAGCTTGAACGAAAATATAGGCACATCCATAAATTCTCGCCACAGATGCAAGAAGAAATGGACGAATTCTATTATTCTCTATACAAATCCGCATGGAAAAAAGAATCCGCGGATTCCAGGTCAACAAGAGTTAGAAGACGACCTTAGAGATCATTGGAGACATAGGGCCCATAACCAGGAACGTTTACGATTAATCCATAAATTGCTAAAATTTGCTAACGATAAAATTTGTCGCGTCACTATAATTTCCGGCGATGTACATGTCGGAGCTTCAGGAATTATTGAAGCAAATAAAAATGGGAATGGAAACAACTCTACAGGAATTATAAACCAACTGATTTCATCTGCAATTGTTCATCCCCCTCCACCTACCATAGTAAACATTGTGTTAGAAAACCTAAGTAATGAGAATCAGATAAATCGCGAAATCATTTCTGAATTAGTTGAATTTCCTGAAACTGGCGAACGCTTTATTCAATCTCGTAATTGGTTAAGCCTAAGGCTCGACAACAAAGACCTAGAAGAAAGAATTAGGGTAGAGTGGCAGAAGGACAAACAAAGCCATTTATGAAAAAAAAAGCCGTCTGGGGCTACCAGACGGCTTTTAATCATACCTTTTTTTATCTACGTCCTCTTCTTCCTCTTTTTTTCTTTTTCTTAGTCTTAGGCGCAGATTTAATCGCTATTGGTTCCGTTTCTGGCTCATTAGAAACTTTCCAAACTTTGCCGTCTTTAAGATACATATGGCGCTGTTCATCCAAACTTAATGGATAAGAGCCTTTTCGCCCAAAAACGCTTACTTGGTTACCTGTTTCATCAATCGCTCTATCTCGATCCAATCCCTTAGAAACAGTAATCGCTCTACCGCCGATATTTTTAGTCGCAACTAATTTTGGTTTTGGTAAAGGGCTAAACCCAAAGTGCCCCACTCCTTTATCATCATCCCCAGGCGACCTCAATTGGACAACCCTTAGTCCATTAATTCCATCGGCAACCATAGCGAATAAACTGGAAGAAACCGCTCCAACTTTAACTCCTCTGACATCGTTCATTTTGCCATCGGCGTTATAAGTTAAAGCAATTTTTGGTTTTTCTGGATTCTTTACGTCCACAATTATTAACCCAGATTTTCCTCCTGCAATATAAGCATAGGTTCTAGCAACATAAATGTCGTAAGCTTCGGTTAAATTAACAGACGCATCCTTAACTAAGCTGGCTTTTTCAGGAAACGTAACATCAATGACTTTTAATCCTTGATCGTCAACTACAAATCCATAACGAAATTGAATGGCAACGCGCTTGGGATTGCTCAATCCTTTTATTTCATTAACTATCTTTGGTTTCAATGGATCGTTTAAATCGACAACTTTTATTGAATCTTTAACCGAGATATAAGCAATATGTCCCGCTAAAGTAATCGCCTCTGCGCCTGTCAATTGACCGCCAGGGTTAAAGGTAACATCTCTTTTGATAAAGTTATTTCTAGGATTACCATCTATAAAAGTTGTAACGTCGCTTCCTATCAATCCCTCAAATCTATCGGTAAAAAAAGCGTATCGATAGATAGGATGCATGGGCCATTCTTCATTTTCAGGCAACTGCTTTTTATTCGGATCGACCGTCATATTAGTCGGCAAAGCAACATCTGTCGCGAATTTCGACTTCACATAAGGAACTTGTCCTAATGGAGATACTGGCGAAGTAACAATTCGCTGAGAGAAGCCTTTATTATCTATATTTGCAACGTCATAAACCCAAAAACCGTCATCGCCTTCAGCTGCAAACAAATACTCTCCTCTTAATTGGAGGCTTCTTGCTCCATCTGAACTATGACCATAAGATTCTTTTAATTGCCTATTGTTTGCCTCATGCTCCGCATATTCTTTAGGGTAGGCATATTTATGCGCATGAGACCCAATTACCGCCTGGGGTTCCTCATATTCGGTAACGGACACGGCTTCCAATCCTTTATCCTCCAGACCTAAATAAACAAACTTGCCAAAGAAATTTACAAAATTAGTGCCTTGAAGAAACAGTTGGGCCATCCATGCATTATTGTCATTTTCTTTCGATAAATGGCAATCTTGGCATTGTTTTGTTTCTTCTTTTCTTACGTTATGAGGATAGTGAGGATTAAAAGATTGACTACTATATCCTGAGGCAGAAACTGGAGGTTGCTGCAAATAAGTCGTTTCTCGATCTCCATTTCTCGCGCTCAATACTAAGGCGCTAGAAGATCTTGCGGGCGCAATCTTTCCTTTTTTATTCTTATCCCATTTGGCAAGCATGAAACTTTCATCTCGGAGCACTTGCGGGTTATAAGTCGTGAAAGACTTGCTATAAGTACCTTCGTAATGACGCATTTTTTGCTTATAATTTAATTTGATGGGTAAATGACATCCAAAACAGTTCGTCACGAACCCAGTATGACAGGTATAACAGTTAATTTTTTCGTTTGTATGCGCTAGCTTTTTCTTGTCTACAGGAACGCCACCCCAGCTCTTTAAATCTTTTTGGATAGTTTTTGCATATCTAGCTTTAGGATTAAAAAAGTCTTCATTTGCGGGGTCGATAATATCCATGACCTGGGGAACCTGCCATTCCTTATCTTTATAAAGCATAGATCTTTGAAAAATCGAGTTACCTCTTTTATAGAACCGCTTTTTACCGAAAGAAGTTTTTCCCGTTCTCAAATCGCCTCCAGCTGCGGCTGGCCCAGTAGTCAAAAATTTGGTTTTATAATCAACATCTCCATGACAATCCACGCATTGGATTTCCAAGGCATCTTTATAGGCGCCATACATTTTTCCATCGCCATGAACGTCTAAAGTGAAATGGCAATCCACACAATGCATCCCTTTTTCCGCATGAATATCTTTCATATGGACTGCTTTTTCCCAAAGCTTCTTATCATTTAAATCAATTATTTTTCCTTTTTTATCGAGTAGATTTCCTTCTCTATCTTTTTTAAACACCCCTCGAAATACCCAACCATGCCCATGATAATCTGCAAATTGAGTGTGTTTAAGCTTAGGATTAAGTTCGCTTACTTTTTCTAGAAAATCTTCATTCCGCCAAAGACCTCGAGTTACCGCGCCTTCAGGATTTTTTTGATACGCTTCCGCCACCTCGGTCGAAGTGAGTTTTGGAGTTTCCTTTGGATACATAAACTCGGCGTCCGTCTCGTAATCCCACATTTGATAACCTAAATATGTATTAACGAAAGCATTCGGCTGATGCATATGACAAACTAAACATTGACTGCTAGGTATAGAATTCGTAAAGCGGTGAATGATTGGATGTCCTTTTTCACCTTTTGGAATAGTTTTATCTTTTGTCGCGGTTAAACCCTTATTACCAAATTTGGCCCATGGTCCTGACGCAGTTTCATCTCGATTGTTAGCGTATACGACATGGCACGCGCTACATCCGCTTGAGCGAAAATCGCCTGCATGATCGTTAGTTCCGAGAAACCACATATTAGGATCGTTCAAACGAGTTTTGTGGATATTTAAAGTAGGCGTATCAATTCTTAATTCAGTTCCCAAGCCTCTTTCTCCCGTTTTCATATCGGGTTTTCCAGGTGTAGGTATTAAAAATATTGTATTGATAAGACCCGGGTCTCCAACTTCGGAAGCATTAGCACGCGGCACAATCCCACCAGGCTCAAAAGACCGAAAAATATTACCTGGCTTTGTTATATTCCACCTCGGTAATGGATATAAGCTTGGAACCACACCCTTAGCTAATTCGCTTTTAAAAGGTTCCCGAAATGAAACAGAGCCATCATCTTTTGTAATAGCCACTCCATTTAATTTCTGCGGCCTACCATCGCGTGTATAGCTTTCTCCAAGGAAATAATTCTTTTTATCGAGAATACCGTTGTTATAAGTTCCAGCTCCCCACAATAATGCTCCCGTGGCCATAATACTTCTTGGAGCGTTATGCACTTGACTTGGATGACAAAATTGACCGCCACAGGATTTTTCAGCTATGCGCAAATCACCTGGATTAATAAATCTAACAAACTCTGGATTCTCTCTTAAAAAATCAGTGTAAGATCTTTCAGGGTTTGCCGAGGTTGGCCAGTTTTTAGGATTAGAAGGTTGAACATGAGATTTATCTTGAATACTTTGATACTTTGCAGATTTAGGGTCTAAATCTTTTGGGGCAATATTCTGAGCATTACCGCCATGACAATCGGTACATCCTAATTTAATCTTAGGATCGGCATGCATCTTTTCAATGCCTTGATGACATGATTCACATCCTTCACTCTTCTTTTTTACATCTTCATCGGATTGACTTCGTATATCGACATTACCAACCGGCTCCCAGGGGCCAACAACTTTAGCGACCTTAACTACTTTTTTGGGTTCCTTAACCTTAGAAGTTTTTTCTTCAACTTTTTCCTCTACTTTCTTTTCAGTCTTTTTTGACTCCTTCTTTTCAACTATTTTCTTTGGAGTCTCAGGTTTTGCCTTAGGGTCGGCGGCTTGAATATTAACCGCCCCAAAAAAAACAAAAAGAATTGAGATGATTGAGATTAATCGAAAAGGATTTAGCTTTGTCAAATTCATAACTTTTCTATCCCTGAAAAGCAAATGGAAGAAACTAATAGGTTAGAATGATTTTTGAAGTTACGGCGTACAACTCGTCGTCAATCAAAAGCTCTTTAAAGCCCAGCTCCGGAATAAAGCTTGAAGCCCCGACATCAATAATTACGTTATTATTTAACCAAGGTCTCCATTCCATACCAAAACTAAGGTCGTAACCGATTTGATCTGAAATTGGACTTTGGTTTTGGATTAATTCCAATGAAGAGGTCTCGTCAAACTCTAAATAACTTGCGTTAATGGTCGTTCTTACTTTGGGCGTTAAATTCATATCTACGCCTACATTGTAAAAATGAATTCCTGGATTCACAAAATTTGACTGACCCTGAATTTTATTACTTCTAACGCTTGGAAAAACGCTATTTTGGTTAACTAACTGAACGCCGGTTCCCGCCAAAGGAATCGCTTGGCTTATCCAATACCCATTTCTTCCACCAACAAAATTTGGGTTTGGGAAAATAGCGTCAAACCCTTCAGCTTCATCATCGGTAGCGTCGTCGTCGCCCGAACCATAAAGATAAGAAAATCGATAACGAATCCAATCTTGGTCAATAGAAATTTCAGCTCCAGCGGCAATGGCGTCAATATCGACAGGTTGATCAGATATAGGATTCGCGCTATCTTGCCCGAACACATAATAAAAGAAGTGATTAATATTTAAACGACCCCAATGACCATCCCCAATGAAACCAAAATAATTTGCTTCCACCTGGTGGGGAACCACTCCTCCAACAGGATCTGGGCGAACCAAAAATCTATTTGTATCAAATTTTCGAGAAGGGCCGTCGTTATTCCACAGATAATTTATTTCTGCGGTATACCCTTTAATCAAAAAATCTTGTTTATAAAGGTTTGCAACAAGGATCTGTTGGTCTCTATCGCTAAATGTATTTAATTGGCTGTTGGTATCTTTTTCCAACATGTCAAAATACACGACATTATATTGCCAAAAATTATTATCAGCGTTCCCTAGAAGTCGGACGCCCAAATTTGCGTCTTCAAATACAATTCCTCTAAAATCCGCGTTAAAAATTTGAATGCCGGTTTTTAAGGAAACAAAATCATAATACCTACTAACGTCCGCTAAATGGTATTCAAAGGAAGCTTCTTGCAGAGCTAAATGATTATCGGAACGATCTGTCCCATCTCTTGGGTCAACATTTACTACTCCGCGTTCTTCAAAATTGACATAATTATAGTTAACTTGCGGAACTAAACGCAGTTCCCAATCTCTCGGTCGAAAAGCGCTTTCGCCTTTAAAGAACTCAAAGGTAAAACGAAAATCTTGGTTATAAATAAAATTTCTAGAATCGCCAAAAAACTTTTCTTTGGAAGGTAGGTCTGTCGCAACTCCACTGGCTGTTGGTAGAGTCCCAAACCATTGCAAGGTGCTGATGGAATCGGCTCTAAACACAAAAAACTTATCTTGACCAAGAACGGGATAATCGCCTTTTAATACATTTTGATTATAGGGATCAATAACATTCTTTTTATAAAGAATTCTCCAACGGTCATCTATAGTTTCAGAGCCTTTTACCGGTTTAATAGGCTCTTGAGGCTTTTTCTTTTCTTCTGGAGCCTTTTTGGTCTCTGCTTTTTTATTGCGGGAGCTTCTTCTGCGGGCTTTTCTAGCGGCAAACTTTTCCTCAGTTTTACCATTCACATAATATTTTTTTGATTTTTTAGCATTTGAGTCATATTTGGAGTAAACAGATTCGCTAGCACGAGACTCAGTATTTCCAAAAATCAACGCCCAAACACAAAAAAACGCTATCAATAGGCCTGCTACACCAAATTTAATTTTCATTATCGTAGCCCAAATACTCCAATAAGTTTAAAATTATCGTGTAGGATTTCTTGGAAATTTTAAGAAAGGCATTCTTACGCCCAGAATTTCAAATTCATCGGATCGAATCTGCGCTGGCGCTGAAAAACCTTCAGCAGCTCCGGCTGTCACAAAATCATCCTGCTCAACACCGTCTCCACTGACTCCAAGTCCGCCAATCAAAATGCCATCTCTATACAAGGGAGAAGAACCAGGGAAAAATACGATGCCGCTTTGATTAGCGTTTGTAGCTTGCCTTCCTTGAGAACAAGGATTAAGGGAATCGTTTAAAAAAATGTCTCGGAAAGGGCCAGGGCCTGTAAAATCTAAGCCTGAAGGGAAAAACCTCTGAGCGCCAAAACTAATTGTTCGATTCGAAATTGCCGTTCCGTCTGGAAGGCCAACTTTGTCCGCTTCATTAACGTTAGAGCCGCTAAAATAAACAACGTTTCTTGATTTACTTAGAGCCACATCTACGCTAAAAACTGTTGCATCCCTCATTCGAAACAACCCTAAAATTGTTCCATCCGTATCGGCAACTGAAAATACCATCTTAGCGCGTTCGGTAAATGGTAATCTGATCGCCGCTCTGGTTTGATTTGCAACCGCTACTCCATTTTCAATGATAGAGCGAACTTCAGCTGCAGTTAAAGCAGAGCCAGCGTTTGGACCAACCAACCAGTCAAATGGAACAAGACTTACTGAACTATCGCTTGGTCCTTGGGAGTAAGCTCCATTTAAAGTACCTGCAGTAAACCCATCAGGACGTTGTTGAGTTTCGATAGTAGGTAACTTGACGCCGTCAACGAAAACCCCGCCTCCAGCGCTAAAGGTTGGAAGAAACCCAATAGAACCTGAAAATGCGGCAAACTCAGCGGCATCGTAACCATCTCCCAGCTTACGGAGACCGCCTTGAGGATCGTCGCGCAGAGCTGGACCAACTCCAAAAACGCCCACACCTCCCACCATTTCACCATTTTTATAAAGAGGAACTCCGCCAGGAATTGTCAGCACTCCCAGGCCGCATCCCGATGTATCAGAACTGGAGCAAGTCACTCCAGCGCCAGACGTGGCCCTTGGTATCGATTTCCCAGAATTAAAGGTCGTATTAAAGCTACACCCTCTATTGGTATTTTCGATTCCAAACAAAGCCCCTGCATCGGTAAATGAAACGCCTGGAGGGAAATGCTCTCCACTAATAAACCGAATAGTTCTAGAAGTTAAATTCGCTTGATTATGAGCGAAAAAAGCCGCCGTTCTAGCAAGAGCTATTGCAGCTTGATCGTCGTTGGCGGAACCGTTCTGCTTTCTAAATACGGCTAGAATATTACCCGCTCGATCAACAACGGAAATCACCATTGTATCAACATTCAACGATTCAGCGGCTTGCGTGACGATAGTGTTTACTTCAGTAGAAGTTAATTGCGCATGGGCATTATTTAAAAAACCTAACGCAAAAAACACGGCTAAAAGCAAGAAACCACTTTTAAAAATCGAAACTATTTTTCGCATCTAAATCAGCCTTTCCAAATATCAGCGAATACTATTTAACTACCGATTTAACCTTAGCCAAGTTTTGACCAAAAGCTTTAGCATCGTATGGGGGAGGATCTTGGGCTGGATCTTCGGCATGCAATCCATAATACAATTCATCCAAAGCCCCTAAAACTCCTTCGTCCGATCCATAAGTAGAATAAATTCCATCTAGAATCATAAAAGCTTGCTCTGCGTCTTTTTTGGTTGGACTTCCCGTTAAGTCTGCCGAGCCAGAAATAGCTTTCATAATCTTAGGGGTCGAATCTTTTGAATAACTCGCGCTTAGCAAAGAATTAAACAATTTGTCAGCAGCGCCAGCAAGCGCAGCCGCTCCCCCTTTATCTCCAGCTAATCCTTTCATCCCAGCATCTAATCCACTAGTACTTCCGAAACCAGCAGATGCAATAGCTTTTAAAATCTTATAGTGGGACATTGCCTGGTTATAACTTGCTTCAACATTTTCTTTGCCAGAAGAAGCCGCTAATTTTTTGAGAGCTTCCCTCAAAGAAACCGCTTGACCTGCTGCGGCGATCTTTGCCGAAAACCCATCGCCCTTATCGGGGGTCTCAACCCAGTGAACAGGCATTGTTTTTTGAAAGTAGGTCATTTCAAAATTTAAATCAGGATGGCCCGCATCTAACATTTTGCTCGAAATCTGGTAATGACAAAAAACACAAGTTTCAATTCTAATTTTTGGGTTTTTAGCATCCCACATTCCTTGCCCAACAGATTCTTTATGTCTTTTCGCTCTTGCTTTGTCTAAAACCTTGCCTTCTGCGCCTTTAGGCTCATAAGGCTTCGCATGAGGCTCTAAATATCCTGAAGAAGGACCATGACAAGCCTCGCATGTGACCCCTTCATTAACATCAAATTTCGCGCCTTTTAAGTCGGGTTTCTTATCTAGAAAAATTGAATGACAAACCGCACATCTCTCGTCTTCTCCCGCTTTCCCTTTTATCCCGTATTTTTTTGCGATTTCTTTGGCTTCTTTTTCGTATAAAACACTATAACCCGCAGAGTGAATTTCCGCTTTAATCCAGGTTGTATATTCATTCGCTCTAGGCTTAGTTGCATGGCCATGACATTTCTCTTTATTACACGATCCTGCCCCAGCAAATTTATTCCCACCTACTTCTAGGGTTGGCGGCATTTTACGACCCGCCATTGAAACTTCTCCCGCCAAAGCCGAACTAACTTGAAACAAAAAACAAACTAAGCTGATAAAAAAAACCAAATTAAAGAAGTTGAATTTTTTTCCCATTACGCTCCCCCCAAAGAGAACTTTAAAAAACAAGATTAACTAATCATGAATGTAAATAAAATTGTATATTTTGATGGTCGAATTATCACATAAATCAATGTTTTATGCAAAGGAATCTCTAAAAACAGGTTAAAAAGTTTAAAAAAAGGTTATATTATATCG
>JAYOZP010000121.1:0-13144 GCA_038154245.1 Nitrospinales bacterium | reverse complement strand
CCTCAATCTTCTATCGTAGCTGGTAATGGATCTAACGAATTAATCCACGTAATTCCGCGCTTTCTTCCACATTGAAAAAGATGCGTCATTGTAGAACCAACATTTTCCGAATACGATTCCGCAATGCAGTCGGCCAAGGTTCCTTTGACTCAATATCTGTTAAAACCGGAAAACAATTTTAAAGAAGACATAGAAGCCTTTCTTTTCCATCTACAAAGCTTAGAAAACTTAGGCGCTGTCGTTTTGGGTCATCCTAATAGCCCCACGGGGCATATCTGGGCATTGGAAAGTTTATTGGTCCTTAAGAAATTTTGCGAACGCAAAAACATCTTTCTAATTATTGACGAAGCTTTTGTAGACTTTTGCGATAAACCCATTTCACTTATCCAAGAGGCTCATCAATCTAAAAACCTAATAGTCTTGCAATCTCTTACTAAGCTATATTGTATTCCCGGCGCAAGATTGGGTTTTTGCATACTACATCCAGAAAATGCAAAACAATTAGAAAATTCTATTCCACCATGGAACGTTAATTCTATTGCCCAAAAGCTCGGAACAGAAATTTTAAAAGATAATAGTTATTTAGAAAAAACGAAGAGCCTCTTGTTAATAGAAAAAAAACGTATTTTCTCAACTCTAAACCAAATTAAAGCGATAAAAATATTTCCATCTGAAACTAATTTTTTTCTCTTCGAATTAGTCGATGACGACTCTAATTTATCCGACCTCTTTTTTAAAAGCTTACTCGCTCAAGGTTTGATTATCAGAAACTGCGGAAATTTTTCAGGATTGGATAATTCGTTTTTTAGGATCGCTGTTCAAACTGAAGAAAAAAATAGACAATTAGTTCAGGCTATAAAAAGTTTTTTCTCAAACGGAAAATAGTCATGGGCCTCTCTGGGCAAATTATTACCGCATTTTTTCTGGACCTCGCTATCGGAGACCCAAAGCAATGGCCTCACCCTATCCGTCTCATCGGGGCCGCAGCCAGTTGGCTTGAGACCCAAACGCGAAAACACATAGCCAACTTGAATATAGCGGGTGTCGTTACAACTTTACTCCTTGTAAGCGGCGTTTATGAATTGTCCTACTGGATACTTCATTATCTACATGTCATTTCCCCAGAATTTTCTTCATGTGGTTCCATTTTAATTTTATACACATGCATGGCTACACGTTCTTTATTTGACGAAAGCTCTCCCGTCTTACAGCACCTATTAAATAATGACGAAGAATCGGCAAGAAAAAGTCTTTCTATGATTGTCGGTCGAAATACTGAAAAGTTAGATAGAAACGGCATCTTGAGAGCAACCGTGGAAACCATTTCCGAAAATATTGTGGATGGAATAATTGCGCCGTTATTTTACGCTTTCCTAGGAGGGGCTCCATTAGCTTTAGCGTATAAAACAATCAATACGCTAGATTCTATGTTTGGCTATAAAAATGAGCGATACATTAATTTTGGTTGGTTCCCAGCAAAACTAGACGACGCGGCTAACTGGATTCCAGCGCGTATATCCAGATTTATTTTATCAGCTTCCTGTTTTCTTTTAGGATTTAACGGTAAACAAGCCTATAAAATTTCGATAAGAGACGGTCAAAACCATTCCAGTCCCAACGCGGGAATTCCAGAAGCTGCTGTTGCCGGAGCTTTAGGGTTAAAACTAGGAGGACCTAATTACTATGGCGATCTTTTGATAGAGAAACCTTACATAGGCGACGATAAAAACCATATACAACCAAGCGATATCTCAAATTGCCATAAAATTATGTTTGGCTCGTCTATTCTAGCATTGATAGTTTTTATGAGTATAATAGAAGTTTTGAATGTTATATAATTTCCGGTTATTATTCAAATTATGACTTTATCAAAATTCCAAAATTTTTATTCTATCGTTAACGCACTTTTTTTCGTCTTAGGGATTTCTTTAACCTATCCTGTTCAATCATGGGCTCTGGTCCAAAAATTGGATACAAATCAGGATGGGAAAATCGATCAATGGCGTACCTTTTCTAAAAACCGAAAATTAGTAAAAATAGAATATGATTCAGATTTTAACGGGGCGATTGACCAAAGGGACATTTATAATTCACAAAACTTTGTTGTAAAAATGGAGCGCGACCAAAACAACGATGGAGTTATCGACTATATCCAATATTACGACAATCAAAGAAACCTCAGTCGAATTGACGCAGATACTCAATTTGACGGGAAAATAGATCATAGAGAATTTTATAAACAGGGTAAGGATTTAATAAAAATCGAAAAAGACTTAAACTTTGACGGGAAAACCGATCTTTGGCAATATTTCGATTCATCCGGCAAGCAAACTCGAATTTCTTTTGACGTCGACTTTGACGGCGTTGCTGACAGATGGGATTTGTTAAACAACGAACAAGTCTTTCAAATTGCCGTGTTTGATTCCAACAAAGATCAAAAGCCAGATCAGTGGCAGTTTTTTAACTCGTTTTCCGAGCTTGAGAAAGTTCATTTCGATACAAATGCGGACGGCTCTCCCGACAGATGGGAATACTTTAATAGTAACGGCGAAGTTGTGCGCGCGCTAATTGACGAAAATTTTGACGGCATTGCAGACCAAGAAAAAATAAGAGGAGACTCGAGTGAGAACTAAAAATTATATACTACTACTTACAGCTTTATTCTTTCTTACTAGTTGTGGCGGCGCTCCTCCCCCCAACTTGCAAGTACCGCCTGAATACAAAGCGGGCCAGACCCAATTCCATTCCGTTTGCTCAAACTGTCATGGTCCAGACGCCCTTTCAGAAGGAAGCTTTAAAGCTCCTAAATTAATCGACGCAGAGTATCTACCAGGAAATTTCTCCGACGATGATATTCGCGATACGATAAACAATGGCACCGACAAAATGCCATCGCAACGAAGTAAGTTTAATAAAAAACAAATCGATGAAATCATCAAGTATCTTCGTTACTCACAAAGAGCAGCAGGGCTAAGCGCCGAACCAGAAGAAGAACCAGAAGAAGAACCAGAAGAAGAACCAGAAGAAGAAAAGTAATCGAGTAAGAAACACATATTTTTTAATAAATATAAGTATTCGTTCCTTGTTTGAAAACTAAAAAAATGTCCGACCGCCTATTTCCAAAACTTAACCCCGTTCTCAAGTCGGACCTGCAAAAAGCCCAATCACATTTAGACGTTCTGACTAAACCTCCAGGCAGCCTTGGAAAGCTCGAAGAATTAGCTAAACGCTATGTAGCGATTCGGAGTGGAAATTCAACGCTAAATAAAAAATCTATATTTGTTTTTTCCGCCGATCATGGCGTCACAAAAGAAGGCGTTAGCGCTTATCCGAAAGAAGTGACTCGGCAAATGGTTTATAACTTCTTATCGGATGGAGCGGCGATAAACGTTCTCGCTAAACATATTGGAGCTGAAGTAATCGTAGTCGATATGGGCGTCGACCACGACTTTGGAGACATTGAAGGAATCATTTCTAAAAAGATCGACAACGGCACTCAAAATATGGCGGAAGTTCCCGCCATGACTCGAGATCAAGCGATTCAATCTTTGCAAACCGGATTTGACTTAGCCGTTAAGTGGTCTTCAAAAGGAACCGACGTTTTTGCCGCAGGAGAAATGGGAATTGGAAACTCAACTTCAGCGGCGGCGATTATGGCGACTTTTGAAGACAGTCCCATAGAACTAGCGACCGGCCCAGGCGCTGGGGTCGATGGACCGGGGCTCGCAAAAAAAATCGAAATTATTCGTAAAGCCATTCAGATTAATCAACCAAATCCTAACGACCCACTTGACGTTTTATCAAAAGTAGGAGGCTTTGAAATTGGAGGGATGGCCGGTTTAATGTTAGGAGCCGCCGAATGTAAAAAAGCTATTATAGTCGACGGACTAATCTCTGGGGCTGCGGCGATAATTGCGTTGAAAATAGACTCCACAGTTTCGGATTATGTTTTCACGTCTCATCAATCTACAGAGCCGGGGCACAAATTATTCTTTCGACTTTATAATCAAACTCCTTTATTCGATTTCCAAATGAGGCTTGGGGAAGGCACCGGAGCGGCTCTTGGAATCAGTATTTTGGAATGCGCTGTAAAAATTTACAATGAAATGGCGACTTTTCAATCAGCGGGTATTTCAGAAGGAAAACCTACTTAGCTGAAAAATGTATTCAACAACAATTAAGAAAAACCTTGAATAACCCAACCTATAGCTCCTCAAAGACCATTAATCTTAAAACAACTTAACTTGTTGTAAAATTGAAACTTAAATAAACAGCCAACCCATTCCCTATTAGCGGTTGACAGGGGTTTCTTTTTTGGCTAGATTCATTCTTTCCGTTTACTCTTGGAGCAATCAATTCTATGTCCGAAGAAAGCTATATTCAATCTGCATTTGCCGAACGTATTGGCGGCAGCAAATTTGGTAAAGATACGACTATCTATAAATTTGAAAAAATTAAACGCGCAAAACGAGCGGCCATGGAGGCAAATCCAGGTAAAGAATTATTCGATATGGGCGTAGGCGAGCCCGATGAAATGGCTTTTCCAGAAGTGGTAAAAGCCCTCCAAATTGAAGCCGAAAAGTCAGAAAATCGGGGATATACCGACAACGGTATTGATGAATTTAAAAATGCCGTTGTTGAATACATGGAAAACGTTTTTGGCGTAAAAGGTTTAGACGCTTCTAAACATGTGAACCATACGATTGGAGCAAAGCCCGGTTTAGCCCTCACGCCATTAGTCTTCATTAATCCCGGCGACGTTACTCTAATGACCGTCCCAGGGTATCCTGTAATGGGAACCCATACTGAATATTTGGGTGGAGAATCTATTAACTTAAAGTTAGAAGAATCTAATAATTTTTTACCCGACTTAAAATCAATCGACGCCGATACTCGAAAGCGAGCTAAAATCCTTTGCTTGAATTATCCTAATAATCCAACGGGAGCCAAAGCAACCCTTGAATTTTTTAAAGAAGTCGTGGACTTCGCCAAAGAGAACGAAATCGTGGTCATACAAGATGCAGCTTATGCTGCGCTTGTATATGACGGCAAACCATTAAGTTTTCTTTCCGTTCCCGGCGCCATGGAAGTTGGGGCAGAAATGCATTCGCTATCAAAATCCTATAACATGACGGGTTGGCGTATTGGTTTTATTGTAGGAAACGAACTCGTCGTTAAAGGGTTCGCTAACATGAAAGATAATATCGACTCGGGGCAGTTTGCAGCAATTCAAAAAGCAGCGGCTTATTGCTTAAAGCATCCCGAGATCACTGAAAAAATTGGCAATAAATATAAGCGAAGATTATCAAAGCTCGTAGAAACTTTAAATTCCGTAGGTTTCCAAGCTTCAATGCCCGGCGGAACATTCTTCCTTTACGTGAAAGCTCCTAAAGGCATTAAAGGAGGGAGAACATTTGAGTCCGGCGAAGACTTTTCTCAATACATGATCACCGAACATTTGATTTCTACCGTTCCATGGGATAACGTAGGAAGCTTTGTTCGTTTTTCCGCCACCTTCGCGGCCAAGGGAGAAGAGGAAGAAAATCGAATCATGGAAGAAATGAAAAACAGATTATCAAAGCAAACTTTTGAGTTCTAAAAAGCGTTTTTGTAATCTAATTTTTCATATTTTGGAAACTCCACGCTCCTTTTCCCGTAAGATTTAGTCCATAGACGCAGGCATTTTTAGGTATTTCTCTTAATGAAAAAAACCGCTTTTATTGGTATTGGTTCCAATCAAGGGTTGGCTCGAGAAAATTGCGAGCAAGCGGTAAAAGAACTAGATTCGCTTGAAGAAGTTCGAGTTGAATCGAGTTCTTCGCTTTACGAAACAGCCCCTCTTGGAATTGAAAACCAAGATTGGTTCATCAATTCCGTCGTAAAAATCGAAACGACTTTGGTTCCGCTTGTCTTACTCGAAAAATTGTTAGCAATAGAAGGAAAAATGGGCAGGGTGAGAAGGGTTAAATGGGGTCCACGTATCATAGATCTAGATCTACTTTTCTACGAAGACTTTATAATTAAAGAAGCAAATCTGAAGGTACCGCATCCAGAACTACACAAAAGAAAGTTTGTTTTGGAACCACTTAAAGAAATCGCTCCCAAATTATTTCATCCTATTCTTAAAAAAACAGCGGAAGAACTCGCCACAGAGTCCTTTCCAAATCAAATTGTGAACAAGTTGATTCCTGTCTTATAGTTCCACCCACTCTAAGCTTTTTATAGCTTCCTGCGCCAAATTTTCAAAATCAAATTTAGTTTCGTCATCTTCCAATAGCGGAATTTTTGCTTTTGTAGCTGGGTTTGGCGGCATGAAAACCGAACAACAGTCTTGGTGAGGTTCTATACTGATTTCATAAGTTCCTATTTCTTCCGCTTTCCGGATAATATCTAATTTATCCATTCCTATAAGAGGCCTAAAAACGCTTGTCTTCACAACAGTAGAAACCGCCGCCAGGTTCTCTAAAGTTTGAGAGGCCACTTGAGCTAAAGATTCCCCTGTTATTAAAGCTTTGCAGCCCGATTGTTTAGCCACTTCTTCTGAAATCCTATACATCATCCTTCTATATAGAGCTACTCGATTTTCTGGCCGACATTGATCTCTGATCGCCATTTGAATATCCCCAAAGGGAATAACGCACAATTTTCCTTTGTCTTGAAAATGGTTCAGAGTTTTTGCTAGCCGGAGGACCTTTTCGTAGCCGCCTCTTCCTAAAAAAGCTCGGTTTTCAAAAAAAATAAAATGAACGCGGCACCCTCTACGAATAATCATGTGAGACGCTACTGGGCTATCAATACCGCCTGAAAGTAAACTTAAAGCTTCCCCAGCAACGCCTACCGGCAATCCACGCAAACCTATTTTTTTCCCGCTATAAACCCAAGCATGCTCTCGACCAATTTCAACCTCGAGAATATAATCTGCATTTTTTATGTCTACCGTCAATCCACTAGAACTCAGTTTTTGCATAATGCGCGAACCTATTTCAAAATCGCACTCAGTAGACGTTTTATAAAAAGATTTATCGGAACGTCTAGATCTAACGCAAAACTTTAATTCTCCTCGTTCTAATAATAGAGGCTCAATCCATTCAATACCTAACTTTGCTATCGCTTCAAAATCCCTTGCCGCTTCAACGCCAAAACTAAAAGAAGATATCCCAGGTATATCCCGTAATCGCGCATCGCATTGCTCCACCGCTTCCGAGTTCATTTGAACGACTACTCTGCCGTGAGGCGAAACTACTTTAATATTTTCCAAATCTTGTAACTTGCCGCGAATATTTCTAGAAAGAGCGTCTACAAAAAACTTACGATTTTTACCTTTCAATCCAATTTCATCGTATCTAACAATCGCTATTCGTTTTGACATTACCGATCCTTCTTGTTACAAAATGTAGGATATAAAGCTCTATAAACTCGGTCAAATTCTTTAATAAAGCGATCGACTTCCTCTAACTGGTTTTCCGGGCCAAATGAAATACGAAGACTGCAACGGGCTTCGTTTGCGGATAATCCTATGCCCAACAAAATTTTTGATGGATCTTTTGAACGAGCAGAACAGGCGCTACCCAGTCCAACAAAAATATCCGATTCTTCTAAATGGTGAAGAACAACTTCTCCTTCTACAGGGGAAAAACTGAAATTAACGATCGATGGGCACCAATTTCCATCAATTTCCGAATTGAATCGAATATGCAAATCTGGATTTTTGTCAGATAAATCATTTAAGCCGTCAATTAACCTCTGGCTCAAGTTTTTATATAAATCCGCATTGGCGTCTAAATCGCGTAAAGCAATTTTTATAGCTTCTGTGAACCCCAGAATTAGCGATACCGGAACAGTTCCAGATCTAACTCCTGATTGTTGTTTTCCTCCATGAATCATTGGCGTCAACAAAAGACGAGAATCGTAAATTAACGCTCCTATTCCTTTGGGTCCGTTTATCTTATGAGCCGATATCGAATAGCTTGAAATATAATTCCAAGTTTCTTTGTCAATTGGTACCTTTCCAAGGGCCTGCACTCCATCGAAAAAAAGTTTAACGCGCGGAACGTTAGCTTTAGCGCTTTTCCCTATTTCAAGAGGATTAGTTACGCTACCTAATTCATTATTTACGTGCGATAGACAAAGTAACTTTATTTTTTGATCTGATATTTTTTTAAAGCAAAAAGGATCAAACACACCGCCGATTCTGCAATCTTGTAACGTTAAAAATTCTCCTCCTTCTTGTCTTAAAAATTCCGCTGTTTCTAACACGCTAGAATGTTCTAAGCCTAAGGAAGCGCTTCGCTTTTTTATTCCTCCATATCCTTTTATAAAAAGATTATTCGCCTCGCTGCCCGAACCAGTAAATATCACCCGAAAATGCGGCGGTAACGACAGCAAGCGAGCAATTTCTTCTTCGGCATTTTCCACCTTTCTTTTTGCTTCTAACCCTAGCCTGTAAACAGTTCCTGAGTTTGCAAAATCTTTCTCCATTGAATTAGCAATTACAGAAACTACTTGCGGGTCTATTCTAGTCGTAGCCGCATTATCAAAATAAATCATAAGGTTAAAACCAAAAGAAAAACTACTGAGGAGAATAAGGAGGTAACAACTCTTGATCGACTTCCAGGTGTTTTAAAATTCTTGCCACAACAAAATCGACTAAGTCGTCAATTGATTCCGGACCGTGGTAAAAACCAGGAGAAGCAGGCAATATAACCGCTCCAGCTTGGTCCAAGGTTAATAAATTTTTTAGATGAATTGCGTTAAAGGGAGTTTCTCTGGGAACAATAACAAGCTTTAATTTTTCTTTCAAAAACACATCCGCAGTTCGCTCAATAAGAGTCGAAGAAATTCCGGCTGCAATTCGGCCAACAGTTCCCATACTTGCAGGAACAACGACCATAGCGGCTCCCGGAAAGGACCCGCTCGCCACGGAAACATTCATTTGATTATTTTTATAAAGGATTACTCCACTCTGTTGGAAATAGTCTCTCTTTATTCCTAATTCCAAATTCAGTAATTCTTGACCTCTTTCAGAGATCAAAACATGAACTTCCGCTTTTCCCACCAAATAATCAAATAACCTCTTTGCGTAGCAAGCGCCGCTCGCTCCAGTAATCGCAATAACAATTTTTTTCATTGAAGATTCAACTTCCGTTTAATTTGGGGAAAAATTCTTTTAATTCTTCAATTACTTTTGAAACCACCCGCTCAAAGGGAAGAGAACCATCAATCCGGCTAAAATGATCGCCAGTAAACTGATCGAATACGGTTTGAACTTTAGAAAGATAATCCTGTTTTTCGAATGCGTCCGGCCCACCAGAACGATTTTTTCCTATTCTTTCTAAACAAAGTTCGATTGGCGCTTTAAATAAAAATACTCTATCCGGTCGAGGAGCAAACTTTTCGTTATCCTCGCAAATCTTCTCAGGATCAAATCCTAAAGCCCCCTGATAAGCGGCGGTAGAATAGTAATATCGATCTATCAATACGATTTTGTTTTTGTTTAAGGCAGGGGAAATATTTTGTTCGACGTTTTCTTTGCGATCATTAATAAAAAGAGCAAGTTCTTCTTCGGGAGAAATACCATCTCTTCCTTGGGTTAAAATTTCCCTTATCTTTTTTCCATATGGCCCATTCGTGGGTTCACGCAATAAAACAACGGGATATCCCAGGGCTGTCAAACGATCGCCTAATTCTTTTAAACAAGAGCTCTTTCCGGCGCCATCAATTCCTTCAAAAGCGAATAAGTACCCGCGTTCGACTAACAAAGTATTTCCTTTAACAATTCAATTTATCGCTAAAAAGCTTTCCTAAAGTGATCTTTCTTATCGCTGATATAAAACAAAACTAACAGCTCCGGCTAATTCGCCTAGTTTGCCGCCTTCTTTTTTTCCGCCAGCCACGTCAATAGCGCCCTTTGGTTCGCCGTGACATTTGAGGCAAGACTTTGAATAATACTCAGGAATGATAAAACGAAAACCGGGCTTGCCTTTATGCGATGTTTCTTCTTTATAAGGCTTATCTTTAGGATAATTACTTTTTTTAAAATGATTTTCTATAACGTTGTTCTCCCAGCTATCTGGTCGATTTGTCCTATTGCGGATAAAATTTCTTGGGGCAGTTAATTTAATAAAAGCCCTCCCCTTCATTATCCGATTAAAGCTATCGGCTACATGGCGCGCAAAAATTGCGGGTAAAAACCGTTTGAATCCCAAACCTCGTTTATTAATTAACGGTTGAGCGTTTGTCATCACCTCGCTAGTAGCTTGTTCAAAAGCTTTTATTATTTCACCTTTAAATGGATTTAAATCTATAGGCATAGATTTTTCGTTCGACAATTTATTATAAATATCCCTTGCTTTTTTTACTACGACATCGCCAGTTAATTTTTTGTCGCCAGTATTTGGATCGTTGATTAATTTTTGATGCTGCGATATTACGGCGCGCGTTGCTCGAAATAGTTTTGTTACCGAGCGACCAATATCGTCTTTTTGCACTTCGGTTAGATCGGCGCTACTAACTCCAGAGCCGAAAGTTAACATCCAAAGTAAAACCGCGCTACCAACGGAAAACCTGCGGTGGGACGCAAATTTATTCTTATACATATTCCCCCAATCTTTCCGAACTTTATTCACGATCTAATTGGATTAAACTCCAATCCTAGTTATCAAACATTATTGATTTTCTTAACTATTATAACACTTGAAAAATACTTTATAAATGGACTCATTTCAGAAGTTTCCCCTTTGACTTTATTAAAGAACTCGCTAAATTTTGCAAAAAAAAAACCGGGAAGGAAACCCTCCCCGGTTTAATTTTGAGCGAGACTAAGTCAATCTTCTATAAAATTTCCCTAGAATTTAAAATAACTGATCAACTTATGCTGCTCCGCAGCCATACGCGCAACCTCTTGAGCAGCGTTTAAAGTATCGTTAGCGTCTCCAGTGGTATTTTGCGCCGCTTGGGAAACTCCAGTTATATTTTGAGAAATTTCAATGGTTCCATGAGCCGCCTCGGCAATCGTTCTACCAATCTCGGAAGTCGTCGCGGTTTGTTCTTCGACGGCTCCTGCAATAGTGGTAGAAATATCGCTGATTTGGTTAATGACCATTGTAATGTCCCCAATAGCCTCAACAGCTCCTTGCGTATCGCTTTGAATTGCCTGAATTTTATTGCTAATTTCTTCGGTCGCTTTAGAAGTTTCTTTAGCTAATTCTTTAACTTCGTTAGCTACCACGGCAAATCCTTTACCAGCTTCGCCAGCTCTAGCCGCTTCAATCGTCGCGTTCAAGGCTAGCAAATTGGTTTGTTCCGCAATGCTGTTAATAACTTTAATAACTTGACCAATCTCAGCGCTGCTTTGACCTAGCTTACTAACGGTATCGTTAGTAGTCTCTGCAACTTTCACCGCTTCGCCGGCAACTCTAGCTGCTTCGGAAGAATTTTGAGCAATTTCTTTAATGCTCACATTCATTTCCTCGGCTCCGGCTGCGACAGCTTCAACATTCTTTGTAACTTGGTCCGTCGCAGTCGCAACTAAACTGGCCTGAGTGGCCGTTTCTTGAATAGTGGCGCTCATTGTCTCGCCAACGGATGTTAATTCCTCAGAGGATGCGGCCATAGTTTGGACATTTTCTCCAAGACCTTTCAGTTTACTTTTCAGGTCTACTACAAATTTGCTCAATCCTTCGCCGAGCTGACCAATTGCATCCTGTCCAGATACGGTAACTTCTTTAGTCAAGTCGCCCTGAGCCGCCGCGCTAACAACTTCCAAGATTTGATCAACTTTGGCCTTCAACTCTTCGGCTTGTTGCCGCTCGCGTTCAGAATATTCATGGGCTACCTTAGCTTGGTCAAGCATACTTTCTAAGGCAGATTTAAAATCTCCTTCCAAGGTAAACTTCTGATCTTTAGTATTTCCTGCAAGAATATCTTCCGCATGATGGATAAATTTTCCCAATCCTTCGGTTAATTCATTACACGCTAAACTCAAGGTGCCAATCTCGTCGCTAGAGGAAACATTTAATTTCTCTTGTTTCAAATTACCACGAGAAGTTTCCTTCAATACATGAGAAATTCTTTGGACAGGTTTAATAACAACAGAAGTTAGAAAGAGAATAATACCTACAGCAATCACTAAACCAATGATTGTTGAAACAATAGTAACGGTTTGGATTCTTTCTTGGTTTTTCTCTGCAATACCTGAAAAGATATCAACTAAATCGCTACTAACGGTTCTCAATTCATTGGCTTTTGTCGAAATAGTAGCCTGGGCTTTTCTATAAGGCCCCGAACCTACTTCTGAATTGAGCATGGTTTTTACGATATTCTGAAACTCCTTGAATTTAACTTGAGCTCGGGCAGCTTTATTAGAAAACTCTGAATTTTCAACAGCCTTAATATTCTTAGTTTTGTTTCCATTTAAATCTAACGAGAGCTCTCCACCTTTTACAACTGCGTTCAAAGTCGATTCAAATAAACTTTTCCCTTGGTCATACTCATCAAGACTGGCGTTCAACTCTGATTTACCAACAGAAATATCCGGAGAATAAACTAACCGATAACTTCTTATTCCTAACATGTCGCCAACTTTAAAAGGCTTACCTTTAATAGCTGTATGACAAGAAGCGTAATAGCTGTATGACAAGAAGCGTAATAGCTGTATGACAAGAAGCGCAAACAGGCACTGTCGCTTTATCAGCCGTGTATAATCCTATTAATAACCTTCCATCCTCTTCGAAAACCTTTGAAAAAATTTCTTCGGAATTATCCTTTAGATATGAAAATGCTTCTTTATCCAAATCTGTTTTCAAGGTTTGAGCGGAGTTAACAGGATCTTCCGCAATAATATCAATTTTAAAATCTTTACCTGCTCCGAATTTTTCGTTAACAACTCTAGCTAAAGTTGCTGGATAAGGAACGGCTGGATGGTCTTCACTAGCTGGATCGATACTAATAGTAATCCCACCTTTCTTAGCGGCCCCAATCACCATTTTTGTGTATGTACCGCGCATCTTTGTGATGTAGTTATCTAGAGAAGCGATATTATTTTTTATTGTTTGTACCCTACTTTTTGAAATTGCGTATCCCAGACTAGATTTAACCATAGCTTGGGTCAACATTCTTTGTCGCCCCAGAGCATTTGATACTACTG
>JAYOZP010000120.1:0-13157 GCA_038154245.1 Nitrospinales bacterium | reverse complement strand
GTTTCTTATTCAATCAACACAGACCCGTGGTCTGGGTCTGACGCTCGAAATGACATTGGGTCGAAGCGAGACCCTTCTTCGGTCTTGACAGACCTCATCAGGATGACAAAGCGATAGTTATTCTACAAACTACGTTTAATTTTAATTTAACATTTAAAAATATATCCAATAATCTTAAACTCTAAAAAAACCTAATTCAAACCCAATCCCATAGCATGTCATTCTGAACGAAGTGAAGAATCTCGCCTCGATTTAATAAATTCATTTCCACTTTGCTTTCATCCAGTCGTCGCTTAAATCTTTCCAATCGCGATTTTTTGTTTCAACCAACTCGATTTTCTTTTTACGCAACCAACCTTTTATCTCTTTCTCTCTTTGAATCGCCATATAAATATCAGAAAATGGTTCATAGTAAACGAGTCTTTTTACATTATATTTTTCCGTGAATCCTGGATTGGAAGCATTCTTGTGTTCGTAAGTTCGCCTGAGTAAATCGTTTGTTACTCCTGTATATAATACTCTCGTCCTACTGGCCATGATGTAGACAAAATACTTTTTCAATTAATAACTCAGAGGTAACGCCCTTCGGGCTAAATTAATTGAATCGAGGCGAGATCCTTCGCAGAACCTAAAGGTTCTCCTCAGGATGACACGCTAGGGGGACGGCTATATAAAAAATGATTCTTAATTTTACGTTTTTAAAGTTTAGCTATTAGACTCAAATCCAAAAACAAACAAGGTTTAAGCAATTCCCGCGACTTGTCATTCTGAGAAGCGAAGCGCCGAAGAATCTCGCCTCGATGAAATGAAACCTATCTTTTAATCTTTCAGAAATTTTGAATAGTCGCCAATGGCGTGGTCATAACGGAAATCTGGGCCGCCAATGGAATCAACGATTTTCTTTTCTTCGCCATGATGACTGTATTCTAGAAAAAACATATTTTTTAAGGGAACCATCGTTACGGGATCATTGCCACTAACCACTCGGGTATGTCCTTTGGCTTTAAACTCTTTCTCAATATCGAATCCAACTCTTGGTTCTCCGAACGTAACCACGTCTTCAAATTCATAGAGCATTCCAGCAACGGTTGCCATTGCCGCTCCTAAACTGTGCCCGGTAACCCATACGGGTTTACCTTCCACGTATTTTTTGAGATCTGGCAAAATGTGTTTTTTCCAAAGCCGCTTGACCTCTCCGTAGAAACCAGAGTGAACTTTGGCTTTTCCTACTGTTTTTTGTATGAAACGAAGATCTACCAATATGTCGCTTACTTCTGTGGATTCAGTTCCTCTAAACGATAAAACGGCTTTATCCGGCCAAACCACCAAAAACCCTTGCGCGCTTTTTACATCATAAAAACGAAATAATGGGGCTTCGGTTCTTTCTTCAGGTTTCTCTAGAGACGTTATGCCCAGAAATGGAGCCAGCGTGTTGTATAGTTTATCTTTATCGTAATAAGCTGCGTGGGAAAGATTAGATAAAACCCACATGGGATTCTTTTCCCAGGAATTTTCAAACTCTTGTTGGTCGCTAATCCCTACAAAAATTGGGTATTTTTCCGGATGTAAAACGGCGTCCAGGCTTCTGTCGTTACCAAACTGTTCACCCGTCATACAGGTTGAAGCGATCATCCGGATAATATCCAATGAGTTTGCCGACATTATCTTCTCCCCTCTCAGTTTATTTATGGATTAATCCGAATTTTGCCATCTCCCAACATTATTGTAAACAAAATTTTTGAATAGCAAAACCGAAAAGATCGTAAAAGAGAAGCGTCGTTTTTGATGGGGAGTTTATTTGCTTGGAGAAAATTACTTGCGGAGGAACATACTCCTTTGGAGCATAGATCCCTTCACTGCGTTCGGGATGACTATTGAATCGAGGCGAGATCCTTCTTCAGCCTTAACAGGCTTCATCAGGATGACAAAGCGATAGCTATCCGAAAACCTATGTTTACTTTTGTTTAGCTTTTAAAATATAAACCAAAAGCGTTTTCTATTTCTTACAACTGTTATTTTCATTACCCGTAAAAACTGCATAGTCGCTTATCGCATGATCAAAAAGAGCATTGGCATTTCCATTGGAATCGCAAATCCTTTTCAATGTTCCGTGATGCTCGTAAATGGACGCTGTTCGAGGAGGAATGTTAGCTATTGGATCGTCGCCGTTAACAACTCTGGTATGTTTTTTTGCCTTTAATGCGGCGCCAATTCCATATCCGACTCTTGGTTCCCCAAAGGTCACCACTTCTTCAAATGGATACCTCATTCCAGCGATAACCGCCATACCGGCGCCAAGATTATGCCCGGTAACCCAAACTGGTTTTCCTTTGGCGTATCGTTTAAGGTCTGGCAAGATATGCTTACCCCAAAGTAAATCAACTTGTTTTTTATATAAGGTATGAACTTTTGCCGTTCCTTCTGTAGTTCTATTTGAAGCGGCATCGGCTAATAAGCTTTTTAGTTTTTTAGACTCCGTTCCTCTAAATGTTAAAACCGCTTTTTCCGGCCAAACTACAAGAAATCCGTGCGCCGCTCCCTCATCATAAATTCGAATTAGAGGGGCTTTATCATTCGCGCTCATGGACGGACAGGAAGCTGTGGTATCAACAAACTTAACTAGCGTTTCGCAAAGTTTGGTTTTTCCATAATAAGCCGTGTGAGAAAAATTAGATAACATCCAGGTTGGATTGCTCACCCACGCTTCATTAAAACAAACTGAATCGCAAATCTCTTCAAAGGCGTTATATTTTTGAGGATTTTGAACTGCGTCTACACTCCTGCGAGCTGCGCAGGATACAATCGTCAAAAAAAGAAAAGCTAAAAATATTGCGCGCAATTTTCTTTCCTTTCGGTTTTATTATTTTTGCAACAAAAGGGACCGTCGGCTAAAGCCAAACAATTACCTCTAGTTTAATTTAGATTTTCCCATCTTTAGTCTCTTTTTTAAACCGAAATAATATTTTGAATAAAACCACGCGAAAATCAAACGCTTTGCCCGTCATATTTTCGCTTATTATCTGAACTCACATAACTCTCTTAGCTATCACCGGGCTTATCTTCGTCGGAATTATTCTGTAATTATAGCTAAAATATAGATGAAAACGATAGGAGAAACGAAATCCACCCGAACTCCAGAGGTTTTAAAGAGATTGCTAATAAAATTTATGAGAAAATAAAATCGTTCGGTTAAAAACTAGGATTCTATAAAAATGTTTTAATATAATGTTTTCTAAAAAAGTTGTTTTAATTTTTTCTCTCATAGCCTGGTTTTCCCTATTTCTAAAGGCGCCGCCGATTTCCATTTCTTTGGAACCGACCCCTCTAAAAGTTGCTCTGTATCCTTACGTTCCAGAAAGTCGCGAATTATTTTTCGAATTGGAACAAGCCTTTGAAGCGGACCACCCCGGAGTCGATCTGCAACTGATCGAATCTCGTTTAGATTCTGTGTCGGGGTCTTCTATTTCTCTTTCGAAAGATTATTACAATGGAGGTTTGCTAAAAACTAAGGCGGACGTTTATGAAATTGACACAGTTTTACTACAAGCGATGATCGATGCGAAAAAAATCCAGCCCTTGGATTTGCCTGATCGCAGGTTCGTTCCGGCAACCTACAAAGCGATCACTTTTAACGAAAAAACGTGGGGCATACCGCACTGGGTCTGTGGAAACTTTATCTTTTACAAAAAGGGCGACTTAGAAATTGAAAACTCCTCTAGCCTAGACGAATTAATAGATGCATTTAAAAAAGACGATTCTTTATTTATCGATCTAAAAGGTAAGTCAACCTTAGGCGAATGGTATTTAACGGGGTTAGCGGCAAGGGACGGCAACCGAGCAAGCCTGCTGAAAAAAATCCATTCCAAAAAAATTGAACCTTCAGCGTTTAAGATGGTGAATAAACTGTTGTCGTTGTGCCCATCGGGATTTTGTCGAAACAACGAGTTGCATAATCGTGCGGGTTATTATGCAAGACAATTTGCTCGCGGAAAAGCTCGCGCCTACATCGGATACTCGGAATCTTTACATTACGCGCTTGAGGAAATTTATCAGAATTGCGGACCAGTCGATAACTGCTTAACCGAAGACGACATTTCAGTACGAGAACTTCCCGCTTTCAATTTCAAGGGAAAGCAAGTTGGTTGGACGGATGTTTTATCCTTATCAAGCGATTTGAAACACGACAAAAAGAAACTTGCGACCAAGTTAATTGATTTTATGACTTCCTGGCGCGCTTATAAAATGGTTCTAAATCCGGAGCCAGCTTCGGCTCCCCTCTACTTGCTACCTGCCCTAACCTTTTCAACAAATTCTCCTGAATTGGAACCGCCTTTATACTCTAAGTTTTTTGAAGCCTATAAATCAAGAATTATCCTAAATTCTAAAGATCTGAATCAAACTTTAAGAAACTACGGAAAAGTGATGGATTGTTTTTTACCTAAAGACCGACAGGATTCCGTCGAATGCCCTAGCATAGGTAATGGAACTACCTTCCGTTAAATTTGCTCGATTAAATACGCAACGATCTATTCAGGCTTATAAATCTATCATTTCTTTTGAGATTTTTGAGCGATCCAGTCTGCCGCCTTTTTCAATTGTTTAGGATCGACTTCCGCTTCAACCTTTTCCAATAGGTGGGATAATTTAACTTTGTCCAGTTCGTCGCGCCAAACCTTCTCCGCTTTCCACATTGCCGACGCGATCAGGCAAGGCCTTTTATATGAAGAGCTACGTTCTAAAGCGGAAGGGCCTTTTTGCCTAATCTCATCACATTCAAAACACGACTCATCCCCTTCAATCGAAAGAACAATATCCAGTAAAGAAACTTTGCTGGGGTGTTGAGCCAGTTTGTAACCGCCCTTTGGTCCCGAAACCGTCCTCAAAATACCGTCGTTAGAAAGCGTTTGCAAAGCTTTTGCTAAATATGGATGCGGCACTCCATGAAACTCCGCCAAATCCTTCGCAGTCATGCTGCTTCCGGCAGGCAAACCGCTTAGAAGCGAGCAACAATGAATGGCCCATTCTACGGTAGAACTGATTTTCATATATTAGATAATAACTTTTATCTATTCAATAAGTGAAAATTATCTGAATCCAAGCGAGATCCCTCGGCTTCGCTCGGGATGACGGTCGGAAGGGATCTTGCAAAGACATTTCTCCAACCAAATATAGCCCACTAAATAGAATTGATGAACAAATCGCAACGAGAATACCACAAATCTTCCGACTAAAAAACTTATTGCAGATATATTTTATCCATGATAAAGTCTCCGCATATTACAGATATTTTTTATCCGCAATAGAAAGGAGAAATCATGGAAACCCGGATCGATTTTCAAAAAACTTCTAGCCCTGCGATGAAAGCTTTAATAGGCGTTGAAACTTATTTAGAAAACTCAAGTCTTGATCCAAAAATCCAAGGGTTGATCAAGCTAAGGGCTTCTCAGCTTAATGGATGCGCCTATTGTGTGAACATGCACTATAGAGAACTTAAAAAACTAGAAACTCCAGACACCTATCTCAATCTAATCTCGGTGTGGCGGGAGTCGCCATGCTTTACGGATAAGGAACGCGCCGCCCTTGCCTGGACGGAATCGGTCACTTTGTTAGCAAACACCCAAGTTCCGGATTGCGATTATGAAGACGTCCAAAAACATTTTTCAAAAGACGAGTTGATCGACTTAACAGTGGCTATAGGTCAAATCAATCTATGGAACCGACTTGCTGTTTCGTTTAGGTCAATCCCAAACGTATAGCTTTTTGAGATTTGATCGTGGAACAGACTAGCCTTTAAAAAAGGACTAATTAAACGATCCACAAAGTTAATGAATCTAACCGCCGCGTGTCATCCTGAGGCGATACGATAGTATCGGCGAAGGATCTCGCCTCGATTCAATAATTCTTTCCTCCCATAAATTTGAAAAAGGAAAATTCAAATGACTTATTCGCGTATTAAAATCATTCTGTTAATGATTACGATACTCTCCTACCCCGCAAACTCTTTTGCAGATGTGAACGTACTCAGAAATCAAGAATTGTCTGGGATAAGCAATAAAGAAGGAACGGTTTTAACGGTGAGTTTGGCTCCTGGCGAATCGTCGCAAGCGCATCGACACAACGCGCATACGTTTGTTTATATTTTAGAAGGTTCGGTAATAATACAAGTGGAAGGAGGAAAAAGAGTTACTTTAAAGCCAGGGGACACTTTTTACGAATCGCCTAGCGACATTCATAAAGTTTCACAAAACGCCAGCTCCACACTGCCCGCGAAGTTTTTAGTATTTTTTGTAAAAGATAAGGGAACGCCAATATTAATTCCGGCAAACTAGGTTTTATACGTCAATTTAAAGTAAAACGCCCCTCGTCAAAAGTTCGGCTTACCCCCTCTAAACCGAACTAAACACCCTATAATTAGATTAAATTTCACGAATCTTAGCTCTATTTATCGGAACTCATGCTATACTATTTTTTCCATGCCATATTTTTTTTGAATATTGAAAAATTGGAGCTTTTGCTATGAGCGACCAACTTGTATGCCCCTATATGAAAGATCAGTTGCTGAACAACACATTAGCGACTTTAGGAAATTGGAAGCTCACTGTTGGTTTGGGCGCTGGTTACCAAACTCAAGTTCAAAATTTATACTTTTCCGCTAAGAACACAGTTGCTAATGGAAGGCAAATGCGAATTGGGTCGTCGGCGTTTAGTAGAGCCATTCCAGGTTATATCAACAATGCCAATCATATGGTCGTTGTCACATGCCTGGCGACGCCTATGCGAGTCCATGACGGACACCGTGGAGACGCATTGCTACGTTTTGGCGCAGGAGCCGCCGAGTTTTGGGTTACGGTCCGCCAAACTGGATGTAGCGTAATTATTATAGACTGGGGTGGAGGACAATATTCAATGGTTCATATTTCTCCCTATCGCGACAACCAAATTAACCGATATCATCATTATTTTTATCCCGCTGGAACTGTAGGAGGAGGTCAAAAAAGAGCAAGCTGGTTGAGAAGCGAATTGACAACAATTGTCAATAACAGCCGACAAACGCAACAAGGTTTTTTAAATCGAACAACTTACATTAATCCGCGCCGCTACATACTAGTTCAAAGCAGCGTTGCCATTCTAACCAGGCAAGTACAAATATTGGGAGTTAATCAAAACGGTAATTGGAATTTTTTCATGCAAACCGCTCAAGGCAACAATCTAAATGCAGTAGCTTTGGATTGGCACGATTGGAATTGGTATTCGCCTTACGAACCCGCCATTGAGTAATGCTTTGCAAAGCAATTTCGTCTAAAATTAAACCGCTAGCAATACAAAGTTTCCGCAAGTTCATTCATTTTTAAATAAAACATTGAAGGATGTTAATGAATGCCAAAAGAAAGCCGACAACCCGCCAAATCAGCTACCAAAGCCGCCGCTCCATACCAAAAAGGTAGATCTAGGCCAGAGAATTTTCAAGGTTTTGTAAAAGCTCAAAGAACTAAAAGAATTCGAAAAACTGAAGCGGAAAGATTAGCGGAAGAAGCGGCCTGGCTCCCACCTGAAAAAGGTTTCACTCTAAAGTCTATAGATTTTGTTGATAGAACCCCGCTTAAAAATCAAATAAAGATTACGATAAGAAATGTTTTCCAAGATTTGCGGACTCTTGAAAGCTTTGGTCCATATGTATTGGGCAAAGGTAAACAAAGCGCAACTTCCAAAGTGACCAAACCAACAGCGGGAGGGGACCTAACATTAGTTGAAGAAGTGACAAATGCCAATATGCACTCAGAAATGGTTGCCCTCCTTAAAAGCATTCAAGCTGGACACGCTTCATTCCATCTTGGCAACTTTACCTTCTCTCCTAATTTGCAGTTTGTCACTGTGGAGCCTCATTGCGGTCATTGTACCTTTATTCTTTATATGCTGGGATTAAGAAATAAACTCGGATTGCCAACCGCAGGAATATACAATTTGGCCAATAACTGCCAATACCCTTTACCCCAAATGTTTGAAGAATCTGAAGAACTTGTGAATCGTATATGTAATCCCCTAAACGCTCCCAATGGAAACGCTATTGATTTGCTTAATTCATTGTTTGTTCAGAAAGGAGCGATAAGCAGTTGGAACGAAGTCAAAGCTACGCAAAATGATAGCGTAAATTTATTGAAAATTTTGTGGACAACCATTTATGAATGCCTCTATGAAGATCTAAGTCAATACCAGGTTAAATAAACCTAAAAATCAAGTCATACCAACATTCAATTCATCTCGCTAACTTCAATACCGCAAAACGAATTTATCTTTATTACCGAATAGATAAACTTTTTCATTGGAGGATTATCATATAAAATCAAAGAAGTTTTAATTTATCGAATTTTTATAGAAACAAAGCCTATTTCAAAGAATGGATTTCGAAGAAAAAAATTTTAATCGAGTTCAAATCTTTCAAGCCACGATCATTACTCTGGCAATACTCGGGGTAACTGCAAATTTTTGGGGATTTAAAATCTACGCGTTTGGATGGCATCTACTCAATCCCAATCCTTTTGCCTGGGAAAGCTTTAAGATTTCAGTTCCTAAAGATTTAGTGGTCAAGGACGTCAAAAACAAAAAAAATAGAGAAATAATCGCCTTGGTCAACTATTCTCCAGAATCCCAAGTTGCCATCTACTTCGCAAAATTAAAAAATTCGAGCGAAGACGATCCGCTACAAGCAACTTATCAAAAAATGAACTTTGAATTGGTTGAAGAAAAAGCGTGCCTGATCTTTGATCAACCTTGCCAATGGGTGATGGGAAAATACCAAGAAGACGGGAAAGAAAAATATAGAGAAGATATCTTTGTAAACTCGCAAAACCTCTATATCTCTTTCCAAGGACCAAAAGATAAACGATCTTATTTAGATCAAATCGTGTCCTCCCTTCAAAATTCGTAAAAAGCGCTCTCATCCTCAAGTCTCAATAAAAAGACAAAAATTGAACCTTTTATTGGGTTACATACACAAACTTTGTCTTTTCTGTCACAAACATCATATTTGGCAAATCAAATAAACGTTTTAAATTCAAAAAGTTATGCAAGCCAATTTTTTTTAATTGACACCAAAAGTTTTTAAAGTATAACTAACAATAATCAAACATTTGAAAATTATTGAATTTTGGGCATATAAGGGGGTTCCAAATGAGTATTCAGAATTTAAGCAATTTTCGCGGTCAAAACCTAAAGTTTCGATTATCAAAAGAAACGAAGAGTTCTGTAATTAGAAATTTATTTCTGATAAACCTATTTCTCTTAATTCCTTTATTCTCAGGTTGTGCAACCGTTGTTTCGTCCCCCGAAGGAACCATAACTACATATGTTGGAAACAAAAGAGTCCAAGTATATGCGCCACGGTCTGCGCGCGCCCAAAAGGTAGTGTTCGACACTGCGGATAAACAGATGATTCACGAGTCGGACACCCCTTTCCGCCGTTTCTTTAATTCGCACTCCGCCGATTTCCGCCCTGGCATGGTTAATTATGCTAAATCGACAATTTTGAACGATTTAGTAAATCGTATTAGAAATATGGAATACGTTCGCGGCATGGTTAGCGAAGTCATTGAACGACACAAGAAAACCGCTATTCAACCGACAAACCCTTCAAAAGCTGAAGACAAGGAAAAAAACAACCGCAACGCTAAACTATTGGAAGACGCTCTATATAGCGCGCTTGTCGATGAAGGATATCCGGATATAAGAGATCCCCGAATTCACAAAGTTCTTAATAAATTTTTTGGTAAAAAAGAAGAAGATATACAAGATACTGACAAACAATATAGGAAAATCTGGCAAAGTACTACAGGAGGGGCAACGTCCAAATCAACTAATCCGAAACCTGCTCAACAACCTGCTCAACCGAGTATACAATCCTCTGTATATTCTTCTTCAAGGAAACCTATATATGTCCAAAGATCTGTAGGAAACAAATCTGGTCAAACGTCCTCAACAAATAAAACAAACGAAGTCGAATCTTTTAAATTAGACTTAATGCAAACGCTAAGAGAAAAACGCTTCTTTAGAAAAGTTATTGACGACTCTGTCGCAAAACGATTGGTTCTTTTTAATTTCCCTGGTTCTCCGGCTGGGGGAGTTGAAAATGCGTTAGAAATCATTAAAAAGTTTTTGGAACGATTTGATTCTGGAAACTATTTAAATAGATTTTCCAAAACAAAAGATTCTTTATGGAAAGCGTATCTCCTAGAAAATAAAACATCGTTTAAAAGCAAAACATCCGCCTCTATAAGCGATTCGGATTTATTAGCCCAAGGCAATAATATACGCGCAGATTTCAAAACAGAACTACAAAAAACTCCAGACATCAAACAGGCTTTTAGTAAAGTTTTAGCCCTTCCAAAATATCATGACTATTTAAGCCCAGGGGCCACTTCACCAGCTAGAAGAACCGGAGTCGAAACTGAGTGGCCAAAAAAAATAGCGGGATATCAATCTGTTATTGACCAACACACAATTTTAGAAACCAATACCAAAGAATTAAAAAAATTATTGGATGAGCGAAATCCCGCTGAAGGCGCGAGAGATACGGAAAAGAAAAAATATGTAGATTTATTACGTAATTCCGTAGAGGTATTCGATCAAATAACCCACAAATCTCAAAAAATACAAGAAGCTTTGATAAAGTTTGAAGATTCAAAAAAATTCATTGCTTTTGATTCTCAAGTGATCGATATAGATTCAAACAACATTGTTGAGGTAGCCAATACAGTTAACGGTATAGTAACTACCGATAGAGCGACCACTAATGACTGGCAATCGACACATTGGGATGAAATTCACAAAGCTCAAACTGCTTATGACATAGCATTGAGTCATCTAGCCCAGGATAAGCAAATCAATGCGGAATTAGATAAAGCAAATTCAAGATTAATTACCCTTCACAACAATAGAAATCACACCACTGACCCTTTAGCTGATACAGTTTTTATAGAAGGCGTCTCCGTTAAATTTAAATCTCCAAGCCAAAATCTAAAAATAAAGGCGGAAAGTCTAGCGGGCAAATTAAGAGATTTTGTTGCAGCCGTTAAAGATTTAGAAAAAACAAAACAATACGACATTAGTAAAATTAGCGCCGCTCTTTCAAGAATAAACGACGTTGACAACTTTATAAAAAATGCAACTGTTGCTAACGACTTACTTTCAAACGCCGTTAGTTATTTAACCGCCACAGCAAAACCAGCCGCTAATAGCATTTCAAAAGCGTTTAAAAGTTTCAAAGAAAAACAAGATATTTTTACAGGAAAAAATACGGCATTTGCCGCTAAAAAAGCTTCCTTCGGCAATATAATCACACCCTTTAATAACGCCGTTAAAGGAGCAATTACACATTACAACAAAGGTCTTACCACAGTAAATCAGTTAAATAGCGACGAGTTAAATATATTACTAGGAAATGTTGACTCAACCCTTAAAGTTAAATTTGCTTCCTTTGGCGACGGAGAAACTGAAACTACCGGAAAATTAGAGGATATCTTAACTCCAAGCTTTAAAGTTAAATTCACCGAGGATACTTCGACAACCCGAGACACGTTAGCCAATTCGTTTCATAAAGTTTTCGAAGGGTATGTCGAGTTAGTAAAAACCGACGGACCTATTTTGACGGAAATACTTAAATCGGGAAAAATAAAATTTTCCGGAATCGATCTCCAAAACAAAGCAACTAAAAGTATCCCTGCGGCATTTTTTGAAAAGATGAAAAGCGTAGCCGCTCCAGATCCTTCAAATATTGAAACCCACTTGAAAGCAGTTTTAGAATCTCCTAAATATAGTTACCTTTTTGGTTTAGGAGCCTCCAATTCCGCGACTGTTGAAGGGTTTAAAGAAGAGTTATATAACGCGTTTAAAAATCGATTGACTGAGGCCGTCGCCGCCGAAAGAAAAGCCGACTACGATTATTGGTGGTTAACTTTATATCCAAAAGCCATACCGCTCGGCGACAATACACTCGAAGGACAAAGCATCATCGAGGTCAACTTTCCGGAACGCGTGGTTCCAGAAACGCAATACCGGCGTTGGCTACAGGATTCACCCGACACTCGCTATGCAGAAGAAAAAAAACCATGTCCGGGAGATTGCGTTACCCATGTCAATCCCTATACAAACAAAACCCAAATCGCCACGTCTGTTCTGAACGATTTTCGATCTGTTTTGGATTCATCCGACCTGATCGATAAATACGACACAATCCGGGAAGTATTAATAGAATCGCTCTTCCAATTTACCGAACTTCGTCCAAATGTAAAAAAAGCAGTCAAAGAAAATAAAATAACTCGAGAAAAAGCTCTTTACCAAGAGGGTATTAAATATCTATTAGGAAAGGCGATAGATCATCAAAACTCAAAATTAGAGGATGAGAGAGAATCACTAAACTCTGACTCCGAAGAAGCAAACAAAGTTCCTGAAAACGTCAATGCATGTACCGAAACGAGACCTGTTTGCGACTTTCTTAGACAAGTTAATGCCAGAATAAATTCGAATTTTTGGGATTTTAAAAAGATTTTAGAAGACACCGACGACTATCGAAACGCTTTCGCTTGGCAAGAGTTTGATATCCGCAATGTTTTCTTTGCCGCTTTTGTCGCGGCGGAAAAACATATTGTCCTTCCTCAAAAAATTGAATTATTAACTAACGCCTATTTCAACGGAGCGCGTCGTTATACAACAGAACCTACAAGTAAAGAAAAAACTTTAGAAAAACAATTTATTAAGGATGAAGACCTAAGAAAATTTTTAGATACCAAAAAGTATGTAGTTCCATATAAAGATAGAAATATTTTTAATGAAGTAGCTCGGCATTTATTTTTAAAAGGAATCAAACCGGGAGATGTTTCTATAATAGTAATAAGATCTCTAAGCTTTTTGCATCAAAAAGAAAATATGTCGGATCTATTTACAAAGTTTCAAACGTTTTGTACAAGTTCCGGAAATGATGTAAATCTCTGTAATGGATCTGAAATGGAGGCTTATCGAATTAACCATCAAAGTATAATTAATAAATGCTCAATTCTTGATGCCGAGGAACCGAGCCTCGTCAAAACTATAAAAGAACTAGACCAGGAAGATATAAACGATAAAATTGTTTATACTACCGATCCGGCATATAATTCTGCGGGTAA
>JAYOZP010000119.1:10545-13226 GCA_038154245.1 Nitrospinales bacterium | reverse complement strand
TTACCGATCAGCCTCAAGATTGGAGCGAAGTTTCCCAAAACCTCATTAAATACGAAAAAGAAATACCATTGATGGCCGCAGCTGTTGGAGCGGGAGTCATTTGGATTCCTTTTGGTTTATTTAGGGCTTTCCGTTCTAGAAATGAAGAAGAGGAAAATTCTGAATACGACGAGTTCATGAATAGTGAATTTGAAGAAGAGGATGAGGATTACGAAGAGGAAGACGACTATGAAAACGACGAAGAAGAATATCAAAAAAACCTACGCGAATTTAACGAAGATGGCGAAGAAGATGGAAGCGAACATGAAACTGCGGAAGAAGAAGCAAAACTCATTGAAGAGGAAACCGCAGAAGAAGAGGTCGTAGCGGAAGCCGCTCTTCTTGAAGAAGAGGAAACGCCGGAAGAAGAAGTTTTTGAAGATTTCGAATCGGAATCTCTTGAGGACCCTGAAGATGATTTTGGGTTCCTCGAAGAAGATGACGATGAAAACGAAAGTTTGCTCTTCCAAGACGAAGAAGACGATGAATTTGCCGCCCTTCGGGAAGAAGATGAATTAAGCGAGGATGACGAATTTTCCGATATATTTTCCGAATCTACTTCAGATAGCGAGCTTGTAGACTCTGTACCGGCCAAAGATTTTTCATCTGACTCAGATTCCAGCGACGATGTTCTTAAAAAATTAGAAAATGAATTTGCATCTCTAGAAAGGGAATTTAGCGAAGTCGACGACTTCATCGACGAAGAAAACAAAAAAAATGAAGCCATTGGTATTGAAGACACCGTAGATTCAGGTTCTGAAAAAGTTATCAGTAACGAAGGAGAAGAAATTTCTTCCGAAATAGATCAGTTATTGAGCGCTAGCGAATCATTATCCAATCTGGAAAACCAAACTTCCTCTAACGATCTAGCATCCGATCCATTTGAAAATAAGGAACTCCCTTCGAACATAATGGATATTATCAATAAAGAAGCGGTAATGTCCGATCCAGCGAGTACGAAAGATTCTTCAACCCCATCTTCGCAAAAAATAAAATTCGACGATCTAGAAGACGAAGAAGAACTAGACCAGACTTTAAAAGATCTACAAGCCGAAATGGAACAAACCATCCAAGAGATTTCGGCTCAAATCGATTCGGAACCTCAATATGAAAGCCAAGTAGAATCTGAAGATTTTGCTACCTCTGATGTTCCTTCTATGGAAGAAAGCGCTTTCGAGGATTTGCCTTTTGAAAGCGTTTCAAGTCTGACCGAAGAGGACGACGACGAACCAACCCTGGATGAAATTCTTAAGCAGGCGGAAGAAGAAGCGGAAAAAGAATTAAAAGACCTGCTCCCAGAGAGCAGCGTTTTTCTCGAAGAAGAAGCTAACGAATCGACAATTGAAGAAGAAATACCCGAAACTCAAACAATTCCAGACACTGTCGAAGAAACATTTAAAGATGTTTTTGCCGAAGCTTTGGATAGCGATCCATTTCAAGAAATAGAATCGGAAGAAGAACCAGAAGAATATGACTTAACTACCGCAGCGTCATTATATACGGAAAACCTAGACGCGGTTGTTGGCTTAACCGAAGATGAACCTCAAAAAGAAACCAAACTTCCGCCGTCTATTTTAGCGGAAGAAAAGCCAACTGAATTCCCGGATTTAACCGAAGAGTCTCCAGACGCATTTGATCCATTACTACCCGCTTTAGACGCTGCAACTCATGAAGAAATCGTTCCAAAGCCAAAAGACAAATCAATTGATCCTGTAAAAGCTAATAGTTATATTAAAAGTTTGGGAGCTTTCCAAAAAAACTTGGAAAACAGGTTAAACACTCTCAAATATTTTCCGCCAATAGAAGACGCAAAACCGCCTACTCCAAAAGTTGATGAATTCGAAATTGGCGAGCCTATTTTAGCGGAGGAACCCGATATAGATTTTGATCATATTGGCGAAAGCCCGGAAAAAAAATATTCTCTAGAATTAATGGAATCATTCATTCTTCTTGATAATCAAAAATAGACAAGGATTCATGTTGAACGTAAAAACACAAGAGTTAACCAAATGACCGCGCCAAGCAATATAATTACTATAGGTGGAGGAAAAGGCGGTATCGGTAAAAGCGTAATGTGCACAAACCTAGCGGTGGGCATGGCGCTGAGCGGCCATAAAGTCGTTCTAATGGATACCGATTATGGAGCGTCCAACCTCCACGCGCTATTAGGAATCGGTAATCCAAAACGTGGTTTCGTAGATTTTTTTAATCACGATTCAGAAGACGTAAATTCTATTCTATTAGATACCGGTATCGAAAATCTAAAGTTTGTAAGCGGGGCTGGAGACAATCCCGGCAGCGCTAACTTAGATTCAAACCATAAAGAAAAAATCCAATCGTTTATTAGCAAACTAAACGCCGATACGGTATTTATCGATCTAGGCCCTGGAACAAACTTTAACGTCCTTGATTACTATAATATAGGAACGCAAGGCGTCGTTTTAACCGTACCTGAAATGCCTTCGGTGCTTAACGCTTTTAGTTTCATAAAAGCCGCTTTATTTCGAAAACTTGATCAAGAGTTTATCGAATATCCGTTTTTTTCGGAATTAGTCAATGTGGTGCAAAATTCCGAAGAAGCCAATCAAATGTATTCAATTGAAAAATTGAAAGAACGGGTCGACGCGCGAGAACCGTACATG
>JAYOZP010000119.1:0-10535 GCA_038154245.1 Nitrospinales bacterium | reverse complement strand
GTACATGATTCCGCGATTTGAAGAAATTGTGGCTTCCTTCCGACCAAACCTCGTGATGAACCGAGTGCGTCGCCAACAAGATCTGATCTTGGGTCAGAACTTGAAAAAATTGGCGAAAAAATATCTAGACGTTGACCTGGATTATTTAGGTTACGTGATTGAAAGCGAGCGGGTAAGAGACTCAGTGAACGACATGATCCCGTTTCTCATTAAAGACCCCCAAAGCAAACCTTCTGAAAACTTGCAAAAGGTAATTGGAGGCCTCACAAACTCCGATATTCACCTGGTCAAAAAAGACGGCACCATCTTCGTCTCCAAGCAAGTCCGCCTATCCTCTAGTTGGGGAAAATAGTTTTTCCCTAATATCTAATTTCACCGGCGGCCTATATATAACCGACCGCCGGTCTGAAATCAATTAATACTAAGAAAAGTAAATCTTTTGAATTTCTTCGCGAAGATCTTTTTGAGCCTTAGCTTGCTCTAACATCGAATGCCAGTGAGTACCAAGAGCTTTGACGACAGCATCTGACTTTTGATCAATCTTATCGCCCCAAGCTTTCTTAATTCTCTCCTTTAAACTTTCTACCTGAACTTGATGCATAGCCTCAAAAAAAGCTTTGTTACCCATCTTTGCAGAAGTTTCTACAGGGCAACACAGCTCTTCTAGAGATTTTTCTACAGGGCAACATTCTTGAGAGCTATCACAATGACCTTGGGATGAAACTGTTTCGCAGCTAGACATAATTTAAATCTCCTAAAAATTGTTTGGGATTGTCTTATATGTTCCACTAGGGAACTTACAAGACAGTCTGGTTAAAAAACGAGATCCCTCGACAAGCTTCTAAGGAACTAAAATAAGGAAGTCGCATTTCGACAGGCTCAATGTGACATTTTTTATTTTTGCTTTTAGTTCCTACGCATGAAACGAGTTACTCGCTCTGGATAACGCGCAAAAGGACTTTGCAGTCCAAGTTTCAAAATCCAATAACGCTTAAAACACACTTTCCATTTAAACTGGCAAAAAATACCAACTAGTTGGTATTTTTAAACATAAATTTTTTTGCTACTTTCCAAATAACATTTCTACATATTCCCGATATTGCTTAACAGAACGTTGAACCACCTTAGGGTCCTTTCGAGCCCTCATTAATATTAAAGACCCTTGAATAGACGCTAAAAAATATTCCGCAAGCTCTTCCGGCTTAAAAGACGCTTTTGGCGCATGTTTCTCTTTAGCCAGAACAAAATCTTTTTTTAATTTATCTATAAAGCTATTAAAAATTTTCTCGCAAACCTTCCGAATATTAGGATGGGTTTCTGAAAGTTCTTGAGAAAAAATACCGATCAAACACCCCTTATTTTGCGGATTATTAGAGGTTTCAAAAACTAAATCCAGTAGATTGTATATTCGCTTTAACGGGTCTGGCTCGTCTTGGTCGCAACAGTTTTCGTCAATCATCTTTTGCTGGCAACAAGCGAAATGAACAGCGACGTTTTTCCCTAAGTCTTCCTTATCCTTAAAATAATAAAAAAAACTCCCTTTGGTAACGCCTGCTTTTTCGCATATATCGTCGACCGTTGAGGCAATAAATCCTTTTTCAAGCATCAAGCCTTGAGCGGACTCTAATATTTTTGTCTTTTTATCCATAACCTTAAACAAAGAAAAAACCAACCAGTTGGTATGTTAATCATATTTTGCTCAAGAGTCAATAAAAAATAATCTTTCCTTTTATTTATTAAAAAAAATCAATACCATACGTAATTAAAATTAGTTTCAAAAATCAATTCTTGAGATAATCCTTCCTCATTAATTTTCTGAGTTTACTCTTACATTATATGGACGTTTCCACTTTGCTAGAAGAAATCAAAACTATTGCCGGCGATAAAGCTATTTACGTTGTCGGCGGTACTATCCGAGACAAATTATTAAATCGGACTCTTTCGGACTACGACTTTGCATGCTCCGCCGCTCCTGAAATAGCGACTCAATTTTCCAAATCCAACAGTTTTCCTCTGGTTAAATTAGACGATACTCCTAAACGAGAAACATATAGAGTTATTTCAAACGATCAAACCACGTTCGATTTTACCGCTCTTCAAGGAGACTCGATTGAAGAGGATCTTGGCCGTAGAGACCTTACTATTAACGCTATGGCAGTTTCTTTAGAAAATTTTAATAAAGAAATCTTTGATCCCATAGATCCATTTGACGGTCAAGGCGACCTAAAAAATAAAACCATACGAGCTTTACCTGGCGATGTTTTAAAGGAAGATCCATTACGGGTATTACGCGCATTCCGGTTCGCGGCTCAACTAGATTTCAAAATTGAGCCCGCGACATTCCAACGCTTATCCAGGGAAAAGGAAGGATTGAATCAAGTAGCCGGAGAACGAATTGGCCCAGAATTATGCGCAATCCTTTCTTCCAGCGACTCAGGTAAAACCGTCGCCCGTATGTCGGTATCGGGCGCATTAAGCATACTTATACCAAATTCTAAGGACAACGCATCTAAGAGTTTTGCTCTCAAAGTTTATAATGAGACAGAACATTTTTTAAATAAACCTGAAAATTTATACCCAGATAGGTTTAAAGAAGACGGTATCTATTTAGATAAAACGAAAAATTCGTTGGTCAAATTCTCATGTTTAATATGGAATTTGCTAAAAGAAGACTCTATTGAAACTCAAAAGATAGAAGAACTATTAAAGAAATTAAGATTTAGCAATTCCGATTCACGCTTCATTTTAAAAACAATTCAAACTGCTAACGAAGCTTTAGATTCTAATTTGGATTTTGCAGGCTGGTCGCCTGATTTTTCTCAAATTTACGGTTTTGTAAAACAATCCGAGGAAGAACTGATCCCAGGTTTGTATTTGGCGGCGGGCGCTTTCAAATCGCATTTAAATTTAGATAACATAGAAGGCGAAGGCTTTGTTAGAGCAACACATAACCTAATTGATTTTTATCGACGACGCTATCTCCCAGCACAAGAGCATCCTCCTTTATTAACTGGAGACGATCTTCAAAATGAATTTAAACTTTCGCCCTCTCCCATTTTCAAATCTATTTTAGAATATATTGAAGAAGGACGAGTCTTAGGCACTGTTAAAACAAAAGAAGACGCAAAAAAAATGGTTAAGAGTATGGTTGAAAGCTTTTAACGCAACATTGGTAGTTCGAGTTTTTAATGATTGGCTAATCCCTAGCCTTTTTTCAAGAATTAGGCGCATGGCAAGCGTGAATCATTAAAAACTCCCTTAACTAAAAATCAGTTAACTATCCGATAACACCAGAAATAGGAATCAAAAGATGTCATTAAGCTTTTCGAATAAAACCTGGAATGATAAGAAAGTTATTTTAGGAGAACAAGAACTCGACAATAAAGCCCCCATCCGCGTTGTAATCGGATTTCATGGAGCCGAATCCACTCCAGAGAACATGCTAGTTCATGGCAGTAAATTAAATATTCCAAATTCTCTTCTAGTCTTCCCAGAAGGTCCTATCGACGCGGACAACGGACTTTGGAGTTGGTGGAAAGACGGTCCAAAACAAAAGGAAACGGTCCAATCTTTTGTGACGGTTACAGATGAAATTTTTAATCAAGCGCAGGGATATGTTAACGAAAAACACAAAGACGCGTCGATAAATCTTTTTGCTTGGGGGTTTTCTCAAGGAGCGGCGGCTGTTTTAGTCGCCGTTTTATTTGGTTCTCAATCAATTCATAAAGCCGCTTCCGTTTGTGGCTTTCTGCCAGAATTACCAAACGAAGCTCCTAAACCGACAAACCCCGTTCCCATTCTTGGGATATTTGGGGCTAACGACGAGGTCGTTCCTTCTTTCCTGGCAGAGCACGCTTTAGAAGAAATTAATCAGATGGGACATCAGGCGCAAATTAAAGAAACTTCACAAGGGCATGAAATAACCCCAGAAAACTTAGCAGAGATTAATCAATATTTTGGAAACTAGTTTATTTCAATTTTTAACATCAGCGTTTGATTTATGAAATACAAAAATATCTTATTTTCGATTTTTTTCTTCATCATTCAATTAAATTCCATCGCTTTTGCAGATAAAGCGCAACGTGTTATTTCTTTCTCCCCATCCATAACGGAAGTATTGTTTGCAATAGGAGCTGGAAATCAAGTAGCGGCTGTAACGGATTTTTGCACGTACCCAGAAGAAGCTCTAAAGAAACCGAAAATTGGCGGAATGTTGAACTCCAGCGCGGAATCGATCATTGCTTTAAAACCAGATTTGTTGATTTTTCAACCTGGGAAATCTAACGTCAAACAGCTTGCGAAAAATATAAATATTAAATACATAGAGGCCTCTTTCCAGGATTTGAAATCGATTTATAAATCCATACAAGATATTGGAAATGTAGTTGGAAGAGTGGAAGAAGCCCAGAAGTTAATTACCGATATAAAAGAAAAACTTGCAAGCTACCAAGAACGACTAAAAACAATGAAGCCAAAGTCGACGCTTCTAATTTTGGGCGATAGCCAAGATCCCTTAAGAGATTTATACGCAGTTGGCAAAAAAACTTTTTTAGACGAGCTTCTCACTTTATCCGGAGGGGAAAACGTTTTAGATAAAACTCTCTCTCAGTATCCTAAAATATCAAGGGAATTCATTATTTCCCGTTCGCCAGAAGTTGTCATCATTGCCGGTCCCAATAGCGAAGTTGCAGAAAAGGGGTTCTCCTCAGATCTGAATGCCTGGAGGGTATTAGGATCGGTTCGCGCCGTTCAAAATAAAAATATACATATCATCAGCGCAGATTATATTTTAATCCCCGGACCGCGTTTGGTAAATATTGTGGACAAATTTTATCAAGCAATCCACTCTACCGCTTCTGTTTCGCGATAATGAATAATCAAACCGATAAAACCACAAACAACGCAACTCTAGTATTAGAATCTAAAGGCGTTTCATTTCATTACACTCAAGAAAAAGAAGCGGTCATAGACGCTTCATTTAAAGTCAAAAAAGGCGATTTTTTAGGAGTAATAGGTCCCAACGGTTCTGGCAAATCTACTTTACTAAAACTAGCGGCAGGAATTCTTAATCCTTCTAAGGGGGAAGTTTTTTATAAAAATAAATCTATTCACGATTACAAGAAAAAAGATTTTGCTAAATTAGCGGCATGGATTCCTCAAGAATCCGGTATCGTTTTCCCCTTCAAAACACAAGAAATTGTATTAATGGGAAGGTACCCTTATAAATCGGGATTTTCTTTCGAAACGCCTGAAGATATTAAAATTGCCTCTGAAGCGATGGAATTAACCGGAACGAAATTTCTTTATGGAAAGAAGTTTACAGAAATTAGCGGAGGAGAAAAACAAAGAGTTTTAATAGCAAGCGCGTTAGCTCAAAAACCGGAAACATTAATATTAGACGAACCGATTTCATTCCTTGATATAAAGTATCAAATAGAAATCCTCGAAATTCTCCGAACACTAAATGTAAAATATTCCGTTACGGTAGTCATCGCTCTTCACGATCTAAACTTGGCATCCAAATATTGTTCCCAACTACTTCTATTAAAAGAAGGGAAAATAGTTAATGAAGGACCGCCAAAAAGAATTTTAGAACAATCGATCATTGAATCTGTATACGAAACGCAAATCAAAACCCTTATAGACGAAGAAGACGGTTCATTAGTTATTCTTCCTAGAACAAAAAATAATTGATGTCTATAGAGTTTACAGGGAAAAAGATTTTTGTTCCTTTGGGCTTATTTTTTGCTTTTTTTCTATCGACGTTAGCTTTAGGCCCTATGATAGGACCCGTCGATATCGACCTGTCCAACGCTTTATTTGGAGAAAATAGCGACTCAAGAAATGTAGATGCGGAAATTTTTTTCTTAGCTCGGTTACCGCGCATTCTCCTCGCAGCTATTGCGGGGGCGGGGTTAGCAGTAGCTGGCGCAGTATTCCAAGCTTTACTAAGAAACGATCTAGCCGCTCCTTTTACATTGGGCGTCTCCAGCGGAGCTTCGTTAGGCGCCGTTATTGCCATTCGTTTTTTAGGCGTCTCTCCGCAAGGATTCTCCCTTGTTCCCATTGCGGCATTCCTGGGAAGTTTACTCGCCATTGCTCTTGTTTTTGGGATCGTTCCTAACAAACGCGGCGAGCTCCCTGCGCCTGTTATGATTTTGGCTGGGGTAACCGTAAACTTTTTCTTCGCCGCTTTGGTAATGTTTATCCATTATATATCGGACATCTCACAATCGTTCCAAATTGTCCGTTGGTTAATGGGAGGATTAGACGTAACCGACTATTCGACTCTATTATGTATATCTCCATTAGTTTTAATAGGCATCGCTTGTTTGATTTTTTTCAGTCGAGATCTAAATCTATTGAGCGCTGGAATTGAATCGGCTCAAAGCCGCGGAGTCGATATAATTTTCGTCCAAAGAGTCGGTTTTATTTGCGCTTCTTTAATTACCGGAGCCGTGGTTTCGGTTTGTGGACCCATTACTTTTCTTGGCTTAATCGTTCCGCATATTGTTCGACTAATCGTTGGTCCGGATAATCGCATATTGATACCGGCTTCCATGTTTTTCGGCGCCGCTTTTTTAATAATGTGCGACACGACCGCTCGAACGATTATTGCCCCCGCAGAAATTCCAGTCGGAATTATTACCGCTATGTTGGGCGGACCGTTTTTTGTTTGGCTACTTCGAAAAAAACTTTAAAGAGTCTATTGAAAAATGACGGCTAAAACACTAATGATACAGGGCACTGGTTCCGGTGTCGGCAAAAGCGTGCTTGTCGCCGCTCTTTGTAGACGTTTTTTCAAAGACGGCTTAAAGGTAGCTCCCTTTAAAGCTCAAAACATGTCTCTAAACTCATTTGTAACAGAAGACGGAGGCGAAATGGGACGCGCTCAAGTGTTTCAGGCTGAAGCATGCGGGTTAAAACCAGCTGTCGCCATGAACCCGATTCTGTTAAAACCTTCTTCCGACAATCACTCTCAAATAATCGTAATGGGTCGCCCTGTCGCCAACTCCAACGCAAAAGATTATTACCGCAATAAAGAAAATTATTTTAAAGAAGCTATTTCAGCTTTTGAATCGCTACGTGAATCCTTCGATCTTATAGTTCTTGAAGGAGCCGGTAGTCCAGCTGAAATTAACCTTAAACAACACGATGTCGTTAACATGCGCATGGCAAAATTAGCCAACGCGCCTGTTTTGATAGTAGGGGATATTGATCGCGGGGGCGTTTTCGCTTGGATGAAAGGAACTTACGACTTATTAGATTCAGAAGAAAAAGATATTGTGAAAGGATTCTTAATCAATAAATTTCGCGGCGATTTAGACTTATTAAAACCAGGCTTGACTCAATTCGAAGATCTCGTTCACAAACCGGTTTTAGGAGTGATTCCATTTGATAGAGAATTATATGTAGACGAGGAAGATAGCGTTCCTTTGCCAAGTTTATCGGCGGAAGTAGACGGAGCCCACGACAAACTCAAAATCGATGTAATTCGACTTCCAAGAATCTCTAATTTTACAGATGTTTCACCCTTAATGCATAATCCAGGAATTTTATTACGTTACGTTTGGCGACCAGACCAAATCCAGAATCCAGACTTAATACTAATTCCTGGAAGCAAAAATGTATTGGAGGATATGGCGTTCTTAAAAAACCAAGGATTGGATAAAAAAATCCACACCTGCCATAGTGAAGGAACTTTAATCCTTGGAATATGCGCGGGATTTCAAATATTAGGCGATTTGCTAGAAGACCCTCATGGAATTGAAAGTTCAGCGAATCAAGTAAAAGGGTTGGGATTGCTAAAAATGAAAACAGAGATTCAACCAGAAAAAATTACTCGACAAATAAATCCATCCACTTGCGAGAGCCCTGTCTTTAAGAAGGGATTAAACGCGGCGGGATATGAAATCCATATGGGTATATCAATTATCCAAGGCAACCATCCTCCTTTATTTGCCGACTCGAATGGCGACGGCATTCCAGAACTTGGAATAAGTAATGCAGACGGCACGGTTGTGGGAGCTTATATACACGGTTTTCTAGACGCTAATACCATTAGAGAAGCTTTCTTAAACCACATCTGTCAAAAAAGAGATATACCCAAGAATTGTGTTTCATTCGATTATAAAAAATTCCGCGATATGCAAATGGATCGATTATGCGACTTATTTTCTAATAACGTCGATATGAAAAAAATTTATGAGATTGCTCAATGTTAAATTTTTTTTCAGCTCTGGCTTTTTTGACTATTATTCGAATTCCAAAGTTAGGAGACTGGGAAGACGGCAAAAAAGTTCTCTACTTCCCACTTATCGGTATTTTAATAGGCCTTGGCTTATGGGGGGTCGACACCATTGGCGGTATGGCGTTTAATCTAGAACTGCGTTGCGCTTTTGATCTCATATTTTTAGCTCTAATTTCAGGAGGAATTCATCTCGACGGCCTTGCAGATTCAGCGGACGGCATATTAGCTCATCGTGGTCGCGAAAAAGCTTTAGAAATAATGCGAGACTCGCGCATTGGCGTCATGGGAGCGTTAGTTGTTTTCTTTTGTCTATTAATAAAATTTACCGCACTCCAAGGCCTTCCAGAAACCACTCGTTGGTTATGGTTGATAACAGCTCCGGCATTGGCGAGAACAGCCCTGTCAGCGGCTCTTGTCTTTATGAACTATGCGCGAAGCGAAGGCGGACTTGGAACTGTTTTTTTTCAAAAAAACCGATATAGCCTTTTAAGTTTATCTCCTTTTACTCTATTTATTCCTATGCTGGTCAACCCTATTTCTGGATTTATCGCTTTAATGGGATTCTTGATTACCTTAGCTTTACTTTTTTCATTTTTTAATCGTACAATAGGCGGCATGACTGGAGACACCTTGGGCGCAACCGCTGAAATAATAGAAGCGGTTATTCTGGTCGAAGGGGTAATTTTAAGCCGTTTGCTTTCCCTTTAGAAAGAGCTGTTTATGTCAAAAAAAACTTTTCTCGTTACTGGCGGCTGCCGAAGCGGGAAATCTAAACACGCCCTGGCGTTAGGAAATCGCTTTACGGGTAAAAAAATATATTTAGCGACAGCAGAAGCCCTCGACTCTGAAATGAAAACGCGCATAGCCATTCATAAAGAAGAACGAGATTCATCTTGGACAACCGTCGAAGAACCTCAGGATCCAACTTCAGCGATAAGGAATATCGATTCTGAAGATTCTGTTATTTTACTCGATTGCCTTTCTATTTGGATCGCTAACCTCCTTCTCGCCGACCGAAAACGCGAAGACATTCTAGAACAAACCCAAATATTAGCCGAAACTTCTGTAGAATCGCGAGCTTCGGTCATCATTGTAACCAACGAGGTTGGAGCCGGCATTGTTCCAGACAATAAGTTAGCTCGGGAATACCGCGATATTATTGGCGAAGCAAATCAAATCGTAGCGTCGTATTTTGACGAAGTTGCCCATTGTGTTTCGGGAATTCCAGTAACTATAAAACCTAAAAATGAAGATAGCTTTTCAGAAAAAAAAGACGAAAAGTTATCCCATGAATTTTCTCCTGAAAAAAAACAGGGGTTATACGACGCCATTTATAAAAGAAGAGATGTCCGGCATTTTAATTCTAAACCTGTGCCTCCTTCCGTTTTAGGCAAAATTTTAAACGCCGCTCACCATGCAGGTTCTGTTGGTTTTATGCAACCTTGGAATTTCATGATCATCGACGACATTGATATAAAATCAAAAGTAAAAGAAATTTTTGAACAGTGTAACGAAAACGCAGCTCAAAAATTTTCCGAGGATCGCGAAAAATTATACAGATCGCTTAAATTAGAAGGCATTATGGAGGCGCCTATTAATCTGTGCATTACCTGCGATAGAAACCGCCTAGGCCCTAATGTTTTAGGTAGAGATACGATTCCTGAAATGGACCTGATGAGCGCAGCCTGCGCCGTTCAAAACTTATGGTTAGCGGCAAGAGCCGAAGGAGTTGGCGTCGGCTGGGTTAGCATTCTTTCACAAAAAGATTTAAAAAGGATTTTAGAGATTCCAGACAGCGTCGTTCCCATAGCTTACCTTTGTATCGGATATACAGATAATTTTCTAAAAAAACCTATGTTGCAAACTGTAGGTTGGGAAAATCGTCTGTCTATTGAAAATTTGGTGTATTACAACAAATGGGAAGGGAAATCTGGCGAAAAAGCTATTGAGTTTCCTCCTGGCGACTTTTAATGAACTCTTCAAGTGTTTCCTCTTCTTTATCCAAAAACCGTACCTCCAAATCGAGCCAAATAGATAATTCAATTTATCCGGATCATGGGGGCGACTGGCATTCCGCTCTTACTTTGTCTTATTTACGTGAAGACTTTTTAATCGATTTTAGCGTCAGTCTAAATCCATTAGGACCGCCTCAAATAGTCTCTAAATTAGCTTCCAAAATCACTGGAGATTTAGAACGCTATCCAGAACCAAAGTCGGATAAATTAAAAAAATGTTTCGCTGAATTCAGAGATATCCCTCAATCTTCTATCTTAGCGGGTAATGG
>JAYOZP010000118.1:0-13233 GCA_038154245.1 Nitrospinales bacterium | reverse complement strand
GAACAGCAGAGAAAAATGAAGATACAAGCTGTCTACTGATTCAGGGGCATATCATAGGAAACAATTTATAGATGAGGGAGAGCGTTTTGCGTACTTATTTAATTATTCATTAGAACGTAGAATTTACGATTATTGGACTTTTCTAAAATGCTCTTGTGAAAAAAAAGACCAAATAAAGTTTATTAACAAATATCCTTTTTTAAATTACATGATTATATATGGAAATAATTTTAAAAAATCAATAAACATTCTCGTTGGATTAAATTCAAATAAAGTTACGCCTTACCCTATTTTTACGCCTCACCCCGAAGTTTTCAAACAGGTCTATAAAAATTCGACAATAACCGTTTACGAAATATCTAGAAACAATGTTTAAATGAAATTTAATCTTTCAAAACTTTTTTGGCTTACCTTCTTTTTAAGCTTTGTTCCCGCTTGTAAAGAAAGTTTCGCTACCCAACCCACGGAAATGGTTAAGTTTAAACAAATTCAACTTAACCCTGGCCAGATGATTGTGGCTGAAGCCGTAAATTCAGTTTCATACAACCCCAAATTTCAAAAGTTTTTTTTCTCCTTAATGCCAATGAAGTTTACTAGAAAAACTTTGTTCAGTTTTTCATTTTCCGATTCCCACTTGGACAATTTAAAAGACTTTTTGAAAACGTTAAAAGTGGACGGATTGCCAACCGGGCCTATTCGACAAATTAAAACAAGTAACGATGGGATTTTTACAGTTTTTATTGGCTGGGATGGAAGTTTGAATATCTATAAAATGGGAAAATTGTATTTCAAACATGATTTTCCATTTGATATTTCCAGCGTTGAATTTGGAGAAAATTTATTGGCCTTGGGAGATGAGAAAGGACAGCTTTATTTTATCGATCCAGATAAAAAGAAAGTCTTTGATTCAAAACAAATATTTAAAGGAGAAATCACTTCCATCGCCTGGTTCAAAGAAACCCAGTTTATTGTTGCGGGAGATGGCGACCAGTTTTTTCTGATTGAAGGACCAAATGCTAAAACGCTTATGAAAGTAAAAGTTAATACTTTCTCAGAAAAAATGACGAACTTTACTGGAATCAAACATTGTTATCAGACCCGAATCAATCGGTTAGTTCATATTCCATCGCGTCGGCTATTATTAATTTCTGAAGGAGGAGATTACTGCTCTAGAAGGAAAATAACTATCTGGAAAACGGATTCTTGGAAAATGATTCATGAAGTCAAAAACTTTAAATATCCAGTTCGCCAGATGGTCTCTGTTTACAAAAACGACGAAGTAATTCTTATAGACCATCAAAGTAATTTGTGGAGGTTAAATTTAGAAAACTTCCATTTATCGTCTCCATTTAGTTTACCCAATTCAATGTTTTTATTTGAAACGCCAGATCAATACAAAAAAAGATTAGCGACCCGTTTTACATTTGGAACAGTTAACTCAATCGGCGTCATTCCAGATACCAATATATGTTATATGGGACTGGGATCTTTTTATAAAGGTGGTTCGGCTCTCCTGTTTACTCAATTAAATAAAAATTCCATCGACCATTTAATTTATTCCCCACATAATGTAAGCGCTTTGAATTTTTACGTTTCCGTCAAAAACCTTGCCAATTCCAGTACCAATTAAGAGGTTTTAACAGGGTCCATTTTTTTCTCTATTATCGAGAAAGGACCCAAAATAGGGCTGATGAACATTAACGGCTTTCTACCATTCAGGAAATGACCTTTGGACTGTGTCGCCATCATATGCTGTACTCACAACCAATGGCCAATCTGAATATTAAGATTTTTGAAAGACTTCTGAGAAGTATTTACTATCCAAAAATATTGGTGGGTTTACCGTCGATGCTAGTTACGTTTTTTCTTTCCCAATAGTTTTTGATTTCATCCTCTGTTTTACTACCGGCCCATTCAATCAAGTCTTCTCGACTTCCTTGGTGTTCAAATAACGGAACGCCAAAACCACAAGAACCCGCTACGCGATCTATATCTAATAAAAAAAACTGTCTTTTGCCTGGCAAATCCGGAAAAAGAGACGCAGTTTCTTCCCATTCACTATCTCTTTGATGAATGGCGGTCGCCTTTCCATATAATCTAAGAATTAATGGGTTCCCTTCAAACGCGCAAAACATAATCGTCATTCGCTGGTTTTCTAAAACATGCGCCGCCGTTTCATTTCCGCTACCGGTTAGATTTAACCAAACCACTTTTTTTTGATTTATGACTCTAAGCGAATCCATTCCTTTCGGAGAAATATTGATTCGACCTTCAGCGCCTGCGGTTCCGACAAAAAACATTTTTTGTCTTTTTATAAAATTAATTAGGTTGTCGTCCAACTGTTCGTAAGCCTGTCCCATTAAAATTCCTAAATAACAGAGATTAATTTACTTTGGGGGGAAAATAAAAATAGAGGTATGTTTGATATTAGTATCCTACAAAGGATTTCTAAATTCAATATTTCCAAAATTAATATATTTTAATGGAACTACGCGCCAATAGCGCCAACCTCTTGTTTCATAAAATGAATCACCATAAAAATTGCCTTATACAAAGCTGTGGATTATGTTAAAATTCAACCTTTTGGAAGTTCCTTCCTAAAATCTGCAAAAATCCAAAGCGTTTCTCATACCGCTATTGAATAGGTCACAATATGGGCAATAAACAATTAGTTCCTGAAATGGATTTTCAGGTTCTTACCCAACTACAAAAAACCGAAGGATTAATTTCCATTCCCGATTTGGCTGAAAAAGCCAAGGTTGACCAAAGTAAAGCGTCTGCCGTATGTTTATTTCGCGCTGATTTGGGCGAAATTGAAGTTCAAGAAACTAGCGAATCCGAATGGAAATTAGGAAAAAAAGCAAAAGCCCTACCCGGCAAATCGCTTCCCGAAAGAGATATCATTGAAGCCCTCAATAAAATGGGCGGTAACGCAGAGATCCCTCAAGTTGCAGAGTCAACTGGCCTTGAGAATAAAGTCATTGGCCAATCGTTACGTTGGTTGGAGGAAAAAAAATGGGCTCTGAAAGACGGCAAAACCCTAAAACTTCTACCTGATGGACAAAACGCTTTATCAAATGAGTATGACGATGAAAAACTCATCAAATATTTGATTGAAAATGGAAACGCCACCAGCGCCGATTTAGAAGCTAAAGGAATCAACATAAAAGCCGCTTGCGATCTATTGAACGGCCGGAACTTTCTTGAGGAAAAATCCAGAAAAACCCGAATGGTTTGCCTAACCCCTAAGGGGCGCGAATTAGTTGATCAAGGCTTGGAGGTTCGGCAAGAGCTTAATCAATTAACGACGGAAATGTTACGCTCTGGCGAATGGCGCAACGCTACTTTTCGACCTTATGACGTAACCGTTCCAGGAGATCCCGTTTATTCCGGTAAAGATCATCCATTAGTTTCAATTTTTGACCAAACTCGTCGAGTTTTTGTTGAGCTTGGTTTTGAGGAAACCGAAAGTCCTTTTGTTGAATCCAGTTTTTGGGACTTTGACGCTCTTTTTCAACCTCAGGACCATCCTGCTCGCGATATGCAGGATACATTTTATATAGAACGCCCCAACATTTGCCGCTTGCCTAACGACGAATTAGTCGACAATATTGGCCGTGTACACGAAAATGGAGGCGATACAGGTTCAATAGGTTGGCGTTACCTTTGGAACAAAGAACAAGCCCAAAAACCTGTTCTCAGGACGCATACAACTGCCGCTAGCGTTAGAGCCTTGGCGTCTGACCCTAAACCGCCACGCAAAGTATTTTGTATAGGTCCCGTTTTTAGGAGGGAAACAGTCGATTACAAACATCTGCCTGTTTTTCATCAGGTGGAAGGAATCATTGTCGACGAAAAAGCTACTTTTGCAAATTTATTAGGCGTGCTTTCAGTTTTTTATAAAAAGATGGGATTTGATCGTTTTGATTTTCGCCCTGCATTTTTCCCCTACACGGAACCTAGCGTTGAAATATTTGTATGGTCCGAAAAGAAAAAAGATTGGATTGAAATGGGCGGAGCGGGAATATTTAGACCCGAAGTAACAGAACCACTGGGTTGTACAACGCCTGTACTTGCCTGGGGATTAGGATTAGAAAGATTGGCTATGTTCCGATATGAGCTGGCTAACATCACTCATTTATATCGAGCTAGAATTAACTGGTTAAAGGAGACCCCACTATGCCGGTAGTTTCTATATCGCTCGACACTCTTCTTTCCAGAATTAAAACCGAAATTCCGCGCGAAGATTTAGCTAAAAAATTACGTCAATTAGGATGCGATGTAGAAGGTTACGCTACGGTAAAGCGTTTCAAATGTTCCAGTTGCGACAATATAATGGAAATAACGGAAACAGAAAATCCTCCAGTGGTTTGCGATCAATGCGGAGCAGATTATAAGGAAAACCCCGATCATTTGGTATTTTTAAACGATCATAGCGTTATTCGTATGGAACTTTTGGCGGTGCGCCCAGATATGTTTGATCCTGGCGGACTTGCTCGCACACTTAGAGGATATTTGGGAGAAGAAACACACTCTGGCTATGAACTTCATTCAGGTCCCTACACTATTACTGTCGATCCCGCTTTATCGCAGAAAGAAAACTACCGGCCTAATATAGCGTGTGCGATTATTCGCAATATGTCGTTCACAGAAGATACCCTTCGAGCCATCATGAAACTTCAAGAAAACTTACACTGGGCATTAGGAAGGGACCGTAAACGAGCTTCTATTGGCGTTTATGATTTAACAAAACTAGAAGGTACCGATTTCCAATATCGAGCGGTAAGCAATGATGAAATCCGTTTTACGCCATTGGGATACGACCTAAATAAAGAATCCGATAAATTAAGTCCAAAAGAGATTTTAGAAAGACATCCAAAGGGCGTTCAATACAAACGCTTGTTAGAAGAATTTCCAAAATTTCCTTTTTTAACGGATTCAAAAGGAACCGTTTTAAGCATGCCGCCAATCATCAACGGAGAACATTCACGAGTAACTCCAAATAGTAGGGATTTGTTTGTGGATGTAACGGGTACCGACGAACGATTGGTCAATAAAACCCTAAACGTTTTTGTAACCAGCGTTTCAGAACTTGCGGCAGGAGTAACGATTGAACAAGTCGAAATCCGTTATCCTGATAACCAAGTATCCACTCCAGACTTTACGCCTCAAAGGGTGAATGTATCTCCAAGCCATGCGGAACGAGTTTTAGGAATCGAATTAGACAAATTAAAAATAAAAGATTTTTTAGAAAGAATGGGTCACCAAATCGAAGATAACGATAGCGACGAATTAAGCGTATTGGTTCCTCCATACCGCAACGACATATTGCATCCAATTGATTTGGTTGAAGACGTTGCAATAGCTTACGGTTATCATAATTTCCCGCTAACTTTAGTTCCAACTCACACAGTGGGGAAACAACTAAAAGACCAGGAGCTTTTTGATCTTTGTAGAAATTCTTTAACGGGTCTCGGTTTATTCGAGGTATTGACGTTAATATTGTCTTCGGAAGAAGCGCAATATGACAAACTCCAACTACCTAGGGACGACGATCACATAATTATCGACAATCCAATAAGCGTGGAACAAACAATGATTAGAAGGCGATTGCTCCCTGGTTTGTTGGATACATTTGCGGCAAATGCAGATCAAGAATTACCGCAACAAATATTCGAAGTAGGATATGTGAGTCAATTAAACAAGGAGCAGGAAACAGGTTCAATTGAATTAAGCCGCTTAGCTAGCGCTATTATTGGCCCTAAAGTAGATTACTCCGGCATTCGTTCCATCTGCGAAGCCCTATTACGAGAGTTTGGCGGAACCATAAAAACTATCCCTACAGAAAACCCGGCCTTCATTCCTGGAAGGGTTGCAATGATCCATGCTGTTATTAATGATAAAGAAATTGTAATGGGTATAATGGGCGAAGTTCATCCTCAGGTCTTAGAAAATTTCAAATTAGTGTATCCAGTTTCAACCTTTGAAATCCAACTAGGACCTCTCATAAACCACACTAATTAAAAATTTCACATAAAATCAAATATAAAAACTTAAGTTTTTTTACCGGTCGGCATTTGTTAAAAAAAGGCAAAAAAAAAACCGGCTGGGAAAATCCCCAGCCGGTTTTAATTTATTTCTATTTAGTTACAAGCAACGCTTACTCCAACGGTGCCGGTATTGGTGATTCTTACTTCGCCACTAATATCGCCGATAGAATCGCCACGGCTGAAATTAGGTTGTGGGTACAAGGTAACGCTTTTTCGGCCCATAATGTGCTTGGTGCCCATTTTTACCATATCGTTACCATTTTTTCCTTTATATCCAGCGCTTCCGCCACCGGTTCCAGGAAAACCATTATTGTCGCCAGGTCCTAAAGTAATAGGAACGGTAGTAGCATTTGCTTGCTTCCAAACAACCAAGTTCGCGTTAGTTCGATCAACACCAGAACCACCGGAGTTGGTTAAGGTGATAGACTTAGCATTATTACAGCTAGTCATTTGGCCTGGAGCTAAACTTCCTGCAAATGCGGTAGCTGCAAAACAAATTGCAACTGCAACCACAAGACTGATTAAAGCCACTTTCTTCATTAGCTTATCCTCCCTATCCCTGCATTAAAATTGAAACGGTTAAACTACTTATTGTTCCGTTCCCTAATTTACAAATTAAACTACTTTTATCTAAACGATCTCTCGGTTAAAATCCTATTCAATTTTCGTAGCAATTATACCCACCCTCACCTACATGTCAACCATTTATTTCGCTTTATTTTGGGGTTTTTTTAACTTTTTTGCCCTCTCCAAGTTCCGTTGTTCCGATATTGGGTAAGCTTAAAAAATGTCTTTAAATTAAAATTTTTTAATTTAAGAATAAGGCACATTAAATCAATAGTTTAAAAAAAATGGTCAAATTTTAAGTATTTTTTGATCGAATTAGAGGAATTGTTATTAAATCTCCAGGCAATATCGATTTTACATCAGTTCCGGGATTATAAACACTCAAAAGCCAATATGGCATCGAGTATAAACTGTTACAAATCTTCCAAATTGTCTCGCCTTTTCGAACTTTTCTCGATAATGTCTTATGAACTCGATAATTTTTGAAGAAATCTTGTTGAATGGATATGTGGTGTTCTCTTCTTTTTTGCTCAAATTCCTCTGGACTTGTCTTTAAGAAAGAAATTCTTATAGGTCTATTAACGATTATTGTCTTTTTATGACCAAATCCATTTAAAGCTTTAAGTTCTTTTACCGAAATCCTAGCCCATTCAGCATAATGGCTTAAGGTTTCGTCAAAATCCACCACTATAGTGCCTATTTTAGCTCCCTTAATGGTTTCTGGAAACTGTACTGAGCCAAAAGCTGGTCTTGCTTTAAGATTTTCTGTTGAAATTGAAGGAGCTTTAGAAAACTCTAATTTAATTTTTTTAGGAGTCTCCTCTTCATTAGCGTCCGATATTGCAATATTATCATCTGTCCTTACTACCTTAAGCGACGGCCCTGAGGTCCACGTTTGCTTCTCTTGCGGCTCTAATGGAATTTTTAACAGCTGTCCAGGATAAAGGGTGTCAGGGTTCCTAATTTCATTAAAAGCGGCCAAATTAATGGGATCAACTTTAAATCGTTTGGCTATAATCGATAAGTTCTCGCGTCTTCTAACTTTATATTTAAAATAATCACTCGACGCTGGATACTGAAAACTAGCTTTAACCACTTGACTCGTTTCTTCAGTTTTCTTATTACTGGGAATTTTTAAAACTTGGCCAGGATATAATGTATCTGGATTATTAATATTATTAAAGTCCGCCAATCCAATAGGGTTAATCCTGTATCTGCTTGCAATAGTCGATAAATTCTCGCGCTTTCTTACTTTATGCTTAAAAAAATCACCGGACTTATCATTGCTATATTTAGCGTGAGCGACTGTTGGAGACGAAACCCAACTTTCCCCTTTACCGTTGGGTAATTGCAATACTTGCCCCGCATAAATCAAGTTTCTTCTTCCAATACCATTAATTCTTTTTAAGGCTATCAAATCGGTTCTAAAACGAGAAGCGATTTGTGAAAGGTTATCCCCTCTCCTAACGCGATACCATTTAGAAGGCTTTTGTGTTTTATATTTAAGCGAGCTAGGAATATCTGCGTATACCGACCTTAAATTCGAATGTTGTTTTTTGGGCGCGTTAAACTGAAACCCTTTTGGAATTCTTTTTTGACCGGAAACAACTGTGTCCCTTAAAGATGGATTAAACTCTAAGATCTTTTCATTGGACATCCCAAAATAACGAACCGCCGTTTTCATATCCAAATAATGAGGTAATCGCATAGAAGCAATTTTCAAGGTAGGCTCTTTTTTCAAACCTGGAAAATACTTTTTGCTATTATTAACTACATCCAAAGCAGCCAGAAACTCTGAATAAAAGTTTCGTGAAGCAAAACCAAAAGTCCTGCTCCGATATCTCTTTATTATCTCTACTATGTTGGACCCATGTCTTCGCTTGGCTCGGGCCATTCCTTGGGAACCGTGATTGTATGCGGTAATTGCTAAGGGCCAGCTTTTTAATTTATCAAAATTTCTTTTTAGTAATTTAGCGGCGGCCTCTGTAGATAAAATTGGGTCTAACCTTTGATCAACTTCATAACCAATTTTCATGAATAACTTACCCGTAGAACGGGTGAACTGCCAAATACCAGCCGCTCCAGCGCTAGAATAAGCGGAAACCTGAAAAGAAGACTCGACATGTGGAAGGACTGTCAACTCATCGGGAAGCCCGTGATTTCGAAAAATCCTTTTTATATCTTTCATATATTTCCCGGAAATCTCTAATCCTCTCCGGAATCTATCCTTCTGGCCAATTTGCAAACGGATACTCCTGGCCGCTCGGTAATAACCGCCTTTAACAAGCTTGGAAACCCTTTTTTCTTCTGCGGTTAATCGTTTATTACCTCTTACAGCCAACTTGCGAAGGATTTTTTTATATTTTGCTTTTACTCTATCAATCTTCCGATCTTTAGCTCTGGAAGATAACGAAGGACTCAGGAATACAACTTCATAGATAACGTCTAAATGGTCTTCATCATGAATTATGGCGTGATTAGTTGTATATTTGGAATAAACAAGCTTCCAAAAATTTACCCGATCCTCTAATCCAGAAGGGACAGTAAAAGGACGGCTTGCATTTCTTATGTAGGAGGTCTTTGCATCAGTTAAGGATGGAGAATATAAAAACCCAAAAAACAGGAAGAATATGACAAAATAACTTTTAACTCTGTTTAGCAAAACGTTGCGTCTCTTCCTTAACTAAAAGATTAGTCAAACTTAGGATTTTAATTCATTAAGCCTGATATTTTAAGACCTTTGTGAGCCATGGAGGGAAAAACTTTGTAACTAACTGAAATTAAATAGCTTAAGTTATTGAATAACAATAACAAACAAGCCGTTGGGAGTCAAGTTCTAAAGTTTTTTAATAATTTAGCGGACCTCTAAAAATTGTTTTTGGCCACGAGCAGACCTTATAAAATGAGGGACTGCGAGTTGCCTAAAGTAAAAATATCGAACTTTTAGAGATACCCTTTAGATACTTTGCCTAACAGTCCCCTATTCAACCTTAAGCCATAGGAAAAAATAGTAAGAATTTTTTTGGGTCTTAAGGATCTAGAATTAAGGGTTAAGTGGAATTAAAACTGATTTTTCTTAATATAGCTACAAATCTTATATAATCAACTTTATCTTGACTTGACCCATATTCACTATTTACTATAAAACCTGACCTCTGTTTACAGATATTAATGTCAAATTAAAATAAAATCTCCCCATTGTCCGCGGTTTTGCCCGGCTTATTGATCAAACGAATAGCCATACTGTTTTAGGAGAACTATAAAAGATGTTGAAGAGCAAATTGGGTTTGAGCATATTTATTATTTTCTTTTTACTCGTCTCAAACTCTTGGGCCTACCAAGAAATTGAAGTCCAAAACGGGGGAACGATAAAAGGTCGAGCAATTTTAACAGGTAAAACTCCACAACCCCGAGTTTTTCACCTTGTTTTATATCCCAATATAGATTTATGCGCCGAAGTTGTAACTGACTATGGAGTTGATACTGACGATGAAGAAAATCGAGTTGTTCATGATTTCATAACCGACGACAACGGAGGCATGAGAAATGTGGTTATTGCTATTGATCACGTAGAAGCTGGAAAAAGCTTTCCAGAGAAAACGATCGATCTATTATCTGAAAACTGTAATTTCACTCCCATTGTCAACACTATTCGCCAAGGCGGCAAATTTACCGTTGACAACGTAGATCCTGTTATGCATAACAGTCAGGTTTATCAGGCCGAAAGAGGTAAAATCATACAAAACCTCCCAGTTCCTGCGGAAGATTTAACTCATGGCCAGGTTAATTTCCAAAAGAATTTCAAAATTTTTCAAATGATTTGCGGGATGCATGAGTTTATGCAAACGTGGGGGTATCGCGTTCAAAACCCTTATAACCAAATCACTGGCAAAGACGGTTCTTTTAAAATAGACAATATCCCTCCTGGCGATTATAACGTGACGGCTTGGCACTATTTAATGAAGAAGGTTAAGAAAAAAATTCATATCGAACCTAACCAAACAATTGATCTTGAATTCGCATTTAATGGCAATAGTGTTATTCGACCTCAATATGAAATCATTAAATCTGGCAGAATTAAGAAAGAAGCAAAGAAAGCTTTCTCGAAAGATAAATAAAAATTTAAATTTGCATAGCTCAAATTTCTTTGGCTTCTATACAGTAGAAAATTAAAATGACTAGACCTCTACCCTTTTTTCTTACCGCTTTATTTTTTCTATCTATTAGTTCCCAAGTTTTTTCTTTTAGTGGTCCTTCGGCAACGGATATGCCCGCCGAAATTAAAGCTAATGGAAAAACCTACGCTTTAACCAATCTCCAACCCCCATTTCCTTTAAGAGGCAAAGCGGGAGAAAAAGCTTTTCAAAAAGGTTCTGTGGTTTATTTTAAAAGATGCTTTCTGTGCCACGGGGACCTACTTAACGGTAAAGGATTGTTTGGAGATAGTTTTTATCCCCCTCCAGCAAACTTTATTGGCAAAGATTCCATTATAAAAAAACCTCCGGCATATGCATTTTGGAGAATCATGAAGGGCGGGCCTGGATTACCTCATAAGTTTGAGCCATGGAACTCTGCAATGCCAGCCTGGGAAAACTCCCTCTCTGAGGATGAAGTTTGGCAAGTAATAGCCTTCATTTACCAAAGGGCTCATTACCTGTTAACCATCCACGAAAATAAATCGAATCCATCCGTAAAACGCGGCAAAGCCCTTTTTCAAGAAAACTGCACTCAATGTCATGGGGAAAAAGGCGACGGAAAAGGTATTACAGTAAACTACTCAAGCCCACCGCCTAGAAACTTAACAAAAGGACAATATAAATTACGGTCCACGCCTGTTGGGAAAATCCCTACCGACGAAGATATGTTTAAAACGCTAACTCATGGCATGGTTGGCACAACAATGCCTGGCTGGAAAGTTCTTTCGGAACAAGATCGCAAAAGTTTAGTTTTGTACTTAAAAACCTTGGCTCAAAAGTTTGAAAAATTTGCGGAGCGAGGAAGAGAACACAAAATTGTTAAAGTACCCGAACCGCCTGTATTCTCTCTAAAAAGTTTAGAAGAAGGCCGCCAACTCTTTTTGGAAAACTGTTCAGGTTGTCATGGTTTTGAAGGTAGAAGCGATGGCGAAGCGTCCGACCGAATTGTCAGCATATCGTCGGGAGACATTTGGCCAAGAAACTTAACAAAAGCATGGACCTTTAGACGAGGGGCAAAAAGAAAAGAACTATTCTTAACCTTGAGAACTGGGTTGTATGGTTCGGCAATGCCTCGGTTCTCAAAAAGGTTATTAAAGGACGATCAAATTTGGAGCATCGTGGATTACGTACAAACTCTATCTCCGCCAAGAAAACCGAAAGTCGACAAATTAATCCATGTAAAAAGAATCGAAGGAGAATTGCCAAGCAACCCAAACGATAAAATGTGGAGCTCTGTAGATTCTCACTATTTCCCCTTAGGCGGACAAGTAGCGGAAAAAGACAAAGCCTATTTTCCAATGATTGATAGCGTTAAGATTAAAGCGGTTCATAACGGCTCAGAAGTTTCCATTCTGGCAAGTTGGGACGATCCAACATTCGACCCTGTCCTTCAAAAGTTAATTCCCTTAAAAGAGTCTCCCGTCCCCCCTATTCCAGAAAAGCTGAAAGGATTAAAAGAACCCGTCGTTAAAGAACCCGTTCCTCCAGAACCACAAGAATTTGCAGATTCTTTTGCTATTCAGTTTCCTGTAGCAAATAATGGAAACGGACAAAAACCTTATTTTCTAAATGGAGATTCCAACAATCCCGTTAACCTCTGGAAATGGAATTCATTTCCGCTTGGTGTGGTTGAATCAAACGCTAACGGTTTGGCTACTTTAAAACCCCAAGCAAAAGACTCGCAAGAAGTAAATTCCAAAGCTGTTTTTCAATACGGCCAATATCAAGTAGTTTTTAAAAGAAAACTTAAAACTAACTCTCCGCAAGACGCCCAGTTTGAACCTGGAACAACTCACGCTTTTGCATTCAACGCTTGGGACGGCTCTTCTAACGAAACCGGAACGAATAAATCGGTTTCTAGCTGGTTCCAATTTATCTTGGAATGATTTCTTCTAAAGTTCCCGACTGTTTCCTAAATCTTCTGTAATATCTTTATCTTTTGTTAAACTACTGAAAAAATTTTCATAGTATTTTGATATAAAAAAACAAAAAAATTCTAGGGAAAATCAATGAAATTTATTTTATTTGGAGCTACAGGAACCATTGGTAAAGCTGTCCTAAACGAACTAGAAAAACGACATGAGGTAATAAAAGTTGGTAATAGCGGCGGCATCTTTAGCCAATGGCGCAATTGAAAGTTTTGTTGTTGCGGCGGCTATTGAATTGCAACGCGGTATTAGAATAAACGCTATCAGTCCCAGCGTTGTTGAAGAATCCATGGGAAAAATTGGCGATTTTTTTCGAGGACATATTCCCGTGCCAGCGTCTAAAGCGGCCCTGGCCTATAGTAAAAGCGTTGAAGGGAAATTGACTGGGAAAGTCATCCCTGCTCTTTAACTTTTATTTATTTTTTTGAATCTTCTTGCAATTTATTTACATCTAAGTTAATAATTGGAAGATTCAACTAATTATTACTAAGC
>JAYOZP010000117.1:1469-13498 GCA_038154245.1 Nitrospinales bacterium | reverse complement strand
ATGGTAGACTGCATCCGGCATTATGGCTACGTGCTTATGGGTTCCGGTTGGACCACAATTTCCTACATGGTAGACTTAAATTATCTATTGTTGGTAGAAAGAAGGTGTTCCGGTTGGACCACAATTTCCTACATGGTAGACTAGACCTTAAATAACCTCCTAATTTTTAGGGGGTTATTTTGTTTTAGCGTGAGAAAAAAGAAGGTTTTCATTTTAAAATAAGCTAAATTGTTCGGGATTTTTTTGCTTTTTACCCCGCTCCTTTCCTCGAAACGTCTTCATATTCTCATATTGTTTATCGGTAAAAGTTAGGATATGGATTTTACCCGCTTCTGGCAGGTTTTGTTCTATTTTTTTGATTACATTTTCTGCCATTTCTTTTCCAGAGCAAAACCGTTGATAAACAGAAAATTGAGACATTTCAAAGCCAAGGTCCAATAAGTCGTGACGAAAACGCGATGCGGCTTTTCGATCTTTTTTTGACTTTGTTGGCAAATCAAAGAGTACTTGCAACCACATAAAGCGATATCCTGAAAACTTCAAAATCATTCCTCGAAAACTAATTCCATAGGTAAAGGCGACTGCGGCAATTCTATTTCTACTCTGTTGGACTGGAAACTTTTCACTAAGGATTGCGATAACCTCATCAAACAATTAGAAAGCGAACTTGCGCCTACATTTGCGGATAACTCAATACTCAAAACGGAAACCAATTTTTGTTTGGCTTCCGGAGTTACCCTATCGATTCCCTGACCAATCAACCTATATACAAACAAATCGACTAACGGCCTAAAGGGTTCCATCAAATCGTCCACTAGACAAAAAGCGTTGGCCTCGCTTCGGTGATGAATTCCTAAAGAAGGTTGTAAACCAGAAGCGGAAACTCCCCTTGCTGTCGCCGCCCTTAAAACGGCATAGCCATAATTTAATAATGCGTTAGCGCCATCCCCATCTGTATCCCTTCGAAATTCTTTTCCCATAAGAAGCGGCCAATAAATTCGAGCCGCTTGCGCCTCCAGGTTTTCTGGATCGCCAGACCCTACCCGTTGGGCCAATAGACGAATTTTTTCACAATCTAAATTCAAAGATTCTAAAATAGCCGCCTGATTTCCTATTTTCTTTTTTACCAAAACTTGCCAAATACGTTTTTTAAGCGGTTTAGAAGCGTTTATTTGCAATTGTAGTCTACCCGCCTCCACATGGTGAGAACCTATCGGCCAAAGAATGGCCGATGGATGATAAATTTTTCCACAAAATACTATCGTACCGCCATTTTCTAGCACTGAACTTACAACATTTGTGGTGAGAGAATTACCAAAACCGCTAAGTAACAATATTTGGATATCAGCCAAGGGAACTCTCCCTAGCTCCTGCCCTTCGCTTTTAATCACTAAAAAACCTCGATAAATAGAAATAAAACGGCCCGAATCTGAAATTTCAATTACCCGTCCATTCATAATACCGGCCCCGAATCTTTTAATTTTCCTAAAGGGTCTATATGAACCAACCTTAACTGACATTCTTTGAGTTTGCCGAACGAAATAAAAATATCTAACTTCTCTCCTTCTTTGATCCTTTTTTCTAAATTACCGCTTTCAAAATGCTCAACCAATCGAATTATCTGATTTACGGGCCTTAAACTAACCACTCTCGCTATTTTTACTTTACCTTTATGAACTAGCTTTACCAAATCTCTTTTATGTAATTTAAAAATTCGTTTTGCGGCGGGATGTGGTTTAAAATCCTCTTCCCTATTTCGATTAATTTCTAAAAATGAAACTTCCTTAGCTTCTATTTTCCCATCTGGGAGTTTCCAAAACCCGATATGATGAATTTCTCCACGCGCAAAACTTTTTGCATGCACTGGATTTTTTAACGGATGATTAATATCAAATAATGGATTTTCCTTTTTTAAAAGACGAACTTTTTTAATTCCTGTCCTCTCGCTAAATTTCTCAAGAGTATCTTTCAAAGAATAATTGTTTTCTTGTATTTCTTTCGTTAACATCTCTCTTATCAATGGATCTCGTATCGCATGTATTTCTCTATCCGATAAAGAAAATAATGGTTTCCTATAAACGACGTTGTAGTTTAATTTCTTCTCATCATCTGTTGGGTTCTTTAATCTTCCATAAGCGGTTTCTTCATGAAATTGGCCTGCTGTTGAATGATCGGGCCGATGCGAGACCACAATATTATCTAAAGCTTTTAAAACTTCGGAGTGGAATCCTTTCCAAGGTTCTGCAACCAAGACTCTGCCTCTTTCTTCCTCGTTCTTATCGGCCATTCTTTGGATTAAACGACGGTCCATCACGCCTACAATGAGCGAATCTAAAGCATGGTTTCTATAATCGTTACGATTTTTCCCAAAGTTCCATTTTCTACGCAGTAACGCGGTCAACCGACCCGGCACGACCCAGACCTTATTACTTGGGCAAATATGCGAAAGATATTTTTTTGCGACCTTACCTAAATACCGTGTGTCGTTTAATTGTCTATCTAAAAACTTATTCTCGTCCTTAAACCGATCCATAGCGTCTGGATCAAACCTCCACCTTTTATGTTTAGGCAAACACTTTGCCCTGTGAAGAATCTGGTCGTATTTTTTCTTATCTTTTCCAAAAGCTTCAAATGGAGAGCGGTTCCCCTTTTCTCTATTTGCGTGGGTCATCGCTATAGTTTTATTACCACGGGAGTCGTCCAGGCTTTTTGAAAAGGGTAAAATATGTTCAATTTCAACCTTTTGAGTGAATAAAATTCCCGGACTGATAGTCTCGCCGCTATAGGGACATTTGCGATCCAAAACGTCTTTTGGATTCAGTTCTTCCCAAAGCCTATATTTTGCTATATTTGACCCATTAACCTCGATACTTTCTTCCTTAAGACGACTGGCAATACGTTCATTTTCATTTTGATTAAACCTTTGTTCTTTCTCCGTTGCCTTTTTTTGTTCATAATTCTGTTTTAGATCTCTTGCCAGTTCAATAATGATTTCTTTAGGAGAACCATAACGTTCAATGATAGAGTTAACCACTAACCGCAATTGATTAAGCCCAATATGAACTGTAGGGTTTGAGATTCTTCCATATTTTTTAACGTGGTGTTCCGCCTCGGGAAAAGTTCTCATGACCGATTCGGGTAAAAGCTTTCCGTAGTATTCTAGTTCGGAACTTAGTTCGCTTGATTCGTTTTGACTGTGGTTGTAACCTAACTCTTTAGCGGCTTCGTCGTAACGCAACCCTTTTTTAATCATCTTTTGCCAAAGCCTACTTAAAATAGAAACGCAAAATCGGGCATATCCTTTCGGAAAATCATCGGGTCCCAGTTTGGCAAGATTTTGAGCTGCCGCTTCCTCTAGCTGCCACTCTGCTTTTGCTTTGTTTACGACATCTTGCTCTTCTTCAGCTTCTAATAAATATAGAACGATTTGATCCTGTAAATCGGAGTCCAGAGAAAACCACTTTTTACCAAAGTATTCTTTTTTTGATAATAAGGAAGCGGTTGGGCTTCCTTTTAGTTTTTTCCTTCTTTCCGTTTCCAAATTGAATTCAATTCCATCGGGCAATTTCAACGCCGTCTGGATAGAAGAAAAAGCTAATTCTTTTTGCCGATTCAACCGGTCCCATAAGATTACTTTTTGTTCCTCTGTTAAATCATGTTTACTTCTATCTGGTAAAACTATCTGAAGGTTTCCAATATCTTGCGCTATCGTAAACTTTTGAGAGGAGGGTAACGCGATGGGCACTCTGAACTCTTTAGGCTCAAATTGACAGCGCCCTGGCTCTTGCGGTTGCAAAGGCCGCTGATGAAAAATAATTTCAAATAACTTGTCCCAATCTTCTTTTTTAATCTTTGGAAAATAGGCCGCTTGCTTTTCCTGAATCGCTCGAAACTCCACTTCGTACATTTTCCGATTTGGATATAGTTTTTCTCCAGTCCGGGCGCGTAGGCTCTTTCCTTCTTGATGTCTCTTATTTAAATATTCTCCCAAACTTCTAGCAAAAGAGCCGCGAATGGATTCTTCCAAGCCTTGAATATCTTCAGAAATTTTAGTTTTATCTTCCTTGGTATTCGTTTTACGGTTGCTTTTAAAACCACGCCTTTGGTTTAAGTGATAAAGCGCCCTTCCAAGTTCATAAGGCTCTAGTTTTTCATCCAAAGCTTTTGCCCGAAATATATAGGGAGTTATATTTTCTTTTGGTTTTTTATTTTTTGGACTTTTTGGGCTTTCCAGTTTTTTACGTTCGTTTCTATCTTTTGGCATAAGTCCTAGTCGAACCAAGTTCCACATTAAAGAATGTCGGCGGCGTAAATAACGATCCCGCCTCCTACGAGCGCCCCGGGCAATACGACGATTAACTGCCAGGGACGTTTTATCTTTTGGATTCCTACCATCTGAAAATATACGAACGCCCCAATCCAAAATACCTTCAGGCCTGTCATTGGCGTTTAAGTTAATAAGAGTCCATCCCAAAGAATTGGTTCCCAAATCAAGACCTAAACGGTAGTTATTTTCTTTAATTTTAGTTTTTTTCATTGCAAACTTTTCTCCCTTACCATAAAATAAAAAAACATGTAGGAAATTGTGGTCTAATCGGTAACAAGTCTAATTTACTGGTTAGACACCATTATTAAAAAGCAGGCTGCGGCCTGCTTTTTCTTTTTGTAATAATTTTTTATTTTGTATATAGAAATTATATAGAGTTGTACGGCAATTGCAATAAGTTTTAGCTGTCAAAAAAAGTCCTAAACATTTGAGAAAAATTTAAAATCAAATTTGTTTTTGGAAAAATAGAATTTTTTCTATTCAAAGTATTGAGCCCGGTTTTTTTAGAGCGAAATTCCAATAAAGACATTTTAGTAAATTCAACATAATAAAAGGTATGGGATACCCTAAACAGGAAGTCGCCGAAGGAATTAGCAGTCTGAGCCAAAGTGTACGGGTCGACGATCAGAAAAGGGTGTTGGACCTGCCTGGCGGCGCGGGTGGTATCTGCTTGGGACTCGTTGGATATTGGCTTAAATGCCACTCGAAGAAACAGGAAATGTTCGATACTTCTAATTATGCTGGCGTTGCAACACATATGCAAAACTACATCGGTACTCTTGCGCGGCCAGCCGGTTCAAACGCAATAGATGGAATGAAGAAACAGGGACTCCCTTAGAAGCATTCTGCCCTTTTGGAGAGCAAGCTGAAAAAATAAGTTCAACTGTACTCAAATCCTCCGCAAACTATTTTCAACTAAACTTCGATGCGCCTGGGCAGACTGGAAACAGTATTGGACTGGTCAGGTCAATGCAAACTTTTACACGCACGGATCGGAGTTTCTTAGTATGATCTGAATTTTGGGATATGGGAGTTAAAGGGTGAGGAGGCCTTGGCAAGAGCTCTTGTAATCCTAAGTCAATACGATGATTACGTTATTAGAAACAAACATTTCAAATTGCCCCCTTTCGTCTAAAAACTATTCTTTTTTCCAACACCGTATGAATTTCTTAAATAATAAATGAATGTTTAAAAGCATTAGAGCCAGTTGGAAAGAATATTCCAAGGACTTCCAGCTAGCGCCTCGGCCATTTAAAGGTTTATTGAGATTAGAAATATTTCAATTCCATCTAATAATTTTTATGAAAAATTTAAAAGTTCGATAAATTCAGACTGGCCTCTATTCCAAATGAAAATATCGCTATCGTTAACAACGATTGCCAATGCTCTTATTGGAAAAAGCTGGTTCTCCCCGCCACATGTCTTTTTTATCTGTTTGCAAGTAACTTGATACACTCTGGATTTTTTTGATGAAATTTTATAATTTTTTAAAGATTTGGGTTGCTCTATAGCTAAAAGCATCCAATATTCCATTGGGCTATTGGGTGAAAATACAACCAGCAATCCCATTGAAGAGTGGTCTTTCTTAATCATCAATCGAGCTTCGTCATTGACTCTGTCTCCATCAAAATCTCCCACCACTCGCAAGTTTTCATTGATCTCTTGTTTGGTCCATTTCCAGTTTTTGATTAATTCGTTTTCTGTCGGAAACCTCCACTCATTAGGAGTGGCGAATTTATTTAATGTTGGTTTGATCCAATTGCCTGCAAATAAAGCTATCCAAATCAAAACCAATACCAAAACCGAAAATAGATTTTTTTTCATGACTGCTTCTCAATAAATCCTTTAAATCAAAAAACTTATAGGATTTTAATTGGTTTTCTGGGTATTTTATTAATATGGGTAGGAAAAGCGGCAAAATCAATGCTTTTAAGAAAAAAAACTAAAATAAAAACAATTTTATCAATAGTTTATAGATCAAAATCAAAGTTTAAATTTTTTAAAAGTTTAATAACTTATTTAAATTCAATGATTTAATTTAAAAATATTCAAATATTTTATTAATTTAAATAAATTAAGGCAGGAAGTTTCCTAGACTATTTTTGTGGAAATCGGAATGATTTCCGTAAAAGGAAAGGGAATTTTCAAAATCCGGTAAGTTTCCAAAAACTTTGAGTGTCCAGATTTGCGGCGTTAGATTTTGAATAATCTTCGCCTTTTAGAGTATAGGTTTGGACTCCTTCGTCATCTGGGACAACGACTTTTACCGCCGCATGCTTTGTTTTTTCAAACCCAGAAAATAATGAAGCGTCTGTTGTAGCGACTAATTCGAGCGGGAAACATCTTGCCGTGCGCAACTTACCTGCCCTATCGTGCAAATCAACGCATAATCTATCGCCGTCTATCCAACGTTCTAAAGTTTCGTCTTCCCGTTTTCCAATTACAAAATGGTTTTCATCCACTTTTATGGCATATGTTGGACCTGGAGTCCCTTTAAACCAAACTTTACCTTCGTCAATTATTTCTGGCATAGTAAACCTATATACATTTTCGACTTTTTGACTAAACCGGCTTTTTATACCATAATTTGTACTGTTTAGATCCGTTGAATTGAAGTAATTTACCGATTTAACGGGCCTTTAAAATAATAATACTTCATTCTTAAAACGGGTTTCTTGGAAAACTTAGTAGAACGTTTACAACGTCAGCTCGCAGATCGACGACAAAAAGACTTGTTTCGCGAGCTATCGGTCCCTATTCCTCATAAATTAGATCTATCAGCTAACGACTATTTGCAACTTCGTAACCATCCAAAAGTTATCGAAGCCAGCGAAAATACAATTAGAACTTACGGAACCGGTTCGGGGGCTTCCCCTTTGGTAACAGGTTTTTTACCTTGCCATTCTCAATTGCTTGAAAAACTATTAAATTGGAAACAAAAACCTTACGGAATGTTGTTCAATTCTGGGTTCGTGGCTAATCAAGCTGTATTTAAGCATATTCCTGGAGACAATGATTTAATCTTGGCCGATAAGTTGGTTCACCATTCCATGTTGCAAGGAATGACCTCTGGGAAAGCCAAGTTTTTGCGTTATCCACACCTTGATCTGGAAAAGTTAGAAGAATTATTGATCAAACATAAAAATGATTTTGAAACCATTTTTGTAGCTACTGAAAGCGTTTTTAGTATGGATGGGGACTATCCTGATCTTCGACACATGGCTTCTCTAAAAGAAAAATATGGTTTTATTTGGATTCTTGACGAGGCGCACGCTATTGGCTATTGGGGTCCGCATGGAGAAGGCCTGGCGCATGAGCATGAAGTTTACGATCAAGTAGATATCATTGTCGGCACATTGAGCAAAGCATTAGCAAGTTCTGGCGGCTATATTGTGACTAAAACTAAAGAGTTTGTTGATTATTTAGTCAATTTTTCTGGAGAATTTATTTATTCGACCTACTTGGCTCCAGCCCAGGTTGGCGCTGCGGGAGCCGCTATAGAAATTATCAAAGACGCTTGCGAAATAAGAAAAAATTATAAAAAAACGGTTAAAAGTTTTCGTTCTGAATTAATTAGATTAGGATTATGCTCCGAAAATTTTTGCTCTCAGATTATTCCTATTGTCATTGGCGAAACAGAAGCTACCCTTTCTCTAAGAAATCAGTTAAAAGAAAAAGGAATTTTGGTTGGAGCAATTAGACCTCCTACAGTGCCTAAGGGAACAGATCGGCTTAGGATATCGATTCATTCCGGCGTTCGGGAAAACGACTTATCTGAAGTTTTAGAAACGTTGAAATTATGGAAACAGCAAAAAGGATAACCGCAATATGCGGCTGGGCGGTTCCCTCCGCATGGTTTGAAGAAACGGTACGGTCATTTTTCCCTAAATTTGACGTCCTGGCCGTCTACCCAAACTCTCCAAGAGACCCTAAAGAAGCTGAAAAAATTTTACAAGATAGGGTAAGCGACCTTTATATTGGATATTCCATGGGTAGCTTATGGCTTTTGCATCATAGAAAGTTAATCCCCGATAATGCAATTAAAGCGTTAATCGCGCCTATTCTTTCCTTTATAAAAGAAGATAAAAGAGGTGGTAAAACGGCCTCTGTCCAATTATTATACTTATTAAAAACTCTTAAAAAGCGTCCGGAGGAATCTAAACCTATTATTAACTTTTTCGCGCAATGTAATTTATCTAACGGAGAAGACCTTTTAGGAGATATCCCTCCAAATGATGTTTTAGTAGAAGGTTTGGAGTTTTTAAGAGACATTAAAGTCGAAGGTAATACTTCGGAAGGTTTTTTAAGTTATTTAGGCGACAAAGACCCATTTTTAGAAACAGACTTAAAAAAGCATATTCCGAATTTAGAAGTTGTGGTTGATTGCGATCATGCACCTAATAAAATGTTAAAAGCTTTATCAGAACGGCTTCAATCGAACCTTTAAAAACTAACGACCTCTAAGAGAGCGGTGAAAAATCATAATAAATTTGCTATGAAGGTATTTGGTCTCGATTTTACAAGCGCCCCCACCGAAAAAAAGCCTTTAGTTTGCGCTCATGGCTACGGTAGATCCAAGTCCGAGCTGTCGATTTCAAAATTAGAATCGTGGACTGATTTTGTAGGGTTTGAGGAGTTTCTATCTAGAAACGGTCCTTGGATTGCCGGCTTTGATTTTCCATTCGGCTTACCGATAAGTTTCTTAAAAGATAACGATCTGCCTCTTGATTGGAATAACTATGTTAGCTCCCTTGGAAGACTTTCAAAAAAAGAGTTAGAGCAAAAAGTACAAGATTTTAAAAGCGCTCAACCCAAGGGCCTAAAAGAACTGCCTCGAATTACAGACTCTATTCATCAAGCGCAAAGTCCATTAAAAACTGTCAATCCTCCCTTAATCAAAATGTTTTACGAGGGCGCAAAAAGATTGGCAAACTCAGGAGTTTCCACAATCCCGTTTCACCATCCTAAAGATAATAGAATCGCTTTTGAAACGTACCCCGCTCTGTTATCTAGATTATTTACGGGCTCGTATAAGTCGGATTCGTCGTCCTCAAAAAACGAAGAATTAGCAACCTCCCGTCAAAAAATTTTGGACGGCATATTATCTGACTATCTAATAAAAAACCTGGGTTTTTCTTTAGACATAGACAACGATATCAAACAGGAACTAATTCAAGACAATAGCGGCGACTCTTTAGACTCTGTTTTATGCTGTATTCAAGCCTATTGGTCGTTTTTACAAGGTTGGCCGCACTTTGGTATTAACTCGAAAAACCATTTTACAATTAAATCCGAAGGTTGGATTGTTTCTCCTCATTTACCTCCTCCCGATATATCTCATGACCAGTCTGAAAGTTTAAAGAAAAATACCCTCAAAACTGAACTATCCGAAACACACGACACTCTAGAAAACTTGAGGAGCGAATTAAAACGATTTTCAGATATTGGGCGCGCCCTGTCTCGCGAAAGCGATATTGAAATTTTATTGGAAATGATTATCGACAGGGCAAGGGATCTGACTAAGTCCGATGGAGGAACCTTATACATTTTAGAAAACAAGGTTCTTAATTTTAAAATCGTTCAAAACGAGAGCTTAAATATTCGAATGGGAGGTTCCAGCAACGTTCAAATAACATTCCCTCCCGTAGAATTGAATAAGTCTAATGTTTCCGCCTATGTGGCTTTAACTGGCGAATTGGTTAACATTCCAGATGTATATAATTTTAAGCCGTTTGATTTCACCGGCCCCAGAAAGTTCGACAAGCAAACCGGTTATAGAACAAAATCTATGCTAGTTGTTCCAATGAAGAATCATCAAAACGAAGTTGTAGGGGTTTTGCAGTTAATAAACGCTAAACGCTCAAAGTCAGATAAAGAAATCACGGCTTTTCTCCCTGAATATGTAAGCCTAGTGGAAAGCCTTGCCTCTCAAGCAGCTATTGCAATTACTAACGTTCATTTGATTTCCGAAGCTCAAAAAATGGCTTCCATGCTAAAAGAAAGCGAAGCTAGAACTAAAGCCATTATGGACGACGCCCCCGACGGCATCGTTGTATTGGACGAATTTGAAACTATCGTTTCTTTTAATAGAGCCGCCGAAAGAATTTTTGGATACAAGCCCGAAGAAGTAGAGGGTAATAAGTTTCAAATGTTATTCCCTGAAAAAAATATCCCAGATTCCGAAACGGCGTTAAAACATTTTTTGGAGTCCTCTACCGATTCTGGCGAGAGCTTATTGAACGAAGCTACCGGCCAAAGAAAAAACGATGAAGTTTTCCCTCTAGATATATCCGTGAGCGAAGTAACCGTAGGAAACTCAAAACTGTACACCGTAATCCTGCGGGATGTTTCCGTTCAAAAGAAGGCGGAAAAGGAAATGCAAGACGCTAATAGACAACTAGCTCATGCGCGGGACGAAGCTTTGGAGGCCAGTAAAGTAAAAAGTAGATTTTTAGCCAACATGAGTCACGAACTAAGAACTCCTATGAATGCTATTATTGGCTACAGCGAAATACTGCTGGAAGAACTTGAAGACATGAAAGAGAAAGAACTCGTTAGCGACGTACAAAAGATTCACGGAGCTGGCAAGCAACTATTGGGATTGATCCAGGATATTTTAGACCTTTCTAAAATTGAAGCGGGAAAAATGGAAGTTCATTTGGAAACCTTTATCATTACCGATTTACTCAAAGAAGTTGAAGATATAATTCAACCATTGGCTCAAAAAAATAATAACGAACTAAAACTTACCGTATCAAAAGATCCAGGTTCTATGTTTGCCGATAGCGGGCGTATTCGACAAACTCTTTTAAACTTACTTAGCAATGCTTGTAAATTTACGGAAAAAGGCGTTATTGATTTAATCGTTAATAGAACCAAAAGAGATAGCGACACAATGGATTGGCTTTCGTTTCAAGTTAAAGACACCGGAATTGGAATGGATGGAGAACAGATTAAAAAACTTTTTGACGAATTTACGCAGGCGCATTCCGCTAGAAAATTTGGAGGTACCGGTTTGGGGCTGGCCATTAGCCGACGTTTTTGCAGAATGATGGGAGGAGATATATCGGTAAAAAGCGTATTGGGAGTGGGATCTACCTTTACCATTCGACTTCCAGAAAAAGTAGCTTCAGCAGAAGAAAAAACAAGGCGTAGAGCCCAAGACGACGCGAAAAAAAGTGGTTAAAACAAAGACAGTTTGATTAAAGTATCGACCGTCCCACCTCTTAAATTCTAAGAAAGTTAATAATAAGTTATAATCAGGTTTGAATACCCCGCCCTTTTTTAGGCGTTAATTCTGGGCATTTTTACTTCTTTGCAATCTCCTAATTTTTCAAAATAATCCTCTGGTTCAGTATATATGTCAATTCCCTCTCCTAAAAAACTCATCGAAGATTCAAAAGTCGTGGAGAGTTTTTCTAAGCATGCAAAGACTTATGATCGTAGAGCGTTTTTACAAAAAAATATGGCAGAAAGGCTTGCCGCATTAATCCCTCAAACAAATTACGATTCAATTTTAGAAATTGGATGTGGAACAGGTTTATTTACAAGACACCTTTTAACTCTTTTGCCGAAAAAAATAATTCTGAACGATATTTCGTCTGCTATGATTGATTGCTTGGTTTCCCAATTTAAATTACCAAGTTCGGCAAAAATCTTAGTTGGCGACGCCGAAAAACTGAATTTCCCAGCACCCGATCTT
>JAYOZP010000117.1:0-1459 GCA_038154245.1 Nitrospinales bacterium | reverse complement strand
CGATTTACAACCCATAAACGGCCACATAGTTTTCAGCGTATTTGGCCCTAAAACCCTTTTTGAATTAAGAGAAATGGCTTCCATCGACAGCGCTTCAAAGCTAATTTCTTTAAGCGGGTGGAAAAATATTTTAACAAACGCAGGTTATAAAGTAACTAAAGCCGAAAAAGAGATAAGAAAAGTATTTTTTCCTTCTGCGGGAGAATTGATTAAAAATCTTCAACAAACGGGAGCTTCTCCATTTTCTCAACTAAAAGCTGGCACGTTAAGAAAATTGTTAAGAGATTACGATTCTACTTTTTCTACGCCACAGGGTATTTACTCAACCTGGGAGCTTTGCTATTTATCTGGTCAAAAAAAATAAGTTCTCCTCTAATAAAATAAGTTTTTCAAAACTCATTAACAAAATTAAGGGTTAAGCGATATCAAACCGATAAAACAATAAGAAATTCACAAACCCAAACCCTGCTCAATCTTTTCCTCACGACATTAATGTCTAATCCAATTTATAAAAAAAATTCTTTCCTCATTGAACAACGATTTCCTCATTTGAAAAAAAAATTGGATGTCTCCAAGTCGTCGGGAAGCTTCAAAGTTTCGACCTCTAAATCTGGCGCCCCAACCCTTTCCACCATGGATGGGAGTAATTCTCCAAAATATTTACATAGCGCTTACCGACCTGAAAGCGAAGCCCAAAAATTAATCGAAGGCTTGCCTATAAACGATCATTTAAACTTTATTATCGTGGGCTCCGGATTAGGTTATAGCTTGTCGGAATTAGTAAAAAGAGTGTCTAAGAACGCCAATATTATTTTGATCGAAAACAATATAGAGATTTTTAAATTGGCTTTGGAGTCTTTAGACCTATCGGACGCGTTGCAACACCCTGGATTATCTTTATTAATTGATCCTAATCATACCGAATTACAAGAATATCTTTCTCGCGAGGCAACCACATTAGCGCTTAACGGTTTTTTACCTATTCTTCATAAACCTTCTACTAGCTTGTTTCCAAACTTCTTTAAAGACGTAGATATCATTTTAAATAAAGCTATTCAAGAAGCCGAAATCAATCAAAAAACTCAATCAAAGTTTTCTCGCACATTCTTCCATAACATTATGGAAAATGTTCCCGCTATCGTGAATAGCCCAGGGGTTTTAGAACTAAAATCAAAAATGACTGGAACTCCCGCCGCTATCGTTTCCGCCGGCCCTTCTTTAGACAAAAACATTGAACTTTTAAAAAGCGCGGCAGACAAACTCATTATTATCGCGGTTTCAACATCTTTAAAACCGTTGCTTCAAGCTGGAGTATCGCCCGATTTTGTAGTCGCCATTGATCCCGACGACATAACGGTCAAAGGTTTTGATCTAAAAAACATCCCTCAAAAACCTTGGTTATTATTTGACCCAACAGTACCCTGGGTTATACCCGATGCCTTTGAAGGTAGAAGATTGG
>JAYOZP010000116.1:0-13582 GCA_038154245.1 Nitrospinales bacterium | reverse complement strand
ATATAATATAACCTTTTTTTAAACTTTTTAACCTGTTTTTAGAGATTCCTTTAAGCTAATTGCCTTATTAATTTCAAACAAAACTCAATTTGAACTAGCGTTGGGTTTGGCTTTTAAGTAATTCGGAGGGTAACAATATGATTAACACGAAAGCCCGAACTAGAGTTATTGGGCTTAGCCTTCAAAACAAACGATTCGCCATCGCGGGTTTTTTTGGGAACAAAAAACTTAATAGGACCTTGGAAAGTATTTAAAGTAAAAACTCGACTTAGCTCAATATCTTCTCTAGACACTTTCTTCTCATAAAACATGTTTGTATTTCCAGGAGCCGCTTTACCCGCCGAAATGACCCGAACGTTTAAAAACAAATCGCCGCGCTTGTCGTTAAAAAAACTTTTTTCCCCTTTGCCAGGAATTCGCAATTGAGTTTGGTGCTCAATACCAGCTGGAATTTTCACTTGAAAACTATCATGCGCAGTTTTAATTCGAATAATACCGCCTTTTAACGCCAAAGACGGATCTACCGTTACTCCTTGGCGAATTGTTAAGGGAGCCCATTTGTTTTCGTACTTGAAAATTATTTCTTTAATTTTCCTTTTCCACTTTGGACTGGAGATCTTTCTCCCTATTACTTCTTTTTTGAGAGGCTTTGCTCGTTTAGGAGGGGTTACAATAGGTTCAACGGATGGATAAGTTTTTCTAGTCGAACTTTTCGGCCGACGGCTTTTTTCCCATATATTTTTTATAGTTTCTTGCTTTTTATAATGAAGGTCTAAAACTCGATACGCTTGAGATATTTTTTTAAACCGAGATTCGAAAAAAGGATCTCCAAAGTTCAGGTCGGGGTGATATTTCTTCGCTAATGTATAATAAGAACGCTTCACCTGCTCCCAATTGGAGCTTTTAGGAACATTTAATATTTTATAGCAGTCTAGAATATCCATAGCTTTTATGGCTTCTTACATTTTCGGCGCCAAACCAAGCAAAATAAAATAAGCTCCAAAAATTCAATTATTTACAAAAAAACAATGAAATCCAGATACCCCTAACTAATAGGCAACTTTTTCCATGTTTTGTCCAAATTAATCTAGCGGGTTATAATTCAATAGGTTATATTAAGGAAAATTTTTCCTGAGAGTTCTCGGCAACTAGAAGTTTTTTCCCTTTAAACTATGCAAAATATCGTTGGTTTTCCTGAAGAGGAAATAAAAGAAATTTTAACGAAATGGGGAGAAAAACCTTTCCGCACTTCTCAAATCCTAACTTGGATTTATCATCACAAAGCGCGCGGTTTTGAAGTGATGACAAATTTGTCAAAAAGTTTGCGATCTAAATTGTCGGAGAACTTCAACTATTCTTTACCGCCAATAAAAAAGAAGTCTGCTTCTAACGACGGCGCCATTAAATATTTGTTTGAATTAGAAGACGGTTCTGATATTGAAAGCGTTTGGATGCCTTCGGAAGGGCGCAATACGCTGTGTATCTCGACTCAAGTAGGATGCAGAATGGCCTGCACTTTTTGTTTAACAGGACAACTTGGTTTAAAAAGAAATTTATCTTCCGCAGAAATAGTCGGGCAAATCATGGCTGTCGATAAAGACTTAGAAGAATCAAATGAAAACCCGATATCCAATATTGTAATCATGGGAATGGGCGAACCTTTGGATAATTACGAAGAATTAGTTAAGGCTGTCCGTTTGATGGTTTCTCCACATGCTTTGAAAATATCAAACCGAAAAGTCACATTGTCCACATCGGGACTTGTCGATAAAATTAAACGTTTTGAAAAAGAGAATTTACATGTCAATTTAGCCATATCCTTAAACGCTACAGAAAACTCAACCCGCACAGAAATTATGCCGATTAATAAAAGGCATACTATAGAAGAATTATTGGAAACTCTTCGAACTTATCCTCTTAAAGCAACGCGTAGGTTGACATTTGAATATGTATTGTTAAAAGGCATTAACGACTCTCATGAAGACGCCGTCCGATTGGCTAAAATGTTGCACGGATTTAAATGTAAGATAAACTTAATTCCCTTTAACTCGTTTGACCGTTCCGATTTTCAAACTCCAGATGAAAATCAAGTAACTCATTTTCAAGATTATCTACTTGCCCGCAATTTCACGGTTTTTGTGAGAAAAAACCGAGGAACCGATATCTTAGGCGCTTGCGGTCAATTGGCAGCCGAATCATTTTCTGCCGCCTAATTTTTTTTACTCTTCATTCAACCTATCATGCCGCAATCAAAGCCTCGCAATACACCTATAGACTTATCAGTGGTTATCCCCGTATATAACGAAAGAGAAAACTTAGTTTTTCTTGAGGAAGCTATAGTAAATGCCCTGGTAAAAACCAAATTTAAATATGAGATTATTTTTGTCGACGATGGTAGTTTAGACGACAGCGCTAACGTTATTCGTTCTTTACGTAAACAAAACGCTAATATTCGATTGATTAAATTCATCGCCAACTCCGGCCAAACGTCGGCGTTTGCAGCTGGGTTCTCCGCTGCAAAAGGGAACTATGTAGCCACCTTAGACGCGGACCTTCAAAACGATCCCGCCGACATACCTAGGCTATTAGAAAAAATAGAAGAATTTGACGTTGTCTGTGGATGGAGGTTCAAAAGAAATGATATATGGGTGAAGCGAATCTCGTCTAAAATCGCCAATAAAGTTCGTAACTTTGTGAGCAAAGAAAATATTGAAGATACAGGTTGTTCCTTAAAAGTATTTCGCAAAGAGTGCCTGGAATCTTTAAAACTTTTCAATGGAATGCATCGTTTTTTTCCAACGCTACTTAAAATAGAAGGGTATAAGGTAACCCAAATAAAGGTTGGACACCATCCACGTAAATTTGGATCGTCGAATTATAATATTCGCAATCGTTTGTTTGCTTCTTTAATAGACTTATTAGCCGTTCGTTGGATGCAGAAAAGAAAACTTAAATACCAAATAAAGGAGATAATATAACGACATGACCGCCAATCATTGGATTATGATCGGTTTAATCGGCCAAGGCTGCTTCTTCATGCGATTTTTGATACAATGGGTAGTTTCGGAAAAGCGTGGCGAAAGCACTATACCTCATGCATTTTGGTATTTCAGTATAGGCGGAAGCGCAATTCTTCTCTGCTATTCAATTCACAAGCAAGACCCTGTTTTCATTCTAGGTCAAAGTGTGGGTTCGATTATCTACATTAGAAATTTGATCCTAATATCGCGAAAAAACCAAACTATTAATATAGGGAACTAAAATGGCCGCTTTGAAAATTAGACTCTTTGGATTAGCTCTTATGGTGTTGGGAGGTTTTCTTTTCGTTTGGTCGGTACGAGACATTACTTCCGAGTGGCCTCAAATCTTTGTTGGGCTTGGATCGGTATTTTGCCTCTCTATGGGTTTTGGTATTTTAATCATGCCTTTAGAAACAGGTTCTTCGTCTTCAGACACAGAATCCAATCCTCCCGCTTAAGCTGAACTTCTCTTGCTCCTTTGCTTTATCCCTCTTTTAACCTTCTTAATTCTTCAGAATACTCACTTTTTTTCAAGAGTCCTTTTCTCTCTAGTACATTGATTAAAGCTTGAAACTTCGAGTCCTCTTCAAGAACGTCTATCTTATCGTCGGCAACATCTTCTTCGCGCTTAGGTTCGGAAATCTTCTTCACTTCATTTGTCGATTCTGTGGTCCAATCGTCTTCAAGACCCAATGCCCTTCCAATAACCTCGGCAAGATTATAAAAATCTATTGGCTTAACCATATGGGTAAAAGCGCCTTCCGACAAACATTTTTTCGTCACTTCTAGAGACGCTTCTCCGGTCGTCATTATTATTGGAACTTGAGGTTTTTTGCTTTTAAACATCTTCAAAACTTGCACTCCATCTATCTCCGGCATTCTTATATCTAGCAAGACAACTTCGGGGTTAAAACTAACAAACATTCTTAAAGCCTCTTTACCGTCTCGCGCTTCTTTAACTCTACTATTCATTTCACGCTCAAAAAACCCGCGTAGCATTGTTAGAGTTTGAATATCATCGTCGACAATGAGAATCTTTTTCCCAGCTAATCTGGACACTAAAGTTCAACTCCTAAAAATTGAATGATTTACCAGTTGATTTTCCTATTTTAAGCTAAAATTAATTTCGATTAATAGCTTAATATTTTCATACTCTAAACTATGGATATTTTCCAAAGTAAAAATGGCAACCTTTTACTTCTTACACGAATTAATTAAAATTGATAAGAAATTAGATTTTTATCAATTAGATTCTCTATGTTAAAATATAGGGTGATTTTTCCCAATATATACAATTATTTGGCGGAAAACTTTCTTCCTTTGTAATCAAAAACAAATTTTCTCGACTAATTGTTACTTTTTAGTCATTTTTTGCTAAAGCGCTCGATACACCTCAATGTTTCAATGACAAATCCATCCAAAATAATTGATTTTACCGCTAAGTTACAAGATTCCGAAATAGCGCTTAAACGCAATGCTATAGAAACTCTTCAAGTTAATCTAGGAAAGTTATGCAACCAGGCATGTAATCATTGCCATGTAGAGGCCGGACCGAATCGCTCAGAGATAATGGAATTAAAAACTATTGATAGGATACTGGAACTTTTAGCGCTTGAACCTCAAATTCAAACAGTAGATTTAACGGGAGGGGCGCCTGAATTAAATCCTCATTTTCGCTATATGGTTAAAAAAATTAGAGAAATGGGAAAAAATATTATTGACCGTTGTAACCTCACGGTTTTATATGTCCCTGGCCAAGAAGAGACGGCCTCATTTTTACGCGATCAAAAAGTTCAAATTGTCGCTTCCCTTCCCTGCTACTCTGAAGATAATGTAGATAGCCAACGAGGAAACGGAGTATTTCAAGAAAGTATACGAGCTTTAAAACTTTTAAACGAATTAGGTTATGGAAAACCAGAAACAGGTTTATGGCTCAATTTAGTGTATAATCCCGGTGGAGCTGATTTACCAGGAGGCCAACAAGAATTAGAATCAGCCTATAAACTAAGGCTAAAAGAGGACTGGGATATAGAATTCAATCATTTATTTGCTTTAGCAAATATGCCTATTAAAAGATTTGCGAACTATTTATCTAGAGAAGGCTTGATGGACGGCTATTTAAAGCTTTTAGCCGATAATTTTAATTCCCACGCCGCGCAAGAGGTGATGTGTACCCGTTTGATTTCCATTGGTTGGGACGGACAAATTTTCGATTGCGACTTCAACCAAATGCTGGATATTCCTACAGGATGGGAACTACGAAATATTTGGGATATAAATCGTTTTTCGCAATTAGATCAAAACATTGCCTTAGATAATCATTGCTATGGATGCACAGCTGGTTCTGGAAGTTCCTGTGGCGGATCTCTAACTTGAACCGCCCTCAAAAAACAAACTGTATCGTAAATGGATTTAGCGATGGCAAATCCGAAACAAATTAATATTATATGCGTAAAGTTCCTTTACTCGACCTAAGGAGATAGTTCGTGAACAAAATCGCTCAAATTCAAAAAGACGTTCAAGAATATTATGGACAAGTCATTCAAAAAACAGACGACCTCAAAGCCAAAGTTTGCTGTCCTGTCGATTCGTTACCCAACGAACTCAAACCCTTTTTAAAAAATATTCACGAGGAAGTTCAAGAAAGGTTTTATGGATGCGCATCTTCCATCCCACCTCTTTTAGAAGGATTGACCATTCTTGACTTGGGTTCTGGAACTGGCAGAGATTGTTATTTATTTTCCCAATTAGTTGGGTCTGAAGGAAAAGTAATTGGCGTAGACATGACGGACGAACAATTAGCCGTCGCTAATAAATACATTCCTTATCATATGGAACGATTTGGTTTTTCTACTCCTAACGTTGATTTTCGCAAGGGCTGTATTGAAGATTTAAAAACCGTAAACCTTGAAGACAACTCAGTCGACTTGGTTTTTTCAAACTGTGTATTGAATCTTTCCGCCGACAAAGAAAAAGTGTTTAGTGAAATATTTCGCGTTTTGAAGCCGGGCGGAGAATTATACTTTTCCGATGTCTATGCCGGCCGAAGAATTCCCGAACATTTACAAACAGACCCTGTGGTGGTTGGCGAATGTTTGGGCGGCGCTCTTTATTTGGAAGATTTCCGCCGCATCATGCAAAAAGTAGGATTCTTAGATTTCCGCACAGTTAGCCAAACCCGATTAGACCTAGGCAACCCAGAAATCGAGAAAAAAGCGGGGATGATTGATTTCTATTCAACAGTATTCAGATCGTTCAAATGCAATCTAGAAGATATTTGCGAAAATTTTGGACATGTCGCCTACTACAACGGGACAATTCCCGGCCATCTCCACGAATTTGAATTAGACGACCATCATCTTTTTAAAACGGGTATGCCTGTTCCTATTTGTGGGAATACTACGAACATGTTGAACGAAACTAGATTCAAAGATCATTTTAAAATTACAGGCGATTTTTCCACACACTATGGTCCGTTTGATTGCACTCCCGAGCCTGCAAAGAAAGACTATGATAATTCAGGCGCCTGCTGTTAAACTATTAAGTAACCAGTCTCAAAAAAAGACTGGTTACTTTTATTAGTTTCCTCTTTTTTTGATTAATTGCTCTTTCAAACGACACAACAATAAATAGCGCCGCAAGCTATTTAAATTAGCGAATTCCTGAACGATCTCTTCACGACGACAAGAATAACGCGTTAACTATGACTCCAAAATCTTCAATCTTCACCAAAGACGAACCCCTTAATTATACTTTTATTGATTCGCCATTAGGCTTGATTGGGGTAGCTTGCAGTTCAAAAGGGTTGGTTCGATTAAAAGTAGGATTACAAGATCCTAATGAGTTTCTTGAATTCATCGAAACCCAATTCCCTGGAAACTGGACCGAGAAGGCTTCCGCGTTTAAAGATCTCAAATCGCAATTGCGACTTTATTTTAAAGGGAAACTCGTTAAGTTTAATTTTAAAGTCGATCCCCGTATTGGAACGCCGTTTCAAAAAAAAGTTTGGGCGGGACTACGAAAAGTTCCATTCGGTCAAACCAGAAGTTACGCCTGGCTTGCTAAAACCATAGGCAACCCAAAAGCTTGTAGAGCGGTAGGCAACGCCAACGGGAAAAATCCAATTTCCATTCTCACCCCCTGCCATCGCATCATTCGAGAATCTGGCGCCTTAGGCGGTTATACGGGAGGAATCTCCTACAAACAGTTTCTACTCGATCTGGAACAAAACTCTAATGGGACTGTATAACGCCAAGGCAATCGTTTTAAGGACGATCAATCTTTCCGAAACCGATAAACTAGCGATACTTTTCACCGAACAATACGGAAAAGTAAAATGCGCAGCTAAAGCCGCAAGAAAAGTTAAAAGCAGATTTGGCGCCGCATTGGAGCCGTTATCCTTTATTTCCGTCATTTTTTTCGGCAAAGAAAAACAAGAAATTTTTCGACTCAATCATAGCGACGTCATACGCTCATTCCATTGGTTACGGGAAGACTTTTCAAAATTTTATACCGCAATTTATTTTAACGAACTCATGGACAATATCATTCAGGAAGGTCATCCCTCTCCCGAATCTTTTCGTTTTCTTCTAGACGCGTTCGAAGCGTTAAAGGACACTACCGAATTGGAAACGTTGCGCCGACTATTTGAGATACGTATAATGGCTCTTTCCGGATTCGGCCCCAGGCTAAACCAATGTGTAGTATGCCCGCGAATTCCCGACGGAAATATTTTGGGATTCAGTTTTCGAATGGGCGGTATCGTTTGCGAAAAATGCTTGCGCAAATCGCGCGTTGAGTTGAATATTCGAGCCGGAACGCTTAATTACATAAAAAAACTAATAAATATGGATATCCGACATTGCCAAAGATTAAAGATCCCAAAGAGTATGGAAAAAGAAATAGAGAACGTCACTCACAGATTGGTTTCCTATAACTTAGGCAGAGAATTACGCTCGTATCCATTCATCAAACAAATGGCTTCTCTTTAAACCAACAAACATAATCATACGGGAACTCTTATCATGACAAAACAGATCATTAAAACAGACCAAGCTCCTGCCGCCATAGGTCCATACGAACAAGCCATTCGGTTAGACAATATGTTGTACAGCTCAGGGCAAATCGCCCTCGACCCAAAAACTGGCGATTTTTTATCCGGAGAAATAGAAGCGGAAACAGAACAAACCCTCAATAACGTACAAGCGATATTAAAAGCGGCTGGAATGGACATGGCAAATGTTGTCAAAACAAACGTCTATTTAGCGGATATGAGTCACTTCGCGCGAATGAATGCAGTCTATGAAAAGTATTTTGGAGAGAGCAAACCCGCTCGGGCGTGCGTACAAGTAGCGGCATTGCCAAAAGGCGCCAAAGTTGAAATCGACATTATCGCCGCAGACTAAACATGGCCACCAAAAAACAGGAAGAAAAAAAGGCAGCGGGAATTTTTAGTAATTTCATGACAATCATCGGCGTTGTAACCGTAGGCGGTATTTTAATCGCCTTCTTCAACGCCGCTCCTAAGCTAAGTCAAACCGAAGCTCACAAAACGGCGGTAGTTCCTACCGACTGCCTTCAATGTCATATGATTAAAATCGAAAACGCCCCGATCATGCCGCACCGACCTATGGAATACTGCGGCTTCTGCCACCATAAAGCGGAATAACTTAAGGGGACTCTAAAAATTGTTTTTGGCCACGAGCAGATCTTATAAATGAGGGACTGCGAGTTGCCTAAAGTAAAAATATCGAATTATTAGAGATACCCTTAAGAATCTTCTTACTAAACCTTAAGCAAATATTTTGTCCACATACTTGATAGTTTCTTGAGAAGACCTTCCTGTCACCTCTGGTAATACTTGCGCTACGTTATCCCATTTCAATGTAGAATCTTCCGGCATTTTGTTGATAGCTTTTTGTATGTTTCCCATACCTGCATTATAGGCTCCCGCCGCTAATTTCCACACTTCTTCAGAATCAACACCTTTTGAACGATACAATTTTTGCAATTGATCTAAATAATTAGCGGACGCGTCTAAGTTTGATTCTGGATGCCATACAGAACCGGGGGCGTCGTCGCCATCAATTCTTAACCCTAACTCTTCGGCTGTTTTTGGCATTAATTGCCCTAGCCCCATAGCGCCTTTTGGGCTTTCCGCCTGAGGATTAAAGTTTGATTCGCTTTTTATTAATTTAAGAAAAAACGATTCAGGGATTCCGTATTTCTTGGCCGTATTTTTGGCTAAAGATTGAACGTCAAAATTCTGCGTAGGCTCGTCTTTTAATGAATCTGTCGCGGATACATTCAAATTTTCCTGCAAACCATAAGCTTTATCAATTTTAGACTGAGCAAAACTTCCGGCCCCAATATTAGCGGAAATATTCAAATTCTTCGTCATGTTATTCAAAATCCAAAAATGACTCTGAAATGGATTTATCTCGCCAGATTCGCTGTTCTTTTGCGAAGTACCAAAAGCTTGTAACGCTTTTATTTGAGATTCTCTCAAAAACTTTTGAAAATCAACTTTATCAGGCGGAGCCTGAGTTGGACGATGGCCTGGAGTCAAGCCGCCAATAGTATGATCTGGAACCCAAAACATAGCTAATCTCCGTCGAAATTTTGACAATTTTACTGCTAATTACCTATAGAGCAATCATCATGCCATTTTTATTTTGACAGATTTGACATTCTATTTCACGATTTGAGCCGCTTGTCGTTCAGCCATGTAAGAACTTCGCACTAAAGGTCCAGCCTCTACATGTTCAAAGCCAAGGGATTCTCCGATGGATTTATATTCGTCAAATTTTTCAGGAAGAATGTATTCAACGACTTCTAGATGTTTTATGGAAGGCCTTAGATATTGGCCCAAAGAAAGGATTTTACAACCGACATTCACCAAATCTCTCATCGCTTGAATCACTTCTTTTTCATTTTCTCCCATTCCAAGCATCATGCCACTTTTGGTAATCAACCCATATCGAGAGTTTGCAATTTCTAATGTTTTAAGAGACCAATCATAACGACATTGCGGTCTCACAGAACTTTGCAATGAGGCGACAGTTTCCAAATTATGCGCTAGCACATCGGGGCGAGACTCGCAAACAACGCCAATATGCTTTTCGTTGCCTTGGAAATCTGGAATCAAAATTTCTATTTTAAGTTTTGGGCATTTCTGTCGAATTTTGGTTATGGTCTGCGCCCAATGGTCCGCCCCGCCATCTGGCAAATCATCTCGGTCCACCGAGGTGACGACGGCGTAGTTTAAATCCAGTAAAGAAAGCATCTCCCCAACTTCTTCTGGTTCGTCTTCTTTAGGAGCCATTGGACGCTCTGTCGAAACGTCGCAAAACCGGCAAGCGCGAGTACAGGCGTCGCCTAATATCATTAATGTCAACGTTCCCATATCCCAGCACGTTCCTACATTGGGACATGTAGCGGATTCACAAACCGTATTGAGTCCATAACGTTTGAGCAACCCTTTCAATCGAAAATAGTTACGACTGCTAGGTAGAGGAGCTTTCAACCAATCGGGAAGCCTTCTTTTATTATCTGGAGTTGAATCGGCTAGGATATTTTTTTCATTTTTTTCCATTTATAAAAACCGACTAAGGGTTTATCATTAAAGCAAAGAAAATCTCAATTTGAATTTGAGAGATATATAGGACAATAATAATTCGATCCGCTTTCTTATGAAACTAAAAACCCCAAGTTTAATTGTTTTTACGATATTTTCTTTGGCGCTTGGAACCTGTGGCGCATGGTTTTTTTCCACCCTCGAATCTCTTTCTAGAACGTTAAAAGACCTAACTTCTATGCTTTTTTTAGCAGCCGGACTCATCTTTGCTGGGATTTTTTTAGTTATGCTTTTGAGCCAGATAGAAAGCGAGGCTCCCAATCAAAATTCCGAATCCCAAGCCCCTTAATCCTGCGAGTCCTTTGTGGTAGCCAGATTACTTTTAATGACAACTATCGACAGATATATATTAAAAGAACTCCTCAAAATATTTACTTTAAGCGTAGCGGCCCTAACAGCAATCCTTTTCCTCGATAAGATTCTCTTTCTAACCGAATTAATAATAAATAAAGGCGTTGAGTTCACCGAAGTCTGCTTAATGATGCTGTATATTTCCCCGGCATTTTTGGCGTTGACTATACCAATGAGCGTAATGGTAGCGGCTGTAGTGGCATTTAGTCAATTGTCGGCAGAAAGCGAGTTAATCGCAATGAAGGCTAGCGGTTTCAGTTTTCTCAGGCTCATGCGACCTGTATTGGCTTTCTCAATAGCGGCTTATATTGCCACTAATTTCATCATGTTTTACGCTTTACCTTGGGGAAATCAGTCGTTTAAACAAATCATTTACGATATTTTACAGAATAGAATCAATTTTGACATTAAAGAGAATGTGTTCAATAAAGATTTTGATAACCTGGTAATACTAATAGAAAATAAAGAAAGCGACCATCATCTAAAAAAAATTTTCATAGCAGATTCAACACAAACACAAACGCCAAAAGTAATTTTAGCGGAAGAAGGAAAAATTGTTTCTGATCCTAAAACTCTCCGAATTCAACTAAATTTAACAAATGGCACAATTCACGAGTTAAGCGAAAAAAGACGACACTACCAGATATTAAAATTTGATCGATACGACCTTACTTTAGCCCTCCCTAAATCTCAAGACCTACAAAGAAAAGCGATGAAAGGAAACCGAGAACTCTCTTTCACCGAACTTAGGAAAAAAATAGAACGGCTTAAAAAAGAAGGTTCTAAAACTAATTACGAAGAAGTGGAATTGAGTAAAAAATTCTCTTTACCTTTTACTTGTCTTCTATTTGGATTTATTGGCGCTCCTTTGGGGGTAAAATCCAGCCGATCCGGAAAGTCGGGGAGTTTTTCCATTAGCGCGGTGGCAATTTTAGTTTATTACGTGGGTTTGATATCAACTCAAAACTTGGGGAGCCTTGGAAAAATTAATCCATTAATTTCAGTATGGATACCTAATATTATAACTCTACTAGCCGCTTATTATTTAGTATCTAAAATGCATAAAGAAATTCCTTTCCGTCTGTTAAACCAAATTGGAGATATTTTTGTAATTTGTTTTCAAAAAATTAAATCATGGTATATCGGGCGCTTTCAATCTTTACCTTCCCGCTCAAGCGACGTAAGAGTCGTGGGTAAAAAGCAAAAGAAAATCGACCAAACTACGCGTGGAATACTAAAAGGTAAAATGGCCAAACTTGACTCGGATAAAATTCTCCAATAGCCTAAAAACTAAATAATATTTTGTTTTATGTATTTAGGAAAACCTAAAAAAATCGATAAACAAATATAAAGGTTTTATTCGTTAATTAACTAAACTGGCTATTTAAGTCCCTCACTCGTCCATTCCAACTGCCCACTTTTTAGGCGTTTTCCCAAAAAAAGAATAATAATTAAGCGCTTCTCCATGGAGTTTCTTTTGCCTTAAAAGCAAAACCCCTTAGTTTTTAAGGAAATTTGAAAAGGGTATGCCCTTTGCTGGATATTGTGTATAGTCTAAAAAGTCTTATTGAGAATTTGAAGATGAATTTAGAATTCAAATTTTTTTATTACAAAAACAAAAAGAATATAAGACTAGATTTTTTTTCAAACCAAAAATTTATTTCCCTTGGTAGTTAACTAAATAATCAGGAAAATACCCCGCTTTCGCTTTTATGAATTAAATCCTAACAACGATCAAAAAACTAACAACTAAACTCGTAAAAATGGAATTCGGTCTCAGAACTCCAAATTGAGACTAATAATTAAATATTTCTTACTCCATTTTTAAAAATCTGGCAATATTGATATTCCAATTTTTTAGAGGTGCATTTTGGAAACGAGCTTGGCAAAAAAAGTATTAATAATTAATCCACATCCGATTTATAGAAAAGGATTGAAAAAAATCCTATCCACCATAAACAATGGAACCATTCATTTTGAAGAAAATGACGGAAGCATAGCTCCGAACAAAATCCAAAGAAATGATTATCAAACGATTATATTGGATCTATTTTATTTAGGAGATAAAGGATTCAGTCTAATAAAGACAATTAAAACCATTGACCCTTCTTTGCCAATACTTGTATCTGGTCTATTCTCTGAAGAAGAATTTATCCTCCAAGCTTTTAAGGCCGAGGCAGATGGTTATGTCGACAACCTAACCTCCCCTAAAGTTTTATCGGAAGCTCTTCTTAAAGTCATGCAAGGGAAGAAGTTTTTTAATTACAAAATTATCGATAAAAACTTAAATAAATCGCCCGATAAGCTTGAGACCCCCCAGCATGAGGCTCTTTCACAACGAGAACTTCAAATTTTTACTTTAATAGCTAGAGGAAAAAAGACCTCCCAAATTGCTCAACAATTAGATTTAAGCTGGTCAACTGTTAGTACACATAAAGCCAATATACTTCGTAAAATGAAAATGAAAAATTCTGTCGAGTTAATTAAATATTATTTACAGCATTGGATTGGATAAAAATTTCTTAACAAAAATCAAATAAAAACTTTATTATTAGGAATTTATAAGACTGAAAGT
>JAYOZP010000115.1:8405-13757 GCA_038154245.1 Nitrospinales bacterium | reverse complement strand
CGGCTATCGTTAACCAAAAATCCCGTATCGGAGACTGGGAAGGCGATACCATCATACGAAAAAGTATCGAACAAGAACTTAGTCCCTATCAAAATCGCGTTCACACCATTACTTACGACAATGGACTTGAATTTGCTCAACATCAAAAAATGGCTCAATCCCTCTCTGCAAAAATCTACTTCGCTCATCCCTATGCCTCCTGGGAAAGAGGACTGAACGAAAATACCAATGGACTCATTAGACAATATTTGCCAAAATCAAAGCCACTGGATAAGGTCACACAAGATGATATTAAAAACATCATGCAACGCCTGAACCATAGACCCAGAAAATCTCTCGGATTTAAAACACCACATGAACTATTCTTCAAAAAGAATACTTTACTAACTGTTGCACTTACAACTTGAATCCGCCGGATTTTTTTATTTGGTTAGAGGACGGAAATTCGGGAATTCTAAAGGAACTAAAATAAAGAGGTCGCATTTCGAGAGCCTCAATGTGACACTTTTTATTATTTGCTTTTAGTTCCTCAATCAAAGAGGAATTAATTTTATTGAATCGAGGCGAGATCCTTCGCCGAACCTAAAGGTTCGCCTCTAGATGACAAGCAATATTTACTGAGCTAAAAGAATCTCTCTTCACGAGAATCTTTTTTAATCAGCCAGAGTGGCCTTTTGCGCCAGCAAGGTCGGCTCCGTCTAAATCGGCGCCATCCATTTTTGCGCCAGTTAGGTTTGCTTTGGCAAGAGAAGCTTCGCCAAATTTTGCGCCAGACAAATTAGCGTTTTCTAAGTTGATCTCTCTTAAATTCGCTTTTTGAAAATCTGCGCGTCGCATATCAGCTCCAGAAAACACGCCTTTTTCCAAAACGGCTTCGTTTAGTTTCGCGCCAGAGAACTCTGCATTTTGAAAATCGCCTTCGGAGAAATCGACTTTTTGAAGATCCGCTCCCGATAAAAAGGCTCCTCTCGCTTTGGCTTTAAAGAATTTTGCTTCAACAAGGTTGGAACGACTGAAATCTGTTTTTTCGATAATAGCTTCTGAAAAATCAGCACCAGAAATCATAGAACCACTCAAATCTGCGTCGGACAACTCGGCTTTCATGAATTTTCCTCGCGTTAAATCGGTTCGGCTCAGTTGGGCGCCATTGAGTTTGCCTTCGGGCAACTTTACTCGGCTCATGTTAGCGCCGGAAAGATCGGTGGACTTCAAATTTGCGCCGGTCATATCGGCTATATTCAAATCCGCTTCGGTAAGATCTGTTCCTTCTAAGTCCGTTCTACGAAAAATGGCGCTGCTTAATTTTGTTCGACTTAGATCGGATTTATGAATCGTCGCGTCGGTAAAGTCTATCTGCGCTAAGTCGGCGCGATTTAATTTCGTATTTAATAACTTAGCTTCGGCCATATTGGCGCCTTTTGCGCGCGTTCGAATCATAATCGTTTCTGCAAAATCCGCCGCGTAAAAATTACCTTGGTTGAGCTTGGAATCTGAGAGATCGGCTTTTTTGAAATTCACGTTTTTAAAATTGCCTCGACTTAAGTCGCACTCTATAAACTTTGAGTTTTCTAAATTAGCTCGGGAACAATTGACTTTAGTAAACGTCATTTCTTTAAATTCCATTCCGCTCAAATCACATTCCGTAAGGTTGGTTCGTCGGAAGTCGGCCCCATCTAACGTTACTTTCCTTAGGTCGTGTCTAGAAAGATTTGCATCGCTCAAGTTTGCGCTTGAGAAATCCGTTTCGTCTAATTCTGCGTCGGAAAAATCGGCTTGCGTTAGATTGGCGCCTTCAAAACTTGTTTTAACAAGAACGCTTTCAGAAAAATTAGCTTCGGTCAATTCCGCTTCGTGCAACTCCGCTTCCGTAAAATCGCATTTTTCGAAATTTGTGCCTTCTAGAATTGCGTCGTTTAAATTAACTTCTTTTAAATTGGCTCCAGTAAAATCAAGACCGGACATATCTAAACCGGAAAGATCTAACCCGCTCAGGTCGGTTCCTGCAAAGGTAAAAACTTCCTCTTCGGGTTCTTCAACTTTTTCTAAAGCTTCGCCAGGTTCTCCCTCTTCGCCTTCAATCGCTTCTTTTTCCTCCGCTTTTTCGCCTTCTTCGGGTTTTTCTTCTTCCGCAATCTCTTCAGTTCCTTCAGCAGACTCTTCCTCGTCTTCGACATCGTCGTCTTCGCTTTTTACTTCGGTAACGGAGATTTCAATCTCGCTCTCTTCATCTTCTTCAGCCGCTTTTGCTTCCGCCAACTCAGCTAGCTCGACCAGTTTTTGTTCAATTTCTTCCCGGGTAAAATCTGCCATATTCCGATTCCTATAGGTTGTTCCGTCTATTCAAAACGAGCGCAGACAAAGAAAATATCCCTTTGTTGCATTTCACGTCAATTTAACGATTTCAAACCTTTTACAATATCCTAGCAAGAACAGGAACGCAAGAGGGTTGACCAATATTATCGCGTCTTGATCTATTTTTCTTAGAAGCAATCGATCGATGTTTTTAACTCTACCGGCAAAATTTTTAGTCAATTTTACAGTTTCCAACTGAAACGCCTTCAAAATAAGCTCTTAGAATGACGCTTAGCGCTTGTAAGTTTTATTAGTTTGCAATCGACTTCTTACTATAAACTAAAGTTTATTAACGAATTTATAGGAGCGTAAGAAAAAGGTTTTTCGAATTACAAAATTAATACTATTTTTGGTCGCAATTTTAATTTCTCTTAACAGTTTGGAAACCGCCTTAGCATCCGAGATGATTGAAATTCCTGCAGGTCCTTTTCAGGAAGGCGTTCCCAACGAGGAAGGTCTTAAAACGATAGAGTTGGGGCATTTCTCCATTGACCGATTTGAGGTTACTAATCAAGAGTTTGCGAACTGGAACAAAAATCACTCTTCACATCCCGAAACCGAAGCTCATCCCGCCACTCAAGTTACCTGGCAAGAAGCGAATGATTATTGCATCGCTCATAATAAGAGACTGCCGAGTTCAAACGAGTGGGAAAAAGCGGCGCGAGGGTTAGACGGTCGTATTTATCCCTGGGGCAACAAAAAATTAAAAAAGAAAGCGCATCCTTTCCATTCCGGTATCGTTAAACGAAAAGTGGGCCTTAATAAAAAGGACGTTTCTTATTTTGGCGTTCGCGATATGGCCAGTTCGGTTTGGGAATGGACAGCTACGGACCGCGAAGACAAAAAAATCATTCGCGGCGGTTTGTGGAATCACCATTTAGACTACGAATATGGCAAAACTTTTGATATCGCTTTGGCTGCGCCGGAGCGGCGATTTATTTTTTTAGGGTTTCGGTGCGCGCGATGATGAAATTTTCACGAAGAACCTTTTTGGTCTCGTTAGCAGAACTCTTTACTGTTTTTCTAGGACTCTTCGGTTTCCGTTCATCGGCAAAAGGAGCCGATTCGGACGTTTACACGGGAACCCCTTTTATTGGAAAAACGCGAGCGAACCAGTTTCAAGAATTTTACGTTAACTACTGGAAACCATTTCTAAGAGTGGACGGAGAAAGGTGGACGCTGAGAATTCATGGATTATGTAAAAAACCACAAACGCTCACTTTAAATCAACTCAAAGCTTTTCCTCAAAAAACGCAGTCGTCGCGCCTAAAATGCGTGGAATGCTGGTCGGCTAAAGCAGAATGGACGGGATTTCATTTTTCCGAGTTGGACCAGATGGTAGCACCTCTACCTGAAGCAAAAGGAATCGTTTTTCGATGCGCGGACGAATATCTGGAAGCGGGATTGAGAGAAGATCTTTTGCAACCGCGAACGCTTATGGCTTATGCAATGAATGGAAAACCTTTATCAGACGGTCATGGGTTTCCGCTTCGAGTCATCATGCCCTTTAAGTACGGTTATAAAAATCCTAAAGCCATTCTAGAAATCGAGTACGTAAAAGAACCGCCTTATGGAACTTGGAGTAAAATCGGCCCTTACTCGGCCGACGGCACTATCTTGCCTGGTTACGATCATCCATTGGATCAAGGAAAAAAGACTCGAAAAATCTACGGCGGCGAAATTCGCTACTAAATCGAGTCAAATAACAATAACTAATCCGCCGTCTTTTAACTGAACTTTATAGGTAGGCATCGATAAGGTTTTGTCAAACTTACATAAACCGTTTTTAACGTTCCACGGCGTATCGTCTCTTGGGCAAATTGCATAAAGCCCATTCAACTGGCCTATGCCTAAATGACCGGAGCATCTCTTACATTCGTTTGTTATGGCGTAAAACTTACCTTTAACTTGAAATAAGGCAATACCATACTCATAACCAGTTAGCGGATGCTCAAACTCGATGACTTTTCCAGTTCCTTCCCCGGGAGCGTCGCCCATTTCGGCGATTTTAACCTCAGCCATCTAGTTTTTCTATCTCTTCGTCGGAGGGTAATTGTGGCCCCCAGGTTTCGCGGAAATAAGTTTCTAATGCGTAGCGAAACTTACCCTTTAAATGAGAGAGTTTTTCCGCGACTTCGTGGTCAAACTTAACAAACTCCTCGGCTTTTTGGGCCGTTTCGTCGTCTCTTTTTACTTTAGGATCAATGAGAGACTCTCCAAATGGAAACGTCGCTACAATCAAGTTCTGTCCCATTTTGATCCATTTTCCTAATAACAATCGTTCTTCATCCGAACCGGGTGAAATTGACATTCCGGCAAAACCTCCAGAAAAGCTTATTGCGGCGCAAAACCATAAAATGGCCAACGCTTTATAAAATTAAAGGGATATCCATGTCTTTATTGCATTTTAAGGCGGTAATAAGGTAGCATATTCGGTACTAAAATTTCAATTTACCCTTACAATTAAGAAAACTTTTTAGGACGGAGATATGTCTCAAGAATCAGAAGCGGAAAAAACGGCTGAAGACTGGTTTAACGAAGGCGTTGCGCTAGGCCGAATTCAAAAAAACGAAGACTCCATCAAAGCATACGGAAAAGCCGTAGAGCTAGACCCAAACCATTTCAAAGCCTGGTACAACATGGGGCTTCGCTACGGGAAAATCCCGCAAAATTTAAAAGCGGCTGATTGTTTTAAAAAAGCCTTAGAAATTAAAGCGGAAGACCCAATGGTCCATTACTGCCTTGCGGTTGTCAGCAATTTAAGCGGACAAGTTGAACAAGCTGTTAAACATTACGAGGAAGCGGTGCGAATTAACCCCAATTTCGCAAAAGCTTACAGTAATTTAGCTATGGTGCACTACTCTATTAAGCAAGGAAGGCCCACCATTTCCAACCTCATCAAGGCTAAAAAATTGTTTGAGGAACAAGGCGACGCGCAAATGGCTTCTAACGCTGCAGACCTGTTAAAAGAATGCTACGCCGAATTTGGATTGAGCGCCG
>JAYOZP010000115.1:5870-8395 GCA_038154245.1 Nitrospinales bacterium | reverse complement strand
TAACGGCAACGGCTCATAACTGTTATTTTTCCATAATGGACTACGACGTTCTTGTTATCGGCGGCGGTTCCGCCGGTTACTCAGCCGCCGATACCGCGCAAAACGCCGGAGCCAAAGTTGCTATTTTGGACCCCGGCCCTTTGGGTGGACTTTGTATTCTGCGCGGCTGTATGCCATCCAAGGCAATTTTGAGATCTTCCGAGATCATGGCCTTGACAGCTCGGGCGCAAGAGTTTGGCTTGGCTCCCGCAGCCACAACGGCAAATTTAAGCGCTATCATCGACCGGAAAAATCGTTTGATTGGAGAGTTTGCGGATTACCGCATCGATCAGCTTAAAAATCCTCGGTTCGACCTAATCCAAGAAAAAGGTTTCTTTACTTCTCCTGACGAAATTCAAGTAGGCTCTAAAAAACTTTCGGCTAAAAACTTTATCATCGCAACCGGTTCGGTTATCGCGGATTTCCCCATTCCCGGCTTGAAGGAAGCTGGATTTATAACAAGCGACCACGCTTTGGAAATGCGGGAAATGCCAGAGTCTATGATTGTTTTAGGAGCGGGTCCCGTAGCTACCGAATTAGCTCAATTTTTTTGCCGAATTGGCGTCAAAGTTTCCCTAATTCAGAGGAGCGGTCACATATTTTCTTCTAGCGATGAGGATTTGGCTCGTCCCGTGGAAGCCCAACTTCGAGAAGAAGGTATGGACGTTTACACAGGCACTCAACTCAAACAATTCACGCGCGACGGAAACCTCACAACCGCTCATTTTACGCATGAAGGACAAGAAAAAACCGTCTCCGCTCAAACCGTTTTGCAAGCGTTAGGAAGACGAGCCAATACCGACGGACTTAACTTAGAAGCGGCTGGAGTTGAACTAGACCGAGGAAGGGTTAAAGTCGATCTGGAAATGCGAACGAGTCAAAATCATATTTTTGCGGTGGGAGACGTTAATGGCGTCCACGAGGTTGTTCATACCGCTATTTGGCAAGGAGAGTTGGCCGCCAAAAATGCCGTATTAACAGATCAGCCGCCTAGTCGCTTTGACGATCGGCTAAAAACCAATATCACCTTTACAGATCCCGCCGTTGCAAGCGTAGGTTTAACCGAAAAAGAATGTAAAGCGGGGGACATTCCTTATATAGCAGCGTCGTATCCATTTGACGACCATGGAAAATCGATGTGTTTGGGAGAAACTCGCGGTCATGTAAAATTGATGTGCGATCCTACAACTGGAAAAATCATCGGCTCTCATATTGTCGGCCCCGGAGCCGCAGAAATGATTCACGAACTCATAGCCGTCATGTATTTTAATGGAACGGTTAAAGACTTAGCGGCAATTCCGCATTATCATCCAACCTTATCTGAGATATTAACCTACCCCGCCGAAGAACTTGCCGATCAGATAAAGTAATTTCTTTTCGTAAAAGAACTCACGGTTTAGCGTTTAATTTCTTTGCGTCTATTTTTTTCTTTATCGAATCTATGTATTTTATCGCCAATTCGTCCTTAGGACTTAATTGTAAAACTTGATGAAATTTCCAAATCGCATCGTCCCATTTTTCTTGTCGATTAAACAAAAGCCCCAAGTTAAAATGCGCGTCGCAGTATTCCGGCGACAACTCAAGAGCTTTTTTGTATTTCCATTCCGCTTCTTCTATTAAATTTTGCTTAAAGTAAACATTTCCCAAATTGTTATGGGCTTTAGCAAATTTCGGATCAATTTCTAACGCTTTTCGGTACTCATTCTTCGCTTCTTCAAATTGTTTTTGATGCGCATAAAGATTACCCCGAGCGTTATGCACTTCAGCCGAATCGGCTTCGATATTTGTTTCAGGTTTTGGTTTTGGTTTCGATTTATTATTTTTGAACTTGGAACGCCAAACGATCCACCCCACAACACAAAAAAGGCCTATTTCTACAATTACGCCTATAACTATATACGGCGTTTCCATGTTTTATTTTCCCGGATTACGGACAGCGCGAACCCCCAGCGCAAAACACATTTTCTTTTCTAAGTTCAAAACGTGTCCCGTTCTCATATCAATAGCTCCAGCGCGGGCTTCTCCATCAACCTCGGAAGACCATACCCAATATGCCGCGCCTTCCGCAAAAATAGAGTCTAAATTTAGGGTGTACTCCTCTTTCCAGTTTCTAAAATCTGTTCCAATTTTATTCGTTTTACTGCGTTCAACAATCCCGTTTGGCCACTTCGAAATTTCATCAAGCGTTGGAACTCTCCAATCAGAATGTCCGCCAGTTTTTAAATTTTTCACATAAGCCACAGCATCGTTCCAGTTCATACATTTACCGGTCTGGTTCCAACTATCTTCCTTAGCCCATTGAAAGCCGCTTTTGCTGTCTGTTATGGTGCCGTCGCCATTATCTTTGAAACGCGGAGCTCCCGCAAAAGACTGCGTTCCCATCCCCCAATCGATGAAAGCCAAAATAGTTAAAAATAGCAGTCCAATTCCTAATTTTCGTCTAATAGTTAGCAATTCCATGACTCTTCTCAAAAAAGGTTATAGTA
>JAYOZP010000115.1:0-5860 GCA_038154245.1 Nitrospinales bacterium | reverse complement strand
CCGAATGTTTCTCAATAAATTCGTTCTCAAATAAGAACGCTCTAGACTATTGTCGCCTAATTAAACTCCATATCAATAATAAATCTTCTAAAGCTGTTGTGTTTTTGGGCTGGGTTTTTTATATTGAATTGGATATTTTACATTATTCGCTTAAGAAAAATTAAGCAATTTTAAAAAATTGGCTTTAATCAGGTCAATATCCTATGCTTAAGCTTACAAAATTTAGAGTAATTCGCCCCCTCTTTTAAATAACCTCAAATATCGGAGATTTAGCGGGTATGGAGGATAATATAAAAATTGAATCTTCTGACCAGAAACAGGATCGCTTTTATAGCAGAGTTTCTTTCTGGACATCGGTGATTCTTTCCATAGCAATCACTGGTTATTACTATTTTACGAATCCTCCGCCAGAAGGCGCCGAAAAAAGAATGAAGATGTTCATTGCAAAAAACGCAAAGGACGTTACTGAGTTTTTAAGAATGACTCGCGACGAACAGAAGACGTTTGCAGAAAGAAAAAAGCATCCTTTTTACACCAATTATAATAAAGCCTCCGAAAACACTCGATTAGATATTCGAGGGCAAGTGCATAACTCGGTCGATTATAAACCCGCGCAATATTGGTTCAACTTAGCTTTTTTATGGTGTATTTTCTTTTCGACGGTTTGGTTTATTGGACTCATGATTGAAGCGGCGATCCAAATCAACCGCACAAAGGCTCTTGAACGAAAAGCCCTGCGCGATGCCCCAAAAGCAAAACCAGATGAGAATATCGGCTAGATGCAAAAAGTTTATTTAAACCTTCCTGCATCTATAACTTCGTGGTTATTTGAGGGAGGAACAGCATGGTTAGAACCTTTAGCTCATCAAACTAAAGACAAACCCACGGAAGTAAAATATTCCGATGGAACTTTAGTTTGTATTGACGGCGACAAAAAATGGCAGGCCATTGTCAAAGCTACAAGTTCTTTCCGAATCAAAGAGTCTGATTGGGAAGTAATAGCGCTGACCGGATTTCCTGAGATTTTAGAAGAAAGTTTGAGCTTATTAGAAAAAAAATACTTAACTGAATCTTTCTATAACCAGTTCGACAAAAACTTTCCGGGCAAGCTAGAAAAAAACGTTTGGGTGCATTTTATAACCGTTGAAAATGTAAAAATCACCGATACCTAAACCCTAAAAAAACATCTAAGTTTTTTGATAATAGAAAATTTTTTAACGCTTTTTTCCCGATTATTGGGCAATTCTATTATTCCCAGCGACCCTGTCACTTCCGCTTGATTTAAAATTGCGCCCGTTAAATCAGCTCCTACTGCATCGACAAATCTCAAGTTTGCCCCCTCCAAGTTTGCTTTTCTTAAATTCGCTCTACGCAAAGCCGCGCCTTCTAAAGAGCATCCTCTTAAATCGGCTCCCGACAAGTCGGCTTCAATTAAACTCGCTTTAGTTAAATTGGCGTTTTCCAATCGAGCGTTTTTAAGAATCGCACGTTTAAAAAATGCGCCTCGTAAATTAGCGTTTTGAAAATCTGCCTCTGAAAAATTCGATTTTCTTAAATCCGCTTTGCTCAAATCCGCTTCGCGAAAATTTTTCCCTGACAAATCCAAACACGACAAATCATGCCCGGACAATTTCAATTTTTTCCCAGGCTTCAAAAGAGCCTGAAACATTTTTTTTCGAACGCTTTCTTTTGATTCCATATAATTTGAAAATTACGGCAGGAGATAATATTAGGTTTTCAATATTATATATCAAAATTTAGATTGAAGTTTTAGGCCCAATATTCCAGAGAGGATTAGAACTAGAAAAAATAATCTTAATAGCGTTCTTGGCTCGTCAAATAATAATATACCCACAAGAGCAGTTCCCAAAACTCCGATTCCCGTCCAAACCGCATAGGCAGTTCCCATGGGTAAATCATTTAACGAAAGCGACAAATAATAAAAACTTAAAACCATGTAAGCAAGATTATTTTTTTTAATACTTATACTTTGAAAACAGTTTTATTTTGCACTCATAAATGGCTCTTTCGATTTAATTCATTAGCTATTAGCCTTGCTAACGCGGTAAAATTATTCTGCTTATAATAACTTTCACGATTTAATTCGGACAATTCGCAATGGACGTTAACGCTATTCGATTTACTATCTTTCTTGGCGTTTTTGCCTTTATGCTTTTACTAGAATCTCTAATCCAACGTCATCCGACCGTAGACTCTAAGCCTCGTCGATTTGCTATTAACTTAGGTTTGACAGGCGTGGATATTATCGTGGTCAAACTTATCTTTGGAACCGCCGCCGTTGGAGCAGCCGCCTTTGCAGCTGAACATTCCTGGGGCGTATTGAATTATTTAGATTGGCCTGTTTGGTTAGAAATGACTTTTGCCGTCGTTTTATTGGATTTTTCGATTTACGTTCAGCACGTTGTCGTCCATATGATTCCATTTTTTTGGAGATTCCACAAAGTTCACCATACCGACTTAGATTTAGACGTTTCGTCCGGGCTACGTTTTCATCCAATAGAGATTGTTGGATCTATGTTATTTAAGATTACGATCATATTCGCGCTAGGTCCATCGCCGCTAGCGGTAATGGTTTTTGAAGCTATTTTGAACGGAATGGCTCAATTCACCCATTCCAACATTAAATTGCCTGAGAAAATAGATTCGCTAATGCGATGTCTATTTGTAACTCCTGATATGCATCGAATCCATCATTCAGAAGAGGTGGACGAAACAAATTCCAACTATGGATTTAATTTTTCAATTTGGGACCGATCGTTGGGGACTTATATTCAAGAAGCTCGAAAACCTCAACCAGAAATTGTTATAGGAATTAAAGAATATAAAGATCCTAAAGAAGTGTCTTTTTTGAACCTGCTCATTATTCCATTTAGAAAAAGTTAACAAACCAAGCCGGGATCGCATTTTATGGGAGCAAGGTATTACATAATTTCAACCTTAGTGATTTTGGTCATTTCTTTAGCAATTGGCTTTTCAACACAAAAAAAAAGCCCTAAGGAAATAGCCAAAATCTATTTATGGACAGCTATAGGCGCTTTAATCATTGCCGGCTTGATTTATGGTTTTGCCAAAGTTTTAACTATTTTGGGAATCGCGGAAGGAAGTTTTACCGTATAATTGAGAAGTTTAACTCAAAGTAACTTGGTCAATTTTAGAAGGAGGGGTAATGTTTGGCGGAGAACCAATAGTTTTTTCCCCATTTATGATTTTTGTTTTGGGGCTCTCATTTTTAGTTATTTCTTACTTTTTAGGTATGCTTTTGCATTCTTCGTTTATGTACGAAGATAAAAATAATATGAAGAAAAACAGTAAGAAAGCTTGGGTCTTATGTATGTCGGCAGGTGTTGGGATTACTTTCTGGATGTTTGTTTACGGCTACTATGCAAATATTTATTTACCCACTAACTCCGGCTAAAGAGCAGGACAACCTCTATCTGGCCAATATTTCTAACAGACGTTGGCAGTCGGTTTTATAATTTATAAAATCATTCTTTTCCTGCTCGGTTAGATCGTCTGTCATAAACTCTTCTAAAAGTTCTATCGCGTCGTTCAACCCTGTAGCGGCTAAATCTAAGTCTGTTTCAACCAAAGCGTAAATGGAAGGGTTTTGCCTTAATTTTTCCAAAACTCTCGTATATTTGCCTTTATATTGCAGTAAATCGTCTTTTTTGGTGGTTGAGTTGGTGTTCTTTAACTCAACGTTTATATCCGAAATGGAGTCGTTCAACGCCATTTTTATCGTTTCTATATCTTTATCTGTAATCGATGCCAAGGACTTCATTAGCTTTTATTTTCCAATCGACAATAATAAATTTAATAATCAAACTCTTTAATAATACTCAAATATAACATAATTATTTTCTATACATAAAAGTAGTTTCTTAAAAATTTTTTAATCTTTTAACTGATTAAAAACTCCAATCCGCAAGCCTAGGCGACTAGCTTTTAATCTACGTAAACAACCACGCTGTCTCAAACACTTAGGGCAACTAAGCTAATATAAGACCAACGGTAAAATTTTATTTAATTGAAAAAAGGCTTTAAGTTTAGGGGTTTCGGGCGCAAAAGAAATGGGCCCACCAGGATTCGAACCTGGGACCGACCGGTTATGAGCCGGGGGCTCTACCAACTGAGCTATGGGCCCAATAAATAATTCCCGTTATCCCTCGATAAAACTTCTTAACTTTTTACTCCGGCTGGGATGACGCAGTTTCCGAAGGGCCTTTGCTTCAATTTGGCGAATCCGCTCGCGTGTAACGGCGAAATCTTGGCCGACCTCTTCCAAGGTATGCTCGGAATCTAAACCGATACCAAATCGTTTTCGAAGCACTTTTTCTTCGCGCGCGGCCAACGTCCCCAACACTTTCATAGTCTGATCTTTTAAGTTTTTCTTAACTACAGAATCTATTGGAGACATTACTTTTTTGTCTTCGATAAAATCGCCTAAGTGACTGTTTTCCTCTTCGCCGATTGGCGTTTCCAAGGAAATAGGCTCTTTTGCAATTTTCAAGACTTTTCGTACTTTTTCAACAGGAAGCGACATCTTCTCCGCAATTTCTTCTGGAGAAGGTTCTCGGCCTAACTCTTGCACTAAATGACGCGACACTCGAATTAATTTGTTAATCGTTTCGATCATATGAACAGGAATTCTTATAGTTCTCGCTTGATCGGCTATTGCTCTGGTAATGGCTTGACGAATCCACCAAGTCGCGTAAGTGCTAAACTTATAACCGCGCCGGTATTCAAACTTTTCAACGGCCTTCATCAGCCCAATATTGCCCTCTTGAATCAAGTCTAAGAACTGTAAACCACGGTTGGTATATTTTTTAGCAATACTTACAACCAACCTCAAATTCGCCTCCGCCAATTCTCTCTTGGCGGTTTTGTCTTTAACTCTTGCGCGTGCAATGGCCCTAACCGTGGAAAGTAAATAGTCTTTGGTTGTGGCGGTTTGTTTTTCAATACCTTTAATTTTTCTACCGGCGGCTAAAGAAATTTTGTTGTACTCCTCAAATTTAACTCTAGATAAATCCTTACCGTTTGAAAGTTTTATGGTTTTGCCTTTCTTCGTTTTAAATAGTTTTTTCACATCGGAAAAAGGCATTCCCAATTTTTTTTCAATGGTTTTTTCTTGTTTTCCGGCTTCTCTAATTTGAGCGGCAATTCCATATATTAACTCAATGATACGATCCATTTCGTCGTCGCAGAGGTTAAGATCTCGAACGGATTGATCAATCACTGCCTTTTGCTTTTTCTCTTCATTCTCTAGCTTTGTTTTCATTTTCTCTGACAAACCAGAGGACGAAAGCCGCTTTCGGATCGCTTGAAGCTTTATGTCTTGAGCTTTGATGGTTCGTATTGCCTTCAAAGCAGTCTTTCTTTCTTCTCCCTCGTCTCTTTCTTTCTTTTCTTCAGGATCGTTATTCTCAACTAAATCTAAAACGTTAACTTCATTTTTCTTAATTAAGTCGCCAAGCCTAATAATCTCGCCAATCGTCACGGAACAGCTAGCCACCGCAGAAATGACTTCATTTTGTCCGGCTTCTATTCTTTTGGCTATTTCAACTTCGCCTTCGCGGGTCAATAGAGAAATAGTTCCCATTTCTCGTAAATACATTCGCACTGGGTCGTCTATGCTAACCGCATCAGTTTTGCTCTCCTGAATGTCTCCTTCCGGCGGCTCTTCTTTCTCATCATTATCTTCAACTCTATTTATCGCCAATTTCTCGCCTTTTAAGGCGGTGTCAACGATATCGATTTCATTTTCTCCAAATAAGTGCATCAAATCGTCAATTTGTTCCGGCGCAACAACATCGGATGGCAATACATCGTTCACTTC
>JAYOZP010000114.1:0-13838 GCA_038154245.1 Nitrospinales bacterium | reverse complement strand
TTCTATTTCTGGTTGCATTAGCGGTATGAAAGGAGAGATGTTAAATTCGGATGGAAAAAGCATAAATCCTCCAGAAAATGGTTCAACAAAACTCCAGGGCGTTCCTTTTCATTTATTAAAACCAACTTATTCAGTTACGCCATCTGAAGTCACGACAGGAAAGCCCGCAGACGGTTATACTTATGCGGTTACCGTGGACTATGATCATCCTGATCCTAAACATAGATATACCATGAATATTGACCCCGCTATTCTCAGCGAGGTTGCTTTTTCACCGACTTATAACAAAAAGGGCGGTTTAAGCACCACCGTTCTTAATATTGACTCGCGAGTTGACGAAGCTATTGCTCAAATAGCGACATTGACCGGACAAATCGCGGCATTGGCCTCTGGACTTCCATTACCTATAGGGGCTGGCGATAAAGGTAACTTTCAAAATCTTTCAAATCGTGTTGGTCAAGTTTCGGGAGATAGTTTGGTTGCATATATTTTGGATGAGTTTGGACCTTATTTTGAAAGTGATAACGCTGAAATATATTTAAGGAAGTTTATTCCTATTTCGGAAGATTGCTACAATTTAGGATTTTATAGGATAGGGATTTCTGATCCTAGAAAAGGGGAATTTAAAATTGCCGACCCCTGTTATAAAAAAGCTTGGACCGAAACTGTAAAACCTCGCCTAAAAACCTACCGAAATGCCGACCCAAAATTTTTGGCTAATTATTACGTTCGATCTAGCTATGAATATGACTGGCTCAATACTGTAAGGGAAGTAAGTCGGATTATTTCCAAAGATTTTAAAGTGTCAACGCTGCCAAGCGATCTTTCGGCTTTTGAAAATCAATTGAAAAGTTTCGAGGTTGAAATAGTTGAAGCCATAGACAAACTGGCAGAAGCTGAAGCTGCAGTGGGGAAAGCTAAAGAAAACGTTGAATTTGCCAACAGCGATGCCGAATTGAAAAAGGCGAAAGCTGAACTGAAATCAAAAAAGGGCGAATTGCGCAAAGCACAAGGCGAACTAGTTGAAGTTGAAGATAGAGTAGGCAAAAGATATGAAGTAAAAATTCCGGGAAAACGTAAATCAGCCGATCGTTGGGCGGCAAGGCATTGGAAAAAAATTGACGATGAATTAAAGCGCAAAAATCAAAGTGTAAATCCATTTACTTCGATGACAAATAGTTTTAGAAAAGAAAAATTTGGTATTGAGCCTTCTGAATTTAAAGAAATAAGCGATAAAATTTTAAAAACAATGGAGGAAGCTTCCAAAATCTTTAATGGAAAACCAGATGTTGCTAAAAAAGAAGCGGATTATAAAGAAGCTCTATGGTCTTTTAATGCCATTAACGTGGATACCTTAGCTTCGAGTAGTCGGATAAAAAATTACTTAATGAATATCGTGACAGCAATCGATAACGAAAATACTGCAGCAATTGATTCGCAGAAAAAACAATACGAGGTTGAACTTAAAACTTTACCTGAAATTCTACTTCTTACAGATTTATTTGATGCTGCAAGAAGTTACATTGTTAGCATAGAAGATTTTAATGAAGCTAAGCGCGAATATGACAGGTTACAAGTGGAAGGGAAGACTATAGTTGCGAGTTTGAGCGGGAAAAAGGTAGAAATAGGCTCCAAAAAAGAAAGCGCCATTGTATTGGGAAAACGCTATAAGAAAAAAATTATAACGGCACTTGAGTCTTCGCCTCCTAATGAAGCTAATTTAATGGGTATTAAGAGCGAATATGACAAGGTGATTAAGGAATCGCCTCATTTTTTGACCCAATTGAAACCTCTTTTAAAGACGGCGGTAAAATCTGTAAAAAGGATTGGTCAAGCTCAAAAACTAATTACTCTTTTAAATCCAATATTGGATATGGATCCAAAAGTTTGGAGAAATAAACAAATTAAGTTTTTGGACGAGTTGATCGCAGACTTTGATCGTCAATTGGCTTTGATGCGAAAAATAAAAGATAAGGAATCAGACCAGTTAATAGCGTATAGAGAGAAACTACGAAAAGATCTGTTACTCGAACGCGCTAGATTATTAGATTTAGAATTTGAATTTGAACAATTGGCGCAACTAAAAGAAGCTGTTAAAGATTTACCTAAAAAGACAACGGCAAATGCCAATGGAGTTACCACACGATTGGATATGGAAACCTATAAATCCATACAAGAAGAAATATCTAAAATAACCATTAAATTAAAAAACCTGCCGGAAAACCAGGAGAGCCAACAAGGCGCTGGAGTTGCCCCTCCAATAAATGTAACCGCCGCTGTTTCTTCTAAAGCCATTTCTGCGGGTGATATTGGAAGTCCGGCGGCCACAGTTACAGGTTCTGCGGAAAATGACAGCAAAAAAACGATAACCTTAAATGAAAGAGATCCTATTAACTTAAAGGATACTCGAAAAAAAATAGCGGTTGTTAAATATATTCCACCAATGAAAAAAGATAAACGTAATCGATGCGTTCAAGTGATTAAAAGAATGGCCAAGGCTAAAAAGGAAGAAACGCCGCTTTACGTCATTTTTCTTGAACGTTTGGGGGACGCTTCACAAATAGATAATTGCTGGCACGAGGAGAATTAAAACGATGAGAACAATTATAAAAATATTAAGGATTGTAGTTTTTACCATTGGAGTTTTAGGCGGATGTTCTGCGAAATACGAAGTTGAAGAAATATCGCATTTACAGCCAGGCGCAGAAATTACTGGAATACCTTTCCGAACGTTGGATACCTATAACATCCATTTATATGTGTTCGACGAAGATAAAGATAAGTACGTTTTGATTGAATCTCAAGAAACATCGTTGCCAAATCCAGATCGGATTTATTCTGTGGGGTTGGACGCTAAACTTTTATCAGATCATAAATTTGAAGTTGGATTGAGAGAAAATGGGATTTTAACGGGTTTAAAGTTGTTAACTGAAAATGAACAATTAAAAACAGCTACCGCTCTTTCCACTGCTATTACTAAAGTGAAAGGCGATTTTGATTCGATTGAGGCCGCTAGACGAAAAGCAGAGTTGCAAGAAGAAACAGACAGAAATAACGCTGCAATAAAATTACTAGAAAATCAAAAAGCGGCGGCGGACGCTATTTTAGAGGTTGAAAAGCAGGATAACATGTTAGCCGCTCTACAAAAGGTAGAGGATGATTTGAAAAAGCAAGATCCTCCTGATCCAGTAGCCATAGCAGAAGCGCATGCCGACGTTTTGGAACAAGGGCATATAGCAAAAAAAGCAAAAATCGACGCGGATATTGCTTTACTAAAAGCTGGAGAAAAAAAGAAATACAATGTTGAATTTGATTTTTAATTTTAACGTTCATAGTTAATCCAGGCAGTAGTTAAAGCTTTCAAACTAGAATCCAAAGGGAATCGTAAATGCCTAAAAATCACAGTGGAAAGTGGGGGATTGTGTGCTTTCTATTAATTTTTGTTGTAAATGGATGCGTTGTTAGTTGTCCTGACGAACCTTCTCCAAGATTTGCTTGGATAATGGGCGTAATTTTTTTGTTTGGCGCTACGGGATTTCTTGGAATGGCTGGCGGAAAAGGCAATTTTTTTTCAGTTCTCACATCTCCTGAAAATCGATATTCGCTTTCTCGTTTGCAGATGCTTGCTTGGACAATTCTCATCTTACCCGCCTTCACCACCGCTGTTTTTTGGAATATTAAGTATTTGTCTTTCAAAGAGGCTCCTCCAAAGTCGGCAACAGTTGTAAACAAAGAGAATGGGCAAGCGGGGGAACAAAAATCTTCTGAAGCTGGTAAAAGCGAAATAAAGTTGCAAAGCCCTATGGATATTGCTTTTGATCCAACTCTTTGGTCTTTAATGGGAATTGCAACGACCTCTTTAATAGGAACTCCCCTGATTTTAGCCGGTAAAAAACAAATAGGGGTTAAACCTCAACAAGGTGCGCAAGGCCAGCAAGGTGGGCAACCTCCACAAGACAATCCATCGGGAGAAAGTTTTGAGGGAACAGTCGTGATTAAAGAAAAACCTAGTTGGATAGATTTGTTTCATGGGGAAGAAGCGGGAAACAAAAACAATGTTGAACTTGCCAAAGTCCAAATGTTTTATTTCACGATCATTACTCTAATCGTCTATGCCATTTCAATAGGAGGAATGTTCTCAACCTATCTAGGTCAAATTGAAAAAACGATTATCGAAAGTTTCCCCAAAATTGGAGATGGGATGTTGGGCCTCATTATGATTAGCCATGCCGGTTATTTAACCAAAAAAGGAATTCCTAATACAAATTTGCCAAAAAGTTAGTAAGGAAATCTCATTTTTATATAGAACGAATTTCATAGAAGACCTTAACGTCTGCAGTTGATTGGTTCACGCAATCACTTTTCTTCTTCTTTAAATTTCTGTGTATTCTGTGGCAAATTTATTTTCAGTTTTTATATACGTGGTTCCTGTTTTTCCTAAGAAGGATGATCTTGGCTAATAAATCAGACGCTCAACACAAAAGCTTGATCCTATGTTGCAACTGGGCGCGGCGACCGCAGATAAAGAAAAATCAGGCTTTAGCGCTGGCGAAGAAGGCAAATCAATTAGAGGCGAGCAAGTTAGGATTTGTAGTTTGCAACAAAACTTATCAGACTCTGCGCGACGACGTTTTCTGGAGACCGATAGAATTCCTGTTTTAGTGGAAACGAATAACGACGATGCCGCATTCGATGAAATCAAAAATAATATAGAATGCGAATGCGAACTTCTAACCTCTAATAAACTCCTTATCCAAGACTTGCCAAGAACCGCTCTTAATAAACTAGCTTCCCTTTCTGCAATTGAATATATTGAGCCCAGTTCGAGCTTAAAATTTATGAGCGATTTTGCTCATGCATCTTCGTTTTTGTTTCAAAATGGGGCGCGAACGATACCTGATTCCCGAAGCTCTCCGCTCAAACGAACCAGACTATGATATTTGGCCGGCCGATTCTTTACGGTTTCGGTATCAATACGATTTTTTACCTCCAGGACTAATCCCCCGTTTCATTGTGGAAGCTCATTTAAAAATTACCGATAAGAAGACGCGATGGCGCACCGGGGTTGTTTTGTCTGCCGTAGGTTGTCATGTCTTGGTGAAGGGAGATGTCGATAAGCGTTGTATCAATTTATTTGTCGATGGGCCTGTGGATCATAGACGATCTGCATTGAACGTGATTACAACGGATTTAGAAGCCGTTAATAAATTTAATCCAGAAAGCGTACCTATGGCGATGGTTCCGCTGCCCGATCAGCCGGAAATAGACGTTCCATACAATCATCTGGTAGAATTGAAAGAAAAAGAAGGGATAGATTATGAGTTTTATCCGCAAGGAGCCAAGAAGAAATACAGCATACGCCAGTTATTAGAAGGTGTGGAACGCGACCGGAATTACGCCTATGAAGAAAAAGTACCTAAGCAAAACGATTTTGTTGATGAAACATTGGCGAGAGACACGAATAACGACGCCGAAATTAATGCTAAGGCGGTAGTTAAAGCGGCAAAAATTGGAGCGGCGGGAGCAGTACTCGCCGCCCTTATTGGTGGAGGCTTTTTATATTTTTCTAACTCAAATAAAGAATCAAGTTTACAAGAAGATAAAATGACTAACAAGACAACAACTCAGAAATCTTCAAAAACCGAGGCCCAAAAGTAAGGTTCTCTCTTCCTAAAGCTTATCAGAATCCTCAATCGTTTTGGTTGGAATGAATAGATGAAATGATTCGTTTATGAATGGGATAAATCCGTATTTTAGATAAAAATCTTTTGCTCCTTTATCTTTTGCCTGGACAATGATGGCGTTGATGGCCAAAGTATTTTGCGATGTTTCGACAACCCGTCTACAAGCGTCCACTAATAAATATTCCCCAAGTTTTTTTCCTTGCCATATTTGGTCTACCGCCAACCTTCCAATAAGAACCGCTGGGATATCTGTGTAAGGGAGTTTTTTAAGTCGTTCGACAGGAAATTTGTTTCTATTAAAGCTTGCCGCGCTCAAAGTATAATATCCAACCACATTCGACGAACCCGATTCACAAGCGACAAAAACTTTGGCTAATTTTCTTTTTATATCTTGGGAAGCTTGTTTTTTTAGATAACGGTCTAGCCCTTCATTTCCACATATAAAATGACTTCGAATGTGTTTAGAGTTTAGTGGTTCTATAACCCACTTTGGACTTGAAGCCATTTAACCATTAGCTTGACGATATCGTTTAAACGCTGATTTTAGTTTGCGATTGGGTTTGGGAGGATTCTCCAAAGTGTCGAAAAAAAGATTCCAATCTGCTTTAGATAGATTAATTTTTTCGTGTTCCTCAATCACTCGCTCAGCCGCAGTAAGAGTGTGTGAAACAACAAACTGGCTTAGAGGTTTTTCCGAGTAGTTAGCGGCTTTTTGAATTATTTTTTTTGAGCGGGAATCAATTCGAATCTGCATCCGATCTGCTTTTGTAGAAGTGTCCTTGGCGGGTTTCATCTAAAAGTTTTCCATTCTTTGGGGAGAATAGTTGTTAAAATAATTGTACTCCATTTTTGAGTACGTGGCAAGCTTGAAAAAAGATTATCCAACGTCTAATGATCTCTTTCCTTGTGGATATCATAGATAAAGGTTGAATTATTTAATCAACTCATACATGTCCTCGAATTTTTTTCGGCTGACGGCGTAGGAGTCGGCTCCCGTTACGTCGTTGGAAACCAAATAATCCCCCGCTTTGTAGTTAGTTTCTCCCTCGATTGTTTTTACACAGCCATCTCCATCGGCGACAACCGCCCAGACCGGAGCGTCTTTAAAATAAATGCCGGGACTGGTTTCGGTATAAGTCTTTTCAAAAACTTTTTGGTCTATAGTGTAAATATCGCCATTATTGTTCACAAGCCAATCGCCTTTTTTGCAGGTTTGCGTCCCGCCCCATTTTTGATAAGTAAATCCTTCGGTATCCAAATCGAACTGAACCGCTGTCACAGTACTCATCTTCTTTTTTCGGTAACGTTTTCTTTCACTCATTTTTGCGTCTGTCGATTGTTTAATTTAATTCGCTGTCATTGAAGTTTGAAATGGTCTGGAAAGTGTTCCGGCTTAATCAAATTTTCTCCAACAACTTTTCCAATGTTTTCCAACTCCAGCATATTTTCTGGAGCGTCCATTTCATTCAGTTGCTCCACTCTTTTCTCGTCCACTTCATCTTCATCCTGAAAAAATTTATCAAGGCGCTCTTTGCTCAATTCCACATTGTACCGCAAATATCTGAATAGAGGGTTTTGGCAAATAAGATCTTCTTCAAGCGTTCCTATTTCTCTATCTATGGATCGAGCTGTTGGGCTTTTGGACATCCATTGGAGCATGGTTTCCATCAAAGACCCACAATCGTCCATCAACGATTGTAGAGATTGCGCCGCGTTCAAACCTTCTACGAAGCTAATTTTTCTTTTTGGATCTGGAGATCCTGTTCCAAGTGAAACTATCAACAGTTTGTCGGCTCCGATGGGCCAATTGACTCGGTATCCCTTAAGCGTTGCGAACATGAACGCCTGCAAAGTCGGGTTATTAAACGGGCTAACTCCTCCATCCACAAAAGTTCCTTTTACCGGTTTTTTACCGCTGGCTTTATCTCCTTTGGCTATTTCTATAGATTCTCCTACAAAAAAAGTAGGGGCGGCAGTGGAGGCGCGCACCACTTGCCAAAGCGGATAATCGGCGTTGGAAATCGTTTTATTTTCATCCTCTATCGTGAAATATTTCCCCTTGGGGTTATTTGAAATAGGCCATGGACTTCCAGTATCTAACCGCTTCGTAATAACTAATAGTCCTGTTTGAAGACCTTTTTCTCCGTCGTCTCCTATGGTTGTCTTCTCGCCAAATAGTTTCTTGAGTTCTTTAGTCAACTTTTTTTCACTATATCGAGCACGTAAATAGCCTTCCCGAAGTAAACTTTTTTGGAAAACCTTTTTTCCAATTTTTTTGTAAATTTCTATGATCTCTTCTACTGTTAGACCTTTTGCTAGCGCTGCGGCAATGATGGCGCCGGTGGAAGTTCCCGCAATGAGATCGAAGTAATGACATAATCGAAATTCCTCATCGCCATTGTGCTGGGTTTTAAGTAATGCTTCAATTTTAGCCAACATGGAGAGAGTTAAAATTCCTCGCAAACCTCCTCCGTCAAGAGACAAAATTCGTTTTGGTCCCTTATTCTGAAAATGCTCGTCTCTGCTAAGAGTTTTATATCCCATAAACCTTAAGTTGTTTGTGATTTTGGAAGACAATTATATCATTGATTTTACGTGTAAAATTAATTGAGTGAAACTCGATTATTACTCTATATAAATAAGGAGAAGAATTAAAAGTTGCTTTGATCCATGAACAAACCATTTTGAATCTAAACCAAATATTAAAAATTTAAGAGTTCCTATGGAATATTCATCTTGAAAGGCTTATCAACATTAAAGAGTAAATAGTATTTTGAGCGTTAGAATTAGATTGTTTCTATAAATTTTAAGGTGTTTTATCCATTAGTCGTGAAAAGTTAATTATTATCATATTCTAAGGAGGAAATATGAAACGAGCGTTTAAGTTGGTTAAAGTTGTCGCATTAGTAAATTTGTTAGCGTTTTTTTTCTTTGTTAATCCCGCATTGAGCGCTGGACCTGCGGAAGGATATGATATTCATGTACAAGCGCCGCACATGATGGACGATGGAACCGTTGGCGGTCCGTTTCATCATTATTGCAAAGGAATTTCGGACAAAATTTTACAATGTCTGTTATTTGAAACCACCGATCCGAAAGCTCCCTTAGTAGCCATTGAATACTTTGTCGCTAAAGATCTTTCAAGAAAGCTTCCGCTCATTCAGTGGCACCGATTTTTCCACGACCATAAAGTAGAAATCGCCACGGGTAGAGTTCAAATACTTGGATTGCCTGAAGAAGAAGCGAAAAAAATTGCGGATGTTGCGGCGGGCACCGATGGCGTCATCTATCATCTTTGGCAAAAAGGCCAAGAATTTCCCGATGGAAGCGTAACGTTTCCACAATCTCTTGGTCACTCTTTCCCACAACCGGAATAAAAAATCTTTAAAGGGGGCTTTAACGGCCCCCTTTATTATTTTTTAAGTGAGTGAGCTTATGAATAAAAATTTTATAAAAACCATTTGTCTTACTGGGATTTTATCTTTTTGCTTTTTGTATACAGAGAGTGGTAATGCTTCCGAACGAGAGGTTTTAAATCCGAGAGTTCCGGCCGATCAAATTGAAGAAGCAAAAAGTTGGACCAATCCATTTGATTCCACAAGTGAAAATATAGAAAAAGGAAAGAAGCTTTTTCATGGAAAAGCGTTTTGCGTTACCTGTCATGGAAAAGACGGAACTGGACTAGGAGGTATTCCCGGACTGCGCGGTAAACTGCCTAGAAATTTTACAGATAAAGAATGGCAAGCGACGAGGACGGACGGCGAGCTTTTGTGGATTTTGAAAAATGGAAGTAAAGGCACCGCAATGGCGTCTTTTATACCCCTCATATTAACTGAACAAGAAGCATGGCATGTTATTCTTTACGTTCGTTCATTTGGGAAATAATATTTTCCAGTCTTTGAAAGGTTTTTCAAGATTTAATTGATCTCAGGAGTGGGGAAGAATACAGACACTTCTGTTCCTTTTCCTTCGGAGGATTGAATTTCAATTTTACCTCTATATTTTTCAACCAATCGTTGCGTGATGTTTAATCCAAGGCCAGTGCCTTCCCCTTGCATCTTGGTAGTGAAGAAAGGGTTGAAAACTTTGCGCAAAGTTTCTTTAGGCATTCCCGATCCGTTGTCCTCAAAATTTATTGATATCAATCCATTATTCTGATTTGTGGAAATTTTTAACCGCCCGTTTTCTTTCATAGCCTGGCAAGCGTTATTGATAATGTTGAAAAAGATTTGTTGAAGATCTTCAGGATCGGCTAAGAACCGGGGCAATTTTTTAAAAGTTTTTTCTAACGTAATTTTAGTGTCTTGATAAGGAAGCATTGCAAATTTAGCGGAAGTGTCTAAAATTTCCGTTAGGTCTACTTCCTTTTTAATTCCCTTTTCTTTAGTTTGAACGTATCCAGAAAAATCTGTTAACACCTTTCCCAGACGCGAAGAATTGTCCGCTATCTTTTCAGCGTATAGTTTGATTTTTGTTAAATCGTTCTCTCCGTTAATGGCTTCTGAAAAACTAAGAATGGAATGAAGCGGGTTGCTGATCTCGTGAGAAATACCCGCAGCTAAAGTTTTTAAAGAAGAAATATTCTCCGCTTGCGTCATTCGGTCTAGAAATTCTTTTTCTTTGGTAAGATCGCTTAGAATGAGCCCTTTCAATTGATCGCCGTTGGAAGTTACCCCAGCGTCAAAAATTTGATACGAGAAAAACTCATTCTTCAAATTAATCACGGAAGGAGGAATGAAATCTAAAGCTTCAGAAGCGTTTGCGTTTAACGGATCTCGATGATAATCGTCCATTAATTCGCTTTTGCGGAACTCAGGATGTTTTTTACCTTCGGAACATTTAAAAGGCTTAGAAAGCTCTCCCACAATAAATTCCCATTTCCCATTTAAAAGAGGAATAGTTTCGTCTAAACGTTTACCCACGAAATCCTGGTTTCTTCTTTCAATTAACTTTCCAAAAGCCGTGTTTGAATAAACAATCCGATTATGCGGATCGACTACTAAAACCACACTTGGAATATTTATTAAAATGGTATCGGTAAAAGTATTCAAAGGACGCCTTTCAAAATTAACTCATGTGAGTAGCTAGCTGTCTAATATATAAGATGATTTGCCAAATCTGATCGTCATTTAAATTTTTAAAACTCATCATCCCAGTTCCAGGGGAGCCGTTTTTAATAATCCAAAACAATTGACCGTCTGGAACGCCGTCGATAGTTTTTGCGCACGTAAAGTTTCTAGGGTGAGGTTTAAAACTTTTAGCCATAGGACCTTGTCCGTCTCCATTGACTCCATGACAAACTTTACAGGGCATAGGTTTTGATTTAGTTAAATATAATAGTTTCCCTTTTTTGATATTTTCTGACGTTGGAGAAAGAGGATTCTTTAAATTATAAACCTCAAGAGGAGCCTGTTGAGTGAATCTTGGCTGTGGGCAAAGTATTTCCACTTCCGGTTCTGCCGCTTCAAGCGGTTTTGTGCAACCTAACGAAAAAAATATAGCGAATACAAAAAGTGAAAAAAGAACTCTAAAACCAAAAACATTTTTTGTTTGGTGGTTTGTTAATGGAAATATTGCAAAATTTTTAATCATGGCTGGGACCTTTATTGAATGATTTCATGATTATTAATCAACTAATTATTTGTCGGTACGCTAACAGGTAGCGAAAAATAAAAAACGCTTCCTTTACCCAACTCGCTAGAAACTCCTACCTGTCCATCGTGCGTATGGATAATTTTTTTGCAAATCGCCAATCCAAGGCCGGTCGATTTTTCTCCTCCCGGCGGTTTGGCGGATAAAGTTTGGAATTCTTTAAATAAAAGTTGTTGATCTTCTTTTGAAAGACCTGGTCCTTCGTCGTGAACTGAAAAACGAACGGAGTTTTCAAGTTTTTCCGTGGTCACTAAAACCTTGGATTCTGAAGGAGAAAATTTTACTGCATTTCCTAAGAAGTTACCCATCACCTGAGTGATAGCGTCAGTGTCGTAGAGAATATCGGGTATAACACCCGGATCGAAATGCAGCTGGATGTTTTTCTTGTCCGCTAAAAGTTGGCTTAATTCCACTTGTTGCTTTGCCGTAACGTTTAAGTCTTGAGATTCTTTATTAATTTCTATTTTCCCGCTTTCAATTTTGGAAATATCTAAGAGATTTTCCAGAAGCCCTTGCATGAAAACGCTAGCGTTGTAAATTTTTTCAGATATTTCTTTTTGTTTTTCGTTAATTTTGCCAATGGTTCCATCTTTTAAAACTTCGCTAAAAGTTTTAATCAGGTATAGCGGGTTTCTTAAATCGTGAGAAGCAATTCCCAAAAACTTATTTTTTAACTCATTGAGTTCTTTTAATTGGTCGTTTTTTTCGCGAATTTCTTGTTCTCGTTTATGCGAGACTATGGAATCCGCTATCAGCCCGCCAATGGAAAGCAAAATCTCCTGGCTTCTTACGTACCAGGGAGGATTCTCGTCTGTATATAGAAAGAGAACTCCAATCAATTGTTTTTTGCTTTTTAAGGGAACGATATAGTGACCATGTGCGGTCATTCCATCGAACTTGTGTTCATGTCGTGTATCTGAAAAGCAGCTATTGCTGATTAAAAATTCTCCCGATACCGCCGCTTTTCCACACAAACAAGCTCCATAAGGTATTACATCTTCTTTATTCATAAATTCGTCGGTAAATTCCCCTACGGTACAAAAAAGGCGCAACGTTTTATTTTTGGGTTCCGCTAAAAAAATACCGGCCTTATGTTCTACTTCTAATTCTCCAAATCTGATAAGAGTGGTTAAGGCGCTGACGAGTATGCTTTTTAAATCGTCAGGATTATGAAGAATTTTAGCTATTTCATGGAGAACCTTATACTCTTCCGTTCTGCGGCGAATTTCTTTTTCTATTTCTTGAAAATACGGATCTTTTTTTTCTTGAGTTTCGGTTTTCATTATTGGATTCCAATAAATAAAATTATGTGGCCGCGATAGTCGTTTCCAAAAATTTGCCTCTATTAAATTAGATCCTAATAAGTTAGGAAAAATTCCAAAGAGAATTTTTAAAATTAGACCTTTTGAACAGCCTTATTTATAAATCAGTTTTTAATAATAGAAGAGTCCGCCGATCCTCAATCTCCTATGGCCCCTTTTAAGAGAAAAAATAGAAACGACGGACTCCAAAATTAAAGCTTAAAGCTCAATGTCTTTTCCAGCGGCGACTAATTTATCCACCGTGTCGATTAATTTTTCTTTATTTACCGGCTTCACTAAATAGTCTTTAATGCCCTTTTTCATTAAAGAAGCGGCCAATTCCGCATCAGGGAAGGCAGTAATAACCACAATAGGAATTCCAGGAGCGTTTTTCTTGATGTAGTCTATGCATTCCACTCCGTCGACTTTTGGCATCCTGATGTCGCAAAGAATCAAGCCCAGATTTACTAGATGATCTCCTTGTTTTAGAGTTGTGATGGCTTCTTCGCCGTTTCCAGCTTCCAGAATGTTGAAGTTTTTTCCTGCAAGCTGTAATTTGATGGCTTCTCTTACGTCCTGTTCGTCGTCTACGACCATTATTTTTCCAACGCTCATGATGATTCCTCCCTATAAAAATTATTGATAAGCTTTATTACCCGCTTATTAATTTGGCGAGCGATTCAAACAGTGAAACGCTCTAAACATGATCTAGTATAGGAATTCGAGAGAAACTTAATAATCGCTACGATTACTAAAGTTATGACGTAGGTTTTTAATTTATTAAGTAGTAAAACTACTACCTGGAAACCAAAACGACAGGAGTTGAAACGTACGGTATGAAGCTATATTTGCTGTGTTAAAATGCTGCATTTGCATAATTTGAAGAGATTGGATTTAACGGAGAGGATTGGAAATGTTTTTGTGGTCATGTTGGTGCGACACAATTTAGGTTTCTAAAAATGATTTATTTGGAGAAGATATGTATTTCATTAAATACCAACCTTTAAAAGATAAACTTCGAACTCGGTCTCTTTCGGAAAGAGAAGCCCTCCCATATTTTGTGATTCCCCTTGTATGTATTTCGGCTGTGTCCATTCCTTCAGATACGACTTATAACCAATGGGACTGGTTTTCATTAGGGCTTGAAATAGTTTTAAGGAATCTCTAAAAACAGGTTAAAAAGTTTAAAAAAAGGTTATAT
>JAYOZP010000113.1:0-14290 GCA_038154245.1 Nitrospinales bacterium | reverse complement strand
TAAGATTACTTCATTTTTACCTTACAAGCTGTCTACAATTCTAGGGGCATATCAGTGAGAGGCCGGAAACAAGATTTACTAACATGTAAACAATTATCCGCCGACTTGGTAATTCATCAGTTTTTTTTGCAAGTTAAACTCTCATCTTCAAATTATCGATAGCGACGTATCTTGATTCAATTAATCAAAAAAAAAGGAAATAGACTTCATAGCCTATTTCCTTTTTTTAAATTGAAAAACTTATCTTAATCTATTTGGAAATCTTCGGGTTTGAAGTCGTATTTCTTATAATACTTTCTTAAATTTCTTCTAGATTCCGCTATGCCCTTAACATCTTTGTTCTTCAAATAATACTTTTCCGCTAACCGGGTATGTAGTATTGCGTCGGCCCCTTTTTCATAAGTGTCGTAAATTTCCGCTAAGGAAAAGTGGGCGCTGGCATCTGTAGGATCTTTTTTTATATCGGCTAAATATCCGGCTATCAAAGCCTCTTGCGCTTGCTTACTCTGATACTGTTTTATTTTTAATTGGTCCAGTTCCTTTTCCAAAAATACTTTCACGTTTTCCATTAAAACGCGGGTCAGTTCTTCCGCAGTTCCCTTTATCTCTTCTTCAAATGGCACAACGTCTTTTGGGGAAGTTTCTTTATTTTTAACGGCTGGTTTAACATCTCCAACCATTTTTCCTTTTTCGTCTGTCGCTTTGTCTGATACTTTAACCGCTTCAATCACTTTCCCCGCTAATGCGTTTGACGGGATCGCCAGCAATACAAACGACATATAAAAAAATAAAATGAATATTCTGAAATTCATACTCGATCTCCTAAAATTAAGTCGCCTCCACTTTTATATTAGGTCTTTATTAGATTAACAGAAAGAAATAGTTTTTGAATGATATATTTGCGCATGTAAAACGGTTACATTAAAATAAAGGTAATCTAATATTTCTTTAGTAAATTCCTTTGTCTAAATAATTACCTTATAACATTCCCTTAAAAGACTAAAACCGGAGCCTTCTAAAATGTACGGGCAAGTTTTTAAATTCTTCAAAGCGTTTCATTCCGACGAAAAACCTTGGCAATTAACTTTGGGTTTGGTTTTTGGATATATGATGGGCCTGTCCCCTACCCTGAGCGCTTTCAATTTAGTTTTACTCATTTTGGCTTTAATCATTAACCTCAATATTTCATTTCTAATTCTAAGTTTCGGCTTTTTTTCTGGAGTGGGTTATCTTTTGGACCCGTTTTTCCACAAAGTGGGTTATCAAATATTAACTTCGCCGGAAATGAAAAACTTTTGGCTTCAAATTTTTAGCCATCCGATTGCCATAACCGCTAAACTCAATAATTCTATTGTCATGGGAAGTATGATTATTTGTATCGCTTCATCTATTCCTATGTTTTTTGTCTTTAACACTCTTCTTAGAAAATATCGCGATCCAATCAATAGATTTATTTCGCGATTGCCAATTATCAAATCTGTACAATACATGAAAATTTACGAGAATATGCCGGGCTAATCTTATGAAACTCTTTCGCGTCTATGGCGTTGTCGCTATTCTACTTCTAGCCGGTTTAGCCGCCAGTTTCTTCCATTTCTTTTTAGACGGTTTGATAAAAAGTAACGCCGAATCTAAAGGTTCCAAAGCCGCTAAAACGCAAATTGAGCTTGGTTCGGTAACTACCTCCTTGCTTGACCAAAAAGCTGAGATAAGAAATATCGCCGTCGCCAATCCTGATAATAATATGGAGAACGCGGTAGAAATTGGATTAGTTACTTTTAATTTCGACGGATCTCAGGCTCTCCTAAGAAAAGCGGTCATTGACGAAATCATCATTGATAACGTTCGCCCTAATCAACCGCGAAAAACCCCGGCAAAACAATTTGGTCCTTCACGCAAATCTGAATCTGAAAAATCTAAAAAAGAAGACTCGTCTGGAATCCCCGGACTCGGCGGCATAGATTTAAAGTCTCCTGAAGAAATTTTAAAATCTGAAAAACTGGAAACTTTAGAATTCGCTGAAAAATCTAAAGAAGAAATCAAAGCGATCAAATCTAAATGGCAAAACCGTTTCGATAACGATCTCAGTTCGGGAGCCTTAGACGAATTTAAAGTCCGGATTAATAAATTACAAGAAAGAGCAAAGAACCTAAAAGGGCCTGCGGCTATTGCCGAAGCTCCTAAAATTTTAGAAGAAGCAAAAGCAATTAAAGCAGATCTACAAAAGAAAATCGACGACGTCAAAAACTTAAAAGTAGAGTTAGAACAGGACGTAGCCAAAATAAAAACTATGGCGACCGAGATACAATCGCTTCCGGAAAAAGACTTCAATCGACTCAAATCAAAATACACTTTGGACGCTAAAGGAGGAGTCAAGTTTATCGGCAATATCATTGGCGGAGAGCTTAAGAAAAAATTAGATAAAGCCTGGAAGTATTACGAGATGATCTCCCCTTATCTTGGCGGCGAAGAATCTGATGAAGAAAAAAATGCTATCGAAGACGGTAAGTACGTGCGAGGAAAAGGAACCACTGTACGATTTAAAGAATTGGATAAAATTCCCGACGTTCTGATTAAACTCGCCAAGCTTTCCGTACAAGCCACTCCAGAAATCTCTTTAACGGGAAGCTTAAAAGATTTTTCCGACAATCAAAAGCTGTATGGGAAACCTATATCGCTAGATTTAATGTCCAACAAAACCAAACAATTTGACGGCGTCAACTTTGACGCGATCTTAGATCGAACTAAATCGGTCGCTGCCGATACTTTTAACTTAAACGTACAATCTTTTAAAATCAAGGATCAAGGTAGCGATCAATTTACCATCAAAAGCGGCCTGGCCCATGTTAAGAGTTCGATTAATATTGCAAACCAAAAAGAGCTTAACGGCAATATTCTAGTTAACTTTGAATCTGTCGCTACTGAATTTAATCAACAAAGCGGCGACGAAATTTCTAAACTAATCGCGCAGTCGCTTTCTACTATCGATAAATTTTACGTTAAAGCCAATATCTCTGGGACGCTTGATGACTACAACCTAAATATCGAAACGGATGTCGATAAGATACTGGCCAGAGCGACTAAAAAGGTTGTCGCTTTAAAAGCCAAAGAATTTGAATCTAAATTAAAAGACTCTATTGGAGTTAATACCGGGCCTCTACTAGATAGTGTATTGGGATCTAAAGGCGAGGTTCTCGACTTTCAAAAAATCCTGAACGGCCAAAATTCTTCTTTAAACGACCTGCTTAAAAAAGTCACAGAAGATTTATTAAAAGATAAGTTAGGTAAATCAGGCGTTGGAAAAGTATTAGGCGGTAAAGCTGGCGGTATTGTATCTTCTCTCACCGATTCTAGTTCGTCTCCGCTTAAAGGCTTATTGGGCGGCGGTCAGTCCGAGAGCGAAAAAGATTCCAAATCTAGCGGAGATTCTCCCTTGGGAGGACTGTTAGAAGGAATCACAGGCGGTAACTCCAAGCAATCAGACGACTCAGAAAAAGAAGATCGAACAAAATCCCCGCTTGGAGGTTTTAAACTTCCGTTTTAACAAGTTTTTGAGAGTTTATTTCCCAGGGTTTTCGTAAAAAACATACGGCGTTGAATAATCGCTAAATTCGAAATAGACTTTTTCCTCTCCTTTATCTTGCTTAAAGTTTTGGTTTTTATCCAAAACCCCATACCCAAACCGATAGGCTCTTGGTCTATCGTCGCCGGTTCCCATTGCGGTCGAAATCTTGTCGATTTTAATGAATCGGTTGACCAAACGATTACCGGCGTATATATCTAAAACTCCATTTACTCCTGTCCAGTTTTGAATTCCTCTTCCTATTTTATTTTGAGCTTCCTGCGTACATCCAACAAAAAAGATCGACGCTAAAATAAAAACAAATAAAATAGTTTTTTCAATACAACCTTTAATTGCGTCCATTATCTGCTCCATGCATAAACGTGATCGCTCAATTAATTTAAAGAGTCATTACCAATCGAATCTTTAAAAGCTTCCTTTTATTTTTAAATTATATCGTAATCACATCGCGTTCGCATGCACAGTTATTCCAATACTCACAATTCAAATATTATTCAATTCGAAAAATCACAACATGATTTACTTGAAAGTCGGCTCCTGTCGGGTCGGGTTTTCCTTTTAAAACAAAAGAGTCGCCGTCGCGAGCTCCCTTTGGAACAAAAAACTTAATATTACCTTGGAAGGTATTTAGCGTAAATGCTTTATTTTCCGCAATATCTTCTAGGGAAACTTTCTTTTCGTAAAACATATTCGTGCAACTTGGTTCGGGTTTATCGGCGGGTACAACTCGGAAGTTTAAATACAAATCTCCTCGCTTGTCGTAGAAAAAACTTTTCTCGCCCTTACCTCTAACCCGTAACTGAGTTTGGTCGGATATTCCCGCCGGAATCTTCACTTGAAAACTACTATGAGCAGTGTGAACTTTAACCGCTCCTCCCTTTTCAGCTAAATTAGAATTTATTGTCACTCCCTGCCAAACTGTTAATGGAGCCCATTTATTTTCGTACTTGAAGACAATCTCTTCAATTTTCTTTTTCCACTTAGGAACTGGATACCTCTTTTCTTTAACTTTTTTAGGTGGGATTATAACTTGCTCTACCTTGTCTACCTTAGGATATGCAGATCCGGAGAAATTACTTTGTTTTCGTTTTTTAAGCCACATTTGTTTAATGGCTTGTCGTTTTTTAAATTGGCGACCCAGAATTTGATAAGCTTGAGTTATCTTTTTAAACTTTGTTTCAAAAAAAGGATCTCCAAAGTTCACGTCTGGATGATACTTTTTAGCAAGAGTATAATAAGACCTTTTTACTTCACCCCAATTCGAAAATGTTGGAACATCCAGAACCTTATAGCAATCTAAAACATTCATAACTTTTATCCCCTCCCACTTTTCGCGCCGACTAAATCGAATTCCTAAAGAATTCGAATAACTCGAGTTTCCTAATAAAATGTTTTTATTAATTGAATGCCCTTTCTTTTTCCAATCTTCTCCTTGCAATATCGGGAAACAGAAATTAGGCCATCCGAAGAGTTATTAGCAAATCTTTTGCCATCTCAAAATAAAAATATGAGCGTTCGGTTTTCGAAGGGAAAATCAATAGTTTTGAAAAATAAAAACTATTTAGAAAAAGAAATTGAGAGGAAGAAAAAAAATATTTATCTTTTTGTACAATTTATGTGATCTATATCACACAAATTGTCACAACAGAGTTGCACAAAAACAAGGACAACTAAAATAAGCGTACTTCTTTTAATACATAAACTAAAAGTTCTATCTGTTCTTAGGCATTTAGCCGTCAATTCTAAATTTCAAAAAAGGCTAATAGAAAAATGAAGCGCAACTTTTTTCATTTGCAAACTTTAGTTGCAGTTGTTCGTATAGATCACAACTCAACAATCTTGAAATATCTTTGGCGGGTAAGGGACGACTGATTAAATATCCTTGTACATGACAACAACCTAGCCTATTGCAAAGTTCGAATTGAGTTTCCGTTTCTACTCCTTCAACAATAGTTTCTAATTTTAGGCCGCGAGCCATATCGACGATTGCATTTATTATAGATTGATCGGTTTTGTTGTTTATATTTTTTAAAAAAGACTTATCAATTTTCAAAAACTTATTAGGCAATGAGCTTATATAGCTTAGAGAAGAATAGCCCGTTCCAAAATCGTCGATGCCAACTCCGACTCCTAAATTTCTTAATTTTCTTAAAGTCTTAATTGTTTCATCTTTATTTTCCATTGCGGCGCTTTCGGTAACTTCTAAATCCAAAAACTCAGGCGATAAATCTGCTTTCAACAAGGTTTGTTCAATTAAATCTTCCAAATTTCCCTGTCTGAACTGTTTTGGAGAGAGATTAACCGCAACTGGTAATGGATTGAATCCTTCATTTTGCCATTTCTTATTCTGTTCGCATGCCTGCATTAACACCCATTTACCAATCTCCCAAATCAAACCCGTATCCTCTGCAATAGGTATAAACTCCGCTGGAGAAACTAGGCCAAACCCGGGTCTCTCCCACCTCACTAGAGCCTCCATTCCGCTTAATCGTTTTTTTTCCAAATCTAATTTAGGTTGGTAATAAACGCTTAATTCATCATTCGGTATAGCTTGACTCAAAGCCTTTTCAATCTTATTTCGTTTAATTGTTTTTGCATGAAGACTAGGATTGAAGAAACCAAATTTTTTATTGTCTTTATTTGCCTGAAACAAAGCAACTTGGGCCTTCTCTAATAAAGCTTGGGTATCTTCTCCATCGTTGGGATATATAGAAATTCCCAAGCTCGGTTTAATGGCAATTTCGCTCTCATTAATCCAAAGCGGTTTTTCAAAATTCTTGAATATTTTTCCCGCCAAAAAAGACGCCGATTCGTCATTTTTTATTTGAGGAAACAATATTGCAAATCTCTCCCCTTGAAGACGACAAACTGTATCGTCTATTCTCACAGAATCGCATAGCCGCCTAGCGCTTTGGCTTAATACTTGATCTCGCATGGCAAATTTAACCGGACTATAAACCTCTTTCAAAACGTTTAAATCTAAAACCATTAGAGCTAGTAATTCTTTGTGCCGCATAGAATGGACGATAGATTGATTCAACCGATCGTTAAATAGATGGCGATTTGGAAGTCGAGTAATTGGATCGTAATACGAGGAATCCTGTAGGTGATTGACAGTCGCATTTTTTCTAAAAGGATCTGTAAATATAAAAACGAGTTCCTCTGTATTATTTTAATCCGGAACATAAAAAGAAAATTCGAGCTCGCAATTGCTTCCATCAATCTGTCGCCCAACAATTTCTATCCCTCTTTCAATAATGGGATCAGGCAAATTAACTTTTGATTTTTTTAAATAACTGTCTATTTTTGAATCTTCAAAATGCGCAAATAATTTTTTAATGTTTTGATCGACTAATTGAAAAGTTTCATAGCCAAATACTTTTTTTGTAGAAAAATTGGAACTCAAAATCTTTCCGCTTTGATCTACTTTCAAAACTGCGTCGTTTAGATAATCCAAAATAAGAGACGCGGGCATTGTGTTCATTGCGGTCACCTAACCTCTCTTGCGCTATTTCTCTTAATTTAAGAATCACATTATGAAAATGATAATCAATTTCATAATATAGCTCTTTCTAAAGTTTGTCAACTTTTATTTCGAAGAAATGAAATTTATTATTTAGAAAAAACTAATGAAAGAAGTTACTACTCACAGCCTTGGAAGGAATTATGCCTATTTTCTTACTTCTTTAATCAAGTTGTTTACCTGTTTTAATAAATCTGCAGAAAACAACTTACCCACTAAAGCTTCTTGTATTTTTTCCCCCAATCGACGAAACTCCTTCATCGTTTCTTCGTCGGGTTTCTTTGCCAATTGAAGCCCAGCGCCCTGCATAGCTTTAATGGATTTAACATTATCTTTATTATTTGCATGAACCAGCTTTTTTAAAAACTTGCCGCTCAGCTTTTTTAATATTTTTTGTTGAGTCTCATCAAGCTTATGATATTTCCTTTTTGAAATTAGAATACCCCCAGCTCCAAACCCCATTGGCATTTGAGACATATATTGAACTTTCGTAAACCACTGAAGCGCTAATGCCGCTACTGGAGACGCGTACACAGTCTCAATCATTCCCGTTTGCAAAGAAAGCAATACATCCGTTATCGAAAGAGGAAATGGAGTGACATTCAAAGTTTTGTATGCAGTATGAACCAATGGATCTCCTTCCCACATCCATGTCTTCGTCTGACGAATATCGTCTATTGAAACAATCTCTTTCTTGGAAAAAAAATGGATCCACCCAACGGGTACCCAACCCAAAAGAACGTACCCTTTTTGTTCAAATTTCTCTCCAAAGTATCCTTCCAATTTATTGTATACATGTTCCACTTCTTGATCGTTTTCAAAAAGAAACGGTAAGTCTAATACTCTTGATTCAGGCAACAACTCTCCCAGCCCAACGCCAGTAAACCCAGCCGCATGAACTTGGCCAATTCTCATTTTTCGAATAACGTCTTTTTCATCCCCTGAAACTCCACCGGGATAAAATTTAAACGAAAGTTTTCCGTCAGTTTCTTTCTTTAATTGCTTATCTAATTCTCGAAGCGTCTGCATCCAAGTAGAACCTTCGGGCGCCAAGGTAGCGATTTTAATTCGGTTGCCTTTTCCCGCAAAAGAGTTTTGTGGAAAGGTTAGAAAAGGAATTAAGAAAACTAATAATAGAAAAATTTTATTTTTCATACGTTTCATCTTTATTTAAAGAATCTCGACTTTTCGAAAATTAAGGGTATCTCTAATAATTCGATATTTTTACTTTAGGCAACTCGCAGTCCCTCATTTTATAAGGTGTGCTCGTGGTCAAAAACAATTTTTAGAGGTCCCCTTAATTTGCAGCCCTTTAAAATAAGTCGTCTACAGATTCTAGTAAGGCTTTTGCTTTCAGCTTTGCAACCTCGTTGGCCAGTCTTTCTTCTTGCAGCAAATCGTCTGGAGCGTCTAATATTTCATTTAAAAGTCGTTCAAAAAGATCGCGATCTTGATTTTGAACGGCATAAGTTTTTGCAAACAAAAAAGAATTCATTAAAAACTTGCCTTGGGTCAAACTTAAACTTTTCTCAAAGTTTTCCTTTGCTTTTTCCGGGTTACCGCCCAATATTTTAGTTCGACATCCGTAAAAAACCCCTAACCCCCTATGAGCGCCCGCATAATAAAAGTTAGAATCTAAAGCAAGAACTTTTTCTAATGCAGGTTCTATCATTGAAATATCCGCAAAAGCAAAAGGGTTATGTAAGTTTACCGTCAACCAACCGCCCCAACATTGAGTCAACCAATAGAGATCTGGTAAAGAGCGGGAATCTAATTTCTTTAGATTATTTTTCCATGTCGTTAAATTGCCTTTTGAAAATTTGGAGTTTCCGGTCAAACTTTGCAATGCTCTCATAGCGTAATTTTTTCCTCTTAAATACCAATTCCCCGCCCTTTTTTTATCCACATCTTCTAAAAACGCAAATGAATAACTACAATAACCTTCAGCCAACAAACGCTGTAACTCCAAATTATCAGGATCAGATTTCAAAAAACCTTCTAGCATTTTTAATTGGGCGGGAATAGCTAAACGAGCTAACTCTGGGTCCGACTCGGTTTTCATTACACTAGCCTGATCTTCGAAAAGAGGCAACGAAGTTTTAATGACTAGCGAGGAGCACCCTGCCAAAGTACAAAAAAACACAGTAAAAATGGTTTTATTCAAAAACTTTCCGATGTGTATTTTCAATTTTTTCAAGGCTTTCTGATTTCTTCCCATATTTAGTATCATAACAAATGGCGTACTTCACAACAACACACGACTAATCTTTTGACACCTTTTTTACCTTTTGCTAACATTAACCAACTCATCTTAAGTTGATATGGCACATTTTTTCTGCCTCAAAATTACAACAACCAGATATAAATATGGAAAAACGAGTAGATCAAGAATCAGAAGAACAAACTATCCAAACCATGAAAAAAATTATGGTAGGAGGAGGCATTCTTTTTGTTTTAGTTGGCCTATTTCTGCAATGGCCTATTACCGAGAAATCTTACATGGAGTTTATTGAAGGCCAAGGTTACATTCCTCTAATCTTAGGCTTAATCATGATTATTCTTGGTTTTTCGGTCAGACTTTTAATGGGTACAGACGAAGAATAAGGTTACGTCGATAATTCTTACGATGTGATGGAGGATTTTTCAACATGAGCGAAGAAATCAAAGGACCAGGTTTCACAATAAAAGATCACAGGCATTCCCAAAAAACCGATGAGGAAGAAATGGGAAAAAAACCTCAGGACTCAACCAAGCCTTCGTCGGAGCAACCAAAATCTATTCAAGATTTCAAAATAGATTTTTCAACGTTCATTCTTTCCTTAACTTCTTCCGCTTTCTACCACTTGGGCGTGATGCCCGACCCTAAGACAGGAGAGAAAAAAACAGATCTTAACGCCGTTAAGCAAACAATCGATATTATCTCTATGTTGAAAACTAAAACTGAAGGAAACTTGTCTGACGAGGAAAAGAAACTCATTGAACAATTAACCTATGAACTACAAGTAAAATTTGTCGGCGCGCAAAACAAAAAACAAAAAAGTTAAACTCTTTTACCCCACCAATTCTCCCAACCCTCTGCGCATAATATTTTTACGTCAAGCTGACGCGTGTTTGTGTTAAAGTATTTTTTCTCAAGATTATTACTTCCGATTAAAGACAAAAATTATGGCTTTACAAACCGATCATAATGGCATGTTCATCGAGGGTATGACAGACGCTGCCGAATTGATGAGTTTTATAAAATATAAATTTGGCGAAGAAGCCATTCAAGACACTTATAAAAGGTTGCTGGAAAAAGCTAAAGAAGAAGGCCGTAAAAATGGAACATCTCCATTAAGAGCATTCTGGAGTTTACTAGACCAAGCTTTCCAGGAAAAATCGGATTCTTTAAAATGTGGAAAAGGGTGCGCACATTGCTGTCACACCGGGGTGGCGGCCACTCAATTCGAGTGGGAAGGAATTGTAAAAGGCGCTAAAGAAAAAGGAATAGATCTCAGCGTTGTAATTGAACGTTCTCAAAAATCCATTGGTAAAGTTAAGACCGCTCTAAATTCCCAAAAAAAATTCGAACAAATTGACTGGCACCAAACCGTTATGAATCACCCATGTCCATTTTTGGACGAGGAGATGAATTGCATAATTTATGAGGACCGTCCTTTAGACTGCCGACTTGTTGTGGCTTTTCGAGACGCTTGCACATCTAAAAAATTAGAACACGCGCAACGCGGGATTTGGATCGAAGAATCGGTAGCCGCTCCAATAATCGCCAAACTCCAATACGACAAAACTCCAAAAATGAAAAGAAAGAAGTTTACCGGAACACAGCCTCTAAAATTGTTACAACACTGGCTAATCGTTTGGCAGGAAAAAAATAAAAAGAAACGTTCCTCTAAATAACAATCCAAAATTATTAATTTAGTTTTCCACTAAGTTATGCCTCTTTTTGCGGTAATCACAGGCCCTAATAAGATTGAGATTCAGGAGAAAGCGGACCTTATTCCAAAACCGCAAGAGGTTATTGTCGCTCCTGAGGTAGCTGGTATCTGCGGCACCGATCTCGCTCTTTTTTCAGGGGACTACCAAGTGCCTCTACCGTTGACGCCCGGTCACGAGTTTATTGGTAAGGTAATCGATATTGGAAAAGGCGTCGACAAATCTTGGCTCAATAAAAAAGTAACTGGCGAAATTAACAACACTTGCATTGCCAATAAATGGGACCCTCTATGTAAAGCTTGCAGGATAGGGCTGCCCAACCATTGTTTAAAGCGATCAGTTTTAGGAATTATCAATCATAACGGAGCTTTTGCAGAACAAGTGGCAGTTCCTGAGGGAGTCCTTCATCAAATTCCCAAATCCATCCCCTCTCAAACAGCTGTCCTTATAGAACCTCTTGCCGCAGCTTTACAAACATTTGACCTTTCGCCCACCAAACCAAATGATACTGTTGTCGTTATTGGTTGCGGCAGATTAGGCATACTCATAATTTTTGCAGCGATCTTAAAAGGTTTAAATCCTATTGCAATTTCTAGAAGCGAAGAAAAAAGGTATAGAGCTTTAAACTTTGGAGTTAAACACGCCCTTCTTCCAAAAGATGCGGAAAAAGAGATTAAATCTTTAACAGGGGGGTTAGGAGCCGATATCGTGGTTGAATCCACTGGAGCGCCAGAAGGACTTTCTTTAGCTTTAAACTTAATTCGGCCAAGAGGAACAATCGCGCTAAAAACTACATGTGGTTTACCCGCTCAAGGATTTAATACTACTCAAGTGGCTGTGGATGAAATATGTATTCAAGGGTCTCGATGCGGTCGTTTTTTCCCGGCAATAGAAATATTGGAAAAACATCAAAAACAACTATCTAGTTTGATTACGTCCATCCACCCATTTAAAGAAATTGAGTCCGCTCTCAAAGCCGCAAAAAACGAAAGCAAAGTATTGTTAGACATTGCCTTAGGCCAAAAATAAACAATTACGTCCCAAAACATACAATATATTGTATTTCAAAAAAAAACATGTACAATATGCAGCAAGGATAATCGGAGCCCGGAGGTTGGCTTTTTCCTCCCCGGGCCTTTCCAGTTGTCGAACTTAACTCCTATCCCTAAAAGTTTCCTTGTGGAAACTTTACTACCTCGACCGCAGAACTGACCCTCTGGGTTCCTTGTCCCCAAACATATTACAAACCTAAAAAGAGAAGGAATAGGCAATGAAAAGCTTTAAGCTGCTTTTAGTAATAGCTTATTGTCTATTAGGCTTAATTGTTGGTTGCGCCGAGTCCCTCCCCCCTTCTAACAACCATGTAAGCGGTAACGAAACAAAAGCGCCAACTTCTCATTTTTCTGGAGCTAAAGCGCCGGGCCATATTTCTGGCTACTAAAACCGTTGGTTCTTTAACAAATCTATTTGCAAGCTTTAGAGACCATTCGTTTATTTAAGTCTCCAAGATCGTCTCCAAGATCAACGCAAAGATCTCGTTTGCAGGTAAACTCTTCTGGGCTTTTCCATTCAACTTTCAGATAAATAGGAATTATTGTCGATTTTCTATCGAATAGTTTTGCGGTTAATAATTGTTCACAAGATAGATTCTTGGCATATCCTAAATTAGCTCCGCTGATATCGGCTCCTAGCATTGTTGCGCCTGAAAAATCTGTTAAGTCAAATTTAGACCCTTTAAATTTTGCCCCGTTAAGATTCGCCTTGGAAAAACTAGCCTTATTAAACTGAGAACCAAAAACTCTCGCGTTTACCAAAGACGCTCCCGAAAAATCCGTTCCATAAAACTGAGAGCTTCCTAACAAAGCGCGGTTAAAATTCGCCTTTTTAAGATCGGCCAAGCTAAAATCTGCATGATCTAACTTAGCTCCAACAAGGTTACCTTTTGATAAATTTACAAAAGAAAAACGCGAGCCAATTAAGTCCGCCTCTTTAAGAACGGCTCCTGACAAATTGGCTTTATGGAAATTCGCATAAGCCAAATTCGCGCCGCTTAAGTCTGCTTTAGAAAGGTTTGTAAAGCTTAAATCCGCTCTCACTAATTTAGCCTGAGTTAAGCTAGCTTTACTCATATTTGACGAAGAAAAATCAGTTCCATGCAAATTAGCTTTATTAAAGTTTGCGCCGCTAAGCTTTGATCCAGCCAGGTTTGCGCGTCGCAAATCGGTATGACTTAAATTTCCTCTTTCATAGTCTCTTGATTTTAAATTGAGGCGAAACAAATCACTTTTTCCCATGTATTTTTTCTTTTTATCGAAAGGACCTAATTCTCCCTTGAGAGCGCCTGGGAGTTCAGGAATTATTGGGTTTGCACTCGCCTTGCTATCTGCAAGAAATAGCAGAAAAATCGCAATAACAATATTTATAGCGGAATTAAACATATTTAAAATTCAAATAATTCGATTGAAAAACTTTTACAGGTTTAATACTCTCCGATGCAAATATCACGATTCCAATTACAGGTCAAAATACATTTTCTTTTAAGATAAAGAAGAGTTTGATAACCTTGTTCTTTGATCTTTTCGGAATCTTCTTTAACCTCTTTATATACTTTTCTACATTTTTGTACGCATGAGTTTCTAGAAAGTAAACACAGCATTGCGCGCTCATCATTTGAGCTAATATCCCTGAAATCCTGCGGTTCTTTAACTTCTTCTTTTTTGAGGCGAGCTTTGCCTTCGACAACCCATTTATCTCGCTGAGCATTAATCGCTTGGCCAAAACTTAAATCAACAACGATCAAAAAAGACATCGCCAGAAAACAGAAAAAAGTTATTTTTTTCAATAGTTTACTCATATCTTATTATGATAAACGAAAAATCAAAATAACTACACCAAATATTAACATTCTGTTACAAAGCAATTTTGTAATTTGAGTTATAGTAAAATATGAATAAATGCTAGCCAAAGAATCAAAACACAAGCGCATTTTCTACGATTACCTAAGGAAATATTCTTTTAATGACTGAAAATATTAAAGATGTATTAAAGGAAGTCGACTTTTTATCGCATTTACCAAATCTAGACGACTTAGCGGCAAGCTGTATTCATATCAAATTACAACCAAATGCTTTCTTATTTCGCGAAGATGAAATAGGCGACTCTATGTTCGTCATTACCTCTGGAGTATTAAAAGTATTTAAAGAGGACCTCTAAAAATCGGAATAAATTTTTAAAAGTTTGTTTTGTTATTT
>JAYOZP010000112.1:0-14394 GCA_038154245.1 Nitrospinales bacterium | reverse complement strand
GATATAATATAACCTTTTTTTAAACTTTTTAACCTGTTTTTAGAGATTCCTTAGAATCATCGAAAGCCTTCAACCTGGAATCAAAATCGACTCCTTTAAGGGAGAATGCAGTAAAAGGAGAAAAAGCCTTTTGATTAGTAACCATTTGATAACGATCCAATAACCATTTCCAGACTGGATGTTCTGGAATAATAAAATTGGTAACCAATATTAAAACAGGAGGTTTTTCTTTTAAATCAGTCAGGAGTCTATTTGTTAATAATTCAGAAAGCGGTCCCTCAATATAATAAAAAATCCAAACCTGCCCTGAAGGCGGTCGTCTTTTACTATAAAAATACAAGCCTGTTTCCATTCCTATATTAAAAAAATATTCATCCGGAGCTAAAATCTGATCTATTAATGGAGCTAGTCTTTTACTTGTAACAAATTTCTTTCCATCCCCGTCATATTTTTTTACCGGCAATTCTTCTAAAGGAATATTTAGATTTGGGATTTGGAAAAAAATTAAAGCTCCCAAAAAAAACAACCCTAATGAGGTTATTGTCTTTTCAACAAAATTTTTAATCCGAGATTTTAAAGAAAGTAACCCATATCCACCTGCAATCGATAAAACTGGCAACCATAATTGGTAATAATGTAAAAAAAATTGCCCGGGAAGCAATATCATTAGAAAAACCGATAAAGAATAAAAGCTAATTAATATCCCGCTTCTACCAGGCTTCTCCTGGCTTGAAAAAACGACTCCAATCAAAGAAAGCATTATTAAAGGAGTCAAAGCGTACATTTTTTTTGGAACAAAATATTCGGCCGAAATCCCTCTAAACAAATTTATAAAAAAATCTCCCGAATAATATTTGCTATAATCGAAAAAGAACTTCCAATAATCTTCAAAAATACCAATTAAATAAAAGTACCCCCAAATAACCGCCCATGAAAAGAATCCGATAAAAGCCATAATTCCGACTTGTTTCAATGCCCTAATTTTTTGCTGACTTCCTGAAACAGAAACGAAATGCCCAATCGAAAAAAATACCGCAGCGACAACTGTAATAGGTTTATAAAAAGAGGATACTGCAATTAAAACTCCAGCTCCGATTGCCGTCTGAAGCCCCGTCCCTTTTCCCGAATCTCTCATCAAAAATGCGAACGCTCCACCTAAACAAGCATTCATGAACAACTCAGCATTCGGTTGATTCGCTTGAATCATTGGGTCGCAAGAAATAATCGACCAAAAAGCCGCAGCCCATAAAGCTGCGAATCGATCAATCTTAGATAGCGCGATAAAGATTCCAAACATCGTCAGTAAAGAGAAAGTTATGCCAATAAGAAAAATCGTAAACTTTCCATAACCAAATAACGATTGAAATAAATAATACGTTACAAAACTTCCCGGAGGATGATGATTCGTTAAGTTAGCGTACAAATATTTTCCGTTAAGCATTTCTTCCGCATAAACTGCGTATCCCGTAATATCGCGTTCAAGCGGCTCCTCTAAATAATGATATCTAGTTGATACGATAACGAACGCTAACAAAATAAAAACTATCCAGGTTTGTAATTTTTCTCTTTCCATTAAGATTAGATCCGTAATCAGTCTTTTGAAATCAAGGTTAAACTTTTAAATTTATCTAAAGCTCTTTTTGAAGCAGAATTAATTTTCAACGCTTTTTGGTATTCTTTTTGCGCACGATCTTTTAATCCCATTTTCATATAGATATCGCCCAAAAAAATTATCGCGTCAAAATAGAATGGATCTTCTTTTAACGCGATTAAAACTTCTTTTTCCGCTTCTTTATATTTTTCAAAATTAAAATAAAGTTTCCCAAAATTTAAATGAATATCGGGGGCAACTGAATTTAGACTTAAAGCTTTCTTGAAATTAAACTCAGCTTCTTCATACTTTCCTAATATAGCGAAAATTTCGCCTAGATGGTTATAAACATCAATACGATTCTTGTCGATTAATAAGGCGCGACGTAAATATATTTGAGCGACTTTTAATTGATTTCTATTCTTCTCTAAAACGCCCATATGCACTAACGCTTCTAAATTAAATTGATTAACTTTTAAAGCCAATTTCAAATATTTTTCCGCATAGGTCGGCTTTTTTAAATACATATATAAATATCCTAAATCCGACAAAAGATTCGGATGATTTGGAGAAATTTTTAGAGCTACCTTCAATTGATTTTCCGCTTGTTCAAATTTTCCATTTTCGAATAAAGCGCGGGAATAATTTCTACGAGCTAATGGAATAGATTTTGGGTAAAGGCTAACCGTTCTATTCCAAAAACTCTCAGAGTTGTTCCAAATTTCAATTTGTTTTTGAGTTAGATAGAAAATAAAAATAGAAACTAGAAAAAATAAACTGCCTAGCACAAGATGTTGATATCTATTTGTTGAAACAGCGATCACAGAACTAATCGCCAGAAAAAAAATTGGTACGGTAGGCAAATAAGAGTATCGATCAGCCGCAGCGGCGCTTCCAACCTGAATTAAACCAGAAACAGGCATCAAAATTATTAGATACGCAAGCCATGTAAGTCCTAAAAACTTATTCCCTCTCATCCACGTTTTGATAGAAACAAATGTTATTCCGGAAAAAAAAATAATAGAAACGATGAACCATCCGCTAAGTAAACTCCACGGTTCTTGAAAGGGATATAGTGGAGTTAGAGATTGAGGCCAAAAAGTTTTTTGAACATAAAAAAAAATATTATGAATTGAATTCATCAACCGATCGCCGATACCGGTTCTATAAACTTGATCCATTGCGCCCACTTGTTTTTGCGCTTGTATGGTCGTCAATCCAATAATAAAACTAAATATGAAAAAAAATATTTTTTCTTTGATCAAAATCCAAAAACCAGAAACGTTATTAAGCCTATTTAATGGGTAGATATCTAATAAAATAAGAATAATGGGAAGAGAAACAGCCATGGGTTTGGACATTAGGCTCAAAGCAAAAAAAACTAACAAAACAAGATGCTTCAGTTTTGATAGAGTTTTTTTACCAATTTCCATCCACTTGATATACAAAATCAAAACCAGAAAATAGAAAAACGCGCAGAGCAAATCTTTTCGCTCTGAGATCCAAACAACCGATTCAACTCTTAAAGGATGAAGCCCAAATAATAGCGCAGCAATAAAACCGCCCCAAAGAGCTTTGCTCTTTCCATAAAGAGGTTGAGTTATGTGAAAAAAAATTAAAAAAACAAGGCATACATTCAACCCATTTATCAAAACACTAGTTAAATGATATCCCCACGGCGCCAATCCAAATAACTTGTAATCAATCGCAAACGAAATCCATACAACCGGAATCCAATTTCCAGTTTTAAAACTCGTCGTCATTTCTCGCAAATTTTTCCAAGAAAATTCGCGAATCATCGATTGAGATAAAATTTCTGGATCGTCCAAGGAAACAATATCGTTGTCTAAACTTGTCTCAAAACCCAAAAAAGATACAATCAAAAGAAATGGTAAAACCACCCGTAAAGACGGTTGGATCCCTCTACTAATTTCCGTTTTTTGATGCATTCCCTTTTTTCAATAATTCTAATTGACGTCTTTTCTTAATAATTTGAAGATTGCTTAGAGCCACTTCGTTTTTTCCATCCTGACTTAGTACAAAATTCAATTCTTTTTCGGCTTGTTCATACAATCCAGATTGAATGTAAACCGCCGCTAGAAGCAAATAGATCTGCAAATTTTCAGGTTGAATTTTCGCAGCGCTCATCAATTGTATCTCCGCCTCGATTAATTTTCCCATTTCATAATAAACCAATCCTAAATTGGTTTTTATTTCTGGTTTATTAATACTGGCAGCATCCGCTTTTTTAAGAAAAGTTTCGGCGTTTTTAAGTTGTTTCATTTCGATAAATAATTTACCTAAATTATTTAAAGTCTCCCATCGACCTGGATCTAGTTCCAACGCAGATTCGAAAACTGATTGCGATCTTTTATAATTTTTTAAATTTAAATAAACTAAACCAAGATTGATTTTTGATTCTATATTTTTAGAATCTTTTTCTATTGCAAGAGACAAATACCGTTCGGCCTCTTTCAAACGCCCCTCTTCTAGATAAAGTAATCCTAAACCGCTTAGTGCATTTGAATAATCTGCTTTAATATTTAAGGCTGCTCTAAACATCTCTTCGCCTTCTCTATAACGACCTTGCGTCCTTAAAACATCGCCTAACATCCGATAGACGTCAACTTGCTTTTTTGGAAAAACTTCTATATTTCTACGCCAAAGCGATTCCCCATCTTTCCAAACTTTTATTTGCTTTATCGCAATACTCCCAAAACAAATAACTAAAAAAATTCCTAAACCTGTAATGCAAAACGAAGTAGCGCTTTTTCGATTTCCAGATCGTAAAACATTTATCTGACAAATAAAAAGAGCGCCCACAAGAAAATAAAGGCTAAGAGTGGGCAAATACGTGTATCTATCTGCAGAGCCTTGCGAACCAACTTGAACTAGACCTACAACGGGAGCTAATACCATTAAATAGTACAACCATGCCGCTCCCCAATATTTTTCGCCTCTGCGCCATCGAATAAGGCAAAAAATAAAAATTCCTATGAAAAAAAATAGCGCGCTCGCAAATTGACCGCTCCAAATTGTCAACGAATTGGAATAGGGGTAAAAAGGAGCTAAATTTAAAGGAAAAAATGTCTTCTCTAGGTAGAAGAAAACATTGTAAAGAGAATTTATCCCTCGTTCAAAAAACGATAAATCTTTTATGGGAGCTAAGGCGCCGACTTTTTTCTGCCCAAATACCGTTATTAATCCAATACACAGGCTAAGGAAAAAAAAGGGCCACTTCTCTATGATTAAAGAAAAAACACCACGAATATTTTCGGCGCGCTTTAACGGAAATAAATCGAAAATCAATAAAACCACGGGAATAGTTACCGCCATTGGCTTTGCCATTAAAGCCAAAATGGAAAAAATGAGAGCGGTTGCCGGCCAACCACGAAGTTTTTCTTGCGGGGTTCTAGTATGAAAAAAAATATAGCTCCTGTACGCCAATAAAACAAATAACGCGCAGAGAAGATCTTTTCTTTCAGAAACCCAAGCTACAGATTCAGCTCTTAAAGGATGAATGGCAAATAATATAGCGACGCCTAAACCCGCGTACCGTATCGATATTTTGTCGTCAACTTTTGGGAATATCGTTTGTGAAATTAATTCAAAAAGAAGAAAAACCAAAAAAGCATTTAAGGCATGAATGAGAACGCTCGTAAAATGATGCCCCCATGGATTAGCTCCGAACAAAAAATAATCCAGGCTATGCGAAATCCAAGTTAAAGGCTGCCAGTTTGCAGTATGCAAACTAGTAAAAATCTCTTTCAAGTTTTTAATTGAAAACTCAACGACCATTGGATTTTCAAGAACAAAAGCTGGATCGTCAAAATTAACAAAATCGTTGTTCGTGGCATTTCCAAAAACTAAAAAAGTCGCTAGAAAAATAGCGCTCCCATAAAACACATAGGAATCTCCTATCCTGTTTCGTAAATCGTTAAAAGTCATTACAATTTCTGGTCAGAATTTGAAACCGAATCGTTAATAGTTAGTTTAGCAAGACCCTCTTTAACTTCGGGAGAGTTTGGGTATAGTTTCAAAGCCAAGTTCAGTTTTTGTATAGCTTCGTGTTTTCTTCCTAACAAACCATAAATATTACCTAAATATGTCAATACAAGAACATGATAAGGATTATCTATTGCCGCGATTTCTAATTTATTTTTAGCCGCCTCTAGAAATGTAGGATTGGAATTAATTTCATATTCTTGTAGTAGAGTCTTGGCAAAAATAACCTTAGCCGACGCACAGCTCGAGCAAAACTTTTCAGCCATTTCCGCATTTGCAATAAAAGTTTCCGCTCTCTGTGATTTTAAAATTTCAACTTTTAAAATCTGATTATACTGCTGGAAACAATATGCAGAAAAAATCGCAGTGACACATAAGAATAGACTTAATCCAATATATATTTTATTCGACGTTTTTTGAGTCTCTGGAAATATTCGAGAATAATAAAACTCAAAAATCGCTATTAAAAGTGCAAAATGGAAAACAAACAAGGAGGCAAGCCAATTAACTTCCATTAAGTTTTGCACTAAAAAACCACAGCAAGCAATCGCAACTATCAATGCCTCTTTTTTGAAATGCGTTTTATGCTCAACCCTTAAAATTTCTAATACTCTTTTTAACCAAGTAAATAAAAAACCAACAAATATAATTAATCCAACCCATCCATGATCTGAAAGGATCTGAAAATAAAGATTATGAGCATGAGGTGGAGATTTTTGAATATATCTAAGCTTTATATTATTTTTAACCTTGGTTTTGAAATAAGGGTATACGGCCCCGAACGTTAAAGAGCCAGTACCAGTTAACGGCTTTTCTTTAGCAACTTCCCAAGCTACCCGCCAATAGATGACCCGACTTAGAATATTCCCGTCCATAATAGCGCGCGATAATTTAACCGGCATCAATGGATTCATAAATATTTTACGTTTGTAATCTTCCGGTAGAGACGTGGCTACAACTAATAAAAGTGATAAAACTCCAATAGCAAAACCTCCAGCAAGCGCTATTTTTCGAGTCCTTTCTGTCCAACCTAAATAAACTAACAGCAGTAATAAAATTTCTAACGCCGCTACAATTTGACCGCCAAAAGATCTCGAATAAACTAAACTAATCAGTATTAAACCAAACCCAAAAGCAGATAAAACCCTTTTCCATGTTTCTTTTGTTTTAAGAAACAATAGCGCCGCTATTGGCAATTGAAGAAGAATATAACCGCCAAAATAATTTATATTTGAAAATGTTGAAGGGTTGCCCCATTTCCTAGCTTCTACGCCGTGAGTATTAAGAAAAACTGTGGCATTTCCCCAAAGAGCCTTTTCCAGGTGAAACCAAGAAATACTGTAATGTTGGCCGATAACAATAAAAGAGTGGATTAGTGAAGAAACTAAACACGTCCAAAGGGCTATCGAAACGCTTTTTTCTGTTTTGCAATAAATCGAAGCTGAAATGAAAAAAATGGCGACAGATAAATACTTGAGATAACCATAGTAAGACAACTCTGAATCGACTGAAAAGTTTTGCCCAATAATTCCCCAAATAAAAAATATAAGTAAAATTATCCCCGGTAATTTTAATAAATTTTCCTCGGTTTTTGTCGATTGCGACCAACAAGCTATTAAAAAAACAACTAACACAAAAGGTAAAGAAACTACAATTTGCCCTGGGGTAAACGGTAAATAAATATTTTCACCAGCGACAAATATTAGATAAAACACCACGCTAATGAAAAAAATATGAATTCCATTTTTCATCATGCGCCGCTATCCGTTTTGTTAAAATCGGTAAAAATATTACGGTTGCCCAATCTTGATTTCTCTTTAGCTCGCTTTCTATAAAAAATAGCCTTTTCGGTTTTACCCTGTAGATCGCTTATCTGGGCTCTAAAAAAATCCATTTCATATACCAGGTGTCCCAGACGTGTAGCTTTTTCTAAAGCCTTTTCAGCTTGCGTTAACATTTCTGGTTTTCGATCTTTTTTATAACTTTCAATTAGAGCTCCCGCTGTTAATACATGAGGTCGGTCGCAACGCGGGCACATTTCTTTTGCTTTCGAAATGGTTTGAAAAAGTTCTTTTTCGCTTTTTGATTCGAAAACTTGTGAATTTACTGAATCGTCATATACATAAAACCACCCTAATATGAACGCGCTGACTACTCCAGAAACAAATCCAGATCTATAAAGAAAACGGAAACTTAACTCTTTGCTCGCGTCATTTTTCCTTGTTAGAAATGAAACTGCCGCTACCCATAAAATAAAATAATATATAAAAAGCGATACCGGCAAAAGATACTCAATAAATCCTTGAATTAAAAACCCGAGAATTGAAAGCGATAAACAAAAAACTAAAAACCGACGATTCTGAAAATCCGATCTTAAGGCTGGAAATACAGCCGCTATAAAAAAAATGATTAAGCTTATTAATAACGCTAGACCAACGATACCTGAGTCTGAAGCAGTTTGAATAAATAAGTTATGAGCGGTGATTGCATGCGGGTGTACCGCCTCGTTTTCCGCTAAATATTGAGGATATAGTAAGCTGAAGGTCCACGGACCGCTCCCAAAAACCCAATGATCTTGGAATATTCCCCAAGCGGCTTGCCAAAATCCAAATCGGGCAAGAATATGATCCCAAATCCACGCTCTTCTCAAGAGCGATACTGATCCGCCAGCTTCCACAGAACTTTGAACCATATCTTTTGGCTGAATAGCAAAAATTAAAATTACATAAAGTAAAAAACCAATTCCAATTCCTGAAACAAAAATTTTAAAATCAATTTTTTCAGAAAAATGCCAACAAAAAACACATATGGCAATTAATTGAATTCCAACCGTAAACTGACCTCCTGGCGATCCAGAAAATCCTAAAGCCGGTATTAAGAGCAAAAAAGCGCAACTTGAAAAAACTTTTTGAATCTTATTTGTTGATTTAAAAAAGAGCAGACTGACGATGGGAGTTATAAAAACTAAATAACAAGAAAATAGATTCATCTGAATAAAAATAGAAGTAGAACTATGATCTTCATGATATTTGAGCGCAGATAAATCATACTGCTGTATTAAAGCAACGATTGTTAAAGGTATAGAAAGTAAAACTAAAACCCAAAGAGCCTCATAGATTCGAATTTCGCTATCGAAATAAAAAGTCAAAGCTAGAAGCCAAGACAAAGCTCCTAAATATTTAACAATAAACGGCAAGCTGTCGTCTAAATTAACGGTGAAAAAAAAACCCATCGCCGACCAAGCCAAAAATACCGCTACGGATAGAGTTAAAGGAGTGGTCTTGGCGGTAGACTTTATTTCATTTCTTTTGTAGAAAAGAGCGGTAAAAAGAGAGGCCAGGCAAAGATAGGCAATAAAACAAACAGTCTCATTACCCTTTGGAGACAAATAAATATTGTCGCTTCCGACAAGGGTAATGATTACGATAGTAATTAGAATCAAAACCCGAAGCATTATTCGTGGCCGAGGTTCGTTTTGGGGTTTTCGTCGGGGAATTCCGGATCCCATCTATAAATATCCAACGAATACTTTGGATCTGGTTTAATCACAGACCAAACTTTTTTAAACCTTGGGTTTTGCTTTTTGAAATCTTCTTGTGTAAATTCAATGAAGGGATAAATAAAGAAAATGCTTTTTAAACCCGAAATAGGTTCCATATATTCGGGGTGCCTTTTATATTTGTGAACAAATATTGGAATTTCTTTGTCTTGTAATATCAAAGGGCGTTTAGGCCACCAAGGAACTGGAACTAGTAAAGCCTTCTTTTCACTCCACAAATAAACCACAATACTTTCCTGTGGATTGCCAAGTTTTGAGCTAAACATAACTGCAGTTTTTCCCAATACCGCTTGCTCTAAAAGAAATTTGGAAGCTTCTTTGACGCCATAACCAGAATTCATACCTTCTAAATAATGAATTCTATCTAGCTCATGAATTGGTGCGCTAAGTGGGTCTTTGATAAATTTCCAGGCAAAAAAAAACTGTCGAAAAAAACGATTATAAACAAAAAACTGAACGCCGCAATCTGCTTTGCTTTTATGGACATATTCCTAAAGGAAGAAGCTCCCTCCATTAGCTTGTTTATAAATATGCCTAATTTCTCAAGAGCCGCCGCCGCCAAAATAGTTAAAGGAGGTAAAGCTATAACAAAATACCTTGAGAAAAACCCCTTAGCTACCAAAATAATCGCAAGCGTTGGAAAAACAGCCCAAAAAACTACTCCCATCCCCAAATAATTTTTTTCAAAAAATATCGAAGCTGCGGCAAAGCCTAAAAGAGCCAACACGGGCCATGTAATATAAGCGCAATAAAACTCCCATATTATTTCGGCGTTTCTATACCATATAGCCCAAGGCAATGATAACAATTCACTCGGGGTTAGCACTAAATCTTGCCGATGTACGATTAGATCTCTATCTGAAATAGCCAACCCGGTTTGCGATAGAAAATAAGGCAAAGCGACAATAGCTGCACATCCTAACGCCAATATACTTTTATAGACCCATTGCCATTTTCCTTTTTCTCTACCAAGCCATAAAAAAACAAATGGAATGGGAACTAGTAAAAGCGCAGTCGCCTTGGTCATATAAGCGCAACCAAGAAAGCCACCCAAGACTAAATAGGGCAATATTCGAGACTTGGGATTTTTTACTATATAAACCGCCGTCGCTACTGACCAAACCCCAAAAGCCGATAATAATCCGTCGACCAAAGCCAATCGATCAAAAAATAAAAGGTAAGGGCAAAATATCCAGGAAAGAGCAGAAAAGAAACCAACACGGGGATTAAAAAGAGTTTTCCCAATATAAAATATGCCCACTATAGAAAATAAGGAAGCAAGTACAGTTATTAATCTTCCTGTTATGAGAGGATCCAATTTAAAACTAAGGGCTAATGCAACCAACCACATAAATAAAGGTTGCTTTCCATCCATTTTGGAAATGAAAAGATCGTCCCAATCGGCACGCATTATTTGCGCCCAATGGATATAGATAGCCTCGTCGGTAAATAAAGGAAAGCCCGACAAATTTAGGAATCGGGTTATGCCAAATAGGGAAAGAACTATAAAACCGCTAATTAAAACTTTATTGGCATTTAAAGAAGTAGAAGACATGTATGAGTTAGGTTTTAATGCTAAAAAAATTAATCTCTTACAGTAACCTAACTAAAAAATAATTATACAACAAGCTATTTTCTTTTAAGAATCAATCGAAGGTGGAAAGTTTTCTTTGTGATTGCAATTGGCAAATTGGCTTTTGATGGTTTATCTACTAATAAATAATAGATCGGAAGAGGTTACTCTATTCTCTAATTATTAGTTAAGGCCCCAAAGAATCCCAACAATAAAAACAGCTAGAATTGAAAAAACGACACTTGCCTCTAAAGCTTCGGAAATTTTCATAACAAAAGCCCCCTTTCTTTAGAAAGGGGGCTCTCCTTAATTAGTTTATTTAAACCAAGTTAGTTAAGTAACCCAAATTAGAGAGTTCCAGGGTCGCCAATAGTACCAGGATCTTGTACGCCAGAATGTGGGCTGTAGCTCCAGCTATAAGTTACGCCGTCAGAAGTAGCCGTAACTGAAGTTGCGCTGGCAACTACTGGGCTCAAACCTTGGGCGTCTACAGAACCTACCACCGTCGTTACGTCATAAGTTGCCGCGTTTCTTAAAATATAGTTTGCATGAAGAATATTAACGGAAGCTCTCAAAGCTCCTGATAAGTTATCTCGTCTTGCATTAAGAGCGTCGCCCTTTAAATCGATAAATTTAGGAACTGCAGTTGCGGCCAAAATTCCTAAAATTACGATTACCATGATCAATTCGATTAGGGTAAAACCCTTTTCGTTTTTCATTGTCTTTTCCATCACTATCTCCTTTGGAAGGGAATTAAAAAAGTATTAATGATTAATTAATATCAAGTTTTTCCCTGATATAGTGCAAACCAAAGACCAAAAATAAAAAAGCTTCAAAAAAAAATGACTTTTTTTTACTTTTCCTTTAACTAGCCAGTTTTCAATAGTTTTTTAAAAAAAGATTTATAACCTCCAAAAACCCTTTATCTTGGCCGTTTAGACAATTAATAACTAGCGAAATAGACTAATTAAACCAAAAAAAACAATATATTAGAGACGTAAAATTAAGCATTTTTTATATAAGGACCAAATCAATTTTTAAGAATATAAGTACAAACTACCAAATACTGGAATAATAACGGGTAAACGGGTTCCCACTGGGTTACACAGCTTACCCGAAAAAAGAAAATATTAAGGCGATGAAAACTTGCTTAACAAAACTAGATTTGGATTTTTTTAACTTTATATAGAATCAATTGGACAACTAAAAGTTTTTATTTCGATAACCTTTAAGAGCTATGAAAAAGATAAAAACCAAGGTAAGAGAAGTTATGAGACTACCAATTTTGAAGGGGGTAGGATTGTATTCAAATTTAATTCTTTGCTTTCCAGGTCTTACCACGATAGATCGAAAGGCATAATTAGCGCGGTATATTTCTGTTTCTTTTCCATCAATGCTAGCTTCCCACCCAGGAAAATACGCATCGCTTAAAAAAAGTAATCGATTTTCTTCGGCGTGAACCTCTAAATCAATTGAATTTGTACCGTAATTTATTATCTCAACCAATTCCTTTGAATCCAAATGTTTGGTTTCACTGTCGCAAGTTAACCCTTCGGGAGATTTGTCGAGGAGAATTTTTTTTCTAGGATTAAAATCATCTCTAGAAAAAATAACAGGATAGTCATTTTCGTCTTTTACAACTTGACAATTCTCCGCTAAAAAAACTCGCGGTAGAACTTTATCATTTTGATAGATCTTAATTGTATCGTTTTCTTGCAAGCGATTAAGGGACTCGGAAGAATTATTATTCATCAAACCGTCAGGCTCAAAGTGAACTAATTTTAATCCTTCTAAATCTAGGTTTTGTGCTGAAACGATATACTTTGCGTTAAATAGATTTAATAAATTTAATCGATTCTTTATCGGCATCGTATTTAATATGCCCCGGATATTGTCAAAAAAATAAGGCCGCATAACCGTTTGACCTTCCACATAATTAATACCGTATGGTACCCCTGTGAGAGAACGAATAAATCTGGCTTGATCTTCATAAGTCAAAGTCTGACTTTTTACTTTTTTTCGATAGTAATCTTTTTTAGTTTCTTTAGTAACATACGTCCTAAAAATACCCGGTTGCGAAGCAAGAAACTTCATATTTTGGCTAGGCTCGTCAACATACTTTGATGGAACTTTAAATGATAAACCATGATTACCAAAAAACAAATCGGCTCCTAAAACTAAAACCGGTAAATAAAAAAGCCATGAATTGGATTTCATCTTCTTTGTTGAAAGAAAAAAGAAAAGACAAAATATAGAAGCAAACGCGAACAACCTTTGAAGATTGCCAAGATTGATCCAAGGCTCGTTATAAAAAGGCGGGGTAATTTTCAAAACTTCAAACTGATTTATCAATGAAGGTTTGAAAAATTCAATCAAACCAAAACTTAGTATAAAACCCACTCCCAAATAGAGGATTTTCAATTCAGAAAATATATTTTGTTCTTTTTCATGAATATCCTTTTTTAGCTGATCAAACCCAATTCCCGCGCAAATTGAAATAGCTAGTATAGTGGGAAATATAAATTTCACTGGATAACGAAAGGAATCAAAAAGAGGAAGGTTTTCTCTAAGAAATGGGAATAGAAAAGCGTTTTTACCAAGCGACAATAAAATTGAAATAGCTACAATCGAAACTATAGTCCATGATTTATTCTTAAATCGTCGAAAAGAGTAAATAGCTAAAAGAAATGATGGAAGTCCAATATAAAGAGTTTGCAGCCAATTTTGTTCGGAAAAGTAAGATTCTGTGTTACCAAAATAACCGTAAAAATCTAAAGTAAAAAATAAAAACAAATCTTTTAACTTTAAAGACCAAACATTCGCTTCATATTCCCCCAAACCATATCTACGGATAGACCAATGCGACAACTCGAGAGTGGGCGCAAGTTGAACTGCGGCAACTCCAGCCAGAATAATTCCAAACAAAGTCAGAAGTTTAAAACGAACCCAAAATTCATTTTCGAAATCTCCTTCAAACAACAAATTTGGAAAAAGACCAATAATCCCTAATAAAGGAAAAATTTGATAACAAGTTTCTACTCCTCCTGAAAAAATCATTACAGACGCAACTAAACTAGCCAATACGATATATCGTTTATCTTTTTTCAGAATTCCGGAAAAAAATAACAACAATAGGAGGGGAACCCAAACAACGGGTAGTAAAGTCGATAAGTATCGATGCACAGAAAACAGATAGCCGGAAAACATAAAAGAAAAAGCGGAAACCGCAGCTCCTTCTGGACCACATCGCCAGCTTCTAGCCAACAAATACATAAAAAACCCAGCTAAACTATAGTGAAATACGATCGTAAGATTAAAAACAGAATTAAACGAAAATAAAAAATAGAACCAACTAAATGGATAGAAAATGGCAGGTTGAACAGTAGCAAATAGCGGCATCCCCATATTGGCATGAGGGTTCCACAATGGGAAAGAAAAGCTTTGAGAAATTTGAATCCATAGTTTTCTTATGGGGATGAAAAAAAAAAGGTTATCCCCTCCCCCAATTATCAAATCAGGGCCTAAAGAATCCCAAAAATAAAAAATCGCGAGAACCCCAAAAACGATCCCCGCCACTACGGCTTCAAAAATTTTCATAAAAAAAAGCCCCCTTTCTTTAGAAAGGGGGCTCTCCTTATTGGTTTATTTAAACCATGTTGGTTAAGT
>JAYOZP010000111.1:3097-14395 GCA_038154245.1 Nitrospinales bacterium | reverse complement strand
TGATAACCGATGAAATTAAGCCATGACTTTCTTACTTTTACCGGACACTAGTGAAAAAATATAAAAATTAAAACTCAAAAAAATAGTTAGCCAATAAGAGAATTTATTGATAGCATAATTTTCAGTTATTAATAAAGACTAATTTTTTAAAACCATGCCTAAAATAAACCAAATAGATATCCACGACGCAAAAACTAAAATAGAAGACGGCGATATCAACATTGTTGATATTCGCGACCCTGCTTCCTACACAATAGGTCATATTGAAGAAGCAGTTCATCTTAGCGATGGAAATGTTCAAGAATTCATCGAAAAAACAGACAAAGAGTTACCGCTAATCATTTATTGTTACCATGGGAACTCAAGCCAAGGGGCCGCCGCTTATTTTCAGGAACAAGGCTTTAAAGAGGTTTATAGCATGGCCGGAGGTTTTGAAGCTTGGAAATATAATTATCCTTTTGAATCAGAATAATTCAGGTTTTCTGTTTCTGAAAAACGATTTGAAATCCACCCCGCCAACTGAGAGGAGAACCAGGTTCAAAGAAAGCATTCCGTGAAGCGTCGATCCGAGTATTTGCAAAGTAATTTGAGTCTGTCGCGTTTTCCACTCCTACAAACAAGCTTCCTTGAACATCTCCCCACGTTTTTTTGACGCCAATCTGAAAATCGGCTAAAAAATAATCTGGCGAAGTAAAAGTATTTTCTCGGTTAGCAAATAACTCATCAACATATTGTCCTGTCCACACAGCAAATAAACCAGATGGATCGCGCCATTTCAATTCTGCGAACAAATGGTTTTGAGGAATTCCAGGAATCCTTTTACCTTTAATATCTAAAGTTTCGTCGGAAAAATTGCGAAATTTAAAATCTGAGTATGTATAAGAAATCTGAAAATTTAGATCCTCGATAATTCTATAAAATATAGACGCTTCTAACCCTATTCTCTCTGAATTTCCTGAGTTCCTAAAAAAAGATCTTCCTGGAAATTGAGATAATTCGAACGGAACGATTTCGTCTTTGGTCCTGATTAGAAACACGGAAGTTTCATAATTTAACGAAGAGCCAATCTGTCCTTTGATACCAGTTTCATAAGAGAATGAATACCGAGGCTCCAAATTAGGATTTAAACCTCCTAATCCCGATGGATTATTGGTTAACTCAATAACCGCCGGCGTTTCAAAAGCCGTAGAAAAGTTTCCAAAAATATTGAAATTTTTATAAGCTTGCCAAGTAGTTCCGATGGAACCGCTCCAAGCGTCGAGAGTTTTCGATCCGCTTTGATCCCCATCTACATTAAAGCGATCTCGTATTTTAAACCTAATTCGATCATAACGAACCCCGAGTCCAATACTAAGATTTTCAGACGTATCAATTTCATTTCTAAAATAAATTCCATTTGCAGTTACGTCTTCATCTTGATCAAAAGACAATGGCCCTTTTTCTCCTTGAATATTATTGAAGCGTTTTCTATCGTCAAATTGAGTTAACAAATCAATTCCTGCAATACTTCTAATCTCTAAATTAGCGTACTGCCAATCAAAAACAATTTTGCCTCCAATATCTAAAGCATTCCTATCAAGGTCTACCGCGCCTCCATTTTCAAATGGAAGTTTGTTAGAAAAAAACCTTTGAGTACCTCCTATTTTTGCCGAAACATTTAAACCTTCGCTTAATTCAACTTGATAATTAATCCCTATATTGCTTTGCCGTACTTTCTCTCCAGCTTCAAAAAAAACATTAGTATTTCTAGCTTGTCTCGGGTCTTCTTCTGCTTGACTTTGAGTCAAAGCTCCGGGGTCTTCAGATTTTGGGGAATTCAAATATCCTAACAAAAACGTTAATTTAGATTTTACATTAGGAATATAATTAGCTTTAAAGTTCGCTAAACTAGTTTCCGTTTCGCTATGCTCGCGAAACCCGTCAAATTTAAGATTCGAAGCGTACAATCGATACGATCCAAAGGTCCCTCCTTGCCCAAATTCAATTTGCTTCTTAAATAATCCAAAACGACCAACTTTTACTTTCGAAGAAAACTCAGTCCCATCTTTTGGGCCGCTCCTAGTTTTAAATAATACGGCTCCTCCAGCAGAGTTTCCATATAATGAAGACCCAGGCCCTTTCAATACTTCGACGCTTTCGATCAAATCTGGATCAATAGAATCTAATGGAGTCGAGCCATCTGCCAAAGATTCAGAAAAACCATCTGAGAGCGCTTTGATACCTCGAACTCCAAAAGAAGATCGAATGCCAAACCCCCTAATGGCAATTCTTAAATCTTGGGTAAAGTTAAATGGGTTTTGCAAAAACACTCCTGGAACAGGTTCCAACACTTGGTTCAACGACGTGCCATTACCTCCATTAAGTCGATCAAAGTTGTCTTTACTAATTGAAAAAGGAGTTCGCTCAATATTCTTAATAGAACGAGTAGCTTCAACAACAATCGACTTTAGTAAAACCGTTTGATCAGAAGGATTTTTTAACTCTTGAGCAAAGGAAGGAACTCTAAAAAACACAAAGAGACTTGAACAAAAAAATATGAAGAGTGGTCTAAAAATGGGAATTCTTTTCTAAGGAGTTTTAAAGAAAAGTTTTGAAATATTTTTTTAGGACTTTATATAAATCCTTTAAGGGCAAACAAAGCGTATATTAATCTTCATCTAACATTTTAATAACTGCATTCAAATCGGTCTTTAACTGTTTTTTCCATTTCAAAAACTCGTCTGGATCAAAATGAAAACTTAATTGGCTTGGATCTCGCTTTTTTGTTTTGAGCTTCTTTTTCGCTCCGGCGATAGTAAACATTTCTTCATACAACAACTCTTTTATCTGAACCACTATTTCTATATCTTTTCGTCGGTATAATCTTTGACCGGCTTGATTTTTATCTGGTTTTAAAACATCAAACTCCTCTTCCCAATAGCGCAAAACATGTTGTTCTACCCCTACGATTTCTGCAACTTCGCCTATTCTAAAAAATAATTTGTCGGGAATTTCAGGAAGCATCAAAAAATTCTTACAGTTTATGGGTTGTTGATGGGTTAGCGCTGGTTAGTTATTTAGAAGTAAAATCTTGAGGTTTAAAACTATAGAGGGTTTTTAGGATTCATTAGCGGCGTCAATCAATTGTTTACTTGGCTTAAAGGAAAGAACCCTTCTAGCTTTTATTATGATAGGCTCGCCAGTTTTTGGATTACGGGCATTTCTTGCTTTTTTATCCTTCAAATAAAAACTAGCAAAACCCGAAATTCTTACATTTTCCCCAGCTTCCAATTCTAATTTAATTTGATCAAATAAGGCTTCCACAGCTTTTTCGGCTTCTCTACGGCTAAACCCTACTCTCTCATAAACTCGATCGACAATATCCGCCTTTATCAGCGCAAACTTATGATTACTCATAAAAAAACCTTTATTAAATATCCCTTTAGGAAGAAGATTTGGATTCTTCAAATTCCTTTTGGGCTTGTTCAACAATTTTCCCAGTAAGATGTTCAGGAACATCGTCGTAGTGAGAAAACTCCATTGTAAAGATACCTCGTCCACCCGTAAGCGACGTAATATCTGGAGCATAGTTTAATACGGAAGACATTGGAACTTCCACTCGAATTATTTGCGTATCTTCTTGAGCGTCAATTCCCAAAATTTTTCCTCTTTTAGAATTTAAATCTCCCATCACATCTCCAACGCATTCGCTTGGCACAACCACTTCCATTTTCATTATAGGCTCTAATAAAATAGGCCTGCAATCCATTACTCCTTTTTTAAATCCCATCGAACCGGCTATTTTAAAAGCCATTTCGGAAGAATCAACCGCATGATAAGAACCGTCATATAAAGTAACCTTAACGTCAACCATTGGATAATGAGCTAAAACGCCTTCTTCCATTGCGCCTTGCACACCCTTTTCAACGGCGGGAATATAGGTTTTAGGAATGGCGCCTCCAACAATTTTATCAACAAATTCAAAACCTGCCCCCTTAGCCAACGGTTCAATTTCTAACCAAGTATCGCCAAATTGACCGCGACCTCCAGATTGCTTTTTGTACTTGCCCTGAACTTTAGTTTTACCTCGAACTGTTTCTCTATAAGGGATTTTAGGAGCTTTAACTTCAACTTCCACTCCAAACCGTCTTTTCAACTTATCCAAAATCACGTCAAAATGAACTTGGCCTAAACCTGAAACTAATAATTCATGAGTCTGGCTATTTCTTTCCACCCGCAACGTCTTATCTTCATCCGTAAGCCGATGCAAAGACCCGCTAATTTTATCTTCATCGGCTCGGGTTTTAGGAACTACAGCGCGAGATAAAATAGGGGCTGGGAAATCAATTGGGGCAAATTTTGCTTGAAACTCCTGATTGCAAAGCGTATCGCTAGTTTCCGTTTCCTTGAGCTTAGCGACAGTGCCAAAATCGCCAGCGATCAACTCGGTGGCTTGATTTTGATTTTTTCCCTGAAGAGAGAAGAGACTTCCAATTCGTTCAGTTAGATTCTTAGAGGAATTAAAAACAGAGGAATCCGAATTGACAGTTCCAGAAAAAACTCGAAAAATGGTAAGCTTCCCAGCGTAAGGATCTGCGATAGTCTTAAAAACCAATCCGCAAAATGGCCCATCAGGCCCTGGCTTTACCATAACTTCGGAGTCGTCGCTTAAAGACTTTGCCGAAATTGCTGGACGTTGATCGGGAGACGGCGCATAGTTAACTAAACCTTGCATTAATAAATCAATACCGATATTAAGCGTGCCCGAACCGCAAAATACAGGGGTTAAATCGCCGTCATCAATCGCCTTTTTCAATCCAGAAATTAGCTCTTCGTCTGTCAGGCTACCTTCTTCAAAATATTTTTCTAAAAGCTCTTTGTCGCACTCCGCAACAGACTCAATTAATTCAGACCTCGCCGTTTCAACTTCGTCCGCCATGTCTTCCGGGATAGGAGACTCTTTCCCTATTCCATTACCTTCCTTTTCATACAAATAACAAACATTGCCAATTAAATCGACGATCCCTTGAATATTATCTTGGCTTCCAACAGGTAATTGGATCAGAACAGGATTATTTTTTAATCTTTTTTTAATGGAGTTAATGGCATTATCAAGGTCGGCTCTTTCATGATCTACTTTATTGACAAATACTATGGGCCGGACTTCTAATTCTTCGGCTACACGCCAAAACTTTTCAGTAAAATATTGTAACCCTGCATCTGCCGACACAACGAAAACGGCGCTGTCAATTACTCTTAAAGTCGCAAATGTATCGCCAATAAAACTACCACTACCGGGGGAATCAATGAGGTTAATCTTTTTTTTATCCCATTCTAAGGAAGCTAGCGATGCATTTAGAGAATACCCTCTTTTGACTTCTTCTGGGTCGTAATCGAAAAATGAAGAACTATCTCCAACCTTACCTAATCGGTCGGAAACTCCTGAAGTATAAGTCATTGCCTCGGCAATGGAGGTCTTTCCAACGGCTCCGTGGCCAATAAGTCCCACGTTTCTAATGTCGGCACAGTTGTACTTCTTCATTTTTCCCTCCCATGAGAGCTCCAAATAATAGAATTCCAAATTAATGGGACAACATAATGGGTTTCGCTAGCTAAACTCCTTAAAATCTATAGGTATAAATCTGAAGAAACCCTCCATTAAAAAGACAGGAAAATACAAAAATCTAACATTAATATGGCAAAAAAATAACGCTAAATTTAAAAAAACAACTCTTGAAGAAATTAATTATACATGGAAATGACTATAAAACGACAGTTTAAAAATGGATTTCCTTTTTTTTCATCTGTTGGTAAACCATCCCATAAAAGGCGGGAAAAAGTTTAAAAACGTTAGATATTTCATTTGTTTTTAAACGGATGGCATAAACGTCGTTTGAAGCGGCAAGGACCGTCGCAGTTCTTGGAATGTTTTTCATATAAGCTATTTCACCGACAATAGAACCTTCAGTTAAATTAGCTAATTCTTTGTTTTTCTTATCTAAAATTGTTACTTCTCCAGAAAGTAAAACATACATATCTTTTTCTAAAGATCCGTATTTAATGACAGTATCATTTTTTGTCCAATGCTCTAAAGTGCCAAAAGCCAAAATAGCTAGGAGACTAGGGTTGATAGTGTCCGAAAAGAAACTTTCTAGTTTATAATAATCATCTTTTATTAAAGGTAAATTGAACTTTTTGTAATCCTCTTTTTTAATTTCTAACAAGCATAAAGGACCTTTGGCTCGAACCGTTGCTCGTCTTCTTGGGTTTGTGGTTGTAATTGCTAATTCTCCAAAGAAGTTTCCCTTCTCATAAATAGCGTACTTTTCTTCGTCGATTATTATTTCAGCAAACCCGTCGACAATAACAAAAAACGAATGCCCTTCCTCATCTTGAGAAAAAACAACTTCCTGATCTTTATATTTTTTTAACTCCGATCTTGCGCACAATTCGAGGAAATGGTTCTGTTTTAATTTCCTGAACAAAACGCCTTCTTTTAAAGATTGAAGCGGTTGATCTTTTTTAACTTTTCTGTCTTTAATGAGAACTTCAGTTTGCCCTTCTTCGGCAAAATGCATTGTTTGATTCCCTGCAGGCTCGTCATGCTGATGAACCAAAATAAGCTTGTCAGTGATCGATTTATCTAAATTTTTGAGAGCGTCTACATGAGTGTGCAACATTCCTCCTCCAACATCGTGCACTATCATATCGGCATCCCAGATAAAACCAAGAATAGCGTCCCGCCGCTTTTTAGTAAAAAAGCCCTGTTCATACCAAATTCTGATTCGTTCTTCGTCGTATTTAGTGTCCCCTGAATGCGCGATTGTTTTCTTAAATCCCTTGTCTTTATACGTCAAGGTGAATCGACCTGTCGGAATGGAATGCAAAGAATAATCAAACACAAAGTAAGAGTTTTGGAAGCCTGGCAACTTCGTTGGTTTATTCGGTTCAACTTCATGGAAATCGAAAAAGTCTTCTAAAATTTTTATAGGAAAACAAGTTATTGCTTCTAACTTTCTTAAATAGCTTTCAAAAATAATCCGGGTAGAAATCACTTTAACTTTCTCGCCAAATAAGATCTTTTCCGTAATGCCAGCGTCATGATCGGAATGAACATGAGTCAAAAAAGTATATGGAACATCATTTTCGGTGATTCCATATTTCATAGTTTCAACATTACATTCCGAAAGCACGTCGACCATTATGCCTTTTCCCTCGGACCAAGCAATCATGCAACTATTTTTTCTATTGGGCGTAAAACCCGACCCCACTCCTAAAAACGTGGCGCCCATGAAAGGTTTTTCACAAGGTTGAATAGTAAAGTTTGTATCGGGAGGCTCTAAGCTACTAATATCAATCGCTATTTTTTTCTGCCTTCCAATATAAAGGTCAAATACTGAAGGAGATGATTGGATCATCCTCAATTGTTTTCTTTTATCCCGGGTTCCCTTAACTTTAACGGTCCAATCTTCAGCAAAGTGATAAAAATCAACAATTCTGTCAATAAACTCCTCACGTTGGCTTTCTCGCGCCAGAGTAAACAAACTCATCTCTCTTTTTAAATAAGCGCAAATCAAATAATTTTCAGTCAATTGAACCGACAAGTTTTTTATTTTTTTATTAGCGAGCCACTTCGTATCTTTAACTAATTTGTCAAAACAAGTTTTTATATCGTCGGCAATTTCTTTCTCGCTCTTATGTTCCTTTAAATTAAGATCGAATGATTCAAAAAAACGCTTATTCTTAACTACCTTTTGCAAAAGGGCATCAAATTGCTTTAATTCTTTTGAAGAAAATTTATTTTGGACAGGAAGTTTTCGAAACTGAGCCCTTAACATATTTAAAAAGGTGGGACCAAAAAGAGTTTCGCTAAGAATAATTCGAAAGCGTTCTTCCTGGCCTGGCATGCAAAATATGGAAAGCTTTTCTCTTTTCTCTTTTACAAATAAAAAACTATATACAATGAACTCAAAATCAAAATTATTTCTACCCTTTACAAAAGTTCTAAAGGGAATAACATATTTGGAAGGTAATTCCTCATTACGCTTGGCAAAATCTTTGACGATACCTGGAGGACAACCAAACACGATATCTCCAAATTCCTGCGTCTTTAAAACTTTATAGTTTTTGCCGCTAATTATTTTAAAGTCTTTGCTCATATTCTTCATATACGTTGACTAGCCCGTTTTTTTCCGGGAAAAAATTAGACGCACTGGCGTTCCTTTGAAGCCAAATTTTTTACGCAAACTATTTGTTAAATATCTCTTATAAGAAAAATGTATACCCTGAGGGTAATTAACAAAACACCGGAACGTTGGCGGACAATTTCTAATTTGGGTAGAATAAAACAATTTCAGAAACTTCCCCCTAAAATGGCTTAAAGGATTCTTTTCAACAGCCTTTTCAAAACAATCGTTCAAAGGACCCGTTGCAACACGCTTGGTATATTCTCCAAACACTTGATTTATTTGAGGAAAAAATAAGGACAAATTATAACCCGTTTTTGCTGAAACAGCAAAAAATGGCGCAAAGTCTAAAAACTTCAGCTTTCTTTGTATTAATTCTTGGAATTCTTCAAAACTTTCATATTTTTTTTGCGCTAAATCCCATTTATTCACCAAAATAACAACCCCTCGCCCTTTTTCCATTGCATATCCCGCCACAGTTGCATCCTGGTCGGTAATTCCTTCATTCCCATCAATTACCAAAACTGCAATGTGACATCGGTCTAATGCCTTTAACGACATGATAACCGAAAATTTTTCAAGAACTTGGACAGTTTTTCCTTTTCTTCTAATACCCGCTGTATCAATTATTACGAATTTTTGGTCATCCACTTCAATAGGCGAATCAATAGCGTCCCTAGTTGTGCCCGGTTTGTCGGAAACAATGCACCGATAAGTATCCAAAAGTCTATTTACCAATGATGATTTACCTACATTGGGTCTCCCAACAATCGCCACCCTAATCTCATTTTCGTCAACCTCAACGGGAGAACTTTCAGGAATAGTTTCAGCAACTTTTTCCATTAATTCCATCAACCCATACCCATGCTCCGCTGAAATAGAAAACATATTTTCAATGCCAATTTTTGCGAATTCATAAGCCAAAGATTCAGTTTCTGGATTATCTACTTTATTCACTGCCAGGAATAAAGGTTTTCCAGACTTCCTAACTATTCCAATCACTTCTCTATCTTGAGGAGTCATTCCCTGGCGGCAATCAACAACAAAAATTACGCAGTCGGCCTCTTCTTTTGCAAACTCAGCTTGCTCGGCAATCAGTGGTTCAAAATCATTTTCTCCAGCAAAGTCAATTCCCCCTGTATCAACCGTCCAAAACGTTTTTCCATACCACTCTGCAATCCCATAGTTTCTATCCCGGGTAACTCCGCGAGTGTTATTGACTATGGCCGTTTTTTTCCCAATTATTTTATTAAATAAAGTGGATTTCCCAACATTAGCTCTACCAATAATGGCGACTATAGCTTCGCTCTTGAACTCAGAATCATCTTTCATCCTAAATCGTCGGTTTGTTATCTTTTACATAAGAAGAAATTCCATATGCGATAGATTCTGCTAACTTATTAAGGTATTTGGATTTGCTTAGCCTCAATTCTTCTTTGGTATTGGTAATAAATCCAACTTCCACTAAGACACTAGGCATCTTAGTGCTATGAAGCACAAAAAACGGTCCTTCTTTTACTCCTAAGTTTTTTATTCGAGAGTATTTTTTAGACATTTTCAAAAATAGTTTATCTTGAATCCATCTAGCTAAAATTGAAGAATCATTAATTTTCCTATTGGTGATCATGTCGGTTAAGATTTTTTGAACGTCGTCATCCGGGACTTTATATACTAATTCTCCATTTTCTCTTTTAGCAGTATCGCGAGCTCTATCGCTAGAGCCTCTTCCTAAATAATAAGTTTCAATTCCATGCGCGCCTTTTCTCTCAGCGGCATTCACATGAATAGATACAAACAAATCTGCATCTTTTTCGTTTGCAAACTTTCCTCTCTCATCCAACGCAATAAATCGGTCGTCCTCCCGCGTCATAGAGACCTTGTATGAATATTTTTTTTGTAATATACGACTTAGATGCTTTGAAATTGCTAAGTTCAAATTTTTTTCTAACAAACCAGTTCCGCCAATAGCTCCATTGTCTTTACCGCCATGACCTGGATCAATAACAATATAAGGAACTTTCCATTTACGCTTTTTGGCGTTCGACTTATTTACGCCGCTTTCAACAATAGGTTCCAAAGGTTTGGTGACTTTAGCTTCAAGGAATTGCGGCTTAGTAACAGATTTTTTAACTTTACGTTTTGGTTGGATTAAAATTTTAATGAAATTCTTTTTTTGGAATGCTCGAACATCTAGATTTTTTGGAGATTTAAATTCTAAAACCACTCGATTGCCAGATTTTGAAATTGGCGTTACTCGAATCCGCTGTAGATGATTTCCTTTAATCTTAATATTTTTTAGAACCGAATCAGATACTTTTGAAAAAGGCAGATCAATCACATATTTGAGAGTAGAACTGACCCATCCCTCGGTGAAGGATATTGGGCGATCAGTCTGAATTGTTAACCACTCTTCAGAATATTCGGCGTTAAAGTTTACATCTCTTATAACAGCGATATTATTAAAAGATCTTGTCTTTGACACTTTAACGTGAGAATTTTCAGCTTTTTTTCTATTAATAAATGCGAGGCGCTTACGAGCTCGCTGTACCATATCTCCTTTCGGGAAAAAGTTTAATATGGTTTGAAATGATAATGTAGCTGCATCAAAATTATTTTGGGCAAAAAATAATTCACCTGCATGAAACAATGCGTCGTCGCCCAAATACCCATCTTTATCCGCAGAAGCCACCTTTTGAAAAGTCGCTAATGCTTTTTTCAGGTCTTCGGATTTGCCAAATCTAGCAAATGACTTTTGATATAATTTCGCAGAGGTAAATAAAGCCTTATAACCAGAAATGGTCTCAGGAAAAGAATGCCAAATTTCCTCGAACTTTTTTGCGGTTTCTACCCACTTCGTTCTTCTTATCTCCGAATTACTAAATTTTAAAAGTGAATAATAATCCGACTTTGCTTTTTTATATAAAACTTCAGCTTTTACATTTCTTACAGGTTTAGAAAAAGCAGATGGAGCGTTAAAAAAAATAAAAACGCCCAAAATAAAAACTTGTAAAATCTCTCTCAATAAATTTTTTGCAATAAAACGCTTCATAATTTTAAATCAATCGTTTGCTTTTTTATCCTGCCAAAATTCAAAATAAAACCATAACTATTTAATTTTATTGTAGTTATGAGT
>JAYOZP010000111.1:0-3087 GCA_038154245.1 Nitrospinales bacterium | reverse complement strand
CAAATGAGTATAGCGCTTTTAATCAAATGGGTCAAGAAAAGGGGGAGTATGGGTTTTCGAAAAATATTATCGTCCCTGAGAGAGACGTTCGGCAAAGAAAGGAGGTAGTCCGTTTTTGAGTATTTTGCGCTGAGTTTCTTCCAAATAATAACTTAAACGATGAAAACTGAGCTCTCTAGTCGCTGAATCAAACCTTGTAAAGCAAGATTCGGGGTTTCCATCTCGCGGTTGACCAAGACTGCCAACATTTATTAAATACCTGGAATTAGAGCTTAATTTAATAGCCGATCCTTTAATTAACTTTACGTCGTTTTTTGAAGTCTCTTCAAAAACAACGGGCTTATGAGTGTGCCCCATAAAACAAAGCTCTTCCTCAAGAGCTTCAAAGTTTTCTAAAGCGTCTTCATATGAATTGAGATAATGCCATTGTTCCGGTTCAAATGGAGACGAATGAACCCATATGATTCCATCGTCTTCCAAATAAATGGGCAATGATCTTAAATACTCGTGGTTATTCTCGCTTAATATCTTTTGCGTCCATAAAGTTGCATGATAGGCGTAAGGATTAAAGTATGAAGCGCTTATTTTGCCGCAAACTGCGTGATCATGGTTCCCGGCCAAAATAACGTCGACTTTTTCTCGAATCAAGTCTAAGACAGGATTCGGATCGGCTCCATATCCCACTATATCGCCAAGACACACAAGCTTGTCATGGGGCATTTCTTCAGCTAATTTCAAAAATGCCTGTAAAGCTTCTAAATTGCTATGAACATCCGAAAAAATAAGATAAACCATGAAATACGCGCAGGAATAAATTGTAATCTATATAGAGTACAAAGAACTATTTGAATCGGCAATAAGTAAGAGGGAAAACTTAAATAATTTTTGAAGTGGGTAGTTATCTAAGGAGAATTTAGTTTGCTTCTTGAGCCAAAGAGGAAGAAACGTGGGAGTTAACTTTATCCAGAATTCCATTTACAAAATCGGAAGATTGTTTTCCTCCATATTTTTTAGCAATTTCAACGGCTTCGTCAATTGCAACTTTTCCAGGGACATTTTTATGAAACATCAATTCGCAAGAGGCCAATCGTAAAATATTTCTATCAATTGTACCCATTCTTTCTATATCCCAATTATCGCTAAATTTTTTAATTACCCGATCAACTTGTTCTAAATTATTAAGCGTTGAATCAATCAATTCAAAAGTAAAATCTTTAGCTTGATCTTTGCCGACCCAATCCCAAAACATTTTTTTTTGTTCTTCTAGGTCGCCTTTATTGAGTTCGTATAAATATAAAAATTTTAAAGTTAATTCCCTAGATTGCCGTCTTTTCCCCACAATAAAAGTTTACTCCATTACCTTAAACAAATTTGCCATTTCCAAAGCCGCCAAAGCCGCTTCAGATCCTTTATTACCGGCCTTTGAACCCGCTCTTTCAATCGCCTGTTCAAGGTTATCTGTGGTCAATACTCCAAACAAAACAGGAATAGGAGCTTCCATCGCCACAGCCGCGACTCCCTTACTAGCTTCGGCGGCGACATACTCAAAGTGTGGCGTAGCTCCTCGAATAATAGCTCCGAGGCAAATAATAGCGTCGTATTTATCCGCTTTAACTAATTTTTTTGCAGCCATAAAAATTTCAAACGCGCCTGGCACTTTGACAATATCAATCGAAGCTTCATCAACACCGTGACGGTTAAGAGTATCCAAAGCTCCGTCTATAAGACGTCCTGTAATAAAATCATTAAACCGCGCCGCGACAATACCAAACTTGAGCCCCGACCCAATTAAATTTCCTTCAATAATATTTGCCATTCATTCCTCTCTTAGGAAATATTCTTCATAAGATGTCCCAACTTGGACTGTTTTGTTTTAAGGTATTTTACATTTTGCTCTTTTGGACTGATTTCCATTGGAACTCTTTCCACAATACTTAGACCATAAGCTTCTAATCCAACAATCTTTCTAGGGTTATTAGTCATTAAACGAATTTTCCCCAAGCCCAGTTTTCTTAAGATTTGAGCTCCAATTCCATATTCTCTCAAATCAGGTTTAAAGCCCAACGCCTCGTTTGCTTGAACAGTATCGTGACCTTGATCTTGAAGGGCGTAAGCTTTTAATTTATTTATTATCCCTATACCTCTTCCTTCCTGATATAAATAAAGCAAAACTCCTAACCCTTGTTCATTGATCATTTCCATTGCTCGACTCAACTGTTCGCCGCAATCACACCGGAACGACCCAAAAACGTCTCCCGTTAAACACTGAGAGTGAACCCTTGTTAAAACAGGAACCGAAGATTCAATATCTCCTTTTACAAATGCGATGTGGACTTGATCAATTAACACATTGCGAAAAGCGATCGATTTAAACTCTCCCCATTGAGTAGGAATAATAGTTTCCGCTTCCTTTTCAATCAAAGTTTCGCTTTGTAATCGATATTCAACCAGATCTTTAACGGTTATCATTTTAATTCCGAATTTTTTGGAAAACTCGGTTAACTGAGGAACTCTTGACATGGTTCCATCATCGTTCATGATCTCGCATATCACTCCAGAAGGATTTAAGCCCGCCAACCGGGCAATATCAACCGATCCTTCCGTTTGCCCATTACGGACTAGAACTCCTCCTTCTTTTGCCTTTAGAGGAAATATATGCCCCGGAACTGCTAAATCTTTTCGTGTAGATTTTGGATCAATCGCCACTTGAATTGTTCGAGCTCTATCGGCTGCAGAAATACCTGTACTTACGCCTGTCTTTGCGTCAATCGATATCGTAAATGGAGTTTCAAATGCGGATTCATTTTCCGGGGCCATCATCGGCAATCGCAACTCTTCTGCGCGTTCTTGAGTAAGAGTTAAGCAAACTAGCCCTCTACCGTACTTAGCCATAAAATTAATCGATTCGGGAGTCGCTTTTTCTGCGGCAATCATTAAATCGCCTTCATTCTCCCGATCCTCATCGTCAACAATGATGATCATTACGCCATTTCGTACGGCCTCAATTGCTTCTGTAATATCGCTGAATACGCATTCGTTCATAATTTACTCAAATCCATAACGTTTTAGGAATTCAGGAGTTATCGG
>JAYOZP010000110.1:0-14584 GCA_038154245.1 Nitrospinales bacterium | reverse complement strand
GAACATGGCGGGGAAGCCGCAGAAGAATCTGTAGAAGGCGGCGAAGAAGAAGCCTCCGCTGAAGAACATGGCGAGGAAGCCGCAGAAGAATCTGAAGAAGGCGGCGAAGAAGCCTCCGCTGAAGAACATGGCGAACCATCCGCTGAAAGTCATGGGCAAGGTATTGAAACCCACGGTTCAGTAGTTGTTGATTCCGATGTTATTCCAGCCTTAGCTCCTGCGGATGGAGACTCTTCACATGTTGGAGAGATTCGTTTGGCAGCTAGCGAACACCAAGAGGGCGAGGAGATTGAAGAGGAGTTACCCTCGGTAGAAGAATTGAAATCAGGGCATTAAAACCGATATAATAAACTTATTTAAATATTTACCCAAAAGCTTGGGATTCCTATGCTGACTTTTAAACTCATATTTAATATTTTGCTTTTGATTGTTATCACGTCCTTTTCTGTAAAGAATATGACTCCTGTGGAAATTACCTACTATGATTGGAATTTCCACACATACACGACTCATATTTCTTTGCTATATGTGATCCTTTCCTCTTTTTTGATAGGCTATTTTTTAGCGAAACTGAATACTATTTTTGGTAGTATGAAGTTGAGGTCTAACCTAAGAAAAAGCGAAAGAAACGTTGAAGCTTTGAATCAAGAATTAGGAAAACATAAAGCAAAAGAGGCGGCTGCAGCATAGTTGGTTTGTTACAGCTGTTTTCATATCTTATGAGATAATTTTGTTTCTTTAGCTTATCGCTTTTCGAGTTCCCCAATAGTCTACGTTTTTGTTTATCCCCTTCCAGTTTACTTGATCGTTATTTTTGTGTTTTCGATCATTTTGTCGTTAATTGACGATATCAAGAGTTTGCAAAATTCGTTTATTAATGATTCAATAGACCCTCATTTTTCCTACAATTTAGTCTCTATCTAGCTGATTTATTTTGAACTATAGACATTCTAGAATTTGGATTCTCCTATTTTTCTTTTTTTCGGGAATAACTGGACTTATATACGAAGTCGTGTGGACTCGGTTATTTGCAATGGTAATGGGCAATACTCATTATTCTGTGGCCGCAGTTTTAACGACTTTTATGGGAGGATTAGCATTAGGTAGTATTTTAGGTGGAAGAATTGCCGATAAATTTCCGAAACCTATTAGATTATATGGCGTTCTAGAGGTTTTGATAGGTCTTTCCTGCATTCTAGTACCTTATTTAATAGATTGGTCTTTACCCGCTCTTAAATGGATTTATGCAAACTATCAAGGGCGTTATCTTCAAGCAAGTTTTTTCCGCTTTTTAGTTTCCTCTTTTATTTTGATTGTTCCCACTGTTTTGATGGGGGCGACTTTACCGGTTATTAGCAGATTTTTTTCCAGGAATGACGAAACAGTAGGTCAAGACGCAGGTTTAGCTTATGCGGCAAATACCTTTGGCGCTGTTGCTGGAGCTTTGGGAAGCGCTTTTATCATAATGCCAGCTTTGGGGTTGCAGAAGTCAATTTGGTTAGCTGCGGGTGTTAACTTAATCATTGGCTTTTTGGTATTAGTTCTATTTAGAAATTTTGGAAATGCGGATAGCCAAGAAAAAGAAGAAACTCTACCGTCAAATATAGATCCAATTCAGGATAAAGAACGTTTTTGGGTTTTATTAGCTTTTGGATTTTCTGGAATTTCAGCCATGATTTATCAAGTGGCTTGGAATCGAGTCTTCTCTTTAGTATTGGGATCTTCTGTTTATGCTTTTAGCCTAATCGTAACGGCGTTTATTCTTGGTTTGGCTTTAGGGGCGGCTGTCTATTCTCGGTTTTGTTCTCGTATAAAAGATTTAAAGTTCACTTTGGGAGGCATTCAAATTGGCATTGGAATGTCTTCATTGTTGGTATTGCCTTTGTTTGCTTTGGTGCCTTTTATCAATCGATGGGGATATCAAAAACTCGGAGTTGAATTTGAAACGGTTCAATCTGTTAATTTTGGGATAATTTTTTCTTTTATTTTTATACCAACATTTTTAATGGGAGCGCAATTTCCCGTAGTTATTAAAACAGTTTCCGGAGGTTTGACCAAAGTCGGTAAAACGGTAGCTTCAGCTTATTCTTCAAACACTATTGGCGCGATTGTCGGATCTTTTATCGGTGGTTTTCTATTAGTTCCGTTTTTAGGACTTGAAAAATCAATATTTATCGCCGCTCTGCTGAATGTTGTACTGGGAATATTGTTGATAGTTTTTTTATCGCGGGCGTCTTTTGGTTTTAAATCTTATGTTTTGCCAACGGTTTTATTAGCGTGTTATTTTGCCGGATCTGCTTTTCCGAAGTGGGATAAGGCCATAATTTCAAGCGGTTCTTATATGCCGTATCGTATTAAAGATTTAGACGAAGCGGTGGAAAAAAATAACAAAATTTTGTTTTATCGAGAAGGAATGCACGCCACAGTAACGACTGAATTGTCGGTTTCAGGAAATATTTTTTTAAGAGTTAATGGGAAAACCGACGCCTCGTTAGCGTTAGATATGCGAACCCAATTACTATCCGGTTATCTTCCGATGTTATTACGTCCCAATTCTGAATCTGCTTTAGTTATAGGAATGGGTAGCGGAATAACGGCAGGAGCGGTGGAGAGGTTTCCGCTCAAAAAGATAGATCTGGTGGAAATTTCCAAAACTGTTGTAGAAGGAGCAAGTTTTTTTGGACCGTTTAGCCATTTTGCAATGGAGGACCCTCGATTAAAGTTAATTTTGGAAGATGGAAGAAATCACGTAGCTCTGACCGAAGAAAAATACGATGTCATCATTTCTGAACCGTCCAATCCTTGGATATCGGGAATAGGGGCTTTGTTCACCAGAGAATTTTTTGAATTAACAAAAAATAGGCTCAACCCAGATGGGGTTGTTTGCATTTGGGTTCACACAAACATGTCGCCGAGTAATTTTAAATCCATTGTGAAGACATTTAACGAAGCTTTTTCCACCGTTACAATGTGGGAGTCTATTGTGGGAGATGATTATTTATTAATTGGATCCAACTCTCCTTATAAAATTTCCTATGAGAGAGTTTTGGAATTGTTTGAAGACCCGGCTGCAAAAGAAGATCTGGAAAGTATAGGTATTTACAATATTATCGATCTAATGAGTCTGATGATTATGCCTAAACAATCCACATTAGAGTTTAGTAAAAAGGCTCCCGTTCATACAGATGACGATTTAAGTCTGGAATTTCAAGCTCCAAAATATTTATATAAAGACGATAGAGGAACCTTAGTCCGTCAGATATCTCCTTTTTTTAAAATCGATCCAGATCTAGTCGAGTTTGAAGAACTAGACAAGAGTGGTCAGGAGGAGATTATTGAAAAAATAAAAGGATTGAAGCGGTCTGAAAGTCAAATGGTTGAAATCAAGCGCAAAGCTCAAATAGATAGTTTATTAGAAAAGGCCTTAACGGCGTTTGGACAGAGTAACTTTGACCTAGCCCTTTCTTTTTATTCCGAAATTTTAACTTTAGATCCGAAGCACTTGATGACATTTTTAAATCAAGGCAATGTTTATTCAGCCATGGGAAAACATGAGCTCGCGGAAATAGCTTATACAAATGCGTCGGAGATTAATCCTTATTACCTGTTCAGTCGCATTAATTTGGTCAAAACTTATTTGGCGGCTGGAAAAGCTTCTGAGGCTGAAAAAACTTTAAAAGATGTTTTAACTTGGCATTCCACAGACCCTGAAGTATTTCTATACTTGGGATTGGCCTATTCATTTCAAAAAGAGGTGGAATTGGCAAGAAAGTCGTTTGAAGAGGCTTTAAAATTAGATCCCAGGTATTCTTTGGCTCATTACTATCTGGGAGTCCATTATATGAAACGCAATCGAGGAAAAGCCCAAAACCATCTAAGGAAGTTTATCAATTTGGAAATTGACGGGGGCGACGAAAAATTAATTCAAAATGCAGAAAGATTATTAAAGAAACTTTGATCCAGATAAATTAACAATATATACTGGCTATCCCCCGGGGTCGTTTAGACTTTTTCTTAATAAATTTTTTATTTTAGATTTGATCAGTTCTTAAGGGAATTTCTTAAAAATTAAAAAATGCAAATTATCTTAAACGATTTTTTTGTTAGATAAATTTTGGCGTTTATATACTTTGATAAAGCTTAAAAGATAATAAGGTTGGTTTTCTTATGCCCACTAGAATTAAAGTAATATGGATTCTTTCTTGTTTTCTCATTTTTGCGGGTTTTTTGTATTTCTCTATGCAAAGAGGGTTTGAGACCGAGAAAAAAAGAATTGAGGAAGCTCGATTAAAAGCGGAACAAGCTGAAAAAACCGAGAAAGAAGTGAAAGACTTTAAAGTAGAATCGTTTCAAACTGGCTCAAACGAAATAAAAGAATTAATCGCTTTAGGAAAGCACGAAGAAGCCCAAAAGACCGCTCAAGAAGTTATAGCGCGAAACCCCAAAGACTCCTCTGCTTATACTTGGTGGGGTATTTCGCTGGTAAAGACGCAAAAATACTTTGAAGCTATTCAAATGTTCGAAAAAGCGGCAAAAATTGATAAATATAACCCAAAGACTTTTCTTTATTGGGGGCTTACCCTATATATGGAACATAAGTATGAAGAAGCTGTCCAAAAATACCTTCATGTCATTAAATTAGATCCAGAAAATAGCAATGCGTTTGCCTATTGGGGCGCCTCACTACTGGCTTTAGGACACAGCAAGGATGCAGTAGAGAGACTCAAACAATCTCTAAGCGTTAACCCAAATAACGAAATTGCTATGGATGTGATGGTGGACGCATATTATTCTTTGAGTCAATATAAAGACGCATGGAAGGTAGTAGCCGATGCAAGGGAAAGGAATGTCAAAATTTCAGACAAAACCCTAGCAAAATTAAAAGACGCTATGCCCGAACCAACCTCATAATTTTCTAATTAATTTTAGCTATCTACCCGATAAGTAAGGTTTTATAGATAAAATTAGGCTCCCTACTGAAATGTTTGGCCATATTTTTCGACTAATAAAGCGGTCAAATATACTGCAAAACGGTGAAATATAGAGTTTTGCAGAAGGGCTGCCAACTATTAGAACAATTGTTTCCTGAATATTTGGTGAAAAAACTTTAAGTATTTGTTATATTTCGTAAATTGAAGGTTTTATTTCTTATGAATAAAAGGGTGATAAAGTGAAATTTTCGCAATGTAGACTTTTGGGAGCAACCGCTTTAGCTTTGGGATTAAGTTTTACCCCAGGATTTGCATTTGGAGGCCAGGAAGATAATCAGCCGGCAATTGATCTAGTTCAAGATATAGCGAATATTTCGATAACGATACAAAAGTCAAGCCCTAAGCTAATGGTGGCTAATTCAGAAAAGCCAAGTACAACAGTTTCGGCAATTGATTTGGTTCAAAATATCGCAAAAATTTCCGAACCAGCTCCACACGTAGCTCCAAAGGTTGAGCCAGTTAGCGATGAAGTTGAAGATGTTGTTCAGACCAATGTCGAAAAAATGTCTGAAGTTGCGCAAAATATCCCTAAAGCTGATATTGAAATTCGGAAAGAGTTTCCAGAGCAAAATCAATCGAATAGCGGAAACGATTTGGATTTGCCAGAATTTAACGAATCGGATGAACCATTTTCCGATGAACATCCACATTATCCTCCCATTGAAGACCCTTACGAGGGATACAATCGATTTATGCAGGGTGTCAACGACAGTATGTACGATTATATGATTGAGCCGGTTTCCACAGTCTATAGGGATTGGGTTCCGGAGTCGTTTCGATTGAGTATAAGAAATGTTTTTGCAAACGCCGCTAGCCCTGTAAATTTTGTTAGCAGTTTGTTGCAAGGGGACGTTGATAAAGCTGCAAGGGTCATAGGGCGTTTGGTATTGAATAGTACGGTTGGCCTTGGCGGTTTATTTGACGTTGCAGGCGATTATTATGAAGTAGAACCGGTAAACGAAGACATGGAACAAGCGATTGCTTCCTATGATGTTGGTTCCGGTCCCTATTTAGTATTGCCATTTTTTGGACCTTCGTCTCCTAGAAATTTAGTTGGGAAAGTTTTTGATGCTTTCCTAAATCCAACGTTTTGGTTCTCGCCATCGTTTATAGTTGGCGCTGGAATTACGGCAGAAGAGAAAGTCAATTCAACGTCGTTTGTTGTCGACGACTTTAAAGACCTCAAAGAAAACGCGGTTGACCCTTATATCAGCTTAAGAGATTTTAATCACCAATACCGCGAAAAACTGATTAGGGAATAAATAAAAAAACAAAAGTTAAGCGATCATTTTCCTAGTTAGTGGATTTTTTTAAATTTTTAAATTCAAGCCAAGAGCCGGTTTTTACTTTTTCTAAATAAAGCGGTTTAGTTTTCAAAATGTAAACCCAGGCGTCAACTTCGGGGTTCAGTAATCGTATTATTTTTCTAATGTATTCGGAGTTATCTTCATCCTCCGGGAAATAGTTTTCGAATTTATCCAAAACGCCGAGAATTGAAGGATCTTTAATTTTGTACAATTCTCCCGATACCCTTCCATTCCCTAGAAACAGTCCTGGCCATTCTCCAAAAGAAAATAATTCTCCTTCTATTTCAGCTTGTTGGACCAACTCGATTTTTTCAGCAACATTTAGATTCTTTTGCGTTTCAAAATTACTTAACAAAGTTCCATAAAAGAATATAAAACTGCAGTCGATATTTTTGAGTTTTTCTGGGTTCTGCATCTTTTGTATCCTCAATAACGAATTAATTGATTTTCTCAAAAAAACCTTGAATTGTGGACACTAAATTCTTTTAATAGAAGGCTACCAATTAAATAATAGAAGTAAATAGGAGAATTTTTTGATGGCAGACGGCGTCAATCGAATGAAGGACGAGACTAGTCCTTACCTTTTACAACATAAAGATAACCCTGTGCATTGGTACCCTTGGGGTGAAGAGGCTTTAGAAAAGGCCAAAAGCGAGAATAAGCCTATATTTTTAAGTATTGGTTATTCGGCTTGCCATTGGTGTCATGTCATGGCTCACGAGAGTTTTGAAAATCCCGAAATTGCTAAAGTAATGAACGAAGGGTTTATCAACATAAAGGTTGATCGTGAAGAAAGGCCTGATGTCGATTCTGTTTACATGAAATCGGTGATTGCCTTAACGGGGCATGGCGGTTGGCCGATTAGTTTGTTTTTAACTCCCGATAAAAAAGCGTATTTAGGCGGTACTTATTACCCTCCTGAAGCTAAATATAACCGGCCGGGTTTTTTGCAAATTTTGGAAGAAGCCTTGCAAATGCATGCACAAGAAAATGAAAAAGTTTTGACTCGATCTAATATTGTGATCAAAAAGATGCTGCAAAGAGGGGAGATTCCGGCAACGAGCTCTGATTGGGATTGGAAACCAATCGAGCAATCGGCGGCTTTTTTAGACGAACGCTTTGACGACGCGCATGGCGGTTTTGGAATGGGTATGAAGTTTCCCGAACCTATGAATTACGAGGTTTTACTCCGTAATTGGAAAAGAAAAGCCGATCAAAGGTCCATGGAAATGTTGGATAAAAGCTTAACTCAAATGTCGAAAGGAGGTATTTACGACCAATTAGGAGGCGGTTTTCACCGATACTCGACTGATAGAGAATGGTTGGTTCCACATTTCGAAAAGATGCTTTACGATAACGCCCTTTTAGTGAAGTTATTTTTGGATACCTTTCAAGCGACTAAACAAGGGATGTATCAAGGTGTTGCGACTGAAACTTTAGAATTTATTCAAAAAGAGATGACTGATCCGTTGGGATATTTTTATGCCAGCCAAGACGCTGATACAGAGGGAGTGGAAGGCAAATACTATGTTTGGAGTATTAAAGAGGTTTTGGATTTATTAGGGCCAAGACATGGCAAAGTAGCCGCGCGGGCATTTGGAATCACTTCTGCCGGAAATTTTGAAGGTAAAACTAATGTCCTTACAAATGCCGACTCAATGGAAAAAATTTCAGAAGAAGAGGGTATTGCGATATTTGAAGTGAGTCATATTCTGAGCAAAGCAAAGGAAGCTTTACTGAAGAAAAGATCTGAAAGGCCAAAACCCGGAACGGATAAAAAGTTAATCGTGGCCTGGAATGGATTAGCGATTACCGCTTTTGCGAAGGGGTACGCAGTTTTGGGAAAAGAAAGCTTTTTAGATTCTGCCGTAAAGTGTTCAGAGTTTATTTGGTCTGAAATGGTGTCTGATGGAAAACTATTGAGAATTTATAAAGACGGTCAATCCAAAATAACTGGTTTTTTAGAAGATTACGCGTATATGATTGAAGGTTTTTTAAATCTTTACGAGGCTAGTTTTGATTTGAAGTGGTTTTTAAGGGCGAAAGAATTAGCTCTTACGATGTTGGATGAGTTCTGGGATTCCAAAGAAGGTGGTTTTTTTATTTATGGAGAGTTGAACGATCCTTTACCCATTAGGCCCAAAAATCCTCAAGACGAGGCAATTTATTCTGCCAATGCTATCGCCGCTCTTTGTTTGATAAAAATAGGGCGGATGGCAGGCGACGACGCTATTTTGAAAAAAGGGGAGGAAACAATTAAGGCGTTTCAAGGTTTGATGGAGGAACAACCCGCTTCCTGCAATGGGTTGCTTTCCGCTTTGGACACATTTTTATGCTCTCCGACTGAAATGGTTTTTGTGGGGTCTAAAGACGATTCTGCTTTTCAAGAAATGTATAGGAAGGCTCAACACGATTATATCCCGAATAAAATTTTAGTTTATTCGGAAAGCGCTGAGACTGATGAAGTTTTTCCAATTGCTCAAGGAAAACGGCCAGAAAATGGAAATTCAGCCGTTTATTTGTGCCAAAACCAAACTTGCCATGCTCCTGTTCATTCTGGAAAAGCTTTAGAAAACAAAATGGAGAAACCTCCTATGATCCAAGTAAATATTTGGGACGAGGAAAAAAGCGAAAAAGAAATGAAGGCCGAACAAAATGCAAACTTTCTTGGAGCAATGGGGCAGATTTTTAAGCAAATGGGAATCGATAAACCTTAAAAGAAAAAGTAAGTCGCTAAAATATTAGATTTTTGGAACCCTGGGAATTAAGCTTTTAAACCAATTTAAAACCGAATTGTCCAAGTTAGCTTTGTCGAACTCTTTATCAAAAAGATATAAAAACATGACGGCCATTACCGTGATTGGCTTTTGGGAAGTGTTGTTGTAGACGGAAATAAGTTCGTATTCTCGGTCTTTGTAAAGAGGTTCCCCCGCCTCGCTTGATAAAGTGGGAACCGACGCCAACCCTACCTTATTTTTTTTATTTTCAATTTCAGTCTTAAAAATAACTTTTCCTGTTTTAAGGTCCCGCAACTCTAGAGATTCCGCAAAGGGGTGGACGTGTGCCGATATAAAGTGAGCGTTTGTATCGTAAGGTAAATTCATCCATCGAGTGACTAAAGTTTTATAAGTGTGCCTTCCTGGAGGTACTTCCCAATGCCCCGTGAATTCTCGACCAAAAATATCTTTCCGTACTTTTGCGTTATGGGCGTTGTGCCCTTTACTAGAGCCGGCGCCGTGTTTTTTAGGATCGGCATTTAGCACGCCATAATAACCGTCTTTTCCTTTTAAAAGAGCCAATCCATTTGCTGCGCTCATAACTAAGGGTTTCATAGGTGTTTTCAAGTTTTGGTTACGTACGAAAGTGATTACGTTTTCGATTTTTACTTGGACGTTGGGGTTTTCAATATTGTGATTTAAAGCTTGGGCGTCTAATTTGAATATTTCATCAGAATAAACTGGAATGCCAAAACCATTAGGAAATTTAATGTTTTCGCGGCCTTCGGAAAGTGTGAAAAACCTTTCACTAGGGTATTGTCGCCATCCAAATAGCGTTCTATGTTTTTTTATATCTACGTTTAGGTTGCTGTGACACATGAAATCTTTTAATTCCTTTTTTGGATTTTTTGCGTCCAAAACGCGCGATTCATAGCCCGTTATCCATAACAATTGTCTAGGCTCGTTTTCTATCAAAGAAAATTTTTGACTAGAGCTAGGTCCCACCATGGATGGATAAATTTTGTCTATATAAAAGCGAGGAGTAGTAATAATTTTTTGTTCAGTTTGTATAGCGAAGGCATCGGAAAGATGATGAACGAAAAAAACGAGAACAAAAACTAGGTTAAATGAAAGTTTCTTCGGAAAATTATTCATTGGGGGCGCTTTTTTGATGTTTTCTTTAATTATAGTATCCAAAACTGATTTCAGACAACCAATAGATATGAGCTACAAATATATGATAAATTATACAGTTCCAGAAATCTAAAAAGACGTGTAGTCTACAGGGTAGAATTGTCACAAAAACTTAACATAATTTTCTAATGAATTCGAAGTTGCTAAATAATGAAGGTATCCCTGCCGCATTAATTTTCGTTACTGCGTTGATCTATTTTTTGGATCTCCAGTTTTTTGAGTCCTTAGAGCAAAAAGTATACGACTTAAAAGTGGTATCGCGGGAAGAGTCTCATGCCTTGAAAGATCAAGTCGTGATTGCCGCCATAGACGAGTTGAGTTTAAAGGAACAAGGTCGATGGCCTTGGCCAAGGACTTTACACGCGCAATTGATTGACAGGTTATCTGAAGCTGGAGCAAAGGCGATCGCCTTCAATATCTTTTTTCCGGAAAACGATCTTTTCATTCCAATGGAGAATGTAGAAGAAGGTATTAAAAATGAAGGCGGCGTTTCTAAAGAAACTCTAAAGGAATGGCTTAGCAATGCCGGCGCTTCAGATAGAAGGTTTGTAGAAGCGATTGGCTCCTCTAAACGCACTATTTTAGCTTTTATTTTTTATATGAACGAAGAGCTAGGGCCTCCCCCTGGCAAAAAGCTAAAAAAGCTTTTAGAACCATCTATATATGAAAATCTGTCAAAATCGGATTCCATACATCAACCCGATATTGCAGATACAGCATCTGAAGTGGAAGTTAGTTTACCGGAAATGAGTCAAGCCGCTGTGGGCTCGGGGTTTTCTCTTTATACGCCAGATTCTGATGGCGTTGTTCGTTGGGCCCCCATGGTTGTCAAGTTTGGAGATGGTTTCTATTCTCCCATAACGCTTCAGATACTTAAACACGTTAAAAATGAACGTTTGAAAATTGATGCAGACGATTCCGGTTTTTCGGGTATTCACCTAGGCCCATTAGATATACCAGTTTCTCCAAGAGGAGGAATGTTGGTTAATTATCGCGGTCATTCTGGAACGTTTTCATATATTTCTGCGACTGATATCCTAAACGGTAAAGTCGGCGCCGATAAGTTAAAAGATAAAATCGTCTTAATCGGCGGTACTGCTAAAGGGACTTACGATAGTGTAACCACTCCATATGGACCAAAGTTTCCTGAAGTTGAAGTACACGCTAATGTTATTGAAAATATTTTAAGCGAAGACTTTTTAGTTCGTCCCGACTGGTTGCCTTTTTTAGATTTGGCAATCATCATTTTTTGGGGACTTGTTTTTGGGTTTGGATCTTTGTCGTTAAAACCCTGGACCATGGGGGGAATTCTTACTTTTGGAATTATTTCGTATGTAGGTTTTGACTATTTCCTCTTTACCACGGAAGGTCTTTGGTTAAACGTTGCTTTCCCAGTATTCGCGAAGATTTTTATGTTTAGCGGAGCTTCGCTGTATCACTTTTATATTGAAGATAAGAGAAAGCGATTTATTCAAAAAGCTTTTTCGAAATATCTTTCTCCCGTTATGGTCAATCAACTTATTGAACGACCCGAACTTCTAAAGTCAGGCGGCGAAGAGAGATATATGACGGTAATGTTTAGCGACTTGGAAGGTTTTACGGCGGTTGCAGAAAAACTAGGACCAGTCGGAATGGCGAAACTGATGACTGAGTACTTTACCGAAATGACCGCGATTATTTTAAAAGCGGAAGGAACAGTGAATCAATACGCAGGAGATTTGGTGATGTCCACCTATGGAGCGCCGCTTCCTATGCCAGATCATGCAGAAAGAGCGGTGACTGTGGGACTTAAGATGCAAAAGCGATTAGCGGAGCTTTGTGTTGAATGGGCAAAGAGAGATTTACCACCACTGCGAGTGCGAACAGGAATTAACTCCAGCGATATGTTTTTTGGAAACTTGGGATCGGAACAGGTTTTTTATTATTCCGTGATGGGCGACGCTGTTAACTTGTCGGCAAGGTTAGAATCTGCAAATAAACAATATGGTACTTTTTTGATGATATCGGAGGAAACTCACAACGCTCTCACTCCAAATAAGTTTTTGACGCGAACCTTGGACGTTATCATAGCAAAAGGAAAAACAAGAGCTGTAAAAGTTTACGAAGTTTATGGGTTTATTTCCGATCATATCGAACCGGATCTCTTTGCATATTACGATAATTATGCGGGTGGCTTTGAAAAATATTTGGAAAAAGATTTTGAAGGAGCTCTAAAACTTTTTAAATATGCTGAAAATTTTAGACCGGGAGATAAGGCCGTTTTAAGAATGATTGATCGCGTTCAGACTTTGGACCCTAAAACGTTACCAGAAGATTGGGATGGCGCTTTTGTCATGACTTCTAAATAAGCTTCCAAGTATCTCCCCACGATATTTTTTTTGCGATTTTATATTTATCCCGATCTTTTTTTGATATTGTTTTCCGCTCTATATTTTGAGGATTGCAAAGATCCAATAGGATATGTCCCGATGCTTTTTGAGGACGTTTAATAACTCTTGCCGCACTTTCCGATATTTTTGACCGCGTAAACGCTACGTAAGAAAACTTCTCTTCTTCATAAGGTAATGTTCCCCCTTTTAATTTCCTGTGATGATTGCTGCGAATTATTTTTTGAGAGAAATGGCACCAATCGTTTTCGGGTAAAGGGCAGTCTTGATCGTGAGGACAAGGAGCCGCTATTTTTGCTCCCTGTTCGACTAGAGATTTACGAATTTTTAAGATCCGTTCAAAACCCATTCGATCTCCAGGCTCAATAATAACTAACCATTTTTGAGTTATTCCCCAAAGCAACTCCGCTGCTTTAACGTAATTAGGAATTTCCCCTAAAGAATAAGACGCTAATACTAAATCATGGGATTGGGGTTCAGGATTTAAGTTATTTAAGCTTGTTAGGAGCCATTTGATAGAGTTAATCGAGGTAAAACTTGACGATTCAATAATAGATTTACCAATTTCTGCTATTAGTTTGTCTTTTTCTATCAAGGTGGCTTGGCGTAATTTTTTACATTCCTCCATTGCGGCCCAAAGACCGCAACCAGGACCGGCTCCAATATCTAAAAAGCTTTTTATTTCTGAAAAGTCGTCCAGGTGTTTTATTTTTTCAAAAACATTTTTTATAGCCCCAAAAGTGGAAGGAGCTCTCACTGCTAAATAGGCTAATCGGTGTTCGTTTGAGGCAAAATAATTGCCTTTTTGGTTTTGATATTTCGAAGATAAATCTGCACAGGAGGTTTTGACGTTCGAGAAAACTTTTGCTTCAATTTCCTTGTCGATAGCATCTTGGACAAAACTTGGCAAATCAGCGGAAGAAGGTTTCATAGAATTAAATGGAATTTTTGACTAACATCCAAGTCAATTCGTGCTTGTTATGGTAAAGATGGAGAAGTTTACTTCCTGGTATCTGAGAAAAACGTTCTGATATTTTGTAGTTGGCGTCGCCCTGAAATTTAATGGTGACAACAAAATTTTTACAAAGTCCAGATTTTAGCCAGGATGAAACCCATTCAAAGGCTTTCTCTGGATAGCAAATTACGTCCCAGAAAATCCAATCTACCTTATTGGAAAAATCTTTTATATTAGAAGGCCTAATAGAAAAAGCGTCTTTTTTTTGAAATTGAATTCTTTCAAGTTTTGCGATATTTGGATCAAGAGGAGAGCGGTCGACACTTAAAACAGCGGCTCCAAGTTTTTGTAAAACCCAGGCCCAACCGCCCGGACTTCCTCCGAAGTCTAAACAAAAATCTCCTGGTTGAGGTAATGTCTCTAAAACCATAAGAGCTTCTTGAATTTTTAAATAAGCTCTATTTGGAGGACCTTCTTTGTCTTCTACAAAATGGATTTCTCCGTTAGGAAATAAGCTGGAACAATTGGGGGACGCCAAGATGGAGTTAGAATCTAATAAAGTCCAGGAGCCTAACTCTGTTTTAGGTAGAGGAGATGGAAACTGAATTGGAGAACAGGAAACATAAGGCAAACTTTCTTGAATTAATTTTGCACGCCTGTGTAGTTGAAACGAGTAAAGATTCCAGTTTCTTTGTATAGCTTTTAACTTTTTTGCTCCATCCTTAATAGATTTGATTGGGATGATTATTGGGGTTCTCCAAATATTTTGAGCCCAAAAAGATTTCTGCGTGGGTTGACCGGTTAATACTAAACGATCGTGAATTTTGATTATCCCTTTTATTTCGTCTTTTAATTGTTCTAAGAATCCATCCGCCGCTAAGTAGGCCGCTCCAGTCGCTTCGTAAGCTTCAAAGTCGCTATTATTTTCTTTAGTAGTAAGGTTCAATTTTTTTTGAAAAGTTTTATCGATATTGTAAGTTAAGGGGACCTCTAAAAATTGTTTTTGGCCACGAGCAGACCTTATAAAATGAGG
>JAYOZP010000109.1:0-14613 GCA_038154245.1 Nitrospinales bacterium | reverse complement strand
CTACTATCGTAAACCCAATGCTAATTTGAGTCCTTACTTTTAAATGATCAAACCAATTAAGCATAATTCACCTTTTTATATTTTTTAATAAATTTATATTATTTCAAGATATTGTTTCTAGTCGCTTCCTATATAAGCTATTACGAGATGGCATTAAGCCTTTCGCATATATAGCTAAACTTTTTGCGGCTTTATTTTCTACACATGAAATTCATTAATAACAGTTTGAATTCCATCGGAGATTATTCGAGTCATTTCCGCTGTGGTTGCAGATTGTTCTTCAACAGCGCTAGCTATAGTGTTTGAATAATCGTTTGTCTTATTAATAACTGTAGTTATTTTATTGATGGCTTCTACAGAGCTCTCTGTGTCCTGCTGAATAACGACAATTTTGGAACTAATTTCTTCTGTAGCTTTAGCGGTTTCCTTGGCAAGTTCTTTTACTTCGTTTGCCACAACCGCAAAGCCTTTACCGGCCTCTCCCGCTCGCGCCGCCTCAATGGTCGCATTAAGAGCTAGTAGATTAGTTTGCTCCGCAATAGAATTAATTACTTTTATAACTTCGCCAATCTCAGCGCTACTGGCGCCCAGCTTCGTAATGATCTCGTTTGTATTTTGAGCTTCAGCTACCGCTTCTGAAGATACCTTTGTAGCTTCGGTAGAACTCATGGATATTTCTCGAATACTGACGTTCATCTCCTCTGAAGAAGCCGCCAAACTATTTGCCTGCTCCGATAAAAGCCCCATGACTTCTCTTAAATTCTCAAAAAATTTCCCCAACCCTAATCCAATTTGACCGGCGTCGTCTTCGCCAGAAACGTTTAGTTCCTTCGTTAAATCCTTCTCGCTAGCGGCCTTAACCACATCCAAAATCTGTTCTACTTTTTGAACTCTATCAGTAATATCTATTGCGTATTTCACAACTTTGTATGGTTTGCCGTTCAAATCAAATATTGGGTTATAGCTCGCTTGAATCCAAATCTCATTACCAGCTTTACCAATGCGTTTATACTCGCCCGCATCAAACTGACCGCTCCTAAGCTGTTCCCAAAACCTAGAATATTCGGGACTTTGGGTATAGCTTGGATCGCAAAATATTCGGTGATGCTTTCCTGCAATTTCATCAAGGCTATATCCCAAAGTCGCTAAAAAGTTGTCGTTTGCCGTAATCACCGTGCCGTCTAACTCAAATTCGATGACCGCATTTGATTTTCCAACCGCTTCTATCTGTCCTTCAAAATCAACATTTTTTAACTTATGCGCGGTGATATCGGATGCGAATTTAATCACCTTATATGGCTTGCCGTCGGAGTCAAAAATCGGATTGTAACTGGCCTGAATCCAGATTTCGCTCCCATCTTTTCTAATACGTTTATATTCGCCGGAATCAAATTCACCTTGTCCAAGTCTTTTCCAAAAGTCTCGATACTCCTGACTATTTGCATAAGAGTTTTCGCAAAATATGCGATGATGTTGACCTTGTATTTCTTCAAGACGATATCCCAAACCGTTTAAAAAATTATCGTTTGCCGTAATTATCGTGCCGTCTAATTCAAATTCGATCACCGCATTGGATTTACCAACCGCGTCTAACTTTCCCTCATACTCAACATTTTTTAACTTCTGCGCGGTGATATCGGATGCAAACTTCACAACTTTATGCGGTCTGCCAGCGGAGTCAAAAATCGGATTGTAACTGGCTTGAATCCAAATTTCGTTCTTGTCTTTCTTAATCCGTTTATATTCGCCGGAATCAAATTCACCTTGTCCAAGTCTTTTCCAAAAGTCTCGATACTCCTGACTATTTGCATAAGAGTTTTCGCAAAATATGCGATGATGTTGACCTTGTATTTCTTCAAGACGATATCCCAAACCGTTTAAAAAATTATCGTTTGCCGTAATTATCGTGCCGTCTAATTCAAATTCGATCACGGCCATCGACCGGCTAATAGCCTCAACCTTTCCTTGTAATTCATCAATACCATTGCTATTTGACGAGCCATTTCCAAAGAATCCGAATATACCCACGCGTTTTGATTGATTTCCCTTAATGTTCATGTGCATTTTATCCTTTGAGCAATTTGTTTTTAAAATATTACGATTCGTTAAAATTTTTAAAAAAAAGTAACTAGACTGGCGTTAAATGAGGAAATCAAATCTTAGCTTTTAGTTCCTTATACTGATTAAAAATATTTAAAAGCGTACTCACTTTAATTGGCTTTGTATAATATTCTTCAAACCCCGCCTCTTTAGCTCTATCTATATCCTCTACCATCGCGTTAGCGCTGATTGCGACTACAGGAATGCGATTTGTCTTTTGGTTTTCTTTTAACTTCTTTAAAACCTCAAATCCATTTATTCCAGGTAAATTGATATCTAACAAAATCAAATCGGGTTTATTTACCTGGGCCGACTCCAATCCCTTATTTCCATCGTTAGCAAAATAGAAATCTATACGACCGTCCATCTCCACAACCCGCTGCACTAAAGTCAAATTGATATAGTTATCTTCGATGTATAATATTTTTAGGACTTCGTTTTGATTAGACATTATTTCTTTTTCTTCAAATAAAAATTGATTGCATCCACGATTTTTTTGATCTCCGGCTAATTCTCTTGCTTTAGGTAGATCTATAAAAAAACAACTGCCTTCGTTTTCAACGCTAGAAAAGCCGATATCCCCATCCATAAGCTCTACCAATCTTTTGGAAACCGGTAGACCCATCCCAGTTCCTTCTATACCGCTATCTTCCGCCTCGCCTCGTTGAAAAGGATCAAAAATACGCCCCTGAATATTTTTCGGAATTCCTGTTCCCGTATCTTTAACGTTTATTCTTATGTAGTTGTCTTCTTGCAATTCATAATTCAAAGAAATTGAGCCTTTCGGTACGTTATATTTAATTGCATTGGCGATTAAATTTAAGACAACTTGTTTTAGTCTAATCTTGTCGGCCAAGATAAAAACTTGATCCAGATTCGAGAATGAATCGATGTAAATGATATTTGAACTTTTTAACAACGGTTGTATCGACAATATTATTTCGGAAAGGATTTCCTTCAAATCTATAGGGCTAATTGAGACAAAAAGTTTTCCAGATTCTATTCGCGACAAATCAAGGATTTCATTAATCAAAAGAAGTAAATGTTGCCCAGAGTCCATAATCGTTTTTACATCTAACTTAAAACGACTATCCAAAACAGGATTTTTACTTTTCATGAGAATTTGAGAAAACCCAATAATCGCATTCAAAGGAGTTCTTAATTCATGACTCATTTGGCAAAGAAATTCCGATTTTGATTTATTAGCTTTGACTGCTTCTTCTTTTGCCAGAATGAGTTCTTTCTCTTTATCTAAACGTTTTTTTAATTGCCCTAGCTGTCCGACGATATTCACCAAAAGTGGAGCTATATTTTTGTCTAAGCGCTTTTGATGAGTTGATGAAAAAAATCCAAAAACACCAATAATTTCATCTTCCACCAATATTGGGACACTGTAGCCAGAAAACGAATCCTCTTTAATCCCAAAGGGTTTCTTGCAAAACGGTTTGGACATAGCCACATCTTTAGTCCAACGAGAACGATTTTCTTCCCAGATCTCTCCTGGGGGTGTTGCATTTTTCTTAAGTTCAATATCCCTTGAAAATATTTGAAAATCCAATATTCGATTGGAATCTAGTTTAGAAACTTGCCACTGTGAATGACGTTTCAGGAATTCGCTGTTAGGAACCGCTTCCCAATAACTTACGATCTGCCAAGGAAGATTTTCCCCTATAGTTTTCAGGGTTTCTTCTATGACTGTTTTCCATTGGCTCGCGTTTGAAATAATTTGAAACATTTTAAAATATAAGCGAGCTTCAATTTCTGGATTTACAACAAAGTTATTAGTTTTCACTTTCATACGTATATATAAAAAAACTCTTCCTTATTTGGCTGACAAAGATTCTTTTTAATATTTTTGAGATCATTTCAAAGTCTTATTAAAAAAAATTCAAGTCACAAAAATAAAATTGCCGTTTACAAAAACAAAACATTCCGGTCTATTGAATATTTTTTACGATTACCCATTGCTTAAATTTCATAGCGAAAACAAGTTTCTGCTCACAAACATCGTATTTTTATGGCGTCTAACAATGAAAATTCTTCCTGAAAATAGAAAAAGGCATACTTAATTTATTTTTACGAAATGCGTAGTGCAAGAGATGTTCCACTTAATCTGAAATCACTAAGCAACAAATCCAAAAAATGAATTTTTCAAGGAGAGGTGAAAGGAGAGAATAAAGTTTCTTGGTTGGATAAGAGCTTTTCTGAAAATGAAATCCCTTAAAGCCAAACACCACTAACTACTTGTTTTTATTAATTTAAGTCAAAAAAAATATACGCTTTTGAACGATCTAAACAGTTTTATACCCATAATCAGCTATTGACTATTGTGTAATTGTAAAGCTTCCTGAAAGGAAACTTTACAGAAGAATCATTAATATCTTGGAAATTATTTTTTAGTTTTCCGAATTAGTTAGATTTACTTTTCCATTCGGATTTAGGAATACCAACAAACTCGGTAAAAAAATTAACACTTTTGTGGGTCGCCCAAGTTTTTGTGGGTTCCTTTCACTCGAATTGTCCCGCAAAAATATATTTCACTAGACCTAAAAAAAGAGCTCTTACAGTCATCAGGGCTAATACTTTTAAACACAGGTAAAAATAACAATCTAGTTTTTTTATAGGTAAATAAGTCCGCTTCCGGTGTTTCCGCGTACTTTTAAAAATCTATTCCACAAAAATATAGATATTTTTTAAAAGTAATTTTAAAAACATCCGTGATATGAATTAAAGAAAAACCATCGGCTTAAGCCTCACGGGAAACAAAATGAATTGAGTTTGGAACGCTTTTTGCTCTTGATAGAACTATAACTTAGGCACTTAAGAACTGAACTTAATAGAGGACAACGTCATTTTGAAGGAATCTCCCTTAGAAGCCACTGCGACTCAACAGACAAAAAATATTTTTTTGGCTAACATGAGTCATGAAATTCGAACTCCAATGAATGCTATTTTAGGATATTCTCAAATTTTATTAAGGGATAAAGATTTAAAACCAGAACATAAAAAAGCATTGGAGATTATTTTAAAAAGCAGCGACAACTTATTAGAAGTAATAAACGATATGTTATTTCTTACAAAAGCTGAAAGCGAGCCGCCGCTAATTAACCTAATCGACTTTGACCTCACAAGCCTTTTAACCGATCTTAATATTTTATTTCAAAATTCTTGTAGCTCTAAATCATTATCATGGGATTTTAAAAACTTTAAAAATCCTTTTTTTGTCAATGCCGATGCGTTTAAAATTCGTCAAGTCTTAACAAAATTAATCGACAATGTAATTAAACATACCGATACTGGTCAAATTTTTTTTGGGGTCGAAAAACGCGAAAATGATTGGGTAGAATTCACTATTAAGGATACAGAAACCGGTATCCCTTCTAAAGACTACGATTCTATCTTTAAGACTTTCGGTCAAGGTACTCAAAGGGTTCAAAAAGGAAGCGCAGGACTCGGACTGGCGATCAGCCAAAATTTAGCTAAACTCATGGGAGGAGATATTTCTGTTGATTCACCGGTTGAAGGAGGTTCCGTTATTGCTTTGCGGCTACCTCTAACTCAAGCAAAGTCAAAAAAACCAGCGGAACAAAATAAAAAAGTTATCCATCTAAAAAATGAGTACAAAGCAAAAGCATTAGTGGTCGACGATGTAAAAGAAGATAGAGAGCTTTTGTCAAAACTTTTGGAAAGTATTGGAATAACCGTCGCTCAGGCTGAAAACGGAGAAGTTAGCGTTGAGAAATATACGCAAATAAAGCCAGATATCATATTTATGAATATTCGGATGCCAATTATGGATGGGTTTGACGCTATTGATTCAATAAAAGAGAACTTTCCCGAAAGAGAACTTAAAATAGTAGTCGTTTCAGGTTCAGTTTTAAAAAAGGAACAAGAGCGGTTCTTAAGCTTAGGGTGCAAAGATATTATTTTAAAACCATTTCGCGAAGAACAGATATTTTCATGCATTCAAAGGTTATTGGAAGTTGAGTTCGAGTATGACAGAAACGATGTAAACGATCGTAGTAATACCACAATAGATTTTTCCAAAGTTAACATATCAGAAAGTATTATTGATGAAATTAAAAAGGCGGTGGAACTAAATAACTTAACAGGATTAGAATGTTGCTTAAATCTAATAAATCCGAGAAATAAAGACGAGGAGAATTTATTAAATAAACTGGTTGAACTTATGACTTCTTATGATATGGAGGGTATAAACAACCAAATGGATAAATTGGCGAATGCTTCTTGACGTAAAAAATTATTGAGAAATCATAGAAAATCTTAAACGTTCAAAGACGTTGTATTTCCATTAACTGAAAAGAAGAGTTCTAGGGGAAATTTCAAATGAAAATGTTTTTTGAAAATTGGGATAATTTTAAAAAAATTAAGGTTGAAGTCGATAAAACTTTTAAACCTTTAATTTAATACTTCGTCGATTTTATTTAAAAACTGGCCAACCCTTATCGGCTTAGTTATATAATCTAGAAACCCATAGTCGATAGCTTTCTGCTGGTTAATTTTCATTGCATCGGCGCTTAAGGCAATAACAGGTATATCGCCAGTTTCATTTAATTCTTTTAACCTCTTAAATGCAGTAAACCCATCCATACCAGGGAGCTGTATATCTAGTAAAATTAAATCCGGCTTATAGTTTTTTGCTAAATCAATTCCTATTTCTGCGGCAGGCGCTGAAATTAACTTTACACTTTCTCTGAAGATTAACGCTCTTTTAACCAACTCTAAATTATCAGGATTATCTTCAATGTATAGAATTAGCTTTTCTTTTAATCCCTTCTTTATTTTTCTTTTAGAAGTTTTATCCGATAAGTTTTCGGTTAACGGGTTAGTTTCGACAGGAAATTTTACATAAAAACCGCTTCCCTTTTCAACGCGGCTTTTGAAATCTAATGTTCCTCCCATCAATTCAGTTAACGTTTTAGATATGGACAAGCCAATCCCAGTGCCTTTTACTTCTGAGTTTTCTGCGCCTAGTCTTTCAAAAGGCTTAAAAATATCGACTTGTCTATCCTTTGGAATTCCATACCCCGTATCTTCAACTTTAAATGTCATTGATTTCTTTTTAATGATTTGAGAAAGGGTAACCGTTCCATTGGGTTTATTATATTTGATAGCGTTTGAAATTAAATTTAATAGCACTTGTTTCAAGCGAATGCGATCCGCCCTAACAAAAGAAGACGCCTCTTTATAAAAATTATCTATAATCTGTAGTTCATTTTTATTATGTCATGGACTCATCAGATTAATTAATTCGTTTTTAATTTCTACAATATCTACAGGTTCTAGAAAGACCTTTAATTCTCCAGATTCAATATGAGCAAGGTCTAATACTTCATCAATAAGATTTAATAAATGTTCTCCCGCTTTTTGAATGTGATCCAAATTTGATTTTTGGAGATCTTGTTGATCCTGTTTATCTAAAAGCATTTCCATCAATTCAGAAAACCCTAAAATAGCGTTCATAGGGGTCCGCAACTCATGGCTCATTCGGGCTAAAAAATCAGACTTAGCTTGATTAGCTTTTTATGCTTCCTCTTTGGCTTGGAACAGACTTTTTTCGTTTTCTTTCCTTACGCTGATATCTCTAACCATTCCCACAAAAAAACGATCATCTCCCATCCACAATTCGCTAATAGCTAATTCTAAAGGAAAAGTCTCCCCATTCTTACGTATTCCCTCCGCCTCTCGGCCGGTTCCAATAATTTGAGCGGAGCCAGTCCTCATATAATTGCTTAAATACTTATCATGTTCGTCATGATATGGATTGGGCATTAGGAGTTTTACGTTTTTTCCAATAACCTCAGACGACGTATAGCCAAAAATTCGCTCTGCAGAAGGGTTAAACGATTGCACGGTTCCTAGTTCATCGATTGTGATAATTCCATCCAGTACTGTATTAACAATAGCTCCCATTTGTAATTCTTGTTCGCGCCGAATTCGCTCAAGTTGAAGCTTTTTGTTTACAGTAATATCCCTGGCAATTGTGGAAGCGCCAATAATTTTTCCACTTAAGTCTTTAATGGGTGAAATCGTCAGTGAAACATTAATTAATTGGCCGTCTTTTCTTCTACGTAGAGTCTCGAAATGATCGACTTTTTCTCCCGAAACGATTTGGTCCAGGAACCTATCTTTTTCATACTTTCGGTCTTCCGGTATGATTGTAGCGATACTTTTACCGACTATTTCTTTTTTAGAATATCCATAAATTTTCTCCGCGCCTCTATTCCAGCTTAAAATCTCGCCTGTCAAACTTTTACCAATAACTGCGTCGTCTGTATTATCAATAATCGACGCCAGATAGTTGGCGTCTTCAATCTTTTGGCTTTTATTTTGCATTCGGATGTTTTTTTAGAGGGGTGACCGATGCTCTTGAAAAAAAATTAGTCTATTCGGTAAAACACTAAGAAAATCAAGTTTTACCTGGCCTTACAGTCACCAATATAAGTCGTTTAGAAAAGTTTAATTTACGTTCTTCCGTACAGTTTTTTAGAGATTTTAGCCCACTCTATACGTATTGTGCATTTTATTAACAAATTGCAAGGTTAATGTAAATATAGAAGGCTCATTTTACGAAAAATTTCGCAGTATTGGCTTCAAATTAAGAAAGGAAAATTTTTTTCAACAATTATGGAAAAAGAGAACCTTTTTGTTAAATTAACCTTTCTCCTTTGTTGAATAGTCTTAAATGAATTCTATTAAATCAAATAAAAAAACTATTTGAACATTGATTTACACACCCTAAAGCGATGATATAAAATCAAAGTGCATCGTAAAATCTTATCTTAATTAAGAAAACAGGAAAAAAGACGAGCAAGAAATTAATTAATACTGTAATAAAATTTGAGATTAAATACCCGTGAGCGCTTTGTTTTCAAGCATTAAAAGGAAACGCCGCTTGAAAATTAGAAGCGCTTCCAGCGACTTCCACCTCATATCTAAATTAGTTATTCCATCCTGGCTATTTTGTAACTGATAGGACTTACTGCAAGAGATTTAGCGAATAGTTTTAGTTTGTTTAGGGGTCAAAGTTTTAGAAAACCTCCTCAACATTGAACGGTTACGCAATAAGCCCATATCTAATATTCATCAGTCGAACCTCGGTTCAACCTTGAAACCATCCGTCCTTGATTTTAAAAAATCGCAAGTTTTGCCGAAAGCCTTTTTATTAAGTCTCGAAAAAATTTTTAAAGTTAAAAGCTGATCCATTTTCCATTTATTTTCCAGGTTTTACCGGGATTATAATTGAGGGGATCTCTAAAAATTGTTTTTGGCCACGAGCAGACCTTATAAAATGAGGGGCTGCGAGTTGCCTAAAGTAAAAATATCGAGTTATTAGAGGTATCCTTGATTAAAAGCGACCTACTTTAGGTAAATATCAATTATTGGAGTTGCCTTCATTTTTTGTTATATTTACAGTTTATATAGTTTATACCTCAACATCGTCCTATCATAAACTTATTTAAACAAACGAAAATCTTTATCAATGGTTCAGGCTTATTACTATTAATCCTTAAAATAAAAAAGTAGAGAATAAAGTATGAAAGTCGAACAAAGGCACAAGAGGCATGATTTGGATTGGACATCTGCGCCTTCTCAACTTTTTTCTGAAGAAGCTCAATTAGTTTTGGTTTTTGCGGATTTCTCCCTTCTAAAAGAAGAATCTTATTTTAAAGAAATTAAAGAAGATTATCCCAATGCTCTAATAGTCGGTTGTTCAACCGCAGGTGAAATATGCAATACACAAGTACTGGAAAATTCCATAGTTGTTACAGCAATAATATTTGAAAAAACTCGCTTAAATTTGGCTCATGTCGATATAAAGGATTACAAAAATAGTTTTCTTGCAGGAAAGCAATTAGCCAAATCATTAGAACCCAATGAACTCAAACACGTCTTAGTTTTTTCGGATGGTATAAAAATCAACGGTAGCGATCTTGTAAACGGATTGTTAGAAGGACTACCTTCTAATGTTCGTTTGACTGGCGGATTGGCAGGCGATGCGGGACATTTCGAGGAAACCTTAGTTTGTTTTAATAATACGCCCGAAAAGGATAAAGTAGTTGCGGTTGGTTTTTATGGAGACAATCTGAAAATTGGTTATGGCTCTATGGGAGGTTTTGTGCCCTTTGGTCCTGATAGATTGGTTACAAAGTCTGAAGGAAATGTTTTGTATGAATTGGATGGAACCTCAGCATTAGCGCTTTATAAAGAATACTTAGGAGAAGAAAAATCTTCCAACTTATCCACAAATCAATTTTATTTTTCGCTGAGCTACCGAACTGAGAAAATGGACACTCCACTTGTGCGCACTATCTTAAATATTGATGAAGATAAAGATACAATGACCTTTGCCGGCGATATTCCTGAAGGAAGTTATGTCAGACTAATGAAGTCTACTCCCGACCGTCTTGTAGATGGAGCCATGGATGCAGCTCAAACCACATTAGATATTATGGATGGCGATGTACCTACTTTAGCTATTCTTATAAGTTGTGTTGGCAGAAAGATAATTATGGCTCAGCGGGTTGAGGAAGAGGTAGAAGCTGTTCATGACTTGTTTGACGATCAAACTATAGTCACAGGGTTCTATTCCTATGGGGAAATAGCCCCTTTCAGTTCTTTTGAACCTTGCCAATTACATAATCAAACCATGACGGTTACCGCTTTTATGGAAGTTTAATTATGCACAGATTACTGAAACGGCAAATTAAAAAGAATTTAGTTTCTACCGACTTGAATTCGGAAGAATTAAAAAATTTCCTGGACTCAATAAATGAAGCTTATAAGCAAATGGATTCAGATTATGAAATGTTAGAACGGGCAATGGACCTTGCTTCCCAAGAACTGCAGGAAAAAAATCTTTCTCTCTTAAAAGAAATAACCGAAAAGAAAAAAGCCGAACAACTTAACAGTTCTAAATCCGATTTTCTTGCTCGGATGAGTTATGAGCTAAGAACGCCAATGAATGCAATTTTGGGGTTCGGCCAATTATTAAAAATTGATTTTAAGAGACATGATTTCATTTCATTGGATGACAGTGTCGATCGAATTTTAAAAGCGGCAAAGCATTTATTGAGCCTTATTGACGAGGTATTGGATCTTTCACAAATTGAATCTGGAAAATTAAAAATTTCTTTGGAACCTGTTAACGTTATAGAAGTAAAAAATGAATTATTGAATCTAATAAAACCTTTAGCTGCACAAGAAGAAATAAGAATTATTGACAATATTAATATTAAAAATATTTTTGTCACTGCCGACCATACCCGTTTGAAACAAGTAATATTAAACTTAATTTCGAACGCTATTAAATATAATCGAACTAATGGAACCGTCACTCTATCCTCAGAAGTGAATAAAGATTTTTTTACTTTTAAAGTATTAGATACGGGACATGGAATACCCAAGGATAAAGAAATTAATATCTTTAAGCCTTTTGAAAGATTAGGCGTTGAAAACACAAGTATCGAGGGCACCGGAATTGGTCTGTCAATATCAAAAAGTTTGACAGAGCTTATGGGGGGAACTTTAGCATTTGAAAGCCATGAAGGAAAAGGCAGCTGCTTTTTTATTAATCTTCCTTTAAGCTCGAAATCGGAAATTAGCGACGAAGATTTAGCAAAAGAAGTTTCAGGGCAACTTAGTGAAACTTTTTCAGACGAGAAATTAATTCTTTACGTAGAAGATAACCCGGATAATCTCGAGTTAGTTAAAAGAATATTTTCTCGGAAAGATAATGTGCGATTAATTTCGGCTCCAGACGCAGAAAAAGGGATAGATTTGGCGAAAGCCCACAAACCAGCTTTAATTTTGCTGGATATAAATCTTCCAGGTATGGATGGATTTACAGCATTTAAAAAACTCAAAGTTTTTGATGAAACCAGTAATATCCCGGTTATTGCCGTTAGCGCCGATGCCATGGAGGTAGATAAAAAGAAAGCTTTAGACATGGGGTTTCGATCCTATATAACCAAACCTATAGATATCGTTAATTTTCTAGAAGAAGTGGAAAAAACTCTTAATTAAAACAAAACGCTTATCAAAGAAAAGAATTATCTTCGAAATTCCAGAGGCGACCTTACTAAAACTTTGATTACAATTTCCTCTAACAAATTTTTCATATTTCAAAAAGTCAGTTAGATTTCACTCAACAAGGGACAACCAATTTCTATTAACAAGTTCTGCTGATATTTTCTTTGCAATTTTTCTATTAAAACCTGGACTATAATGAGCTAAATCAACGTACTCATTACCGTTAAAAGTTAATCCAGAAAAATCCAGATATTGATCTTTATACAATTCATATTCAGCTAACGTTTTTTTCTGTTCATTGTAAACTTGGTAACCATATCCCGTATTTAAAATACCTCCCAGGGCAATTTTTGTGTAGTAGGGATTCTTAATGAGTCCTTTTTCAACTAAATTTCTCACATCATATTTATAACCTGCAACAGGTTGATGAATAAATAAGCACTTAATTAAAAACCTGCCGCATAATTGGTTTATTATTGCTCTATTTTTATGTAAGTTCTTAGAGGCTGCTTCAATTTCTTTTTTGCTAGCTGTTAATCCGAAAATAATTTCTAAAAGTCTCTTTATATTTGTTTTCGGAAATTTAATTTTAGAAATTTCCAATTGAGGCTTTTCTGATTGAATGTGGACAAAATCATTTAACCCATCAATAAAAATGGCAATATCTGGTATTCTTGGGGTCTTATGCGCTAAGGGTTCAATCTCCCAAAATTTACCAGGAAAAAGTAATCTTCCTAATAATAGTTTGCCTCCGAGAGAGGTAGCGCCAGACCAACCAAAGTTGTAAGCGCCGATATTCTTATATCCTTTAGCCTCCAAAATTTCTTGAATATATGAGGGGATTGTTTGATGCTTCATGACTCCAATTCCCTCAACAGTGGAACCGCCAAACACAAAAATATTTAAATTGCTTTTCGACCAAGGCTTTTGATTTTTAACATATCGATATCTTCCTACATTGCGGTATTTGTAGGGATATGAAAAATCTGAATCTGGAGCAAGACCTTGGTTATTTTTTAGTTGGTCTAAAAGCTCGTTTGGAACAGATTCAACTTGGTAAATTTTTTTTATCTGGTCATGGGAATAATCTTTTGTGCTAACAAATGGAACTTCTGAAATGCTGTCGACTTTAATATAAAATTTTAAAATTTAAAAAGATGAGAATTCTACAAATAAAAATGCGGTTAGAGGAACAAAAAAAATTACTAAAAATAAAGTTGTTTTAGGGTTATTTTCAAAAATACTTTTGCTTGGACCAAGATGTCTCATTTTTTTAATTTCTTGGTATATACCTTAGGAAGGGGATTCGTTCTTCAAAATATCAATTTACAATAATAGGATGCTTCGCTGATTTCGCAAGGCAATTCATAACGCATCATATCATTAGAGTCAAACTTAAATAATCGCGAATTTATTTCGACTTTACAAAAAAATAGTACAGGACATATCCTATTTGTTATATCTATTAATCTAAAAATAAATATATTTGAAGCAAACTTTTTCTATAAGAGGATGATTTTATTAGTAGGTCGACATCTCAATCGCGCGAGGACTCCAAGAACCTAAAGGTCTTGAGTTCTCCCAATCCTAATTTGTATTTTCACCTGGGTTGATTTTGATAGGGAATCATATCTATAATAACTATAATTATTAGATTTTATTAAATTGAAAAAGAATACCGCATTGTTTATAGAGAAAGACAATCAATATTCAGTAATATGTCATGCCCAAGTGGCTGAGGACTGTGTTGAAAATGGAGAATGGTTCGAAAGTAAAGAAGACGCACAGGATTGGGTAGAGAGCGAATGTTGGATATTTTCGGGTGAAGGATGGTTCTGCCTTGAGTGCAACATGCAATTCATGCAAAACCTTTCCAAAACGCGACGGGACAAGGGCTTGAATTCCATGGTACCCGATGGATGGGACGACAACTTGGAGAAAGGCATTCCCACAGTATTATAAACTCAACTCCCGCATTCATTTTGAACGCGAGATAAGAAACTCCTATTTTAAAATCCCAACGAACTTTTTAGAGATTTTTTAAGTATTCTACTTGAAATTTTTACACTGCTTGGCTTTGTGAAAACCTACACCATAGCCGAATTCAAAATTTAATATTTAAATTTTTCAAAGCGGCAACTGCTTTACCCATTATTCAAACCAATTTATAATCCTATTTTACTTAGCGCTATAGGCAAATCCATCTAATCACAAAGCAGGCAGAACCTGTCGGCTCCAGTAAAATTAACAAACTACAGATATTCCTTAAATTCAATTTACAGTTAAAATACGAGAAGAATCGATTTACTTTCCTTTTCATCTAACTAGTAATTTTTGCGTATGAATTGTGTAGTTCATTAATAGCGACTGGAACGATAACTTAATCTTTACGCCTATTGATAGGTTTAAGAGGACCTCTAAAAATCGGAATAAATTTTTAAAAGTTTGTTTTGTTATTTT
>JAYOZP010000108.1:0-14800 GCA_038154245.1 Nitrospinales bacterium | reverse complement strand
TTTTCAAATATTCGATGAGTGCATACCTTTCGGAAGGCTCAAGATAACGATCTATATTCCCATTTCCTCTTGGCCCAAAATTAAACTCATGACCTTTATTAGAATTTCCGGTAATAGATGTATCAAACTTGTACCCGCCTCTAAATTCACCTGTTTCAAAGCCAACTTTTTGAGGATCGAAAATTTTACTTCCTAGGTAAAAAACTTTTGGCCTTTCACTAATTGGAGATAACATGTCATAAAGGGTCGGTACCGAGCCGTTGTGAAGAAAAGGAGCAGTGGCCCACACTCCATTTAAAGGGCGAGCTTTATAAACCCACTTCGCCTGGATGAGATTAGCTCTATAACCATTCATTTTATTTCTTTCTGGTTGAGGAATATTCTCCGATACATACCATCGGTTAGCGACGTTTTTTACGACATTGCCAAGCGCGACACCCATGAGCATATTCTTTTTTATAGGTTCCCATTTATTGGGTTCACTACCGGAACTTGTCAGGGCGCCTGGATATCCAATCTTTGCGTTATTAAAATTATCCAATACAGTGGAATCTGTTCCGACATACTTGGCTTTTATCTGTTGAACTTCTAATAGGGCGACTCCTTTTTTACGATAACCGTTGGTCCAAAATTTATTTGTCCAATATCCTCCTTTAGAATAGTTGTCTTCAGGTTTTATCGTTTTTAAATCTTCTTTCAACTCTTCCAATGGAGGAAGATGGCACCCTTTGCAAAGTTTTTTGTAAAGAGTTTTTCCTTGAGCGGCTTTTTTCTCATTTATCTTTGGAAAAAGTTTCTCAGGCCACTTAGGCGAAGTTAAACCGCCAAAAGGTTTTCCCCCAGCAAGCCACTCTTCAATCTGATATAGATTCTTAATCTTTGCCGAGGATTTATACAACAATTTTTCGTCTACAAAGTTAGCGCTAGCTTTGACTCCTAAGGCTTCGCCTGCGTTTCGCACCATAGGTTGGTGGATGGAAGCGTTGTATTGCACCCAATCAAACCAGGAAGCGTCCCAGATATGTGGGAAGTTCACCGGGGCGTTATTTGGTACAAAGTTTGAAGCCGCAGGCTGGTTTTCTTGATTTAAAAATAAGTTGAAGCCAAAAACCTGATTGAGAATACGGTCTAATGCATCGGTGCGAGAAAACCCCCCCTGAAATTTATCAGGGTCTAGACCTAGCCGGTCACGAAAGGTTTTGTTTTGGAGGTTGATTCCCTTTAATCCATTATCTACTGCTGCTTTTACGATCTTTTTTAAGGCTGCTGCTTTTTGTTCTGTATGTTCTTGGCCTTGGCGTTTAAAAACACGTTTTGCAAAGCGGTTGAATCTCCCATCAATATTAGCTGTCAAGCCTAGAGCCAGACCAGTAGCGTTCGTGAATAAGCCAGGGTCGACCATCCCTGGGCCGCCGTCAATCCGGAGTGCATGAGTTTCGTCGCCTTTTTTAAAGTGCAGATCTGCAGTATGGCATGCCGCGCAAGTGAGTCCAATGACAGTCATCTTTTGTCCGGTGTTAGCGTCGACAAATCCGTCGTCTTTGGCAAAACCAATTGGGAGGTTGTCGGGGCTTTTTCCGGAAGTATCCAAAATAAACCCCATCCTTCCAAGATACTGTGGGTCGGATAAAAGTGGTTGCTCAGAAAATATTGATGTGGGTTGCTCAAGAGAAACAAACCAATCGTAAGGCATTATTCTAGTTCCTTGAGCTATATGATAGAACTCTTGCCTTATTTTATCTTTCCATTGATCAAGAAAATGTGTCTTATTTACTTTTTGGTATTTGGGAGTCGCTTCAACTATCTTGTCAATCTCTTCGCTAGTTTACACTAATTTAGAAATAGTCGAACAGCCAGTAAATAAAAAAATAAACAACAGAATGCCGATACGATAAATGTTACGCATAGGATCTCCTTTACTGAACAACCAGTCTTATTAGGGAGTTAATATAGATGACGATCTTGAAATCACTATATTCTTTAAAAAGTTTTGCTTCAACAAAAATTTTTCCTTTATCAGAAATTTGATTTGAATTGTTTGAGGTGAATAAAGTCAAAAGTTTTGTTAAGGAGATGGAGAATTCAGAACCATGAGGCATTAATTTTTAAAGGTTATAGCGATGCATAGTGCCCAATGTATGTATATAAATTTGTTAATTGATAAGCATAATAAAGTCATGAAGCCTCAAATCTTAAATTTAAAAGCTTTGTTAGCAGGAATTTCAAAAAAGTGTAAATATCATTAAATTACTATAAATTTTATAAAATTATTGATTTCTTACCTCAAGTCTTTTATAGTTTCTATATCCACATATATTAAGGAAAATCCTTAAACTTTTAGGTCTTTTCGGTTTTTAGAAGCTTTCGTTTTATAGGAACTTTAGGCGCTGTGAATTCGAGTTTTGGTGGGTTTTCCTATTAGCAAGTTTCTGCAAAGATTTTGCGGGGAAAGGAATCTTCGCTCTGTGCAACGATTAGGTTTTCACGGGATTTCAAAGTTTATGCCGTCGTTTAAAGTCTTATTGAAGATGGCTTTAGCGGTGAGCTTCTCTTTTGTTTTTTGGGGATATGGGCAAACCGCCGATGTGGGTAATCCGAAGTCCTCGGTTATTCAAGCCGACGTAGTTGGTTTTTTGCAATGGCTCATATTAGACTCAGACGTTCCTCAAGATTCTCAAAGAAAAACCAAGGCCGAAAGCTACAATCCAGACAGTTCAAAAGAATCGCCGTTGACGGATAAGATGATTCGGCAAGCGCGTTTTTTTTTAGAAAATATGCCAGCTGTTTCAAAAAGGTCTAGCCAGCCGCTAGAAAATTTACCTGAAGAAGACTGGGATTCACCTGCCTCTGCAAGTCAGCCATCCAATAGAAAAAATATTACGCCAAAACGGCAAGCCCCCAAAAAGGTTAGGAGAGATATTAAACCTTCTGAGCCGGAGCCTTCTATTTCCCATCAAAATGATATCGAACTGTCGCCAAAAGAGGAACAATCTGTATTTGGACGTTGGTTTTCTGGGAGTAAAACTTTACTCGCGGACGCTTCCAATTGGGCGATGGAAAAAATTGGAGCTAAGGAATCCCCTAAAAATAATAACGGCAGATCTAATAGAAATATGGGCTCAAAGCCCGACCAAAACATCGAAGTTGGAAAATTGGATGATCCCGATTTTCCAACTAAAGCGGCATCAAATAAGGACAGAATAAACGATGGGAGTAGAGTGAAGGATCCTGGAGCTGGACCAACCTTTTTTGTTCGGTTGATTCAGATTCAGGGAAACACGGTTTTTCCCGACGGTACTTTAGCTCCTATTGTAGATGTTGGAGAAGGCTTGGAGATGACGCTTGGCATTCTGAATCTATATAGCCAAGAAGTCCGCGCTTATTATCTCTCACGGGGGTATTTTTTAGCCAAGGCCTTTGTTCCGAAACAAGAGATTGTCGATGGAGTGGTTAAGATTGTTGTTGAAGAAGGTAAGATCGGAAATATTAAAGTCACCGGCAATGAGACGATCCCGACTCAAGATATCTTGAAGAGATTCAAAAAATTCTCAAAAGAGAGAGTTCCCAATGAGAAGACTTTAGAAAGCGTTCTTTTAGAACTAAACGATATTGTAAGCGTTCAGGCTAAATCGTTGGTCAAGCCGGGAAAAATTCCAGGGACTTCCGATATAGAGATACTTGTTAAGGAACCTTTGCCATATACGTTTGCTCTAGATGGAGATAACTTTGGTTCTGAGTTTACTGGAAGAAATCGCTTTGGCGTTACGGCAACAGCAGGAAATGTTCTTCGATTAGCGGATCAACTTTCCTTTAGAGGAGTGGAGTCTGACGAAGATCAAAAAACGTTTCAGGCGTCCTATTCCATCCCTATTAACGATAGTGGCGCAACATTTGGTTTCTCATATATTTATTCTGAACAAACTTTAGGTTTAGATTTAGCGGCTTTGAATGCAGGAGGAGAGACCAATATTGGGAGTTTGGAATTGGTTCAGCCGCTATATCGATCCAGAAAAGGCGTTATAAAGGCTCGAGCCGGGTTGGATTATCGAAAATTTAAAAATTTCGTGCAAAACGTAACATCAAGCGAAGACGAGCTTGTTGGAGGTTTTTTAGGCGTTTCGGGTAATTATAAGGACGAATTTCAGGGACATAGTTATTTTGATGTGTCTTTGCATCGAGGTTTTAACGAAACAAGTGAAAACCGCGCTCTTGCTTCAAGAATTCGAGGCGAAGGGGATGTGACTGTTGGCGCCTACAGCTTTTCACGAACGCAAAATGCAGGATTTTTGGATAGTTATTTTGTTTTGAAATCGTTAGGACAAATTGCAAGCGCAAGAGCTCTCGCTCCCGATCTTTTTTATTTAGGCGGATTCAGTTCTATCCGCGGTTATCCTTTAGCGGACCAATCGGGCGATCAAGGGTTTTCTGGAACATTGGAATATGTTGTGCCTGTTCCAGGGGTGGTCAATTTCTTAGGAGAGCTATATAATTTAAGAAATTATATTTCCATTTTTGGCTTTGTCGACCACGGCAAGGCGATTGTCCTGAATAACCAACCGGGCGAGTCGGACGCTTCAATAACTGGCGCCGGTGGAGGGCTTCGTATGACTTTGCCGCAGGACGGCTCGTTTCCTTTTATTGGAGTAAACGCAAGTTATGGTATTCCAGTGAGGGGCCCAGATCCGTCGGATAGATCGAATGGTATTTGGTATGTTAACGGCTATATGGCTTTTAGGTTTGACGATGTTTAAATCTTCACAAAAAATAAGTCGGGCTTTTTATGGCGGGGTTTTCTGCGTCGTTTTTTTGATGTGTTTCGTTGTTGGGGAATATAACTCTTGGGCGGAAGAAGAACCCATAGGAAAAGTAATTGGTATTAGCGGTAAAGTTGAGTTTGCAACCCTTGAGCAAATACAAGGACAAGAAAAAGGATTGCTAAGTTTAGTAAAGTTTTCTCCTTGGAGAAAAACAGAATTTCAGCAATTAGTGTATGCAAGGGATGTTTACACAACAAAAAAACGAAGCCGCTTAAAAATACTTTTTAACGATAATAGCCTAATAGCCTTAGGGCCTGGTTCTACTATGAAGGTGCAATCATATATACACTCTCGAGAAAGTAAATTAAGGAGAGCGACCATTGATATAACTAAAGGTTTAGCGATGTATATCATCAATAAATCGCAAAAAAATAAAAATTCTAGATTTGATATCGTCAGTCCAGTGGCAAATTTATCTTCTAGAGGAACTCAAGGTTATATAAGTTCTTTTCCAGGAGAAACTATTGTGGCGAATCAAGTTGGTTCAATGGCGACCCAAAATAGAGATCCTGGAATCCAAGGTTCTGTAATTGTTGGCCCAATGTCTCGAACTATTGTCGAGTCGGGCAAACCTCCGGAACTGCCCGCTCCGTTGAGCGACGGCGAACTTGCCGCCATACGAACCGGAATTTTAGGCAATGTGGAGGCTACTCCGGGTTCTTTAAGGCAATCGTTAATAAGTATTCAAAAAGCAAGTGAGGATTCTGAAGACGAAGAAGATATACGCGATTCTATTGAGTCTTCTTCAGCGGCAGACGAGGAATCAATTGACTCTAGAAAGGACTATTTAGATTCGCTATCTGAAGGCCGAGATGGATTTGCTCCTCCTGGAGGTAACGGTCAAAATAACTTTTTTAGAGGAAAGATTGGTCCCAACGATCCTGCTTTTGGCAGCGCGCAAGATTTCGCATCGTTTAACGATCCTTTTGAACCGGATCTTTTAAGTTCTTGCGGACCTTAGGTTTTTAATAAGGATTTTTTGGAATGTTAATGATTAGCCTAATGAAAAGATGGTTTCGGACAACTGCATTGACAGTTGTATTTCTTATTTTTTTGTTAGGCGGCTTCCCGTCCATCTTATTTTCATTACCGCTTGAAGGACAAATCACATCGGGAGATGGTAGTTTTCATCAACCTAACGGTAATGAATTAATCATTCAACAAAACTCAGATAGGCTTATTTCTCAGTGGCAACAGTTTAATATTGGAACCAATGAGAAGGTCCAATTCCTGCAGCCTAATTCTGAAGCAATTGCTCTAAATAGGATTACTGGAGGTAATCCTAGCGAGATTTTGGGTCAATTACTAGCCAACGGTAAAATCTTTTTATTAAATCCATCTGGGATATTTTTTGGGCAAAGCGCGCGGGTTGATGTGGGAGGTTTGATGGCTTCAACTCTAAGCCTAAGCGACAATAATTTTTTAGATGGAAATTATTCTTTTGTTCAAGATTCGAATAAACCTTTAGCTTCTATTATTAATGAAGGAATTATTAATGCAGAGGGAGGGTATGTTGGTTTATTGGCTCCTTCGGTTGTTAATAAGGGAACTGTTGTCGCTAACTTAGGGTCAATTCATATGGCTTCAGGGGAAGCGGCTGTTTTAGATTTTTCAGGCGATGGTTTAATAAATTTTGAGATAACTCAACCAGTTAGAGGCGACGTTATAGACACTTCCGGCAACGTGACTCAGGATCGTGTGATTAATTCTGGGACGCTTCAAGCCGATGGAGGACATGTTGCTCTTTCAGCGCGCGATGCTGTTAAGGTTTTTGACAACGTTATTAGTCACACAGGAACTATTCAGGCGCGAACGGTTGAGAAAAAAGAAGGAAGGGTTTTTCTAAATGGCGGAGATCAAGGAATAACGCATGTAACGGGAACAATTGACGCTTCAGGATTAGACGGCGACGAACATGGAGGAACTGTTCATATTTTAGGGGAAAGAGTGGGGTTGTTTGATAACGCTAGCGTTGACGTTTCTGGAAATAATGGAGGAGGCACCATCCTTATTGGTGGAGACTATCAGGGAAAAGGCGATGTTCCGAACGCTCTTGTATCTTATGTAGATAAGAATGTGGTATTGAGTGCTAGAGCGGCAAACTCAGGGGATGGGGGCAAAGTCATAGTTTGGGCTGACGATACAACGCGGTTTTTTGGTAGAGTCGATGCCAGAGGCGGAGAAACATCAGGGGATGGCGGTTTCGTTGAAGTTTCTGGTAAAGAGTTTCTTGCCTTTGAAGGGGACGTCGATACTTCGGCTAAAAACGGTTCTACAGGAACTTTATTGCTAGATCCCGGTACAATTACAATTGCAGATGGTTCGGGAACCGATAGCCTGAGTTCGGGAGCTCTTACTGTTTCATCTGGCGATTCCACTATTTTTGAACAAACGTTAGAAAGTGTTGCGGCTACAACTAATATTGCTTTAGAAGCAGGCACTAGTATTACCGTTGCTGACCTTTCGGACGATGTACTTGACCTACAACAAACTTCAGGAAATTCAGTTACATTCACCACTACGGATGAGGCTGGAACAATTACTTTTACAGACGTTTTTGATGAAATTAGAACTCAAGGTGGCAGCGTTACGATGAACTCCTCTGGAGGAACTGTGAGCGTTGGAAAAATCAATTCCAATGGCGGAGCGGTTACCTTAAACGGAGCCGATGGAGTAACGGTTAACGGAGATATCAGAACTGGCGGCGGTGCGTATACGGTTAATGCCGATAGCGACAATGGAGGCGTTGGCGTTTATACACAGGGTATAAACAAAACTGTTAGGACTGGAGGTGGCGCAGTGACTATTACAGCATCCGATGTAGATTTACTAAATGGGTCTGCAAATATTTCTGGTTCTACGACTAATTTTAGGTCGATCATTACAGATCATAATTTTACGGATGGCGGTTCCGTAACCTTTAATCAATCTTTAAGCGGAGTGACAATAGGTATAGGCGAGTCGGCGTCAAGTAATTTTAATATAGATCAAAACGAATTAGCTAGTATTCGAACTCCTACCTTAAATATAGGCAGTAATGGAACTTCAGGAGATATAACTATTGGTAAATCTGATTTTGGACTAAAGGCCACGACCATTACTTCGGGTTCGGGAATAACGCTTTCAGGAAGTAAAGTGATTTTTCGAAAAGATTTGGCATTCAATGCTAAGGCTGACATCAGTATTTCTAATGGTTCAAGTATCGAAGCGCATATTTCTGGAAAAAATGCTAGTTTTTCCGCGACAGCAGACTCCAATCAGTTAGACGGGGGGGGATTTACGTTAGATTTTACAAGTTCAATCACCACCCAAGGAGGCGATGTAACATTGATTGGTAATACGGTATCGAATAACGGGACAATAACAACAAATGGAGGTACTTTAACCACTACTGAAAGGTCTACGTCAAGCTCTTCCAGCGGCGGTTCTTCCAGCGGCGGTTCTTCCAGCGGGGTAGGGGGTACCATTTCTGGGGGCTCTACAAATGCCGCTGTTACCATTTTAACGCCGGTTACCTCACAACAATTTTCGGAGTTTACACAAAGTCAGAACAGCCAGTTTGTTAGCCGTTTCTTTAAAAGACTGGGCGATAACTCTGGCGGTTGTTGATTTATTTTTTAGAAAATGAATCAAAATTTGGCCATTCAACCCTTCTAGTAACCTTTCGTTGTTTTATCGATAGCGAATTGATGAAAACTTCAATTTTTAGATATTCTTTTGAATATATTTAGGGAGAAACTTTTTTAAAAAATTAACTTTAAAATTTCACTTCCGATCAATACAATATTGTTAGCTTCTTATTTTATCTAGCCTTTTGAAGAGCCACATTGATCCTCCAATTTTTTAAAAGAATATTTTTCTTTGTTTATAGTTTAATCCTTCTAGGGATCATTCTTTCGCTTCTTGTTTACGTTAATGTTCAAAACGATATTCCAAGACTTCCCCAAAAGCTTAGCTTTCTAAACTTAAGCCTACCTACAGAGATTTACTCGTCCGATGGAAATCTAATCAAAGTCCTTGGACGTCGCAATCCAGTTGGAATCCAAGAAATCTCTCCTCACTTTTTGAACGCTATTGTTTCCGTTGAAGACGCGCGATTTTATGAACATAAAGGCGTCGCTCATAAATCTTTAGCCCGCGCTTTATATATTAATATTAAAAAAGGACGCGTTATCCAAGGCGGCAGCACTATAAGTCAACAATTGGCTAAAAATTTATTTTTTTCATTTGAGAGGAACTGGCTAAGGAAAGTGAAAGAGCTTTTGATCGCTTTGCAGATGGAATCCTCTTTTAGTAAGAAAGAAATTCTTGAGGCTTATTGTAATCAGATTTATTTTGGCAATGGAGCTTATGGAGTTGAAGATGCCAGTAAAGTTTATTTTGGCATTCGCGCTAAAGATCTAACCTTGCTGCAATCGGCTACTTTGGCTGGTATCCCTCATGCGCCTAATCAGGCAAATCCTTTTTCAAATTATGAAAGATCCCAAAAACGCGCCCTCTACATTTTGGATAGGATGGTTTCTGAAGGATATATAACTTCAAATGAAAAAATGAAAGCGTTTAATTCTAGCTTAAATTTGACGACTCCTGATGAGCGTTCCGATCCAAACTTATATTTTGTCGATTTTATTTTGGATAAGTTAGAAAAAGATTATGGAAAAGAGTTTGTTTATTTTGGCGGTCTGAAGATTTTTACCACTTTAAATACCCGATGGCAAAAATATGCTCATGAGGCGGTTAACAACCATCTAAAGTTCCTAGAAAAAAGTATGCCGGTAGATGAAGAGGAAAGGGAGCCTTTGCAGTCGGCTTTAGTTGCGGTTGAAAATCAAACGGGTGCGGTTCGAGTCATGTTAGGCGGTAGAAACTATTCGTATAGTCAGTTTAACCGCGCTGTGTCGAATAACCGTATGCCTGGTTCGTCTTTTAAGCCGTTTGTGTATTTAACGGGTATGGAAACTCTAGGCTACCATCCAGGCGCTGTTGTCGTAGACGAGCCTGTAACGTTTGATTTGCCTGGAGGGCAGTCATGGTCGCCCGCTAATTTTGGTAATAAATACATGGGCAACATTATTTTGAAAAAAGCGCTCATGCATTCCGTAAATTTGGTTTCCGCTCAATTAGTTTGGCAGGTCAAACCGGAGAAAGTTATTGAGACGGCAAGAAGATTTGGGATCATGAGTCCTCTTGGTAATAACTTGTCATTGGCTCTTGGCACGTCTGGCGTTTCTCCACTAGAAATGGCATCCGCTTATACAGTCTTAGCTAACTTAGGACTTTGGAACGAGCCCTACTTTATTAAGAAAATCGAAGATTTTAATGGGCACCGACTCCATGAACGTTTCTTCAGAAGCGTTCAAAAATATTCCCCCAAGAAAATTTATCCCTTAGTGGATATGATGAAAGGGGTTATTGAAGGAGGCACAGGTCGAAGTGTGAAAAGAATGGGATTTGACCGACCAGCGGGAGGTAAAACGGGAACTACTAACGACGGGAAAGACGCTTGGTTTATTGGATTCACTAAAGAGTTATCTACTGCAGTATGGGTCGGGAAGGATAATAATGAACCAATGACCGACATTCGCGGTAGAGAGATGACGGGTGGTCGCGGAGCGGCCCCTATATGGACATTTTTTATGGAAAAAGCTTTGGAAGGTAAAGAAAAAAAACAATTCCCAGTGCCGGAAGGAATAAAGTTTGTTTCTGTAGATTACCAAACGGGATTGCCGACCGATAAGCCTGGCGCCAATTCTATCCAAATTGCGGTGCCTGAAGAAGTAGAGTTTCCAAAGCCGGAAATAGAGTTAAATAAAGAAGTTTTGTTGGAAGAAGAAGTATTACAGAAAGAGATAGCGCCAGAAAGTGAAACAGCTCCTAAAAACGATCAAAGCGATTTATGACTTATCAAACGATTAAATATTTTCTTGTCCGAATTGGGATAAGTATATTTTTGATGGGGGTTTTGGGGTTCATAATCCTCTATTTCTTCCATGAGGTTGCTTCTACAGCAGGTCGAGTCGACGATGACGTTTTACATTGGGTGTTGTCGGCGATATTTTTGTTTTTTGGTTTTGTTGTTTATGGGTTGTGGGGTGAGCGACGGTTCGAAAAGGCGTTAAAAGAGCTTAGAGATATTGATACAAATGAAGATGAAATGGAGGTGATCGTTCAATTTGAACGATTAATAAACTTTACTCAATCCTCATTTTTTCTTCCCGGAATGGGAAGAGATTTGCGAGACGATGTAATTAAGGAATATGCAGATTTTCTTCACTCAATGGGAAAAGACGACCATAAAGCTCTTCAAGTTTATTTGAAAGCTTATTTGCAAGATCCTAAAGACTCTCGATTCCGCTTGCCGATTCTAGCGGCTTTAAAAAGACAAAGCCAATTGCCGTCGGAAGAAATAGATTTATTATTACTGATGTTCAAGACAGGAAAAGTAGAAGATAAAAATATTGCGTCTCATTTGGCCGATGTTTTTATGAGTCAGAATCGATTTAATCAAAAAACAGAACCTGTATTTATAAGAGCCGTTGAAAGTGGATTAGAAAACTCTGCCGAAGTGGTTCGTTTTGTGCTTCCGCGTCTTTTGGGGAAGAATCGAACTGATGAGTATGCTCTTAGGTTTTTTATTAAATCTTTGCCCTATGCAGGTTCTTCGGCAGAACCAATTAAGTCGACCCTTGGGAAAAGTTATTGCGAAGGTCATTGGGAATCGGTTGACCCTGATTTGCACGCCCAGTGTGGACTTGTATTTGAAGAACTGACGGAAAAAGAAAAAGAAGAACTGACAAAGCAAGTTTTGAATAACAAGGTTGACGACAGATGGAAGAAGGTTAAATTATTTGGCGATGAGGATCTTGAAACTTTAAAAAGATTACAGTTTAAATTTGGAGTGGTGCGTTCTGAGTGGAGTCAAATAAAAGATGGAATTCGGTTTTTGACTTTGCTTTTAAAAAAGGGAACTAAGAAAGTTTTATTGAAGGGGATTGATTTACTCATTCAGTTTGGACGTTTAGGATTATGGGCAAAACTTTCGACTTTGTTTGTTTTGATTCTTAGTGGGGTCATATTTTTTCAGATTCAAAAAAATCCAAAGCCCATCGCTCCTATAGTTCTTCCGAAGAAGGTTGCCGAACCTAGCTTAGATGCTAGGCCCCAAAAACAAAACCAAGTTGAATATACTTTACAAATAGCGGCTACTACTCGGAAGAAGCAAGCGAATAAAATGATTGCCAAATTAAAAAAGAAAGGAGTTGATGGGTTATATATTGTAAAGACTGCTAGAAGAGGAGGAGGCTATTGGTACAAAATTCGCGTTGGTAGTTTTTCGAACCAAGAAAAAGCAAAAGAGCTGGGTACAAAATTGGCAAGTCAAAAATTAGTTCAAAATTATTTTATTATCGCTAATAAGAAACGAACGCCTTAACGATGTCTTGATAGATGTTAATTTCAGATTCAATTTTTAGTCCAGCTTTTTGTATATTATTTCCCGTATCTCGATCTAAACGGGTTCCCGAAAGCCGAGTAGATAACTGATTCATGTATTTTAAAATAAGTGCGAATATAGGATTACGACTTAATACATGTTCGAAAGAATATATTTTGCCTTCTGGTTTTAACACTCGGCGTAGCTCCTTAAACCCATTAACTGGATTTTCTACCGTACAAAACACGCACACCGTTACGACAGAATCAAAAGTTTGGTCGCTGAATCCCAATGACTCGGTATTCATCAAAATGGGTTGGATTTTTCCTGGATACTCTTCAATGCGGCGTCTAGCATTGTTTAGCATGTTTGCGCTGATATCAATGGCAATAATGTCTAAATCCGGTGGAAAGTTAACTATTTCCTGACCTGTCCCAATTCCTACATACAATACCTTTCCTCTAAGATTTTTGAAAAAATCTGTTTGCGATTTTTTCCAACGTCTGGAATCTCCGCTTTTCAGAAAATCGTAAAACCGCGCTACTCCATCGTATCCTTTTGGTTTATTTTTCATATAAAGTTTGTCCTTTCAGCTTATGATCGGACCACGCGACATATGAATATATTAGTAATGAAATTACCGCTCCAATGAAAGCCGTTTGATATATGGAAATTTGAGAAAATGTACCTAGCATGCCCCCAACCATACCGCACGACATGGTTATCAAAAAAAGCGGTATCATTATTTCGAATCCGCCAAAGATGGCTGTTAGAGGAATCATTAAAATGAGCATAAAAAGCATTCCAAAAATTTCTCCGAGAATCATTCCTGCGAACATATTCCACGAGGTTTGGACAATCGCTGCAGAAACGCTTGCGGTAATAATTCCAGAAACGGTCTGAACTAATGGATCTATAAGACTATATTTCATGAAAAACTCGAGTTTGAAAGTATAGAAGGTAAAGGAACTACTTTTTTCGTGCAGTAACCGCAAGCAAACTAACCAGTTTTAATTTTTTTCAGAATATTTTGGATTTTAATAAAATCATAAATTTTAAGATGTTTTGCAAATTGATTGGCAAGTTTTTTCCCTGAGTCGTTAGATTGACTCAGCTCTTCCAAAGCGGATGAAAAATCAGTCAAGTTAAATTCTTTAGCAGAATTTTTTAGTTTAGTGTGTAGCTCAAAAGAAATGATCGTTTTTTAAAAATCTACCGATGTTGTTTCTAGTTTTTTTTCTGTTATATTCGTTTCTTGAAATTCCCACTCGACAGAAATTAGTTTATCAATTGAAGCGATTATCTCTTCAATTTGAAATGGTTTAAGTAAGAAGTCGTCAAATTGCATTTCTTTTAACTGATCAGGCGAGTAATCGTATACAGATGCAGAGATACCAATAATTTTGATATTTTTTAGGTTTAAATCGTTATGTATGATTCGCGTGGCCTCAATGCCATCCATCACAGGCATTTGAATATCCATGAAAATAAGATCAAATGGACTTTTTTGCACAAACTCAGTAGCTTCTAATCCATTTTCTGACTCAAAAATGACGAGTCCTAAGCTTTCTAGAAATTGCCTCAACACATCTCGATTTTCTTTTACGTCGTCAACAATTAAAACATTTACAGATTGTCCCGGCACTATTTGAGTTGCTAGTTTATATTTTTCTGTTTCTTTTGAGCTCGGTCTTTTTATAGTAGCTGGAAGTTTAATGGAGAAATAAAATCGTGAACCCATTTCTAATTCTGATTCCACTTTTAGCTCTCCTCCCATTAAATCAATTTGTTTCTTAGAGATCGCAAGGCCCAATCCCGTTCCTCCTTTATTTCGACCTTCTGTATCTTGCTTAAAAGGTTCGAATATCGATTTCTGAGCCTCCTCTGGAATTCCTTTTCCAGTATCAATAGCTTCAAATAAAAAATGCTCGTCTTCTTGTTCCGTCAATCTAAACTTTATTTCTCCGGAATCTGTAAACTTTACTCCATTTCCAAGTAAGTTTATGAGAACTTGTCGCAACTTAGTTTCATCGCCATATACCCATATGGATTCGTTTTTAATAGCTTCGTTTGTCCATTGGAGTTGTTTTTCTTCGCATCGTAATTCAAACATTGCGGACATATCTTTCACAATAGCATTCAAATCAAAACTAGTCGGAGTTAATTCCATCTTTCCGGCTTCTATTTTTGATAAATCAAGTATTTCGTTAATCAGGTTTAAAAGGTGTTTTCCGCTGGAAAGAATGTTTCTAATAGAATTCTTATATTGGCCTTCCAAGTTTGGGTCGCGTTCGAGAATTTGTGCATAACCTAAAATTGCATTCATCGGGGTTCGTATTTCGTGGCTCATATTGGCCAGGAATATGCTTTTTGCCGAGTTAGCGGCATTCAATTCAGTAGTTCTGGTTTCAACTTGTTTTTTTAGCGAGCGATTCCAAATTAAAATAGTCGCAACGCCAAAAACCGCTAGAGCTCCAAATAAAAAGGTTAAAAACTGTTTTAGCGTTAAGCTTTCTTTAAATGCTCTACTAGTATTGTATATTCGGCTTTT
>JAYOZP010000107.1:8845-15634 GCA_038154245.1 Nitrospinales bacterium | reverse complement strand
GACTTTTTATTACTAACACGTTTAGAGGTTGACCGTCTGTTTCATATTATCTGAAAGGCCTAATTCTGTAAAAGCTTGTCTCATCTATTCCATTTTAAGCAACGACCGTAATAAAAGCTATTCATTCTAACCATATAGATCAAAAATTTTTAATTTGATCTATACTCTTTACGATTACATTTCCCTACCTTTTTAACTTTATACCTCTTAAAAGTCCCGCAGGAGACCTGGCATTGAACATGGTTTCCTCTGGGGGGATATCCCCGTTGTTTACAACCATTTCCGCGTCCAACCCGTAATGTGCCAGTATTAACTTGATTGCAAAACATTGCCACGCGGAGGTGGCGGAATCGGTAGACGCAACGGACTTAAATCTTTGAGTGCTCCTGTGGGAAACCCGGGATGCAGAACTGCTCAAATTCGGGGAAACCTTTCACATGGCAATCCCGAGCCAAGCCCTTTTGAAGGGAAGGTGTAGAGACTAGACGGGCAGCACCTAAGTCCCACCGGGATAGGGTGAAGGGATAGTCCAGACCACGAACGCCTAAGGGCGGCGGTGAAAACCGTAGTTGGTATGAAAATCCGTTGGACGAAAGCCCGTGGGGGTTCGAGTCCCCCTATCCGCACCAATATATTCCATAAATTATGAATTACACTATTAATTAATTTGAGATTTTCATTCATTCAGCTTGTTGCGCCGATAGAAAACGACTCTTTTTGAAATCTCACTTGCAAGGTGGCCAATGACGTCCTTTTCAGATTTGAACTCAAGAATCCTCTCAGCATCATCTTGCGTCCTTTCTATGACAAAGAATCCAGGCACTTCTTCATTGTGTTCTTTCTTTTGCCACAAATTTTGAGGCCAATATTCCTCCGAAAGATCCTGTTTTTTGAAATCAGGTTCGATTGACCATGTGATTTTGCTTTCGCAATTTGTATCTAGCCCCATTTCAATAGTGGCGTTGCTCTCCAAGCATATTATCTTAATGTATTCCGATTCAATCGATGCGCAGAGTTCTTTGAGGAGATCGAGCATGGGTTGAAATCTTGCCAATTGCCTGAGTCGAAAGGCTTCGTTTCTTTTGTCGTAATCCGCCCATTTTTCAGTTTCTTTCAATATTTTTTTTTGAATTTCGTCTTTTGGGTCCATTTCTACCTTTTGATATAAAAAAACCTGAACTCAAAATTGTTTCAGGAAAATCGGGTTTATTAATCCATTTTATTTATCGACATGTCCCATTTGAGAGCAACTTGGCCAAAAAAACCCTCATTTGAGGACCGCTTGTATTTCAGGATAGATTCCACCAGGGGGCCTACGATTTAACAGGCCAATACCTGCCAGTGCAGATAAGATCGAAGCTAAAAAAATCCCTGTTTTGGCGTCATTGATCAGATCGGAGCTAAAGGCCAGATTGGCAATGAACAGTGCCATGGTGAAACCGATTCCCGCCAGCAAACCACCCCCTGTCAATAACCGCCAATCAAGGTCTGATTGCCGTACCGCTATACCCGTGCGCAGGGCTACCCAGCTGAAGCTCAAAATTCCAATGGGTTTACCTAGAACCAGTCCTGCAAACACGGCTAATGTGATGGAACCTTCAAAATTATTTAATGATAGTTGCGCCCCGGCGTTTGCAAACGCAAATAACGGCATGATGGCAAAAGCAACCCACGGATGAAGCATGATTTCCAGTTGTTCCACGGGAGACAGGGATTCACGCGCTGCCGCTTCAACCAATTGCAATTCTTTGCGTTGGTCAGTATTTCCACTTCCCTGGCGCCCTCCAAGGGCATGTGGTACCACCTGATCCAGGATTTCATGTAACCGTTTATCGCTTACCCATCTTCTAGTAGGAGTCATCAAACCAAGAATGACCCCAGTAACTGTTGGGTGGATTCCGGACGTATCTATCGTAAGCCAGATGAGACCCCCCATAAAAAAATAAATCGCAATGTTGCGAATGCCAAGCAGTGCCATGCCGCGTACTATAAAAAAACCAAGAGCGGCCAAAGTAATCGCTATCCAATTGATTTGACTACCGTAGCCGATGGCTACAACCAGAATTGCACCGATATCATCGACAATCGCCAACGAAAGCATAAATATTCTTAGACTTTGGGGGATTCGAGATCCCAGCAGAGCCAGACAACCTATGACAAAAGCGGTGTCGGTCGCCATAACTGTCCCCCAACCGATCTGGCCAGGCTGACCTGATTGTAAAATTAGGTAGAAGGTGGCAGGAACGATCATCCCTCCCAAGGCCGCAAAAACAGACAACGCTGCGATGCGAGGGTTCTTAAGTTCTCCCAAAATCATTTCTCTTTTGAGCTCTAAGGCGACCAGGAAAAAGAAAAGGGTCATTAAAGCGTCATTAATCCATTCGCTGAGAGAACGAGTAAAATCCAGAAATCCGATTTGAATACCGACGGGCATTTCCCAGATCGAGAAATAATAGTGGCTCCACGGAGAATTGGAAAAAATCAATGCAGCAAAGGTGAAGAACAGGAGAACGCCACCGGAAGCAACCTCAATGGCCAAAAAACTGCCCAAGGGATTTGCTATCCAATCGATGGGCTCCCAGGGGAGTCGAGGACGTTTTTTGACTATTTGTTTAATTTTTTGGGCAATCAATTTGGTGGCGGATTCAACTCCTAAGTTCAACTCTAATAATTTTATGCGCGGGTTAAAAACTAGTGCAAAAAGGGCCTGGAAATTCTTCCAAGCCCTTTCGGAAAACCACCTATGTGTAGCCTAAATCACATCAACCTTTTTAAAAGGAATTTTCAGGGGCTCTAGGGGAGTGGCTATAGGAAGGGGCTCAAAAATGTCTGCCTTGATATTTATTTTCCTATGCCAGCAGTCCTTTGTTGCGAATAGTAAAACTCCAAAAACTGAAGCTCCTGCAAGATAAAACATTAACATTGATGAATCCATGATTATACCTCTAAACTTGATGATTCCTGATAGGCATTAAATAAATGCCTGGTCCATGGATACATATGGTGGCACAGAGTTATTCCGGTTTCCTCGAACAAGCCCTTATTTTTGTGGCGAGGTTATAATTACGTAGACTTATCTTTATCTTAATTCTAGAGATACAAATTTTGTAGGTATAAATATTATACCATTAAAAGACCGAAATAATAGGTTTTCTTTGCAAAAGAACAAACAATTACTTTTAATTGAATCATTTTGGCACTGCTTTGTGAGGGCGACGGTGGCTCCATACGAAGCAGGCAAAAAAAAGAAAAAGGACCCTGATAAAGGAAAGAGGTAAAATGGCTCAGAAGGCGTTTCAGGGGCTTATATGGGACTAAAAACCGGCTAAAACTTACACAGAAACTTACACATTCACATTTTTAAATAAAATAAAACTTTTAAAAACAATTAGTTATAATTAACATTAAAGGACTTAAAATCTTTTGAGTTATTTTAAAGACGATCCCTTTTGGGATGAATCAGAAATTAGACTTATTACAGAAAGAGAACTTTTTCTTCGAAAACCTGGAATTATGAAAAAGGCTACGGAGAACTTGGAGGGTTTAAAAGATCAGTTAATAGCTCAAATAGCGAAAGATGGAAGGAATTACCCGGAAGGGACCGATTTAACAAAAGGGCAAATTGCTAAAGGAGAAAATCATAATGGATTTCCTTTTATTTCTTTAGATATGCCGCAAAGGTTTTCAAAAACTGAAATGTTCACATTTAGAACTTTGTTTTGGTGGGGGCATTACCTGGGGTTTTCTTTGATTTTAAAAGGGGGTGGATTAAACGATTTTGCGGAAAAGCTTTCAAAAAGAAAAGATTCAGATTTGCTAAGGTACGCCTATTTTGCGGTTTCATCGAATATCTGGGAATGGGAGAAAAAAAACGAGAACTTTAGGCTCGTTTCGGAATCAAGCTCAGATTTTATTTTGAAAACAGTATCTGAAATAAACTATATAAAACTTATCCGCTTTATACCCCTAGACGAATCTTCTTTTAATTGTTTAGATTGGGGACTTACCGGTTCGACTACCTTTGAAAATTTTATGAAAATAATTAAAGATTAGTTCCCATTACTCTCCTATAAAATCCTTCGTAACGATCGCTGCATTTTCTAAAATTGACTCTCCGTCGCCTAGTAATAGCGTTTCAAACTTATAATCATTTATAACTTTTAATCCTTGTTTAGCCTTTTCTATATCTTTAAACTTTTCAGGCGGTAACATATTGACCTTTCCAGGTATTTTCCCAATCAATGCATCCCCTAGTATGAGGGCTTTGCGACTTTCTAGGAGCAGGCCCGTCTCTCCGGGTGATTTTTGATCTTTAAAAGTAATCGTTCGAAAAATTCCAAACAATATTTCATTATCTTCAAATGTTTTGTCGGGTTTAAATTCCAACGCTTCAGCGTCCCTTTGATTAATCCATATGGGGATTCCAAGTTCTAATTTTAGCTTTTGGGAAGCGCGGTCATGGTGGACGTTTGTCAGTAAAATTGCCTGAGTTGGATATTTAGCGGTTAAATCTTTTAACTCAGATAGTATTGAATCGTCAAATTCAGGAGGGTCGATAATGAATGAGTCGTTGCCGGATATTATGAAAAGTCCGTTAAAATTAAAACCTTTTTCTTCTGAAAAAGTGGACCATTGATAAATTCCAGAAACAATTTCTTTCATTTGAGACATAGTTGTTTTACTCCTTTTTTATTTTTTTCTAGAATATTCTAATTCTGATCTAATAAATCCTCATTAGGTTTTTATTAGTTTTCTATTTTATGAATAAAAACCATTGGAAATGAATAAATGCTTTTTTGCCGGAAAATTGAAGACAATTGCTGTTTTTGCCCAACAGGGCGGATTAATATCCTCTCGTGAGAGGAGTCCGCCACAGGTGAAATTTGACTTGTGGGAATATGTAATGGGGTAGGAGTCATAAAACTTTTTCTCCGCGCTTTTCTATATTCTGTTGAGTTTAGTTTATGAAGCTCGTTAGAACTATTTTTTTTTGAATCCGGTCTATGAATAATTTCACCGATAATGGGTTTTCTGTTTTTGGTTATAAAAAGATATATATTTTGCAAAGCCAATTCTGATTCTTTTTTTGAAAAAACTATTGTATCTCCTGAATAAAAATCAGGCTGAAAGTCGTTTGTTTTTATATGAATTCCGAAGTTTTGTTCTGATAATTCGAGGTTCGGCGGAAAAGCAAGTGTTATGCTTTCTATGGGAGGAGGCGGTTGATCATTTATTGCGAGATGACTAACTTGATCAATTGTGTATGTCGTTAATTCAAAATCCATTGAGTTTATCTATTGGAAAAACTCGTTTTATTCAAACGATCTATTGGGATTTATTGTAACCTGATAAAAAAAAATTATGAATCATTTGTTTTTTTTAATTCATACTAAGTTAGACATAAAAACTTTATAAAAAACTTAAAAGATTTTCGAAATAAAATATTTGGTTGAGTTTGCGTTTCCTAAAGTTAACTAAACCATTTAAAATAAATATTAATTGCTTGACGTATATACCTGCCTTTAATTTTCTTTTAGAATTCAATTCTTAGAGATCACTTCTCAAGCTTTGGTCAAAGGGCGCAACCAGAGTTTAATATTTACCTCTTTTTACAGATTTAAGGTTTTTACCGAATAAGCTTAATGGACTATCAAACGTCGATAGATTTTTTAAACAGTCTGGCATTTAAAGGGATTAAGCTAGGACTGGAAAATATTAAAAAAGTGTTAGCGCACTTTGGAGATCCTCATTTAGAGATTCCAACTATCCATATTGCCGGTACAAATGGAAAAGGATCTATAGCCGCTTATGTTGAGAGTATCCTCAGGACTTCAGGTTTTCGAGTTGGAATGTTTACTTCTCCTCATTTTTTAGATTTTAGCGAACGTATACAAATAGACCGAAATCCTATTTCTAAAGCTGATTTTGCTTCAATTGTTTCCGAATTAAAGCAAGCGATTGAAGATTTAAATTTATCCACCACATACTTTGAGTTCGCAACTCTCTTGGCTTTTTTATATTTTTCGATGAAAAAGCCAGACTGGGTAGTATTAGAAGTGGGATTAGGAGGAAGACTCGATTGCACAAATGTGTGCAAACCTGAAATTTCAATCATTTCATCTATTTCCATGGATCATCAAGCGTACTTGGGAAATACGATCGAATCCATTGCATTTGAAAAAGCTTCAATTATTAAAAGTTACGGTACCGTGATTGCTGAAAAGCAGGAAGATACAGTAGAGGAGGTTATTTGTAATTTTGATAAAAAACAAAAAGCCACTACAAGTTTTCGAGATAAAGACTATTTTGTTGTCAGAAAAGAATATAACTGGAAAGGACAAACGTTTGATTTTAAGTCGAGCTACGGAAACTTTAAAGCCGTCAAAACCCACTTAATAGGACTTCATCAAGTATTTAACGCTGGAGTAGCAATTGAAGCCATTCTGAATTTAAGACAAAAAGGACATCCTATTGCTGTTAAAGCGATACCTGAAGGTATTTTTAGCTGCAAATGGGAAGGCCGTTTAGAAGTTGTGGAGGTAAATCCATTTTTGGTTTTAGATTCAGCACATAACATAGATTCCGTCAAGTTTTTGACTAGGGCAATTAAGGAGCATTTTCAATATAAAAAGTGCATTTTGGTATTAGGAGTGATGGAGGATAAAGATATTGAAAAAATAGGACTTATTTTATCAGAAATCGCAGACAAAATAATTTTAACAAAACCAAATATTAAAAGAAGCGCAGACCCAAAAGAATTAAAAAAAGTACTATCAAAATCGCAAAAAC
>JAYOZP010000107.1:0-8835 GCA_038154245.1 Nitrospinales bacterium | reverse complement strand
CCATATTCTGTGGAAATAGCCAAAAAATTGGCAAACCCGGAAGATTTAATTTGTATTACTGGGTCTTTGTACACTATTGCGGAAGCGAAGCTGTTTTTAAATAATGAAAAAAATAGCTAACATATTGTTTTTTTGTCTTTTGTCACTGACTTTTATTGGGCAAGTCCATGCCCAAAAGTCGCCTATGGGCAAAAAAGCTTCTTCCAAAAAAACTAAAGCTCGTAAAAATACTAGTGAAGAGCTACCAATAGAAGTTTCGGCAGATCAAGTTAAACAAGATACGGCAAAAAACTTGGTTTACGCAAAAGGCCGGGTAATAGTCCGATATGGTCAAAAAGCGGTTCGAGCGGATAGGATCAAAATTAATATAGAAACTGGAAGAGGGGAAGCCATTGGCAATGTTCTTTTGGTAGATGCCGGTTCCCGTTTAACTGCAGAGAGAGCTAGGTTTAATTTAAAAGGAAAAACCGGAAAAATTTACAACGCTTCCGGTGAAATCATAAAAGATTATCGTGTAAAGGGAAAGGAGATAATGAAGGTCTCAGATAAGCAGTTCAAGAAGCATCCTTGACGACGTGTAAGGGAGCTTTACCAGCCTGGATGTTTGAAGTGGATTATATGGATGTTATTCCTGGCGATCGCGCAATTTTCAAAGGAGCGACATTTAAAATTAAAGATGTTCCTGTAGCTTACCTTCCAATAGGTTATTTCCCTTTAGATAACAGTAGAAAGAGTGGCTTTTTAGTACCCGATGCCGGTTCTAGTAATTTGGATGGTTTTTTTGTCAATAATAGTTATTTTTGGGCGATCGATAAACATTCCGATGCGACGTTTTCCTTAGATTATTTGGAAAAGCGCGGAGTACGTCCTGGTTTTGAATACCGGTACACTCCTAGCAAAACAACTATTGGGGAAATGAGAGGGCAGTTTTTAGACGATAGAAGTACAGGCAATACCTTCTGGAAGTTTGATATGACTCACAAACAGGATTTGCCAAAGGGATTTCATTTGGACGCAAAGCTAGATTTAATTGGCGACGACAACTTTAATAAAACATTTACAAACGACACAAATCAGCGAACAAGACGCAGTACAGACTCCTTCGCTTTACTCACAAAAAGTTGGTCTAATAGCACGCTTGATATTTTGACTCGCTTAAGAAGAAGCACACAAGACACCGTTGACGATACATTTGGTTTATTGCCAAAAGTAACTCACAAAGTGCAACGAACCAAGCTTGGCAACACTCCAATTTATTTTAATCAAGACGTTTCTTATACAGGTTTTTTGACCGACTTAAACCCTTCTATAACTACGGACCAGGATGAAACAATTCATAGAGCGGATATTCATCCACAAATATCGATTCCCTTTCGACCCACTAATTGGTTGAACGTAACGCCACAAATTGGAGCGCGGTTTACCTATTACAGTAAAGGCTTTGACTCAAGCAATAACGAGTTTGACTCCTTTTCAAGAGAGTTATTCGATGTCAACCTAGTTGTTGAAGGACCAAAAATAAATAAAGTTTTTGGAGATCAAGACAAAAATGGAACGAAACTCAACCATATCTTAGAACCGCGTTTTGTTTATGACTACATTCCGGATATCGACGAAGACGACCTAAATAAAATAAAAAGATTTGATGAAATTGACTCTGTTAACCCTGTAAACCGTCTTACTTATTCACTTAATCAAAGAATATTAAAGAAATCTCGCAAAAAAGACGGAGGTACAAAAACGACGCAATTATTGCGATTTGAAGTATTGCAGTCCTATGACCTAAGAGAAAATGATACGCCTGCAGGTGTAGATTCCAGACCTTTTTCCGAAATACGGTTTGACTTAGATAGTAGGTTAATTGAACCTTTATTATTAAACTTTGATAGTACTTACAATATTTACGACGACGAATTTAAAACGTTTAACATTTTAGCGGGTATTAAACCAACCGACGGTTTAACCCTAATGGCTGAAAGAAGATATACTAAAAACTCAACGACATTTTTGTTAGGAACCGTCGATTATTCATTCTTAGACGGATGGCGAATGCAATACAGCGCTCGATACGACGAAGAAAGAGAAGAGTTTTTAGAAAACGACTTTAGCTTAGCTTATGAAAATGCCTGTAATTGCTGGGGAATTGGTTTAGATTTTATTCAACGTAAAAATATTAACGGAGGCGTCAGCCAAGACGATACCCGATTTATGTTCCGGTTTAACCTAAAAGGGATCGGAGATTTTGGCGATAAAAAAGACGACCAACTTTTACATCGAAATTTTTAGAATGACAGATTTAAAGACTATTTCCAGGCAATTAGCTCAAATTATGATTGATATTGGAGCCGTTAAACTTTCTCCAGAAAACCCATTTACATGGGCTTCTGGGACAATTATGCCAATTTATACTGATAACAGATTATTACTCGGTAAAGAAGAATATAGAAATCTTGTAGGCCAGGGGTTTTGTGAAATTATAAAAACGAATCAAATTTCCGCCGATTTAGTCGCCGGAACTGCCACTGCGGGAATTCCTCATGCGACAACTCTTGCAAACGCGTTGAAACTGCCTATGTCTTACGTAAGATCGGAGCCTAAAGGACATGGAAGGAAAAAAATGATAGAAGGACCAATACTGAAAGGCGAACATGCCATTTTAGTTGAGGATTTGATTTCAACAGGCGGTAGCGCTTTAAAAGCGATTAAAGCTTTAAGAGAAGAGGGCATGCAGGCAGACAATTGTTTGGCTATTTTTACCTATGGTCTAGAAAAAGCCGGGAAAGAGTTTGAAAATAATAATTGTAAACTGCATACGCTATTAACATTTCCCGATTTAGTCGAGCATTCAATATCGAATAATCTTATTACAGAAAAGCAAAAAGAAATGTTAAACGATTGGTATCAAGATCCATTCGAGTGGGGGAAAAAGCTCAATTTGTAGTTTAAATCATTCAACCAGAATTAAACTTTTAAAAAGCAAAGGTATTAAGTAAATTGCGAGCCTTTTGCAAATTAACGCTGGCTGAAAGAAGATCCACATTTTCCCAATCATCTATAGCTCGTAAAAGGCGTTCCTCGATCCGATCAAAGTCCTCGGCTCTTATTGATGAAGTTAATTGATCTCGCAAAAAATATAGGTTTTCTTGTATTTTTGCCGCTATTTGGGAAAGTTCAGGCGTGTAAGTGAATCTGTTATTTACTTTTTCGACAAGAAAATTGAACTGACGGATAACATCAATTTTAAGGTTTTTTGCTTCAACATCGGCCCAGGCAGGCGACGCCCAAAAAAACAAAAGGAAAATTAAAATAAACGCTTTGAATCTTATAGGTTTCATTCTTAATCCTTTAAAGCTCTTTTATTTTAAGAAATTAGCAATTTGCCCTAATTATTCAACAAATTGCTAATTTAATCATAACGTAAAATTCAACTTCCTAAAATAAGATTATTTCTTTAATTTTAGCAATTTAGTCCTTAATTTTCGAAAGGACATTGATATTCCAGGACAATTGGATATAATGGAGAATCTTTTATCAACCCATTTAGGTAAGCGATAGATATGAGTATCGACGAAAAAGAACTTGAAGAATCTATGCCCCCTACGGAGATGGATTGGACAGACGATGCCATCGCCAGAATGAAAAATGTACCCTTTTTTGTAAGAAAAGGAGTTGTTAGGGGGATTGAACAATACGCCAAAGATAAAGGTGTAGCCGTAATTGATGATGATGTTGTTTCGCGAGCTAGGCAGGAGAGAGAAGGCGCGGCTATAAGGCAAAGAAGAGAAGAACAGAAACAACAAGAACAAACCGCCTCGGCAGCTACCGATCAAAAACCAGTAAAAAGACAGTATGTAAACTTTGCTTTTTATAAGCTAGATCCTGCTTTCAGAAGATTACCTAAAGAGGAACAAGATAAAGCCAAAAGAGAGTACCTGGATGTTTTAGAAGATTATGACGACAATAATGACATGATCCTATTGAGCTATAGCATGGTAGGTATCCGTTCCGATACAGATATCATGTTGTGGAGAATTTCTTATGAATTAGAAATGTTCCAAAAAATGACAACAGCTCTTTATAAAACGGGATTAGGTAAATATTTGATTCAAACTCATCATTATCTTTCAATGACTAAACGTTCCATGTATCTCGACGTTCTTAATCCAGAGCATGAGGAAGACAGAACCCACATAATCCCTGGTAAAGCAAAATATTTATTTATTTACCCATTTACCAAAAAACGAGAATGGTATTTATTGACGAAACATACACGGCAAGGAATTATGGACGAGCATATTTTTGTCGGCAATAAATATCCTTCGGTAAAATTAAACACAAGCTATTCTTTTGGTATTGACGATCATGAGTTTGTTGTAGCTTTTGAGTGCGATTACCCTGATGACTTTTTAGACTTGGTACAAGAACTAAGAGAAACTGAGGGAAGTCGTTTTGTAGAAAATGATCTCCCCATTTTCACTTGTGTCGCAATGTCGTTGGAAGACACGATCAATAGTTTAGGGATTTAACTGAATTAAACTTGTTTTAAGTTTTATAGATATAGCCCGCGCCTTGATGGCGCGGGTTTTTTTTTGCGTTTTAGATTTTATAAATTAAGGGAATCTCTAAAAATTCAAAATTGCCAGGAGCCTAGCCATTGAAAACAGGGGCTAGGCGATAGCAAACCAGTATAAATGTTAATTATTAGAGGCCCCCTTAAAAACTAGTATAGATTTTAGGGATATAATTCGAAACTAGTAAATCGAAAAACGTAGTACAATCTAAAAAAGTTCAAAAAAAGATTTATACAAAGCGACAACTTTATGACTGAAAAAAACGATCGTCACATTGTGGGAAATATTTTAATTGTAGATGATACGCCGGCAAATATTGGCGTTTTGCACAAAACGCTAGAGCCTATCGGGCATAAAATTTTTATATCTTCTTCTGGCCTTGGAGCTTTGAATTTTTTAGAAAACAATATCCCCGATATAATTCTCCTAGATATTATGATGCCAGGCATGGATGGCTTTGAAGTTTGTGAAAAAATTATAGAAAACGAGAGAACAAAAAACATTCCCATTATTTTCATCACCGCGGTTTCTGAAACGGATTCCATCGTAAAAGGTTTTCAGTTAGGAGCATTGGATTACATAACAAAACCATTCCGTCAGGAAGAAGTAATTGCTAGAGTAAACACGCAATTACGACTAAAAAAAGCGATGACTGAATTGAGAGGCGTTAATGCAACTTTAGAAAGTATGGCCTACGAAAGCTCCAATAGTTATTCTCAGTTGTCCGATCAGCTACAAGCTAAAATTAAATCTGCGCAACAAATCGAAGAAAAACTAAAATTATATGTAAACCATCTAGAAAGTAAAATTACGGAACTTGCGGAATCGTTGGAGAAGTTTAAAAGATAAAAGTTTCGATGATAATACTTGAGAAGCGTTAAATAAGTTTTAATTTCCTAAATAAAAAGAAAATAGAAGGCATAATTAAAATAGCTCCGACCGTCAGGGCGATTAATAAATTAGCTAAAGTATTTTGCCCAGCGGCAGCTTCAAAAAGGTTCAGTCCTTGAAAGTCGGAGTTTAAAGAAACTGGAATGATATATGGGAATTGGATTATCGCCCATGCGAGACAGATAAAACTCATTTGAACTCCAACCAAAAGGCGAGGCAATAATTGAACCTTTCGAACTAAGAAAAGCCTAATCGGAATATATAATAAAAAACCTCCTCCAATTAGACTTAAACTCATAGGATTACTGAGTAATTTAAAAAATAAAGGGTTATTCTTATAAATTCCTACTGAAAAAACGAAGGTACCCATTCCAACCATTAAAATAAAAACATATCCTACTTTTTCAATAAATTCTGATTTAGCTTTTTGCTTATTGGTTTCTCCAACGATATAAACGGTTGCAATATAAAGAAAACAAGAACAAACAAAACCTCCCATTAAAAATGAAAAGATGTTAAACCAAGGAGCGATAAATCCTTGGTAGAAGCTATCCGGTTTTTGCACTATTTCTCCGTTAATAAGCCCTCCAATGATTAAACCAATACTCATTGAGGATAAGAGACTAGCTGCGGCAAAAGTTAACGAGTATAGGGTTTGTGTTTTATCTTTATAAGCGTCGTAATTTCTAAAAGCAAAAGCGCAACCTCTTAGAATAATACCTATTAGCAAAAAGGTTAATGGGATATGGAATGTTATAGAAATTTGGGCGAACGCTTTTGGGAATGCGTTAAAGGTGATTACCAGGGCAATAATGAGCCATATGTGATTCACTTCCCATACAGGCCCCATAGCTTTGTTTACTGTTTTTTGGTGTTTTTTGAGGTTTTCTTCACTAGCAAATAACTCAATAATACCCGCGCCAAAATCGGCTCCTCCTAATAAGAGATAAAGCAAAAGCGATCCGCCTAAAAAACAAGTCGCTAAAATTACTAATAAATTATCTTCCATATTTAAAGGAACCTTCGAAAGTTCAGAATTGCCAAGAGCCTTGGCTCTGAAAACCAAGGACTAGGCTAGCAAACTAGTATAAATATCAATTTTTAGAGGTTTTATTAAGCTTTAAAACCTCTTACTGCTTTAATTTGTCGATCCAATAGCCAAATTGAAAAAGCGGACAGAAATATATAAATGAAAGTAAATATTATTAAAGGAACGGTTAGACCCGGCATTGGAGTAACCGTTTCTGAAACTTTTAGAATTTTATAAATAATCCACGGTTGTCGTCCCACTTCCGTAACGATCCAACCAGCCTCTAAAGCAATAAACCCTAGAGGAGCAGAAATAATTATTAAAGCTAAAAAAATTGGATTGTAGAGCCAATCTTTATTTTTGTAAGCAATATAGGCTGCGATTAGTCCAATTCCGCCAAGAAAAAAGCCAATTCCCACCATAACTTGAAAAGCTAAATGGACCATAAGAACTGGCGGTCTCTCGTCGAGCGGAAAAGCGTCTAGACCTTTTACTTCAGCGTCAAAATCGCCAAAGGCTAAAAAGCTTAAAGCTTTTGGGATGTGAATTCCAAGTATAACTTCTTCTGAATCTTCAAGCGGAATTCCTCCAATAAGCAAGGGCGCTCCCTTTGTGGTTTTAAATAACGATTCCATAGCGGCAAACTTAGCGGGTTGAAAGTGAGCCACTTGTTTAGAAATTAAATCGCCGCTAATGGGTTGGATTAGCACAGCGACAGCGCCAAAAGTTAAAGCTATTTTAAAAGCGGCTTTATGAAGAGCGTTATTTTTTTCTTTAAGTATTAAAACGGCGTGGATACCGGCGACAAAAAAACCAATGGAGATAAAAGCCGCTATCGTCATGTGGATGCCTTGTTGAATGGCCACGGGATTTAACATTGCCGCTAGCGAGTCAATATTTTCAGCCTTGCCATTAACTTAATCGAAGCCTGTTGGATGATTCATCCAGCCGTTAGCGCAAATTACAAAAAGTCCAGAAAATACTCCCGAAATACCAACTATCAATCCTGAAACCCAATGCGCCCATCTATTTATACGATTCCACCCATAGATAAAGAATCCGAGCGCTATCGCTTCAAGGAAAAAGAAGATACCTTCCCAGGCGAAAGCGATTCCTATTATCGGCCCAGCGTGTTCCATAAATTTTGGAAAGAGTAATCCTAATTCAAACGCCAAAGTTGTGCCCGAAACCGCTCCAATTGCAAAAAATATAGCGACGCCTCGCATCCAAGATTTAGTCAATCCAAGATAAACTTTGTCGCGGGTTTTAAGCCAATACCAATGAGCCGTCGCCATAAGAAATGGCATGACCATTCCTATACAGGCAAAAATAATATGAAAGCCCAAAGAAAAGGCCATTTGTAATCTAGCGGCAAGAAGATCGGTCATTTACTGGAAATAAATTTTGAGGAGTTAAAATTATTTGAAAGTTTCTAAATATAATTGAATCGTTTTGATGTAATCTCTAGGCTTAAATTTTAAAGCGTTCATCGATAAAAAGATATTTTAAATAGGTGCAAATGAATTATACAGACTTATTAGGATTTTTAGCGGGTTGTTTAACAACTTCCGCTTTTGTACCGCAAGTTTTAAAAACCTGGAAATCAAAGTCGACTCAAGATCTTTCTTTAGGAATGTGGAGCGCTTTTAGTTTTGGCGTTTTATGTTGGCTGGCTTATGGTCTTAAAATTGGCGCATGGCCAATAATTTTAACCAATTTTATAACACTAATACTGGCTGGAATTATTTTATTTTTTAAAATTAAATATAAATGAGTTTATGAAAGTAAATTTGCGTTTTTTATGAGTGGAAGTTTTTAGATAAAGATTTTATTAAATTAAATCTAATAATATTGATAAAAAAAATAACGCCTCCTAAAAAAGATTAGGAGGCGTTACAGTTAAAGACTTGTAAGCTATTCTTTCGTTGCCCACACTTCATTTGTATTTTGATATCCAGGAGATCCGAGAAAACCGCCCATGACAAAAATCTTATTTAAAAATACTTCCGCTTGTTGATGTGATCTTGCTGACCAGCCAGGTGCGCTCGTTACTTCTGTCCAAATGGCTCCATCAGTACTGCTATATACTTCATCAAAAACGCCGTTATTCCCGTCATTACCACCGAAAATCCACATTTTATTGTCGTATACGATAGCGGCTGGAAAATACCTGTAGCCGCCAGCGAAAGGAGTATCGTCAGTTTCTTCTTCCCAAGTTGTTCCATCATATGACCATACGTCCTCAGATAAGCCGTTAATAACGTAAATTTTATTATTTAAAGTTAGAACAGATAATATGAAACAGACGGTCAACCTCTAAACGTGTTAGTAATAAAAAGTCTG
>JAYOZP010000106.1:0-16164 GCA_038154245.1 Nitrospinales bacterium | reverse complement strand
TAATATAACCTTTTTTTAAACTTTTTAACCTGTTTTTAGAGATTCCTATAAGTAAGAAGCGATTGCCGTTGCGTCTTGATCGCTAAGCCCGTGAAGGTACATCCAGGGCATTCCCCAAATGTTGAGAATTTTTTGCGGCGTTCTTCCGGTGCGAATATCTTTGGCGATTTCTTCGACGCTTCTATTTCCCAAACCCGTTTCAGGGTCGGAAGTTAGGTTGCGAGACACAAAAACTCCATAGGGATAAGCTTCGACCCGCATACCTCCGGCCAGGTAAAAATCGTCGCCGCGATAAATTCCCGTTGAATTGACCTGAGTGTGGCAGAGGCCGCACATTTCCGCGTGAACAAGGTATTCGCCTCTCTTTGTAAGGTCGGCTTGAAAACCTGGACCTTCAAATTTACCTCCAGCTTGCCAAGGAGGCGTTCTATAAAGGGATTGAACATAGTTGGCAATATCCCAGCGTTCTTGATCGGTAAGCGTTTTAGCGAAAGACGGCATGGGGCTTGGTGGCAATCCGGTTGTTATCCGTAACCAAACTTGTTGAAGAGAACTTCCTCCTCTAAAAGTCCATGGCGCCGTTAGGTCTCTGGAGATAACGGCGTGTCCATTTAAATCTTTCAACTTCATGCCGCCTTTTCCATTGGGTCCATGACAGTTTGCGCATCTTTCGGTTTGATATAACTTTTTTCCTCTTTTAATACCGGTTGGGTCGAATTTATACGATGTTGGAATTTGAACGACCAAAGGTTTTGAGCGCTTAAAAATGGGAGACAGACTTTTTATGAAGTTCACGACAGCCAGGATTTCCTTATCGCTCAAAAGATCTTTCCAATAAGGCATGCCGCTAGCGTTCAACCCGTTGGAAATTGTATCGATCAAATCTTCGTCGGTTGGCGGCGTCCCTGGTTCGGTCGATTTATATTTGAATATCCCTTTTGTGAAATCTCGCGGACGAGGAATCATGGAAGGCGCTGCGGGGCCGTTGCCGCGGCCATCGGGTCCGTGGCAAACCGCGCATCTTTCTAGAAATACTTTCTCGCCCAATTCCAGGTTATTGGGCAGATTCCGGTTTGGCGGCCACTGAACGTTTTGATATTGTTTTGGTTCCCAATTTTCATTTGGGGTGGAATATCCAAGGCGGGCGTATATGGAGCGGCTTAAATCTAATACTAATAGAAGGAGGAAGATTGAGATAAATAAACGGTTTTGAGGCTTTTGGTTGGGGACCATATTATATCGAACTAATACTATGAAAAAGTTTTCTCAATTGTGACATAGCGCTTTAAGTATTTTTACTAAAATTAACCGAAATTTTGTAAACATTTCAAAGATCCTCTAAATAATTAATATTTATACTGGTTTGCTATTGCTAAGCCCTTGGTTTTAAGGGCTAGGCTCTTGGCAATTTTGAAATTTTAGAGATTCCCTTTAGTTATTTTTCGACAGCATAATATGAAACGAGCGATTGCAGTTTAAAAAAGGCGGCAGGAAATGGAAGATTCAATTTCATTAAAGAATATGAAAGTTTTGCTTGTGGACGATGTTCCAACAAACTTTGAGCTTCTTTCTAAAATGATAGAAGAAGACGGGTTTAAAGTTTTTACGGAAGTATCGGGAGAAGCGGCTCTTAAGTTTTTAGAAAATGAAACTCCAGATATAATTTTACTGGATATTGTTATGCAAGGTATGGATGGTTTTGAAACTTGCAAGCAGATTAAAAGTAATCCTTTGACAAAAGATATTCCGGTCATTTTTCTGACGGCAAAATCTGGTTCGGAAGATATTTTAAGAGGGTTTCATCTAGGCGGGGTAGATTATGTCACGAAGTCTTTCAATAGCGAGGAGGTACTTAGTCGCATCACCGCCCATCTAAAAATTCGAAAATTAACGCAGGAACGGGAAAAGCTAAATAAAAAGTTGGACGAGCAAAATACAGTAATCAATGAAAGCAATAATCAGTTTCGCCTCATGCTTGAAAAATCGTCGGATGGCATATTTCGATTGAATTCGGAAGGCAGAGTTTTGCATTCAAACCATAAGTTTCATTCCTCGTTGGGTTTTGATAAAGATGAGATCATGGAGAAGTCGCTTGGAGATTTAATCGATTTTAAGCAGGATTCTCCTGATTGGTTTCAAATTGCCACTAAAAGGTTTGGAGATAGGGCCACATTGGGTAAAAAGGTAGATTTCTTGGTCAATAACGCCTCTTCGTCGACAGACAAAAGCCCTGTTTGTTCATTCGTTATCGACGCTTTTGGGATTTGGAATTTACCAAATAATGTGATTTTAGAAAAAGGCACCGATAAGAAGTTTTTGGGCACTCTTTGCATTGTTAAAAAGCCTTAGATTAAGTCGATATCCATAGAATAAGTTCGAATATTTCTTTTTCTGACGGAAAAAAGTCCCGTTAATCAACTTAATTCAGTTTTTCTGATTCGCCCTAAACCTTTGATTTTCATTTTCAAATTGACTCTATGTCGTTATTTCGATACTATTTACTTTATAAAATCCTAAAAAATATTTGATTTTGTATAAAATGCGCCGGACTCCCATTTTCGGAGATTTGTTATATTTACAGACTTATCGACTAAATCTATGGCCCAAATAGAAAAAATAAAAATTATTTCCGGTGTCTTTTGGATCGCTATAAAAGAAGTGGACTTTTATTGTCTATGCGGTTGTCCGGAAGATATCGTAAAACATCTGATCAAAAAAGGGCTTATAAAGAATATAGAAAAAGGTTCCCAAATCTACCAGTCGGGTCCGAATGCTATTTTGTTATCCGATATCCTCGTTCAAAAAGGACGCTTTTCGAATTTGGCGGAATTCCCCGTTTTGCAGATGTTGTATCTGCAAGGAATGGCTATACCGGGTCATCCAAACAACACGGGTCTTAAACCAATCCTGATAGGCGAAGAAAAACAAGTTAACGCCCAGATGGAATACATCTATAGAGGGAACTATGGTTTAACTTCCAAAGAAGAAATCATGGAGGCGGGGGTAGACGAACAGACGGCGGAAGAGATGATGCGGCTTAAGCTGAAGTTTGCCTTCGGTAATATTCGTCAAACAAAAGAACTCCTCGATTCAAAGTTAGTGTCGCATGAGTCTGTCGAGATAAGAGATGGGGTTTCAATTAAGCGAAATGGTTTTAACCGCTATGAATTTAGTTATAAAGGAGAATCGGTATCTGTCGATCTAACGTTGTCCCTGGATAAGGAATATGAACCGGCTTATGAGTTAGGGTTTTATCAAATTAAACCGGAATATTTTTCAGTCATTCATTCGGGGGACGGCGATGGCTGGGATATCAATCGACCTTGTATGTCCAGCGTTTTAGTTTTTCAAGAAAAAATTTATTTAATTGACGCAGGGCCAAATATTTTGACAAGTCTGACGGCGTTAGGAATTGGCGTAAATGAAATTGAAGGTATTTTTCAAACGCATGGACATGACGACCATTTCGCGGGATTACCGACTCTTTTACGAGCCGATCATAGAATTAAGTTTTACTCCACGTCTTTGGTAAGGGCTTCGGTGACTAAAAAATTATCTGCTTTGTTTAATTGGGAAAAAGATCGACTGGATAATTATTTTGAGATTTGCGACTTAGAGTTCGACGTTTGGAATAATGTAGAGGGACTGGAGGTTAAGCCGACATTATCGCCGCATCCCGTGGAAACAAATATTTATACTTTCAGAACGCTTTGGGAAAAGGGATATTGCACTTACGCGCACTTAGCAGACATAGCAGGACTGGACATTCTTAAAGATATGGTGACGGAAGATAGTTCCGAGCCGGGTATTTCTCCACCTTTTTACGAGCAAGTCAAAGGAGAATATCTAGAGCCTGCCGATATTAAAAAAATCGATGTGGGCGGCGGGTTGATCCATGGAAACGCCGAGGATTTCTTAGAAGATAATTCCAAAAAAATTGTTCTGTCTCATAAGGCGGAAAAGCTTACTGTACAAGAAAAAGAAATCGGATCGAGCGCGCCGTTTGGTATGGTGGACGTTTTAATTTCAAGTAATCAAGATTATACAATGCGTATAGCCGCTCAGTTGATGCGCGACTATTTCCCAGACGCGCCCGCCGAAGATTTGAGAATGATGTTAAATTTTCAAGTCGAGTCGTTTAACGCCGGAACCATATTGATTAAAGCGGGAGAGACGACATCCTTTATCTATTTAATATTGACCGGAATGGTAGAAACAATTCATTCCAAGACAGGCCGACAACGGATGATCTCTACCGGCTCTTTAGTAGGCGAACTTTCTGGACTTATGAATTGTTCTTCAATGGAAACCGTTCGCGCCGAAAGTTATATCAGGACGCTTAAAATTCCAGGGGCTTTTTACAACAAATTTATCAAAAGAAACAAGTTATATCAAAACTATCATACAACCATAGACAATCGAGAGTTCCTCCAAAATACCTGGTTGTTTGGGGAGATGGTTTCGTATCCGGTGCTCAATAAAATTTCCCAACAGTTTAAAATTAAGCAATATGCTAACGGCGAAAAACGTTTGATAGGAAGTAAACCCGAGTTAATAATGCTTAAAGAAGGGGAACTGGAAATTTATTCAAAAGGCGAAGTTATAGACGTTATAGAGCCGGGACAGTTCTACGGCGAAGATTCAATTGTTGGAGATATGCAGGGGACGCTGGAGATCAGAGCGGTAAAACAATCTACTGTTTATGAAATAGAAGGAAGTAGCCTCATGGATATTCCGATTGTTTTATGGAAAATGTTGGAAATATCTGAAAGAAGATATAAGATAAAAAGCGCTTAATAGAGAAAACATGCTTGTAAAAAAAGGTCAGTTAAAAGATTCGATGGAAAAGAAGATAACCAAGCAAAGAATATTGGTCGCAGACGATATGTCGGTTAGCACTAATATTCTTGCCGAGGCGTTGGAGCAAATTTATGAAGTAATTATTGTCGACGACGGGCAAAAGGTTTTATCCATCGCAAAATCGGAGAATCCTCCCGACCTTGTCCTTTTGGACGCGCAACTGCAAAGAGTGGATGGGTACGAAACCTGTAAAAAACTGAAAAGCGCCGAGGCCACGCAAAACATCCCCGTTATTTTTATTTCTCCTATAGAGGATGAAATTAAAGGGTTTGAAGCTGGAGGCGTCGACTACATAATTAAGCCGCTGAATATTCCGATAGTTGTCGCGCGTATTAAAACGCACTTAAATTTAAAACAAAAAAGCGACATGTTGGAGAACTTGTTGTCCATTGATCGGTTAACAAACATTCCAAACAAACGCAGATTTGAAGAAACGCTTAATATGGAAGTGGGTAGGGCGCGACGATCAAAATTACCTCTGTCCATTATTTTTGTTGAAGTCGATTATATTAATAGCTTTTATGAAAGTTATGGATATTCTGCCGGAGATTTTTGTTTAGATAATATCGCAAAAGTATTGGAGCAGACCATTCGTAGGCCTGCGGATTTTGTAGCCCGATATGGACACGAAAAGTTCGCCGCAATTTTGCCCGAAACTGAATTAGAACAAACGCTCTTATTGGCCGGTAAAATTGAAAATAACGTAAAAAACTTAAATATCCCCCATTCCCATTCTGAAGTTTCCGATATTATCACTCTGAGTCAGGGAATCACAACATCGGTCCCAAATGATAGTTTATCCCCCTGGGATTATATAAAAGCGGTTGATAGCGCTCTTACCCAAGCCAAAGAGCAAGGCCACAATCAAATAAGAACCGCTGAAGTAGAATAAGACTTAGTTTTGATTTGCTCTAGTCTCTTGATATAATCCCTCCTCACCTTTTGTTTTTTATTTAACCAACCGCGTTTATTTTAATTTTTAATTACTTTTGAAAAATTGTTTCGATAAATTATGGCCAATCCGGAACATTTCGAACTCATAAATCAGGATGTCGATACCTGGAATGAATGGCGAGAAGGGAATCCCGATATAAAACCCGATTTATCGGAGACGAATTTAATCATTCCCACTCTTTCAATGGCGAACTTACGAGACGTCAACTTCTATAAAACAGATTTAACCGGAGTTGATTTCCAGGGAGCCGACCTTGAAGGCGCAAACCTTGAAGGCGCAAATCTTTTAACGGCTGTTTTTGACGAAGCCGATTTACAAAGAGTAAACTTTGCCAACGCCAATCTTAGACATGTCGATTTTATAGCAGCAGATTTGGAATTTGCCAACTTTTTCATGGCAGATCTCAAGTCCTCAGATTTTTCAAGGGCTAATTTAGCGTCGGCTAATTTTTTCAACGCAAATTTAAGATCGGCTAACTTTATGGGAGCAAAGCTTCGCGGAGTTAACTTTACGAGAGCTATATTAAGTAGCGCAAAATTTGAAGACGCCATAATTCAATCGACAATTTTTAGCGAAAACGATTTAACCAAAACAAAGGGGTTGGATAAATTAAAAGCGTTAGGAGCTTCTTCGGTAGACCAACAAACGTTTATTCGTTCTAAAAATTTACCAGAAAAGTTTTTAAGGAATTGCGGTTTTTCCGATGCGTTTATAAAAAATATTCCGACGCTTTTACAATCGCTTGAGCTATTCCAAAAACATACGTGTTTTATAGGAAATTCAGAAAAGGACGATCCTTTGGCGCAAAAAGTTTATAGCGATTTGCAAGAGAAAGGTTTGCGTTGCTGGTTTATGAAAAAAAGCGACGAAGAACAGAGTTGGTATGAAGATATGTGCGATAAGGCCATCCGAGATAACGAGAAGCTTTTGTTACTGATTTCTGAAAATTCGATCAACTTAAAATGGCTGAAAGAAGAAGTAATCAAAGCTCTGAAAAGAGAAAAGAGAATGACTCTGGAACTGCGAGAAGAATTAAAAGATCTTTGTAAATATAACTTCGACGATTTTCAAAAACCCAAACTACTATTCCCAATCGCTTTAGACGAAAAGGGGAAAGAGGCTTTTGAAAGTTGGGTTAAAGAATTTGAGTTAGATGGCGAATTGATAGATTTTTGCGGGTGGGAAGAGCGTGAGGATTATCAAAAAAGCTTTGAGAAACTGATGAAAGAGTTACAAATAGAATATCCGATAGCAAACTTTGATCAAAACTAACTAGCGGTTATTTGATTAGCCTATTTTTTTGCCAACTTGACAACGTTTAATTGAATTTCTTTCAGGAGTTCTTGCTGCTTTTGAATTGGGGCAGTCAAAGGACCATTCTCAAGCTCTAGATTTTTCGCTTTGTTAAAGTTTTTGGTCGCTTCGTCAAGAAGCTGGATCATTTGGTTTGGCTCTAGTGCTTTTTTCGTACTTTTCGTCGATTTAATAACTTCCCGGAGTTGCGCCTTACCTATATACAAAGGAGGAATGGGGTTTTTATCCGCCGTTTTTCTTATTTCCTCATAACGTCTTATCGAAGAGTCCAAAGGTAGTTTATCCGACCACTCAAAATAGAGTTCAAAAGATTGAACGGAATCGACATTCATCTTTTGCCAATAAATACCGGTTTTTTCTTTTCTATAGTCTCTTAAAACTTTAAGCCAGTTTCTGGTTTCAAGGATTTTATTTTTGATTAAATCCTCAAATTCTTTGTCGATGTCTGGATCGTTCTTCTGAAACGAAGCTGCAAAAGCGGTTTCAGCTTTTTCTAGTCGAGCGACGATTTTGTTTAAAATATCGTAAGGGACGGTTGTGTTTTGCGCGTCTTTAAATTTTGAAAGTTTACTTTTACTCGCAAATATCAAATAAGCTTCGGCGACAAAAAAACGTTTTGTCGAATTATCAGGATCGCTGTCTAGATCTATAACATTAAGATAGTCTTCAAGCGGTCTGTTTTCCATTTCGAAAATATCGAAAATACCGTTTAAGCCGTCTCGATTGTTAGGGTTGTTTTTAACCGCGTCTTGATAGCATTTGAGAGCCTCTTGTATTTTGCCAAGTTTAAAATATAGAAGCCCTAATAGAGCGTTGGCCTTATCGTTTCCATTTAACTGGATTGAATTTTCCAAATGCTTTAAGGCTTCCATCCTTTTGTTGCGTTCCATTTGGATTTTGCCTAAATAATACCAAGCTTCGGATTCGGCGTTGGAAAGGTCCAATACCTGACTTAGGGAACATTCGCTCTCTTTTAATCCAATTTGAGCCAAAGCGGTTACGTTAGTGAAGACCTCTTGGGCTTTATCGAGATCTTTGTTATCGAAAAAATGAATTCCAAGTTTGACTAAAGTTATCAGTCGCTTTTTGTGTCCAAACAGCTGCGCTATTTTTTTTTGTTTTTTTGCAAGCTCTGCAACATTGAGCCATCGGGCCAATTCTTTGCCTGAGATTTCGTAATCTCCCTTGTCGTAATATCTAAGTCCCATGCGGAATATAGTTTCTACATTTGATTTATCCTGTTTAAAGGCTTTGGCTAAATTTTCTTCGGCGCGAGATGCGTGATTTTTTTCGTCGAAAAGGAAAGAAAGTAAATGATAGAATTCTACAAAACGATCTTTATAAGCGTCTAAACTACCTTCTTTAGCAATAATCTCTTTAGCGGTCTCCTTTATGTTTTCGTAGGCGGTAACTTGTTGCTCCATGCTTACGGTTTCGCCTCTTAAATGATAACGGATCAAATCGTTATGTATTTTGGAAAGGGCGCGGTCGTTTTCGCTTTGGGTTTGTGGCGCATCAAGATCGAGTGCGGTCATAATCTAATTTCAGAGAATAGAATTAATAAAGCGAATACGAATTCGCAAGTTTGGCTTATTGAAATTTAATCAGTTGGCAGATTATCGGCTTGGGTAAGTATTTATACAAGAATGCGTCGAAGTATAATCTGCCTTTTAAAGCAAATCAAAGGCTTTATATTATTATCGGCTTTTTTGTTCAGATAACAATAGCACACTAAAAATTTTAACATAGCCGTAACAAATTTTAACCTAAAATTTGTGTATCAATTTGATAAAATTCGGAAAATCGAATTATAGGAACTGTAGTTTTTTTGAGACTCTTTTTTTTGAATAAAACCTGAAAAATTTGAAAAAATGAGACTTATTTTATTAGGATAATTTGGGAAGATTGTCTCAAATTGCGCAAACTTTGTAGAAACTTAAGCGCTTATAGATATCTATCATTTTTCAAAAAAATAAGGGGAAAATGGTGTGTTGATATCTTTTTAAGTGGTTATTAGTTAGTTTCTAGTCGCCGCTGTTTTTGGAGTAATTGTATCGATCGACGCTTTCGGCTTTGTAGGAAGTGTTGGTGACGTTGCGTTCGACATTCTTTGCGGAGTTGCATTTAGGACATTTAACTTCCTTCACTCCAACTTCAGAAATTTTCATTTCAACAACAAAGTCTTTTTTGCATTTGGTGCAGGTGTGGTCGTAACTTGGCATGGTTTCTTCCTTCTTTAAATAAATTAAGAACTAGCGGCAACCTTTTTTAGACCACCGCTAGTTGGTTTTTTTAATTGTTTTATGGTCCAGGGACATCGGAACTATCGACAGGCCCTGATTTCTTTTTAAATAATAATTTGTTGATAGCATCGACATAGGCTTCGGCGCTCGCTTCCAATGTATTAAGGCTGGAGCCTTTGCCGAGCGATTCGCGAGTCTCGTTCAACACCAAAACTGTTACTTCGCCTTGAGCGTCCTGGCCTTTGGTCTTAGACATCACTTGATAGTCTAGAAGTTTGCATTGCAGACCGGAAATCTTGTCGATGCAATTATAAATCGCGTCGACAGGGCCGTCGCCTTCGCTTGTCGCCGAAAAGGTAGCTCCATCCTTGCCAACCAGTTCAACTTCCGCTTGCGGCGTTCTGCCGGTTTCGAAAGAACATTTGAACTTGCCTAACCGGTATGTGATTAAGCTGTCGTCTTCCAATTTTTGTTTATGAATTAGGGAGACGATGTCTTCGTCGAAGATTTCTTTCTTTTCGTCGGCTAATAATTTGAATTCGTCGAATAAAATGTCCAATTCTTCTTTCGAGATATCGTAACCCAATTCTTTAACTTTATGAGCCAAGGCGTTTCGTCCAGAATGTTTACCCATCACCAATTCGGAGTCTGCTGCCCCAACATGTTTTGGGTCCATGATTTCAAAAGTGTCTTTCTTTTTCAAGAATCCATGTTGATGAATGCCCGATTCATGGGCGAACGCGTTTTTTCCGACAATAGCCTTGTTACGTTGCACGAAAAATCCCGTTAAGCTGCTAACCATTTTACTGCAAGCCATAATGTGCTTGGTTTCGATTCGGGTATCGACTTCATAAAAGTTTTTACGGGTTTTAAGCGCCATAACAATTTCTTCCATCGCCGCGTTACCGGCGCGTTCGCCAATACCGTTTATAGTACATTCCACTTGTCTTGCCCCGGCTCGAACTGCCGCAAGCGAGTTGGCGACGGCTAATCCCAGGTCATTATGACAATGAACACTAATGATTGATTTATCTATGTTTGAAACATTTTTCTTAATGTAAGAGATTAAGTCTCCGAATTGTTCTGGGATAGCGTAACCCACCGTATCAGGAATATTCACAGTGGTTGCTCCTACGTCTATCACCGCTTCTAACACTTCGCATAGAAAATCTTCCTCTGTGCGAGAAGCATCCATGGGCGAGAACTCAACGTCGTCCACATATTTTTTAGCCATTTTGATAGCGTCCACCGCCATGGTTACTATTTCCTCTTTCGCTTTTTTCACCATATGTGTTCGATGCGATTTGGAAGTGGAAAGGAAAACGTGAATCCTTGGGGATTCGGCTTTTTCCAGAGCTTGCGCGGCGGCCACAATATCTTTTTCATAAGCGCGGGCGAGGCCGGCAATCGAGGCGTTGCGGATTTCTTTGGCAATAGTTTCAACCGCCTGGAAGTCTCCCGGCGACGCTACCGGAAAACCCGCTTCGATCACGTCAACCCGTAACAAGGACAATTGCCGCGCAACTTCAAGTTTCTCCTTGATGTTTAGGCTGGCGCCTGGGCATTGTTCCCCGTCTCGCAGGGTCGTGTCGAATACAATCAGTCTTTCCGGTTCCATTTCAATCTCACTTTCACTCATTAAATTTTAATATTTATAGATAACGCCGTGTCTTGGTTTCATTCACGCGTTGATTGAATAACAATCTGTAAGCTATACAGAACCCAACGCGTGTCACCCTGAGCCTGTCGAAGGGTCGCCTCGGCCGAATGCCATTCTTTATTAACTTCGAATAAACAGTCAATAATCCAACAACCAGCTATTATATCAATAAATAGGCGTAGTATCTATTTGGGAAAAAATCGTAAAATTTGAAGCGGGCAAACAGCCCATAGTGGTCTATTAGAAAGGGGGACCGCCCCGTTTCAATAGCGCTAAAGCGGACAATAAAGGTAGGGACGAAATATCGCGCAGGATGATTTCGGAATTGTGTCCGTTTGAATGTTTCTCAAAGATGTTCATTTCAATAATATAGCAGAAGATTAAATAAAATCGATAATTTATTTTTTAAAGGGTTTAAATTTCCTAGTAATCAGTCTAAAAAGAGGCTTCGTTCTTCCAATGATGGAAGGCGGCATGTTTCTTTTTTCCCAAATATTTTATAACGATTGCTAGATAAAATATCATATAAGCCGTCGCGTATAGATTTGGGAATAATCAAAAAGAACCTTGCCAGCCCCCAAACCCCGCCCAAATGACTGAAGATATTAAGAATCGCGTCGGATTTCTTCTGAATTCCGTTTTCATTGTGCAGAACCATAGATTTAAGAGATTTTACCTCTTCTTCGTCTATAAAATTTTTAGCGGTCTCGCCTTGTAATGGAGAATATCGGAATATTTTATTATGGTCTTCAGATATGAGGAAATCTATAAATCGATTACACAAGCCGCAAACGCCGTCGAAAAATATTATAGGGCTCTTCGTTTTGCGAGGCGGTAACCATCGCGGGTCGAAAGTAAACCAATGAATCATTAAAATACCAATAGTGAGGTCGGGAAAGTTTACCAGGAAAAGTATGCCGACATGCATTCCTACCATCGCCAGCCACGCGCCTAAACGCAAAAAAGCCAAAAGGCAAAGTGGAACGAATAAAACTTCTAAAGCTAAGCTTCCCCATGTCATTACCTTAAGAAGAGCTGGAAACTGGATTAATATTTCTCTTATAAAATTGTCCCTGGCTAATGGATTGTTGAGAACGTGAAACAAGGCGGAACCATCAACCCAGCTGGGACTCCCTAATTTATGAATTCCGCTTAAAGAGTATCCGAAACTCATCAATACCCAAGAAGCGATAAATAAAATTTTGGGAAATATCCAATCGCAATTTTGGTTTTTTTTATTAGCGATGTTTAATGGTTCGCCGCTGGGAATGATGGCGCAAGCCAATAATAGCCAGCCTATAAAAGGCATACCTGGGTTGCCGATTAGAATAATGCGATTAAACAGACAAGCCCAACCGTACCAAAGCAGTACCGCCGCTATTCTTCGATAAAATCCCGTTGCAAATAATAAAGAAAGGATAGCCAACAATAATATAAAGCCTTGGACACCAAGCGGCGTTCCAATGATCGACAAAATGTTTGGAAAAACTTTGTGGGTGGGGTTTAAATCGACAACTGGAAGAATACCAGAGTCGCTGAACATTTCCGGAGCATAAGGAACTAAAGATAAGAAATGAAAAAATAAATAACTCCCAAGACCTATTCTAAAAAAAGCGAATTGATAAGGGGAATACTCTTTCACTTGGAATATAGATCCTTTATTTCATTTTGTTGCGCAGATAAGGTCAACCTATCCCTAAGTCTTAACGGATGAGGGCTCAGTTGGTTTTTAGCAATCGACTTTAAGAATCCAATGGTTATCTTTTTCTCTCGTCTTACTGGTTACATGTATGTTGGCGGTTTTGACGTCGCTTGGTAACTCGAACTCCTTTTTTAAAGGTCCAGGAGCGCAAAACCCATAGTTTAAAACGGTTTTGACCAGCTTAGCTTCGTTAGGTTGAGTCATGGCCGGACCATAAGCAATGGCCGCCCCATAAATATTTCGGCGATTATAGGGACCTTCAAGTTTTGAATAGGTTTTAGGGTCGATTTCATACCATTTTGTTTTGCCATTAGAATCTATCGTCTCTAATTGGAAAGAAGACGCGAAAGTCTCCATGCCCCGAAAATGCGAAAATACCAGGGGTAGGGGAGATGCGACAGTGGCAAATCCAATTCCTCTTAATTGTTTGATATCCGTTATAAATCCAAGATATTGTAGCGAGCCTACAGCAATTAAAAGAACCGCTAAATAAGGATTGCAACCGTTAAATAAACTTTTCATTTTGTTTTGTGTTGAATAGGGTTGTTTACATTTTGAAAGAAAAACATCTTCCAAAAGCAAGCTTCCCTTTCGGGTTTAAACCCAAAAGGTCCTTGATAGGTTTTGGGATTTTTATAAGTTCTAAACAGGATATCCCATAAAGGCAGATCGGAGAAATTACTATAATGCTTATTTTTTTGATGGTGAATGCGATGCATTTCTGGCCTTTGAAAAAAATAACCGATCCATCGAGCGGTTGCGATATTCATATGATAAAAAAATTCAGCCAACCCAGTAAGAATTGTTACTAATGCGCCAGCTTCAACCGTTAAACCCAATAAAGAATAATTTATCAGGCTAATTATGATTGAATTAACAAGAATCTCTAAGGGATGTTTATAAAACGAGGTGACCGTTTCAATACGTTGAGGACTGTGATGGATTTGATGGAAACAAAGCCAAAAAATATTGAAGTCGTGTCTAAACCGATGCCACCAATAAAAAACAAATGTGATGACGAAGTAAGCTACAAAGGCTGTTAAAATGAAGTTATAGTTTTTACCTAAATTGAAGAGACTGATTTTTTGAAATGTATTTTCCCAAGTATTTCCAACCAGTATGACGATTGCTATTTGGAGCAAATTAATAAATACAACTCGGTACCACCAATGTTTAACTTTCGGAAGGGTTTGGTCGGGAATAATACGTTCAAGAATTATCAGAATAAAAGCAACAATAATTAGCGGTTTGATGGGGTCCATAATTTAAGAGAGCCTCAAAAGGCCTGTTACATTTTCGATCCCTTATTTATCTTCGTTTAATTCGGTGAGGGCTTCCTCGGTCCAACCAGCTTTTATAGCTTTTATGATTTTAGGATCGAGCCATTGTTCCATCTGGCTCCAGTCGGTGTCCACAAAGTAATCGCGCGTTCTCCCCAAACTTTGGAAAGCGATATCGATCTTGGGATCGTTGTTTTTGGCGAGGTTTTTGGTCGCATAAACATAGCTTTCCTTCATGAGATCCCATTCTTCCTGGTTTTCATAAACGATTCCCAATTGATGAAGAATCGCTCCATAAGTGGAGCCCGGCTCGTCGGGAGAAGAAAACTCCAAACCTTTTTTAAACGCTTCGATGGCTTTCTCCCAATTTTGTATATTCGTATAAATTTTCCCCTGAACGCCAAAAGCGATTTCACGGCATTTGTCGTCCATCGCTTTATGGCGCATGACGTCGTTTAAAAATACTTGAGCGATGGAATAAAGCTTAAAGTCGTTCAAGTTTTCTATAACTCTTAAGGTCAATTGTAAGTCGCTGGTCGACTGGGCGGATTTTAACGCGACCGCAGCCGTGCGAATAAAGTAATCTATAGCAATATGTCTAAGAATGATTCCTTCAAAACCGCTCGAAAAAAGTTGATGAATGGGATTAATAAATTTCAACTGTCCCAATAAAAGCGCGTAGTCGTAGGCGTTTGCTAGAAAGCCAAATGCCTTGTCTTTGTCCGACTGTTCAAAGTGCTGAAAGTGGGCCAGAAAAAATTGAACCAAATCTTGATACAAAGTTGATTGGAGATCGTACGGCATTAAAAAATCGCCGTCGTGTTCTTCAAGCAGTCGCATTTTTATGAGCGGATGGAGTTGCGTCTCTTCTTGCTTTTCGTCAAAGGCAATAAATCCTCTGTCGGCGATTCCTTGGATAAGCGTTTCAAAGTTATCGAAAGGTTTGCCTGATTTCTTCCTTTTGAATCCCCAGAAAAGTTCGGTCAATCTTTTATTCAAATGTTCTTTGCGGAAAACCGCGCGGATTTGCAGCAGTTCAAGCTCGTCTTCCGATAATTGACCTAAATAGTGGTCGAGCGCGACAAAATCGCCAAACTCTTCGCGTTTACCGCTAATTTCTGCGGCGCGCACGCTGGGGATGCCTTTATCTTTAGTCAGGAACCAAATTTCATAAGGATGCTCGCCGATATCGTGAACGATTTTCATTTTTTCAGCGGGAGGCTCTTTTTCAAGTTCAGGATGCTTATTCAAAGCGGCCAAACGTTCGGCAACGGTAAATGGTTTGAGCGAAACCCAACGCGGGTCCAGAGTATCGGCTTCGTAAGAGTTAAAAGAAAACCGTTGTCGCGAGGTTAAAAGGAATTTCAAATTACCTTCGCTCAATTGCACTAAATTGAAAAGGAACTCGTACAACTGCCAGTCTTTAAAGTTACCCTCGTCGTCCAGCCAAGATTCCAAATTGTCGAAAACAAACAGGATGTTGCGCTCCTGCAAATATTTGATAAGTTCAACCGCGACTTCTTGCGGCGAGTCGTCTTTATCAAAAAATATTTTAGTTAATTTGAGTTCGTTATAGAGTTCGCAAATTTGAATGAACTGTCCCAGAAAAGAATGAAAAGTAGCTCCCAATCCGTCGCGGCCGTCGATAAAAAACGCTTTGTCTACTTTTAAATCGCCTTCTTCATCCAATAGGTTTTGGGCAATTTGAATAGCGGCAAAGGTTTTGCCCATACCGCCGATACCGTCGAACCCAACGATCCTTTGGCCGTCCAGAAAGTATTTTTTAACTTGGGCGATGTCGTCTTCGCGACCGATAAATTGATCGATTCTGGCAAAAAGCGACGCCGTAGCGAAAGCAAAGTTAAGCGATAGCCCGCCTGTTTCAGGTTGTTCTTCAGGAGTTTCCGATTCCATATTTGTTTTGATTGCAGGTTAACGATAAAAAGGGAAGGGTATTATAAAGGATAACGATGCTTTTGGGAAACCACTAAGTCAGCCACAGAATACACAGAAAAACACAGAAGGGTTTTTAGTTAGGAAAGTTGATGTTGATTGAAAATGAAATACATGAGCAAGAAAACCTTCCGCGTGTCATTCTGCTATGAAACAGACGGAGTCAAGTTTGTTTTAGAAATAAAATTAATATTTGT
>JAYOZP010000105.1:0-16365 GCA_038154245.1 Nitrospinales bacterium | reverse complement strand
AAACCCTTCGACCCGGTTTTTTCTGTCATCAAAGCTTGACAATAAAGACGGTATCGGTCGAAGGCGAGGTGTTAGACGAAAATGGCAATGTCGTTGAACACCGCGTTTTAAACACGGGGAAGATTCAATCCGGTTATGTCTCATTAACGGCAAAAAACGCCGGAGATGTCGTTAAAAACGTCGTAAACAATACGGGAGTTATAGAAGCTTATTCTGCTGTAGAAAAAGACGGCGAGATATATTTGATGGCCGAAGGCGGCAACGTTTCAGTTTCTGGAACCTTGGACGCTTCTGGAAAAGGAGCAGGGGAAAAAGGCGGAACAATACACATATTAGGAGATGAGGTTGAACTTGATAACGCTTCTATCGACGTTTCGGGCAATGCTGGCGGCGGAACGGTATTAGTCGGTGGGGACTATCAAGGTAAAGGTTCTATACAAACCGCCAATAACACGCAAGTTAGCGAAGACACCGTAATCAATGCCGACGCTATTTCTAATGGAGACGGCGGAAAAATAATCATCTGGTCGGAAAACTCAACCGTTACAAAAGGCATATTAACTGCACGAGGCGGCGCCATAAACGGCAATGGCGGATTGATTGAAACTTCCGGGAAAAACCATCTCGTCGTAACCAAAGCTGCGGAAGTTTCGGCTAGGAACGGATTGGCCGGTACTTGGTTATTAGATCCTCGCAATATAGAAATCACAAACGCAACTAGCGGAGTCGACCAAAACGGTGGCGAGTTTTCTCCTAATTCCGACAGTTCTACGGTTGACGTCGCATTAATCAACCAAGCTCTTAACAATGGAACTAGCGTTGTCATTACGACTGGTACAGATGGCAATCAAGAAGGCAATATCACCGTCACTTCGGCCATATTAAAAACATCGGGCGGCGACACTTCCCTTACCTTAAATGCCGCTGGAAAAATTATCGTCAATAATACGATCAATTCCACTTCGGGAAAACTCAACGTTAATTTATTAGCTAAGTCGGATATCGATATCAACTCCGCTATCTCCACTAACGGAGGTAACTTTCTTGCCGACACTCAAGGCGGCGTCAATACAATAACTCCTCATATCAGCGGAGTCGCTCCAGCAATCAACCATGTTTCCGGAGCCCCAACCCTAACGGGCGCCACTAAAATCACCATTGCTGCGGATATTTCCACCAATGGCGGCGATGTCACTCTTGGTAGCCCCACCGGTAAAACGGTTGTATTACTTGGGGCGGGTTCTGTTCAATCCCCAAATACCACCGATATCGTTTTTGACGGCGGATCTATCAATCAGGCCAAAGACCTAAATATTAACGCCGATATTTTGATAGAAAATCCTGGCGAAAATTTAACTCTCGCAGCGACAAACAACATCCTTTTTAACGCCTCGGTAATATTTGAAAACTTTGCTTCCGTCAATCTTGTTTTAAATGCGGACAGCGATGCCGAAGGCAGTGGCGATCTTATTGTCGTTGAGAAAAAATCAATAAATACAAGATCTGGTTCGCTTACCATTACGGCCAACGACATCGATTTACGCGGTGAAATCAACACCGAATTAGGCGGAGTTACAATCCTAGTCTCGGATAACGGTACCATTGGGCTGGGTAGCGCTACGGGCGATATGGGGTTAACCAACGCCGAGATCGGTAGAATTAACAGCGCCGGTTTAACCATTGGTTCTTTGACCAGTGGGGACATTATTGTCGATGGAGTTAACCGTATCAATAAACTGTCGACGACTTTAAATTCTGGCGGAAACATTACATTCCAAAACAACGCTTCTACCATCGATATTTTAACGGTTAACGCTAACGGGAATGTGACGGTAAACGCCGATATCAACATACCGCAAGGAAACTTTGTAGCGGTTGCCGATCACGACACTAACGGCGCGGGAGATTTTACTTTAGGCGAAGGAAGTACAATTAACTCGGCGGGCGACCTTACGGTAACGGCGGTCAACATCAATCAAAGCGGCGACTTTACCGCTGGCGGAACCCTAACCTTAAACGGAAACTTAATCGTATCGACTCCCGTAAATCTATCTGCTGTTGATGGAATCACTATTACAAGCAATATAGTTAATGAAGGAAATATTAATATAAACGCAGATTCCGACGAAGATGGAATTGGTACTTTTACTCTCAACTCGGGAATATTAATAGACTCCACTGATTTCAATATCACCATAACTGCCGCCGACTTTGATATCCAAGGAAACATCGACAGCGGCACAGGAACCACTAACTTATTTCTATCAACAAATGGTTATTTAGCCGTTGGCTCTGCATTCAATTCAGCGACGAACGTTATTAGCGGAGCCGAGTTACAAAGAATCACCGCCGCTAAATTAGTGATTGGCGGCGACCGCGTTCGGCAAGTAGTTGCCAATGGCGTCGCTTTGGCAGACACTCAAAACATTGGACAAATAACTTTAAAAAGCGCCGGAGATGTTGATTTTGAATTGGGAGCTTCTCAATTTACCAACTTAACGATTGAGGCTGGTAGAAACATTTCCGTAAATGCAGGATTAACGACCCAAGGTGATTTAGTCGCCACTGCTAACAGCAATTCCGATGGTCATGGAGATTTTTACATCACCGCTGGAAATACGATCAGTTCTACTGGGGATCTGACGATTAACGCGGAAGACATCGTACAAATAGGTACGTTTAGTTCCGGCGGCACTTTAAATTTCAATGGAAGGCTTTTTGTAGGAACTCAAACTGGCGCATCTTTCTTAGCCGATGACGGGATAATAATATCCAATGACATTATCGTTCAAGGCGGAATTACCATCAACGCGGATGAAGACCAAGACGGAATTGGAGACATCGTTATTAGAGATGGAGTGACTATCCACTCGGTAAACAACGTAATCTTTTTAATTGGTAAAGACCTTATCTTAGAAGGCAATTCAAGGATTAAAGCCGGTAACGGTAATTTGGTCTTAGCCGAAACGAACAACGGCACTCGCCAACTCTCAATAGGTACTTTCGCCGACCCTAATAGCGGAGCTTTTTACAATGTCGACGCCGATGAACTAAGCCGTATGTCGGGTGGAGTCCTTGACGTCCAAAGTCGAGGAGACGTTGTAGTCAGAGGAATTAATGCAAGCGACGTAAGCGGCATACTATCCGAGGTTCGTTTATTCGCAATTAACAATAACGTCTATTTCAATAATGCCGACGCCAACTTTAGTCAGGACTTAAAAGTCGCCGCCAACCAAGATATTTTCGTCCATAAAAATATAACCACCGACGGTTTTACTCAGTTTACTAACAAGATTGTTTCATAACTCTGGAAACACAATAAATACTAACAATCACGACCTTTTAATTAACTCCGGGGATGTGTTTATTGGTTCAAATTCTTTTATAAACATTGGATCCGGGGCAATTTCCTTTACTACATCTGAAGGTCGAAGTATTGGCCTCGGTACCTCGACAGGAGATCTAAGCCTTTCAAACGACGAAATCAAAAATATTACCGCCGGTAAATTCCAAATTATTTCTTCAAATGTCTATGCAAATGGCGAAGTTTTAGTGGGAGGACTCACCGACGGCGTAGCCGATAGATTTGACGAAGTTATTTTTTCGGTTTACGAAGACATTACTTTTGAAGGCGGAACTTCCAAGTTTAAGAAGTTAACTCTTGAGTCCCGCGGCAACATTGATATTAACGGTCAAATTATCACTACCGAGGGTGATTTTAGCGCTACTACTGACACAGATAACAATGGAGTTGGAGACTTTACGCAAGCTGCCTTCTCGGTCATTGATTCAGCAGCTGATATCATTGTCGACGCTCCAAATATTTTTGCAAACGGCTCCTTTGTAGCCGGTGGAACTATCTTTTTAAACGGGGTGGTAACAAATCCTTCCGATATCTTATCTCTTTCCGCAGCGGATGGAATCACTATTAGCGAAAATCTAATTAATAATGGCAACATCTCCATAGACGCCGACAATGATTCCGACGGCGTTGGAACGTTTACCCTCCTGTCTGGATTTCAGATAGTTTCTAATGATTTTGACATTGTTATTAGAGCAAGCGATTTTGACATACAAGGAACGATAAACAGTGGAACGGGTAAAACCACCCTATTAACCTCTGTCGCAAAATCAATCGTCATTGGAGAAAACGGCAATTCGAATCAAGCCTGGATCACCGGCGATGAATTGCAGAGAATAACCACGGCTAATCTTGTTATTGGTAACGATATAACTTACGGCATCAGTCTTAATGGAATTACTGCGGTTCAAAGTCAAAATATAGGCGAATTTACTTTAAATGCTACACGTTCTACCGCCGATATTTTCTTTTCAGGCAACACTTCCTCGGTGAAAAAATTAACGGCTACTGCTGGCGATGATATTCGGATCCTTAACGATCTAAATATTACTAACGGATCGTTAACATTAGACGCAGGCGACGACCTGTATATTTCGGCAAATGTCGCAGGATTTAACGATGTAACAATTCTTGCCGAAGACGACGTCATTATCGAAAAAAATATCTCCACCGATGGCAACGTCTTTATTAGAGCCGATACGGACGGTTCAGGCGGCGGTCGAGGCGGCAATATTATAATGAGCGACGGCTCGGAAGTTAATGCCGGTAGTGGAACCATTTATCTCCGAGCCAATGGAAGTATTACCTTAAGCAGAGTTGTAACCACAAATTCTTCAGACAACGCTGTTTTTATTCATAGCGATTCTCGATCAATTTTTGACGCTGGCGATATTGGCGGTTCCGATATCGAGGCTGCCTTTGGAGGTTTGGAACTAATTGGCTCAAGTATGGGCCAAGGAAACGCTATAGAAACTACCGTAAAAAAACTGAAGTTATTTGCCTCAGGAACAAACTCGGTAGTGAGTATCGTTGAATCTGACAATTTAGAAATCTCAAGCGCCACTGTTTCCCTACAAAATGGAACGTTTAACCTTTCTGTTGGGGGAGATTTAACCTTTATTGACAACGGTCAAGTAGATACGCTGGCAAATGAAAATTATTTTAGGGCTGCGGGATCTATAACAATCGGAAACAGCTTATCCGCTTCTGGGACTGTAAATTTAGTTGCCGACAGCGATTTTGATGGCAGCGGAGACGTAATCATTAATTCAGGAAAAACGTTAAGCGCAGTCAACAATATTTTAATAACCGCTCAGAATCTGACCGTTAACGGAGCGTTATCCGCTGGAAACGCTCTTAAAATTTCCAATAATGGACAAATAACCGGCACCTTGCAGGCAGCCAATGGCGTAACTATTAGCGACAACCTTATTCTTAACCAAGACATAATTATCGACGCAGATACCGATCGTGACGGAAACGGTGTTTTCACTCTAACTACCGGTACATTAATTTATTCCAATAACAACGACATCACTATTATCGCAAATGATTTTATTATTGACGGTCTTATTGAAAGCGGAAACGGAACCACCAAACTGCAATTAGCCGATGATGGTTCTATATTTGTTGGTACTCTTTCGGCATCCTGGGCCGCTCATATCGACGGAAATGAACTACAAAATATTTTGACCGATAACTTGGTCATCGGCGGAAATAAAACAGAATATATTTGGGTAGAAGGTTTGGTAACAGGCCGATATGACGATCAAAATGTCGATATCGAAGCTTCTCATATAAATGGAAATAATTTTTACGATATCGACAAAATAACTCTAGAAGCAACTGGAGATTTGGGTTGGATTCAATTTGGAGGCGATTCCACTAATAGTTTTTACAGCTTAACGGCTAAAGCTGTTGACGGAATCGAAATATATCGCGAAATCCAAACTTTAACAGGAGATTTGATTTTAGACGGAGATTCAGACCTCATTGACGATGGCTATGGAACTATCTACATCGATAACGAACTTTCTTATGGCAGAGATTTGACTTCCGCTGGGGATATCATTTTATCGGCTTTCAACGATGGAATTAGCTCCTCAGACAATATTTGGCTAGACGCAGGCGGATCGGCCTCCGTAACAGGTAACGTAGACGTTAATAGTCAATTTACGATTTATGCTAACGATGGAATTACTATAAACAACGACGTTAAGGCAAGTAGTTACATCTCATTATACGGAGATAGAAATAACGATGGGGGCGTTTTTACTCTTGCGGATGGAGCTACCATAGAATCAACCGCGCAGGAAGTGCGAATAGAAGGTAGCGATGTCAACTTAAATACTACTGGAAGAATCATTAGCGTTCGGAATGTTAAATTGACCAAAACTGGCCCCGACGGTTCAATTGGTATCGGTAATGCGGCTGGAGATTTTTCTTTAAGCGGCACAGAACTTCAAAATATTACGGCAGACTATTTAATCCTTTCTGGTAACAACGACGATGTTTTTATTGACGGAGCGGCTTCTCAAAATGTAGCCAATTTTAATATTCTACAAATAACGGCAGGCTCAATCACTTTCCAAGACAACGCTTCTTCTGTTAATCAATTAATTGGTTTCGCAACCGACGAAATTAATGTCAATGTTGATTTAACCGGTAACGCTATTGACTTACGTTCTAGCCATAACAATTCTACAGAAGGAACCGGAATTTTTAGAGTTGCGTCTGGCGTTACTGTCGCAGCAAACAACCTTATTAATATAGAAGCCAGAGATGTTGACTTACAAGGTTTCTTGAATAGCGGTAACGCCGAAACTAAAATTTTAAATAGAGGCGGCGGATCAACCATTGGTTTAGGAAACGCTACGGGAGATATTTCAATCTCTGGAGCCGAACTTCAAAATATTACGGCTGGTACGTTAACGCTTGGCGATAACTTCACATCTCAAATTAACATTGACGGAGTTACCGCAGCCCAAAGCAACAATGTCGATTTAGTCCAATTAAGGGCGGAACAAAATAACACCTCAACGATAAACTTCAATAACAACGCTTCTACCTTTAATGCGTTAGATATCCTTGCCGATGGAGGCGTTAACGTAAACGTTGACGTAACCACCGACACGGGAAGTTTTGTCTCGGAATCGGTAGCCGTTCACGTTTCGGGTAGTTCAAACCCAGATGTAAAATTTACTTTAGCCGAAGGCGCGACAGTAACCTCGGCCACCAACATTTCGATTGAAGCGGATGTAATCGAACAAGGCGGCGATTTCATTGCTGGCGGATCTATTACTTTAGACGGTCTTGTTATAGCTCCAGGTACCGTTGTATTAACCGCTAACGACGGAATTACCATCACAGAGAACTTAATCAATGATGGTCAGATAATAATAAATGCAGACGGAAATCTGGACGGTAACGGCATATTTGCCTTACTTTCTGGAATCTCTATAGATTCACAAAATAACCGTATATCCATTACCGCTTCCGATTTTGATATTCAAGGAACCATTAACAGCGGCAGCGCCGAAACGATTTTACAACTATCGACCTCCGGAACAATAGGCCTTGGCTTTGCTAATGGAGACGCCGTTTTAAGCGGAGCGGAACTGCAAAATATCACGGCAGCTAACCTTACCGTTGGCGGGGATAACGTTTCTCAAATTACCGTTAACGGAGTAACAGCCGCCAATAGCTCCAATTTAGAAAAAGTTACCCTAAAAGCCACGGCTAATGTATCGGGAGCTAAGGTTAGATTCGAAACTGGCGCTTCGACCTTCAAGTCGTTAGACGTTTCCGCCAGAACCTTTGTCGATATTGGGGCGGACTTGACCGTAACTAACGGCGACTTAACCATTAGAGACGACTCTACAGGTATTGGTTCAGGTAGTACAACCATTTTTAATAATGCTACGGTTTTAACCAACAACAATAATTTGAATTTAGTCGTTAATTATCTTGATATGACTTCAGGGTTCATTAATACAGGTTCTGGAATCATGTCTCTACGTCCAACTGAAAGCGATTCCATAGGACTAGGTAATTATACCTCATCGGATATAGATCTTTCAGGGGCAGAACTTCAGAATATTACTACAAGCCATTTACTCCTTGGCGGGACTAATACGACTTCTTTTATTATTCAAGGGGTAACAGCCGCTCAAAGCGCGAATATAGGAAAAATTACTTTTAAGACAGACCCAAGTATTAACAACTTTTCCGAAGTTCAATTTTTATTTGAAGACTCGACATTTAACGAAATAGTTGCGGAAGCGGGATATCAAATAAAAGTAGGATCTGGAGTTACCTTAACGACTTTAACCGGCGACATGACATTAAACGCCGGATTAGACCCAAGCTCCAACGGAGATATCAATATTGAAAGCGGCGGGTCGATAGTCTCAAACAATAACAATATTAACTTAATTGGTAAAGGCCTCGATATACAAGGATCGGTTAATGCGGGAACTGGGGATGTCTATCTAGCAACTTCCGTTAACAATACATTTATTGGCGTGGGTAACTACGCTGTAGACTTTGCAGTTTCAAATTCCGAACTGCAAAATATCTCCGCTTCTAATTTGTTTATCGAAGGGAATAATTCCAGTGGAATATATGTAGTTGGAGTATCCGCAGCTAGCGTCAACAATATTGGAACTGTCCACCTAAATTCTGGCGGTAGTTTTGCACAATTTTATTTGGAAGAATCTACTTTTAAATCCTTAGAGGTCAATGCAGACAACGGCGTATCGATTACAAGCAATCTATCCGTAGAAAACGGTTTGGTTCTTAACGCCGATAATGATGGCGACGGTAATGGTAGCGTGTCAATTTATAGTCCTGCTATAGTTAATTCGAATAACTCTGATATTTCGATTTACTCTAATGATTTCTTTTTATATGGTTCTTTAACAAGTGGAACGGGTTCCCTCATCCTTAAATCTACACCATCGGCTCAAAGACTTAGAGTTGGCGGCGCCTGTGCCAGTTGTTTCAACTTAAGTTCTACAGAACTTTCCAATATTACAGCCGGTACTTTGACCCTTGATGGCGCATCTTCAAGTATTCTTGAAGTACAAGCAATAGATTTCACTTCAAGTATCACGGGTCTCGTCACAATGATTGGTAGCGAGGTTGCTTTCACCGTAGGCGCTTCTACCTTCAATGATCTTGTCATTAATTCGAATAAGGATATAAAATCTTCCGTTGCAATCATAGCTGATAATTTAACAACAAATACTGTTACGGGTATGAATATAGACACTCAGGTAAATACTCTTAACTTTACCAATACTGGAACGGGCGACGTTATTGTCGATAACCAGGGAGGTATTACGGCTACCGGAACAAATCCTGGCGGTTCGGTCGATATCACGACTCACAGTCCATTAACTGTTGGAGCGGCAGGTATTTCCGCAGGTCAAAACATCACTTTGACGGCGGCTGGCGCTAGCGGACAAAACGACGACAACTTAACGATTCAAGGAGCCGTCTCCTCTACTAACGGAAACATCGTTCTGTCAGCGGATGACACAATAGAAACTAACGCCGCTATTTCCAGTACAAGTGGAACCGTTTCCGTAACTTCTACAAACGACGCAATCACCTTTAACAATACCGTATCCTCAAGCGGAGATTTGACGATAACCGCTGCTGAAGGCGTCACAGTAAACTCCGACGTAAACTCCGGAGCGGCTATTACTATTGACGCTGATTCCGACTCAAACAACTCAGGTGACTTCGCCCTATCCTCAGGACAAACTATCGACTCCGCTGGCGACCTTTCTATTGACGCCGAGACGATGATACAAGAAGGCGAACTAAACTCTGGAGGTTCTGTAACTCTAAATGGCGAAATTCAACTATCTGGAAATATTACGGCTGCGGATGGAGTAACAATAAGCCAAGACCTTATTTTAGACGAAGCGATCACTATTGACGCCGATTCGGATCGAAATGGAACTGGCGACTTCACTTTATTAGCCGGATTTACTATTGACTCAAATAACAACGATATAACGATCACCGCTAACGATTTCATCATAAATGGAACAATCAATAGCGGCACGGCAGATACTTTCTTATTAGCTTCCGTAGCGGGAACCAGCATTGGCCTTGGAGACGCTATTGGGGATATATCAATAAGTGGAGCGGAGTTACAAAATATTACGGCTCAATCTCTAACTATTGGAGGCTCAAATACTTTCTCTATCACGGTGGATAATATTACCGCATCCCAAAGCGATAATATCTTAGGCCCAATTAATTTAATTGCAACCGACGGCGTTCTTTTTAAAAATAACGAGTCCACTTTTAATTCCCTAAACGTAGCCGCCAATAGGATTGTCAATGTGGGAACCAATCTGACAACCGATAATGGCGACTTAATATTAAATGGCGACGCTAATAATAGCTCGGATGGTTTTGATAAAATCGTGGCGGGAAACAATGTAACTTTAACCTCGGCTGGCAATGTTGTATTAGAAGCCACAAGCGGTATTGTCACTCAAACCTTTAAGTTAAAGCGCGGGAAGATATTTCCATAATGGACACGCTTACCGCTATTTTATTCTCCCCTTTGACTTTTGTTGCCGACTCAGATGCCAACGGCTCTGGGACTTTTATGGTGGCCGCTAATAAATACATCGGCTCGAACGGAGCTAATATAAATATTGACATTACCGCTAACGATATTATTCTCGACGGAAGTATAGCTTCTCCAAATAACAACATAATTTTACGAGAATCGGCAAACTCTACAAGCGACGTTCAAATAGGAGCAGTAAATTCATCAGATGTAAACTCTTTTAGATTAAGTTTAGAAGAATTAAAAAGAATTACTGGCAGAACGTTGACTATTGAAGGAAATGAACAAGTCTCTGTGGATTCAGTTGTTCAATACGAGCAACCGTATCTTTATCAAGATATCGACCTGATTTTAAATGGAGAAAATGTAACCTTCAAAGGAGGAGATTCAACTCTTTTTGGTAGCTTAAGCGTCAATGCAACCAACGATATCGCCATTGAAACTAATGTAAGCCTTAATGGAAATTCTTACGACGAATATCATTTAAACGCCGATTCTGACGGAGACGGAATCGGCTCTTTCAGGGTTTTATCAAATCAAACCTTATCCGCTCCTAGAGATCTTAATATTTCAGCGGCTGATATTACCTTACAAGACTCGTCTTTAGTCGACTCTGCGGACAACGTAATCCTCTCGGCCTCAACTTCTGGCGCCACCATTGGCGTTGGTAACGTTACGCGCGACCTTAGTCTGTCAAATGAAGAGTTAGGAAGATTAGATGGCGATAATTTAGTAATAGGAAATAACTCTACTGGCGCCATAAGCGTTAGTGGAATTCAACAATCCGATCTCTTAAACTTTGACTCATTTGAATTGACAGCTACATCGGTTACCTTTGAAAATGCCGCTTCCACTATTGATACAAATTCAACTTTAAATACTTTAGTCATAAACGCAAAAAATGGCGTTTCCATTAATACCGAACTTACGGTTCTTGGAGCAACTACGATAAACGCCGATTCTGATGCAAACGACGCTGGAACTCTTACATTCGCTAATGGCTCTACCCTTTCATCTTCAGGTTACGCAATCAATCTAACCGCGTCTGATTTCAATATCGAAAATGGTTTTGTCGATAGCGGTATCCGACAAACCTTCATTGATGTAACAACTTCAGGATCCATTGGAATTGGCGACGCTTCGGGCGACGTTACTTTTTCTAATAACGAATTAAGTCGCCTTACAGCATCTTTTGTTTCCATTAAGTCCTTTACAAGCTCGTCAATAAGTATTGATGGCGTTGAATTAGACAACGTTCAAAATTTCGGGTCGTTAAGTTTTAACGTGTCTAATTCAGTTATTTTTGAAAATCAAGCCTCTAGCTTTAAAGGTTTATCAGTTTATACATCGGAACAAATCGTTATAAATAACGACCTTTCTTCTACCGGATTAAGTTTACGCAGTGGAAAATTCAATGGAACAGGAATTTCAATTAACGATGGAATAACTTTAGATTCCACGGGTCAATTAAATTTAACTGCAGAAGAAATTAATGCTCAAGGTTCCGTCACTTTAAATGCTGAAAGACTTGCAATTGACGGCGACTTTACTTCAAATGGAACAACAGTTTTTAATTTATCCGCGGACTCTGCTGTCTCTACCGATGGAGTTCTAATTATTCAATTTGGGCATTCCGTTTCGACCAACAACAATGACCTTTTTATAAAAGCTCAAGACCTTAAAATATCAAACGCAACAATCAATACCGGAACGGCAGATGTTTATGTTGAAAATTCGGTCTTAAGCGATATTAGAATCACGGATAGTTTTAACGTATATAACCTCTGGTTAACAGCGACGGAACTTGACAGTATTACCGCAAATAATCTGATAATTGGCGGGGCTAACACCAAGGATATTTATATAGATGGATTAACGACCCCGGCAAATATTTCTGGAGATATAACATTAAACTCTGGAACAGGTTCAGTAATCTTTGAAGGATCTAATTCCACTCTCAACGATTTAATAATAAACTCAGCCGCTAATATAACAACCCAAGCCGGTGTTTCAATCGTAGCTAATAACCTAGCCGCAAACGCTGTCTCCGGTATGGATATAGATACTCAGGTAACCGCCCTATCCTTCTCCAACACAGGAACCGGAGATATTGTCGTTGAAAACCAAGGAAGCTTAAATGCATCTGGGTCCAATGCTGGCGGTTCCATTACGATTACAACCTTTAGCCCATTAACAGTTGGAAGTTCAGGCATATCTGCCGATCAAAATATTACGTTGACTGCCGCAGGCGCCGTTGGACAAAACGACGATAACTTGACCATTCAAGGGAATGTTTCTTCTACAAACGGGAACATATTATTTAGCGCCGACGATGCTATTCAAATAGATGGCGCAGTAACAACAAACTCCGGAACGATGGATTTAAGAGCCGATTCAAGTGGAACGGGAACCGGCGATCTTACGATTGGAGCAACCGGATCGCTCAATAGCTCTAATAACGATATCAACATTACCACTAACGACGTTAATATTACGGGAACGATTAATAGCGGTTCTGGAGAAACAACTATTACCGCTTCCGACAATGGAACGATTGGACTCGGAGCTACGGCGGGCAACCTAACAATTAGCGGAGCCGAACTACAAAATATTACGGCGGCTACCTTAACGCTCGGGGATTCCAATGGCGGCGATATTACCGTAGACGGTATCACTGCAGCCAATAGCGCAAACATCTCCGAGGTTAACTTGCTCTCCGATGGCGATTTAAACTTTTCAAATAGCGCATCTACTTTTAACGCTTTAACGACGGATATTACACGCGATATCAACGTCAACGCAGCTTTAACCGCAACGACCGGCGACTTAACCCTCGAGGCGGGAGACGCAATCACAACTCAAGCTAACGTGACTGGAACCGCAGGAATTCTAACTTTAGATGCGGGTCAAGACGTTACTCTCAACGCAAACCTAACTTTTGGAACAGTTGGTTTTATTAATTCAGACGGTAGGATCGATACGGATAACGGAGCCGAGATTTTTGGCGGAACTTTAGCGACAACCACTCGCACTGGAATGGATTTGAACACCCAAGTTACAAACTTGAATTTCTTCAACTCCATATCTGGAGACGTGATCGTCGACAATCATGGCGGCATCACCGCTACCGGAACAAATCTTGGCGGAACGGTAGATATAACGACTCATAGTCCATTAACGGTTGGCGCCGCTGGTATCTCCGCCGCTGGCGACATCACCCTGACAGCCGCAGGCGAAGAAGGTAAAGACGACGATAACTTGACAATTCAAGGTAACGTCACTTCCACCTCCGGAAATGTCGACCTGTTTTCTGACGACGCCCTAGTTTTTGATTCTGAAGTAAGCGCAAGTAGCGGCCATGTTGAAGTCGCTTCCACTAACGACACTGTTACCATTAACGATACGGTAACGTCCGCTGGCGAATTGACAATTTCAGCTCAAGATATTGAAATCGACGCAGCCATTACCACAGATACCTTAAAAATCGTAGCCGCCGATGGCAGTTCAGTTGGTCTGGGTAACGCTACTGGCGATATGACCCTTGACGGTACCGAATTAGACAACATCTCCGCTAACAAAGTTTCTATCGGCGACGAAAACACAGGCACAATTACAGTTGACGGCGTCTCAGACACACAAAGCGATTCTTTAGGTTCGGTTACTTTAAATAGTAACGATTCTATTAACCTTGTTAACGAAGGATCTACTTTCGATTCTCTAACAGCAAACGCCGACGGCGACATTAACGTTGAAACCGACGTCACCGTCGATGTTGGAGGTTTTGTAGCTGTTGCGGACGCAGACGGTTCGGGAAACGGCGGATTCACATTAACCCAAGACGCATCAATAACCGCGGAGGGCGATATTGGAATTGTTGCAGAAAACACGGTTATTGACGGCGCCTTGGCCGCTTCTGGCGGACTTGATCTTGCCGCCGTAGACGGCATTACTATTAGCAACGATTACATAGTTGACGGCGAAGTTAATATAGACGCCGATTCAAATAGAGACGGGCTAGGAAACTTTGAGCTGCTAAATAACATCGCTATCGATTCCACTAATAACGATATCAGAATCACCGCAAACGATTTCCTCATTAATGGAACAATAAATAGTGGAACAGCTGATACTTTCTTTTTAGCGTCTCTAGCAGGTAAATCCATTGGTGTAGGCGATGCAACAGGGGATATTTCGCTCAGTAGAGCGGAGTTGCAAAACATAACCGCTCAAAACCTAAATATTGGAGATTTTAATACTTCAACGATTCAAATCGATAACGTTACGGAAACGAACAGCGCCAACGTTGCCAAGGTCAACTTAACCGCCTTCGGAACAATTACTTTTGAAAGTAACGCCTCAACATTCCAAGGATTAAATGTTGTAACGAACGACGGCATTAATCTTAATTCAGATTTGACGACAACTGCGGGCGAAATGAGTTTACGAGCTAATGTCGATAACGATTCCAACACGACCCATCGCATTAGATTTTTTACAAATTCTACGCTTACCAGTAAAGGCAAAGTTACTTTAGATTCTGGAAACAATTCAACGTTTGGAAATGACAACCTTAACGTCCTTTCTGAAAACGGCATAGACCTTCTAAGCGACGTTCACATCTTTGGGGATATAAACCTAGACGGCGATACTAATAACGCCGCCGACGGTTACGATAAAGTTTTCTTAAAATCGGGCATTCTTCTTACCGCTGTTTCTGACGGCTCGATCACTTTGGACGCAACTACGGGCGGCATTGAAGCGGAAGGTTCGGCCAGGTTCTACGCTATGAATGGCGTAAACGTCAATTCAAATATTAATTCTATAGGCTCTGGTCAATTATCTTTTCTCGCCGATTTAGATAACAATAGCGTTGGCAACTTTACAATTGCCTCGGGAGCTAAAATAGATTCCGCTAATAATATCGTTCAAATAATCGCAAGAGACGTCGACATCGCAGGCGAGATCGACTCTGGGTTGGCTGGTACGTTTATTCAAGGAATCGGATTAAATAGCTTTGGATTGGGTAACGCAACGGGCCATATGACAATAAGCGGCTCCGAATTGGAAAACATTACTGCGGCCAGCTTGAATATTGGAGCGATTGGTAATGGAAACATTTACGTAAACGGTATCACATCGGCTAACGTTGCAAATTATGATTCCTTATCGCTGGTTGGACACGATATCAGTTTTGTAAACAGTTCTTCGTCCTTTAAAGACTTAAGAGTTAATGCGGCAGACGATATCGCTTCTTATAGCGGCTTTACCGCTCAATCGGCAACCTTAACCGCTAACGACTACATTACATTAAGAGGAACCACAACGACGCCAACCTTAACAGCCAATGGACGCTACGTTTCAGTCGATGGAACGACAACTTCGACCACGGCCAACTTAACCGGCTTAAATAACGTAACGGTATATGGGACAACCAACATCGATAACTTAAATGTTAACGCTGGCGTCGATGTCGTTCTTAAAGGCGCCTTAAATGGCGACGTCGCCAACTTAACCGCGGGTGAAGATATTACGGTATCGGGAGCAACGTCTACGTTTAATACTTTTACCGCCTCGGCAATTGACGACATGAGTTTAAGCGGCTCTATGACGGCGGGAACCTTAGACTTAACCGCAGGCGACTATCTAACAATTAACGGCGTAACTAACGTAACCAATTTAGTTATGAATGCTGGTACAGACGCTAGATTGTATGGCGACGTTACCGCCGCTACGGGCGATATTGACGCCAATCGGCATATATACTTTAGAAATAATATTGATATTGGAACGATAAACGCGAACGCTCAAAGCAGTATCGACGCCAACGCTACGATCACTTCAAGTACTAGTAATTTCACAGCCACAGGAGGTAGCGTTACCTTCCGAGGAACGCAAAACATTACCAACC
>JAYOZP010000104.1:0-16437 GCA_038154245.1 Nitrospinales bacterium | reverse complement strand
GCTTACAGGTTTACAGTACCAAAACCATCGTCTTAAAATTAGGATAACCTCAACTGGTTAGATTTAAAATTTGGATGAGGTTCTTGTAAATTAAGGGAAACTTGGTGGCCAAAATCAACGTTCGAAAAGATCAAAAACTATCATTTTTTTTTAAAACCAAACCTATTTAGATAAACCTCAGGTGTAGTTAGTTTTACTATCCACAAAATTATGAAGCTATGTTGAAGGCAAATATTCTCGAAATCCTTGTAAGCCACTCATCCTTTTAAGGAATTTTACCCAACCAAAAAAAGCAAAAATAACACAAATAAAAACAACTCTACGGAGCATTATTATGAAGTTCTAGTTTTTGTTTCGCCTGGATATGATTAGGATTAATTTTTAAGATTTGGCGATATAATTCAAACGCTTTTTCTTCATTGCCTAATTCTTCATGTAAAGTTCCAAGGCCAAATAATCCAGCCAACTCTCCACCTGAATGCTTAATCGCTCGATAAACTTCCACAACCTTTTCAAAAGCTTTCACCGATTTTTCTGCATTTCCCTGGCTGAAGTATTTAAATCCCTGCTGTCGTAAGTAGGTGGCAAACGCTTTTCCATAACCAGTTGCAATATCGGCAGAATCCCCTTTGAGGGCTCCTTCGTACTCATTTTCAAATACTTTTCCCTTACCCATCTTGGTATAAATTATTTGAAGATTTCTATAAAACATTCCCTCTTTAGGATTTATGGAAATAGCCATTTTTACTAACCTCAACGCTTCTTCAAAAGTTTTTTGCTCTGATAAAATTGCGCCCAAATTATTCATCGCCAAGGTATGCTGTGGGTCCATCTTTATTGCTTCTCTTAAAAAAGTTTGAGATTGCTCCCCTTCCTTTATTAAATAATTTAAGTATCCAAGACCATAAAGAGCGTTAGGTGGAGATGTTTGTAAATATTGATTAAAAACTTCAATCCCCTCTTTAATTTTTCCCGATCGATGAAAAGCTTGAGCTAACCCCCTAAATAAATATGCATCCGACTTATCTTTATCTATCGCCTTTTTGTGATAAAAGATCGATTGAGAAAATTCGTTTCTGTACAAATAAACTTCAGCCTTTTGCTTTAAAGTAGGCTCTTGACCAAAGTTTGAATGAGCCTGCGCCTCAACCTGAGAAACCACCAGCAAAGAGGCAAATAATAACTTGAATAAAAAAAGCGCAATCGATTTCATATTCACATACCCAACTTTAAATAGAATGATAGTTCTCTCACTCAATATGAGGCTTTCATTATGGCTTAGCTACAAAAATATTGAAGGAGAAAGATTATTAACCGCCATCTATAAGACAGTTCTTTAAATAAGGGGGAAGGGAAAAATGAAACGTCGATCAAAAGATCTATTTATTATAACCCCATAGTCATTTGTTTTTTCTTTAAAATAGCGGAACCAAAGGGGGAAATTTCTACGCGACGGCCATGTTTTATGCCAAACATTACCATTTCGATCATGGCCAGATAGTCTTTTCTTCTTTCATTAAAAAACCTTATTGGGGTGGTAGAAATGGATTTTGCTTCTTTAATTTTCATCACCGTTTTTCGATGAAGATCTATTAACTGTTTTTCTTTATCTTGCAATACGCTAAGGTTCGGTCCTAATTGCTCTCGGGTATCGTCGATAAACTTTCTAAAAGTTCGCAAGGGTTCCAATTCGTCAAAAACTGGATTGCTCTCTCCTTCAAGAGCTTCGTCCATCCTCTGCTTTTTAAAAAGAGCAGAAACCTCTTCAGAGTTTAGTCTCATTTAAACCAAAGTATTTTCTATAAAAATAATCGACAAGGAAATTTAAAACGAATTAGACTAAAAAATTATCAAGAACAATTAATTAGAAATGATATCCGCTATCAAATCAAGACTCTTTTTAACCAGGTCTATTCTTACAAAGATGAGCAATAAATTTATATTTAAATGAAATCGACACTAAAATGGAACTTCGTCTTCATTTGTTTCCATTACATCCGGAGGTATATCGCCTTCTTCCAAGTTTTCGAACCTCGTATAGTCTTTTAAAAAAGCAATATGAGCTTCTCCAATAGGTCCATTTCTTTGCTTACGAACGAGAATTTCCGCTTTACCTTCTTCGCCCGCGTCCGGATTATAAACTTCATCTCTATATATAAACATGACAACATCCGCGTCTTGTTCAATGGAACCTGATTCTCTTAAATCCGATAAAAGAGGTCTTTTGTCCGTTCGACTTTCGACAGCTCTACTCAACTGGGAAAGAGCGACTATAGGTACGTCTAGTTCTTTGGCAAGGGCTTTTATTCCTCTAGAAATTTCAGAAATTTCTAATTGTCGACTTTCGGAATGCTTAGTGGAATGCATAAGTTGTAAATAATCGATGACTATAAGCCCAATTTTGTGCTCGGCATATAATCTTCTGGCTTTTGCTCTCACGTCCAAAGTAGAAACAGCAGGAGTATCGTCAATAAAAATGGGCGCTTCAGCTAATTTACTTCCAGCTTCGGTCAATTTAGGCCAATCCGACTTTCCTAAAAAGCCTGTTCTAACCTTTTGGGAATCAACCCTAGCTTCAGAACAAAGCAATCGAAGCCCTAGTTGTTCTTTAGACATTTCTAGGCTAAATATGGCGGTAGGAATATTTCTTCTTAAAGCCGCAAACCGCGCTATATCCAGGGCAAAGCTAGTTTTCCCCATACTCGGCCTTCCTGCGATAATAATCAAGTCGGAAGGTTGAAATCCCGAGGTCATTCTATCTAAATCGACAAAACCTGTTTCAACGCCAGTTACCAAACCTGGGCGTTCAAAAAGCTTTTCGATGGTCTCAAAGCTATTATTGAGAACTTCTTTAATTGAAAAAAAAGTTCGCTTGGATTTTTTTTCTGATATTTGAAATATTGAAGTTTCAGCTTTATCTAAGAGAGTTTCCACATCCTCGCTATCTTCGTAACCTTCATTAACGATATCAGTAGCGCTATTTATTAAATCTCTTAATACGCGTTTATCTCGAACAATTTTGGCGTGATGAGTAAGCGCTCCAGTGGTGGGAGCTAAGTCGTCGAGATGATCAAGGAAATCCATGCCTCCAACAGCATCAAGATCTCCATTCTTACGAAGCCTTTCAGAAAGGGTCAGAATGTCGATTTCTTCGCTAGCTTCAAATAAATCTCTCATAGCTGCAAAGATTTTTTTACTACTGTTTTTATAAAAATCTTCGCCTTCTATCGATTCTAACGCTTTAGCAAAAACATCTTTGGATTTCAAACAAGCGCCAAGCACATACCTTTCCGCCTCTACGCTATGAGGTAATAGCTTTTTTAATCCAATTTCGTTTAAAGCATCAGCCATAGTTTTTGCATTACGCTAAAATTTGGGTCTGCGAGCTATTCTTTATTATTCGGCTGGTTTTTCCTCAGTTTTTCCGGAATCTTCTTCTTTGGCTTCTTCTTTGATTACTTTAACTTTAATCTCCGCTATTACTTCTGGGTGGACCTTATAGGAAGCCGTAAATTCGCCAAGAGCCTTAATAGGTTCTTTAAGTTGAATTTTCCTTTTATCAATATTAACTCCTTGCTTAGAAACAGAGTCGGCAATATCTTGACTGGTTACGGAACCAAACAACTTTCCAGTATCTCCAACTTTTTTTACAAACTCGCACGAAATAGCGTTAATTTTAGAGGCAGTTTCTTCCGCCGCATTTTTAAACTTTCTGTACTTTGCTTGAACTACACCTTTTTGATGGTTAAAGGCTTTTAGGTTACGCGGAGTGGCTAAGATGGCTTTACCCGAAGGTATTAAAAAGTTCCTTCCAAAACCGTCTTTAACTTCAACTTCGTCACCAACAGAACCTACGTTTTCAACATCTTCTTTTAATAAAAGTTTCATGAATCTAAAAACTCCAAGAATAAAAATTCAACATTTTCAATTTTAATCTTCTTCAAGATCTTGCGGCAGCTCTTCAACCGCTTTCAATTTTCTAAAATCGGCCCATAAATCAAAAATTCCCAAACCAACTAACAAGCCAATTAAAATGGGCTGGGAAAATATAAACGCAACTAACAAAACCCATAAAAAGCTGGGCACAGATTTGGATTCAAGGAAATGAAAAGCTATCGCTAGTCCTTGCAATATATAAACGGCTAAGCAAACAATCAAACCGTTTATTCCAAGTCCAAATAAACTACCTTCTGGAGCAAACCAAACAATCCCTGCCGACGCTATAAACGCCCAAATAAAGTTCTCTTGTAATATCCAGGAATTAAACTTTTCCTCAAAAAAAGGATAAGCATTGGTTTGTCTTCTCCAAACATTTCGCGAAAGAGAATAATTCACCAAAGCGCCAAACAAAGATCCTACAAAAATAAACGAAGGATACGCTGTCGCTAATAGACCGGCAATTCGATTAAGAGTCTTTTCAAAAGACGCTTGATCTCCAGGGTCGTTGCCCATTGCCTTAAAAGTTTCCGCAGATTGTTTAACGTGAACCGCTACCTGCTCTTGAATAAATTCTTCTAAGCTAACTTCTTCCGTCGAAAATGCAAACGTCAAAACTGCGGCGGACATAATGGCCGAACCCAACGCAGTAAATCCAACACACTTTTCAATCGGTAATCGAAATCGAACTGTCTCCCCTAAAATAAAGGCCATCACCCCATATTCAGCCATGAAAAAAAGCGCGTGCCTAGCTCCAAAGGCAAATAAAATAATCCCACACGCAATGACTAAACAAATTAAGCCTATCTGTTTCCCTCCTCGCAAATAGCTCCAAACAAGAGGGACAGGAGAAAAAACTCCTATTACAATTCCCAAAGGAGGAAAAAGTAACGAAGTAAAAAAAATTACAAGCGTTAACGCGACTGGTAAAAAAATCTCTTTGAGCGGAATACTATCCGTCAAAACCTAACGCTCTACAGAAAATGGTAACAATGCAATGTTTCTTGCTCTTTTAATTGCTAAAGTCAACATTCTTTGATGTCTCGCACAGTTTCCCGAAATTCTGGAAGGAACGATTTTGCCTCTTTCTGAAATTAAAGGCTTCAAAGTTTTTATATCAAAAAAATCAATGTATTCTAATTTTTCAACGCAGAACCTACAGACTTTTTGTGAAACAAAAGACCGCCGCCTTCCGCGCGATTTTCCTTTTAATGCCATTTTTTAAAAACTCCTAAATAAATTATCCTAAAAGGGAATGTCTCCTTTAGGGGCCATGTCGTCAAAGCCATCTCCCCCTTGTCCCATATCTCTATTGGACGCTCCCTTTGGTAAAAATTGAACTGTATTAGCAACGACTTCTAATTTGTTCCTTTTTTCGCCCGAATCGGTTTCCCACGAATTCAGACGCAGGTAACCTTCAATAAAAGCCCCGCTTCCTTTATTTAAATATTGCGCGCAGTTTTCCGCTTGTTTTCCCCAAACGGTAATATCGACGAAGCAAACGTCTTCTTTCCATTCGTCTCCCTGCTTATACTTTCTATTAATAGCCAATCCAAAACCTGCAACGGCTGAGCCATTTGCAGTAAACCGCAATTCTGGATCGCGAGTTAGATTTCCCATTAATAAAACCTTATTAAAGCTAGCCATTAGTTATGCTCCTCAACGGCTTCGTCTTCAGACTCGGCTGGCTCTTCCATTTCATCTTCTTCCGAATCTGATTTCTTTTCCGAATCGTCGAAAACAGACTGTTGTCCACAAACTCTTTCAAACTCATCAGCCTCTAATCGAATAACTAGAAACTTAAGAATTATTTCGTTAAGCCGAAATTCTTTTTCCAAAGAATCAACTTGGCTTCCGTCTAATTTGTGGCAAATATTTAAATAAATTCCAAAACGATTTTTCTTGATACGGTAAGCAAGGCGTTTTTTACCCCAATTGTCCATACGAACAATCTCGCCATTATATTTGGCGATGAAACCCTTAATTTTTTCGGAATTCTCTTTGGTTTGAGCGTCATCCAGGTCGGGACGCAAAATAACGATGGTTTGGTAAAACCGCATTTTTTCTCCTCATGGGTTAAAGCCTCATTTTTTTAAATGAGGCGAGGTCTTATAATTTTTATAGCATTGTAAAAGTAATTGAATATGCCACAGGACTTTTAGTAAATCAAGCTGATTTAGCCTTTTATTTCAAATATCAAACAACTATGTTAATCAACATATTTCTGGCATAAAACTCGTAAAAACTAGCTAGTGAAATTGCTCCAGGGTATTTAGACTTTCAACAAAAACCTTAAAGACTGTATTTAAGCTTTTCGATGAACAATTTTCAATGGTATCGCTCACTTTATGCCAATGCGGGTAAATAATATCAATTATTAGTACGGAAGGAATGTTCCTCATAATAAATGGATAATGATCGTCTAAAATAGAAAACTGGCTTTTGTTTATAAATCTATCTCCTCCCTTTACTTTTCCAGAAGAGTTAAAAATAGCGTCGACTAACCAACCAGCGCTTTTCATAGAATATTTTTCGCGATAGATTTCTAAATGCTTATCAGCAACCATATCGAATACCACCACCCAGGCTGGCCAATCCGAACTATTCTCTTTGAGGCTTTTAGCGTAAAACTTTGAACCTAACATGTAATACGGAGAACCTTTTTTGCCAAAATCTTCGCCGTCAAAAAAAACGATATGGACTGGCCTTAAAAGTCGGTTTTCCGAAAAATAATGAGACAACCCTAATAATAAGGCTGTTCCGGAACCGCCATCATTAGCCCCTAGTATGGGTTTAACCGCCATTCCAGGGTTTTGTTCCTCATCCGCAAATGGACGGGTATCGTAGTGAGCTCCTAAAAGAATTGGTTTTTGCCCTTTAGCTTTACCTTCAAAACGAAATTCGATATTTGTCATTGGAACTGGCAAACCACCTTTTGGCCTATGAAAAAAGCTTTGTTTCTTAACGGAATCCGCTAACCTTTCCCCTTCTTCTAGCAAAAATGTTTGAAGCTTTTCGTTTCCTTGGCTGCCAGAATATCTCGGGCCAAATGAGTACACTTTTTCTAAATATTCCCAAAGAATCTTCTCGTAATTCCTTGATAGAGAAGCTGCTTCGCCGATTTGTTCTCCATATACTACACAGAAAAAGACAAGTATTATTTTTACCAAGAGTTTCAAGTTAAACCAATAGTTTTAATAAGTTAAATTAGGAGTCCAAGACGGATATTTAGAACAAACATGAAAGTAATCTTTTAAAATCTGGAGATGATCGAAAACTAAGCTTTTGGGCAGCTCGTTTTCGCCAAAAATGCCTATATTCTTAGCATCGTCTTGTGCTTTTGGGATTCCACACGCTTTTGCTACAAATACAGTTGAAATAGTATGGAAACGGGGATCCCTTGTTGGGTCTGAATAAGTATGAAACTGTCCAATCAATTGGATTTCTAAAGAAGTTTCTTCTAAAGCTTCTCTAATCGCAGCTTGTTCCAAGGACTCTCCGTAGTCCACAAACCCACCAGGGATAGCCCACCCATAAGGCGAGTTCGCTCGTTCGATTAAAATAATCCCCTTTTGTTCAAATTCTATGATAATATCTACCGTAGGGACCGGGTTACTATGTTTATTTTTCACAAATCCGAAATAATTGATGTTTTTAATAGCTTTTCAGAATAATTAAGCTGTGAAACTTCAATGCTTTTAAGTAAAAATCTGGTTTCTTGAAGGCTTGGAAACGCTTTATTTTAATTATATTTTGGCCTTTTTTTTTAAAAAAAAATTAAATGTAAATTTAATCGATTTTTTGCTTAAGTAATTCCCTATAGCTCCGATAAGGAAGACAAAGAGTAAAACTAATAAGTTTTAACTCATAAAAAGCAAAATAAGAAACAATTTTTACAAATGAGGCATTTAGCCATTTTCCAGAAACTTAGGGAAAGGCAAGGTGAATTCCATGGAAATTCCAGGAAACGACTTCACAGCAAAAAATAAAATCGCTCAAGAAAAAATAAGTAAGAACCAAGCGATTAAAAGCAGTACCACTCAAAGCGGAAGCTCTAGTTCGACTTCTGGGCAAACTTCTACTTCAGAGCAAATTGTATTATCTTCTAAAGCTAAGGGTATTCAACAAGCTCAAGAAGTAGTCAAAAACTCTCCAGATGTTAGAACTAAAAAGGTTAATCGGATTAAAAAAGAAATCGCCGAGGGCCGTTTCAACATCGATAGCGACGCATTAGCTGAAAAAATATTAAAAGATATAATTACCGAAAGCGCTTTTCTTAAGTAAAACGTTCCCAAAATAATTTTCTTCGCTTTTTTCGATTCTTTCCTTTAAAGTTATTCCGACTAAATAAACTTCTATCCGCTAAATTAAACCTAAGAACAATCATTAGGTATTTCTCGTACGAGTCTATTGATTCTAATGGCTAATACTAAGCTTTTGGAATTAAGTTGGCAACAGTGGGGATATCGCCATGGATGTGCTTGTGCACTTGAGATATTAAAGTATTTACATCCATACCATGCATCAAAGCCCCATTCTCAAGGGTATCAAACTGTACCGCAAAACATCCTGAACAACTCATGTTAAGTTCGCGGAAAAGATCTATGGTATGGGGGTAATTCTGGATTATCTCATTGATTTTGGAGTCTTTTTTAATCAGCATAACAAAATTACCTTGCCGCTTATTTGAACCTATGGTAGCATCTATTAAAAAAGTTTACAATAATATGTTATTAGGAGTTTTTGATGTCCAAGCGTTGTGATGTATGTGGCAAAGGCCCTCTTTTCGGCAATAATGTGAGCCATGCCAATAATAAAACCCGAAGAAGGTGGAACCCCAATCTACAAAAACTACGGGTTATTGTAAATGGAGCGGTTAAAGCTTTAAAAGTTTGTTCTCGTTGTTTGAAAGCGGATAAAGTTCAAAAAGCCTTCTGATTCGGTAATATCCTCTCGCCTTTCTTTTTTTATTCGAAAAACTCCGCATTAAAGCGCGTTTGAAAGTTTCGAGTCTGTTTCGCTTTCATTTTGATCGATTTTCTCAAGGCTCTTTTTAGAAGCTTTTCTCTGGTGTTCTTTTATCCTTTCTACATAAACAACACCGTCTACCTTTTTTACTTCACCCAATGTCTTGTTAAGTTGGTCTAGATTGGAAACCTCGATGGAAAGGTCGAAATAAGCTCTGCTATTAGGGCCTTGATTAACATTTGCTCGGGTAATGTTAATTTCTAAAGTAGCCAAAACCGAACTAATGGTAGCGAGCATTCCGGGCTTATCCATTGTCACGATTTGTATATGAACAATGGATGGAGTTTCAGAAACTTTATTCCAACCCACTTCCAAAATCCTATCACTTTCCCCTTTAAAAGCGCTGACGCTAGGGCAATCTAATGTATGAACTGAAATGCCTCGGCCTCTCGTTATATACCCTAAAATATTGTCGCCAGGAACCGGACTGCAACATTTTCCCATCCGTATCATTAAAGTTCCTACACCGTCAAACCCTTTGACCCAAATTCCAGATTTGACTACTTTAGTTGCTTTATCGGCTCTACCAGTCTGCTTTTCTTCCGCTTTTTTCTTATCCAATCTTTCACGTGGGACAAGCTTTTCGGCGAAATGACGGGGATTTAATTTACCCAATCCTACAGCGACAACTAAGGTATCTAAAGAGTTAAACCCACAAGACTGAATCGCGCTGTCTAATTCTTTTAAACTTTCAATCTTATCCAAGTTCAAATCGAATCTTTTTAATTCCAGGTTTAACCTCTCTTTACCCGTTTCTAAGTTACGGGCCTTTTCCTTTCCATTCAGAAAATTAAATATTTTCCCGCGCGCTCTTGAAGTTTTTACAAACTTTAACCAATCTCTTGTAGGTTCTTTTTGAGGGGAAGTAAAAACCTCGACATGATCTCCATTTTTTAATTTATAGCGCAAAGGAACGATTCTCCCGTTCACTTTAGCCCCTAAACAATGATATCCAACATCGGTATGCACTTGGAAAGCAAAATCTACGGCGGTCGCCCCTTGAGGAAGCGCTACTACTTCGCCTTTAGGAGTAAAAATGTATACTTCATAGGGATATAAGTTAACTTTAAACTCGCTCAAAAACTCTTTGGGATTCTTGATTCCTTCGTTTTCTTCCAAGAAGTGCCTCACCCAAACAAGCTGCTCGTCAATTTGTTTGAGCTTTCTGCCATCTCCTTCTTTATATTGCCAATGCGCCGCAATACCCGCTTCAGAAACTCTATGCATCTCTTCGGTCCTTATTTGGACTTCTACCCTCTTTACATCCGGTCCAACAACCGTCGTATGAAGAGATTGGTACATATTAGGTTTCGGCATTGCAATATAATCTTTAAATTTGCCTGGGATAGGTTTCCAAAGAGAATGAATCATTCCTAAAACGGCGTAACAGTCCCTAATGGATTCGGTTAAAATTCGAATTCCGATTAAATCGTAGATCTCGTCAAAATCAAGATTCTGACCTTGCATTTTAGAATAGATACTATAGTTATTCTTGGGTCTCCCCATAATGCGTCCCTTAATATCTGCGCCAGCTAATTCTGAAGAAACGATTTCGCAAACTTCTTCTACAAACTTTTGCCGCTCTTCCTGCTTATCGGTTAACCTTTCGTCAATAAATTGATATTCTTTCGGATGAAGATATTTAAACGCTTCATTTTCCAATTCAGACTTAACCCAACCTATTCCCAAACGATGTGCAAGAGGGGCAAATATTTCTATAGTTTCACGAGCAATCCGCTTTTGAGAAGTTTCCTTCATCGAATCTAATGTCTTAATATTATGCACCCGGTCCGCTAACTTAATCAAAATCACGCGAATATCTTTGGACATTGCCAGGATCATTTTGCGAAAGTTTTCGGCTTGTTTTTCTTCTCGGCTAGCAAACTCGATTTGGCTTATTTTTGTCAATCCTTCAACCAATTGATAAACTTCATCGCCAAAAGCGTCTACAATCTCCTCTTTGGTGGTCATCGTATCTTCTAACGTGTCATGTAACAGACCAACAGCCACGGATACTTCGTCCATCTTTAATTTTGTGACGTTATATGCAACCTCTAAAGGATGAGATAAATAAGCCTCGCCAGATTTACGACTTTGATTACGATGAGCCTTGGCCGTAAACACATAGGCGTTCAAAATTATATCTATATCCGCATTAGGATGATAGGATAAAATCGAATCGGTTATATCATCTAGTTTCAACATATTTTTCAATCGTTTATAGAAACCATTTCTCGTTTTATATGAGAATTTATACTTTTCTCCATCTACAGAAATACCGGAGAACACCCATCTATGTCAACTGTCTTTTTACGCTTCGAAATATCGGCCCACCCTTTTTAAGCAAGAAAATAAGTTTTAATTTTCTTGGAAAATTTTATAATGGGATTCCGCTTTAGCCCCTAGGAAACTGTATATGGGAAAAGAAACACTCCGAGAAAAACCCCTTTCTTTAGAAGACCCGCTTCAATTCATAAAAGGCGTTGGCCCAAAGAAAGCGGAAGCCTTAAAGAAACGTAACCTTGAATCCGCCAAAGATTGCCTTTTCTATATTCCTTTTAGATATGAAGACCGTTCTAAGACAGGAACGATTTCGGCGCTAACAGCAGGTGAACATATAAGTTTCACCGCAGAAATAACCGCTACGGGTTCCTATTATATCGGCAGAAGGAGAAAGGTTTTTGAAATAGCCCTTCAAGACAAAACCGGAGTTACAAGAGCAAAGTACTACAAATTTAACGCTTCTTATATGAAGGATAAATTCAAAATAGGAGCGCGAGTAACCGTCTCCGGAAAACCCCAACCAAATCGTCGCGCTGGGTCTCGATTGGAATTAGTGCATCCGAATGTGGAAATTGACGATGGGTCCCAAAGCACAAGCGTTGAAACAGGACGTATCGTCCCAGTTTACCAGACGACTGAAGGACTGCATCTCAAATCCTTACGGTCCATCATCCATAACGTTATAGAAATTTACTCAGATCTAGCGGAAGACTTTTTGCCGCAGGATATCATAGAAAGAAATGGCTACCCTCCCCTACCGCAAGCGATTAGAGAAACGCACTTTCCAAAAGAGAACAGTTCGTTAGACGCTTTAAATAGATTTAAAACTCCAGGTCAAGAAAGAATCGTTTTTGACGAATTGTTTCTCATTCAATTAGCTCTATTTTATAAACGTAAACAAACAAAAAGTATTCCAAAAGGGTTTAAGTTAAAAACTCGAGGCCCCTTGATAAAACAGTTCATGCAAGATTTGGTTTTCGAATTAACCAACGCACAAACGAAAGTCTTGGCTAATATCATGGACGACTTAGAAAAACCAACTCCCATGAACAGGCTTATCCAGGGAGACGTTGGAAGCGGAAAAACTATAGTCGCCTTGATCGCTCTGTTAACCGCCGTCGACAATGGATATCAAGGAGCGCTAATGGCTCCAACGGAAATTTTAGCGGAACAACACTTTCATAATTTATCCAACGACTGCGCCAAACTTGGCATCAATTTAGAACTTGTTACCGGCTCGCTTCCTGCTAAAGAAAAAAAACAAGCGTTAGAAAGAATTCGCGAAGGGATATCTCATATAATCGTCGGCACTCATGCCTTAATCCAAAAAGAAATTCAGTTTGATCGACTGGGAATCGCCGTTATTGACGAACAACACCGGTTCGGCGTATTGCAAAGAGAAGCTTTAAATAAAAAAGGAACTTCTCCTCATATTCTGGTAATGACGGCAACCCCAATCCCCAGATCGTTGGCCCTCACTATCTATGGAGACCTTGACGTTTCTCTTATCGACGAATTACCTCCCGGACGCAAACCCATCCAAACGCGCGTTTATTCCGAAAACAAACGCGATGTCGTTTATGATTTTGTCGCTAAAGAAATTAGTAAAGGTAGACAAGCCTATATCGTATGCCCATTGATCGAAGAAACCGAGAAGATGGATCTAAAAACAGCAACCGAAACTTACGAATATCTAAAAGAACGGTTTCCTGAAATTAATATAAGTCTAGTACACGGAAAAATTAAATCTGCCGAAAGACGACAAATTATGGCCGAATTTAAAAAAGGAAAAATTCAGGCTTTAGTCGCAACTACAGTCATCGAAGTTGGGGTACATGTACCCAACGCTACTTTGATGATCGTAGAACACGCGGAACGATTTGGATTATCTCAATTGCATCAACTCCGAGGCAGAATTGGTCGAGGTAAGCACGCTTCTCATTGTTTGCTTGTCGCCTATTATCCCTTAAGCGATGAAGGGAAAGCGAGATTAGAAGCCATGCAAGAATCGCAGGACGGATTCTACATTGCTGAAAAAGATCTGGAGATACGAGGTCCGGGTGATTTTTTAGGCACCCGACAGTCGGGGCTTCCTGATCTTAAAGTAGCCAATTTGGTGAGAGACATAAAAATTTTAGAAATTGCCCGTCAAGAAGCGCAAGAGCTTCTGCAAGTCCACCCCACCCTCAACACACCAGAACTACTAAAATTAAAAAATGAACTTTTATCACAGATGAGCCACCGTATGAATCTTATGGATATCATTTAATCCATAAGTTATTTCTCCTCGCCAACATCTAAGCGAAAAATCTTGTTTAATCGCCAGTTATATTTTCATCAAAATTTAACAAGACTATGATAACTAAATTCCATTAAAATGAATGTAAGGGTTTTATAAACAGGGCGACGAATATACAAATAACTTGTTAACCAATTTTAGGCAAGCGTCTAAATTAAAACTTTAAGATATTCCTTTAAGATCTAAAGATCTTTGTTGAGGAGAAGAATAATGAACAAACCTTACGCAACCTATTTCGCTTTTCTTTTTTCACTACTCTTTGGCCTTTTTTGGGCTATGACAAGCTTTAGCGCTTCTGGCTCAAAAGATTCCATGAAAAAAACAGATTGGACCGCTCCTTCGGATAATGCGGAAACCGCAACGTTCGCCGGCGGGTGTTTTTGGTGTACGGAATCTTCATTTGAAGAGGTTGAAGGCGTTATAGAAGCTGTTTCTGGCTATACAGGAGGATTCAAAAAAAATCCGACTTATAAAGAAGTATCTCGCGGAATTACCGGCCATGTAGAAGCAATCCAAGTTCATTACGATCCCACTAAAGTATCCTATGCGGATCTATTAGAAAATTTATGGAGAATGATCGATCCAACCGACGAAGGAGGACAATTTGTGGACCGAGGAACGCAATACGCTTCCGCAATTTTCTATCACAATGAAGAACAAAGAATGTTAGCGGAAAAATCTAAAGAAGCGTTGGCGAAGAGCGGTAAATTCAAAAAACCAATCGTTACGCCTATTAGGAAAGCGGGCGTGTTCTATCCAGCGGAAGAATACCATCAAGACTTCTATAAAAAGAATTCCACTCGCTATCATATGTACCGGTTTGGCTCAGGAAGGGACCAATTTATAGACAGCGTTTGGGGAGAAGATAAAACTTATAAACCAAAGAAAATTGTACAAATGGCGAAAGAGTACTCAAAGCCATCTCAAAAAGAACTGAAAAACAAATTAACTAGCTTGCAGTATAAAGTGACCCAAAAAAACGGAACAGAACGACCGAGTACTAATGAATATTGGGATAATAAAAAAGCGGGAATATATGTAGACATTGTTTCTGGTGAACCGCTTTTCAGCTCGCAAGATAAATTCAAATCTGGAACAGGATGGCCTTCTTTCACTAGACCTTTAGTTCAAGATAATATTTTTGAAAAATCAGATACTACTTATGGAATGGTAAGAACGGAAGTGAGATCGACTCACGGAGATTCTCATTTAGGACATCTATTCCTTGACGGCCCTAAACCAACAGGAAAAAGATACTGCATCAACTCTGCATCGCTGCGCTTTGTACCGGCAGAAAAACTAGAGATTGAAGGTTATAGCGAGTTTAAGTCTCTATTCACAAGCCACTAGACTGTAAAGCGCTCCCTCGACCGCTTGTTGAGGGAGTTCAAGTTACTGAATCCAAAGACACATAAGAAAATGAAAAAAATAATCCTTATTTCACTCATGTTTTTTTTAGCCCAGGGAACAGCTTTGGCCCAACAAAACAAAAATGGTGAAAAGCTTAGGTTAGCAAAAAACGAAATTTTTCAGGAAATCAAAGGGAAAAGGCGTGCCTTGAAAGCTTTTGAAAATTGCGCCAGTTCAGCTAGCTCCCCAAAAGTCTTAAGACCTTGCCAACAACAATACAGGATTGATTTACAAAAACTCAGGAAAAATAACAAACGAAAACGAGAACAACTTTGAGCGGCAAAGCAAAGACAAAAAAGTGGAGTGCAATCTTTTGGCCGATCCTATGAAGGTTCTTAAACTAAAATTATGACTCCTTAATTTTTAAAATTGCATTCCTAACAAAAGTGCAATGGCATTCAGAAGGTTCAATACTTTGAATGAAATAATGAGGATTGCTTTGAATTGTAGAAGCCACTTCTAATCCAAGTCTATCATCATCCACCGACATTATCATTGACCTACATGTATCCATTGCCGCAAACCTATTCATTTTATGAGCAGCATCAATGGAAAGCTTTAGCGCCTGGTTTCTATCTTTTAGGCTGACATCTGTCGCATTAAAAATCAACTCCAAATTACTTGCTATACTTTCAGCGAAAGAAAAACTATATTGTCCGCTTTCTACCATAAACTGATAAACTTTTAAAAATTCTTTCAATGAACTTATTACTTTTTCAAGAATAATTACGCTAAAAAACTTATGATCCAAATCTAAACATATTCTTATTTGATCATCTTGATCAACCAAAATGAGATTTTCTATAAACTCGATAACCTCCTTAGATCTGTATTTTCCTTCATTTAACCTATCATTGATAATTGTTTTTAGCTGATATACTTGACCTAAAACACCTCCTCTACCATTTAAAACGTCATACACATTTGAAAGGGCTTGCCTAAGTTCCGATATTGTCTGATATCGTTTATTTTTGTCATAATCACAACACTTTTCAATTACATGATGTAATGGAGCAGGCAATAAAGTATCCACAAGATAAGTTGGGTCTTGTTTTGTAAGCAAAGCAAATATTGTTTTTCCAAGCATGAAAATATCCACAGTTGCATCTGCTTTTTTAAACCCCCCTTTTGGAAACTCTGGAGGAAAATATCCTTGAGTTCCCCATGCAGCTGAACTATTTGTAAATCGTGAGGTTGCATTTGGTTCTAAACCTAACCCAAAATCAGAAACGACAATATTATCTCCATCTCTTAGAAAGTTTTGAGGTTTAATATCACGGTGAAAAATACTTTTGGAATGAAGTTCAGATACGCAAGACAACATACTATTCAGGATCTTCTCCTGAAAATTAAGATCTCCTTCCAAATCATCAATCAAGGAATTTAAGTCTCCATTAATGTAAAACTTTATTACAAAATAAGGCGGATTGATATGCCCCTGAATCAGTAGACAGCTTGTATCTTCATTTTTCTCTGCTGTT
>JAYOZP010000103.1:0-16644 GCA_038154245.1 Nitrospinales bacterium | reverse complement strand
ATATTAATTTTATTTCTAAAACAAACTTGACTCCGTCTGTTTCATAGCAGGGTGACAATTTATTTAATTAAAGGAATCGGCCATGAGGACAACGTTATTTATTTTAATCTTACTTTTAAGCACAGCGGTTAACGCGCAAGCGTTTAAATATAACGAAACCGAATCCATGAAAGCGGCCAACGCTTTCCAGAAAAAGATGGAAAAATCTCTACCCATCGTAAAAGGGAAAATTAGCGGTATGAAAGCCGATCACGACGACGGCCATCTCGTTGTAAAAGTAAATAATGGGTTCAGAGAACTTAAAAAAACGGAAAAACAATTAGTCTTCAAAACCCTTGTCGCTTTATGGAAAATAACGCCAGAAGTTAAGAAAAAAGGTTACGCAGGTTGGGTATCGGTCGGACTATGGGATTACGCTAAATTAGAAATGATCGACCTCGGAACTTTTAAATAATAAACAATTCCATCACATTTTTGCTTAATAATTATCTAGGGCTTCAATACGCGTTCTATCTGTCGCCATAAAAAAACTTTCCCTTAACAAAATTGACCTGCGGCTATCGAAAAGAATAAACCAGGTCTCAACGCTCAACTTAGTCATTAGAACAACTTTTAACCGATGTCCTTGATCCTCGAATTGTATCGGCAAAATTCTAAAGCCAAATTTTTTTCATTCCTTGCGTTATTGTCGGTGTTCCTCTTCGGCATTATTCTTCGCCTCGAAGCGTTAAGCGAAGTCACTCTTAATGAGTGGATATTTCGAGATTTTGAAAGAGCTTTCAATATAGTAGACGGAAATTATTTTCCTTTGGCCGGTCCGGAAACCGACCTGGGAGGACGCTTACCTGGCCCTTTCATGTATATTTTTCTGGCCTTTCCCCTGCTGATTAACTATTCATACGAATCTCTATTTATATTCAATTTCATTCTTAACATAATTTCGATCATCGTTTTCTTCCTAATTATTAGAAAAACAATTAACTTTTATGTCGCAGCTTTAGCTTCGGGATTTTTATCGATCAACCTTTACCATATTGGAGCGGTAAACTTTCCATTCAACCCTTCTTTTATTTTTCCATTTGTCGCCGCCGCGATAGGACTTCTTTTTGAACTTGTTGAAAAACAAAGCTCAAAAAGATTGCCGCTATTAATCGGAATCATCGGCTTAACCGTCCAATTCCACTATTCAACGGCTATGCTATTGGCTGTAACGGTTTTCCTAATCCTTATTTTCAAAATAAAGATTTCGGCAAAAACCTGGACAATTACGCTAATAACGACTCTTTTATGTCTGTCTCCTTTCGCAGTGTATAAAGCAAAAACCGTCGCGCCCTTAAACACAGGAGGTACTTTTACCTTTAAAGATCGCCAACCTATTTCGCCGCTTTCTATTGTAAAAATGGCAGGAGCGCAAAACACAATTGCACGCATCGCTAATTCAAAACGCGCTTGGAATGGAAGACCCGTTCCAAAACCGATCCAATTAGCCTGGCGCCTGACTCTTTCTCTAACGCTCTACGGTCTTTTATTTTATGTAATAAGAAAATCGCGCGCTCAGGGTATGAAAAGCTGTTCTAAAGAGATCTCTGTCGTCGCTCTATTTTATTTACCCGCCTTAATATATGAAGTAGTTAGACCCAATACGATTCATTATTGGTACAGTTTTATTTTTGTAATTCCTCAAGCGCTAATGATGTCCATAGCGTTACATACCATGTTTCAATCCATAAGCGCACGCTTCACGCGAATAACTTTGGCGGCGCTATCGGCGACGATCGTTAGCCTGGCATATTTTTCTTATCATTATTCCCGTTCATTCGCCGATCCTCCAAATGGAAGTTTCACGGACTACTACGGATATAAATACCGAACATCTTCAATTATTCTTAAAGAATTTATAAAAACTCTAAGACTCTCGCCACGCGAATTCTACGACCGGGTATTTTTGCCAAATTATAGACCCGCTTCTCTAAAGAGACTTGAGCTGATTGCAGCTACCTTACCGGCGTTTCAACAAGAAGAGACAGATAAAGGTTGTTATTTCATCATCGACCCGCAGTCAAATCACAAAAAAGCTCTCCGCAATCGTTCTGAATTCAATCAACTGATAGAAGAGAAGTTTCTGACCATAGAAAACACTCAACCTGTTATTATTGCCGAGGGAGGTCTTTCAAAAATATTCATGGTTTTTAAATACCGGCCAAACCATCGCCAATCCTGCTTCAACAACTCATTTAACGCTTTTCCAGTTACGCGTAACGACCGCGACCTTCTGCAGCAGGGTAAAAAATTAAGTCGTGCATCCCACTTTGTTTTAAGTTTTGATAAGTTGCTCGAAAAAGAAAAATACGACGACAAAAAAGAACTCGTTTTTTTTGAAGGCAAATACATCGTGTTCAACACTCACACAGAAATCCCTTTTCGTTTTCGACTAATCATTAATAAACAAACACGCCCCTACTATCTACGTGGAGAAATCGAAAACCATTATCCGTTTGCAATCCCCAATTTTCGAATGAAAACCCTGGCCGTCAACCTTGTGTTATCGGATTCTTATAAGTTCGAAATTCTTCCCGAACAGAGGTTGACTAATTTTCCTTGGGGGATAGCGAATCAATTCGATCAGGGTTTTAACAAATGGTTTCGAGAAGTTCCTATTCCGGATATAGTCAACTTAAAAGCAGGAAAATTCAAGATCGAATTAGAGTGGGATATAGAATGGACTAACATAAGCGACGCCATACCAAACCCAATAGCTCCGCCCAAATGTTGCGCTTCTGTGCAAAAAAATCGACTAAACCTTAAATAAATTTGTAGTGAAAAAATTCTTTAGTGTTGTGGGGGAATGGGGTTTTCCGCAATATAAAAAGGAACGGGATGCGGCGTTTCAACACGCCTTGGAAGTTCTTCGGGAGATAACAATTCGTAAGCGGTCTCGCGGACTTTTTCTTTGGTTGCCGCTTTATGGATGGAAGTAAATCCGTCTTCCTTGAAAGTCAATAAATTGATCTCCGGAGTTTCTTTAGTCAGAATCAAAATGAAATGAAGTTTTTTAAACTTCCTTTTAAGGGTTTGCAGTTTTTTGATATCCGGTTTCTTTTTACGCAAAGCATATACGATTAAATCAGGCGACAAAAGATTGAACATTTTGAAGCAATCGTTCAGGTCGGTAAAAGACATAAGCGTGAAACTCTCGTGCTTAATAAATTTCGCCAGCTGGATCCGGTCGCTTTTAATCGAATCAACAATGAATACAGTTTTATGATCTAACTTTCCCACAATCTAAACTCTCCGGTGGTAGAAACTGTAGTGTATCATTTTTTTAAAACGATTGTAATAATGAGGTCTCATACGCCTCTATTCGTGCATCGACTAACATTATCGCCAAACAAAAACCGAAATAGGAACTTCTTGCCTTTTCCACTATGAGCGTTTATTTTGGGAAGTCGTAGCAAAACGGCACAAACTCAAACCATTAAAAAATAAAAAACCTCTCAATAATTCCAAATGAATAGAGTAATTCGCGTCGCATACTTATACTTAGTTTTCCTGATCCTATTTTCATTGAACCCAGGGTTGGGTTTTGGACAAGATACAACTTCAGATACCAACCAAATATACGATCAATTAGTTTTAATCTCCGAAAGAATCGACACGATTAGAGAAGAACTTAATAAGTTAGGAAAAAAAAACCAAACAAACGAAGTCGTTAAGCAATCAAAAGAATTAGACCTAGAATTAAACGTCCTCAAAAAAAACTTTGAAGCCAGGGCTACCCAAATAGCTCCCAAAGACTTGCTGGCAAACGACTCCGGTAAAATTAACTGGACAAGCGAATTACAAGAAATAGCAAAACCGCTTTTGCAGTCCATACATGAACTCTCCAAAAAACCGAGAAAAATCGGCGAATTGGAAAACAAAATCGGCGAATTGGAAACTCAAATCGAACAGTACCAAGTAGCCGAGAAAAATCTGAATTTAATTCTACAACAACGCGAAAAAGAATCAGTCAAAAATCCTCAGAAACACCAAAATTTACTAGATAAAATCGAACAACTTAAAACGCGTTACAACTCCAAGCTCCTTGAACTAGAGCTAGAAGAAACTCAAAAAAACCTGGGCGTAATTAAACAAGACAAACAAACATTTTGGGAGTTGTTCTCCGACTCGGCTGGAGAATTTTTTCGAGTTCGGGGTCTTAATATCACTATCGCCTTAGCGGCGTTTATTGTTTCCTTCATTCTCCTAAACACACTTTCAAAAACCATCCGAAGAAAAGGCGGGCTCCCTTCAAAACTAGACCCAAAACTACGCAAAGTCCTTAAAACAACCTTCAGCGTCGTTGCGATCACTGTCAGTCTTGGGGCCGGTCTTTTTGCACTTTATTTGCGAAACGACTGGCTCCTATTCAGCATTGCCATCCTGATACTCTTCGCCATCATTTGGACCTCGCGTCAACTGATCCCACAAGTTATCCAAGAATTGAAAATTATTATGAACTTAGGTTCCATTCGCGAAGGTGAACGGGTAATCTGGGGCGGCGTTCCCTGGCTAATCGAAGAAATTGGATTTTTTGTAACTTTGTCAAACCCAAAATTGGAAAGCGGTCTTCTTCAAATTCCAGTAGGCAAATTTATGGACCTGGATTCGCGGCCCATTATTGAAAACGAAGAATGGTTTCCAACCGACAAAAATGATTACGTGATGCTAGAAGATGGAGCTTATGGATTGGTGGAAAGTCAAACCATGGAACGAGTGATTTTACAACGATTAGGGTCGCCAAAATACTATCCAACAGCGGATTTTTTACAATTAAAACCGCTCAACTTATCCAAAGGATTTCTATTAATCCTGGAGTTTGGACTAGATTACGGCATACAAGACAAGATATGCGAAACCATTCCGGAACTGTTCGAAAACGAACTGAAAAAAAGTCTGCAAACTTATTTTTTGGAAGAACCGCCAGGTATTTCGAGTCTCAGCGTTTATTTTAATGAAGCGGCGGCCAGTTCGCTAAACTTGATTGTGTTGGCAAAAGTGGATGGAAAACACGCCAACTCCTATTATTCCTTAAAACGAGAAATCAACAAAATCATGGTTCGAATTTGCAACGAAAATAATCTCTCCATCCCATTCAACCAACTAACCGTCCACACATCAGGAGAAAACGATACGAATTGATTGCAAACATTTACTTTTAGGCGTTAATTGAACAAAAAATTAATTTCCCCCAATCCCTATAGCTTGTCATCCTGATAGCTATATTTTAATATAGGTGAAGGATCTCGCCTCGATTAAATAAAATTAACTCCTCTTTTTGTTCTGTGAACTTCTGTGCATTCTGTGGCCTCAAACGAATACAACTTCTTGTAACGAATCTCCATCGCGCCGTTTAGCGACCTGGACGGTGACTTTGCGATCCAGTTTATTTAGAAAACCAAACAAACGTCCCTCCGCAAACAAGTGATACTTTCCACTCATCAATTTTGAGACCTCCGCCTGATCAATTCCAAGCAGATCGGAAACTTCTCGTTGTTTCAATTTTTTTTCTTTTAAAATCGCCCTAACGGAATAACCTAATTGAGCTCGAGTTAAAAGTTCTTCCGAATCGTCGAGTTCAAGATCGGCAATTACGTTTGCGCTCCCAACTTCATGCTGTATTCTTTTTTTTCTAGCCATAACTATTTCTCATTTTCCAATTCAAGGCTTTGTCTATGGCGATTTAACTCCCAGTTGCGCTTCATAAATCGCGACACCCACTTCTTTTCTAGCTTCGGGAGGAAAACTTTTTACCTCCTTTAAAGAATCCCCTAACCAAATTATCAGCTTAATACATTCTTCCAATATCAAACCCCATCATATGATAAATTACTCATAAAACCATCGGTTCTCTTATTTTTCCAAAAATAGCAAATAATCAATTAAGCAATACCTCCCTCTCCGGAAGCGTTTTCATTGATGCGACGAATGACTTTCACAACTTTTTTACTTCTCTCTTCTCCAAACACGCCGACAATCCCTTGATCGTGGATATGAGTGAAGGGGGTTTCAAACATTGCTTGGGGTTCCATAGTTCCATTCTTAACCAGGAAATCGACAACTTCGTCCAGGAATGAAATTTGATCGGGATGCAAAGGAGCTTCCGCCAAAAATTCCGCGAAAGCGTCTTTCGCAGCTTTTTTGCTCAACCCCACCACGGACCGCACAAGAACGCCCAGCGGTTTTTCGCCATATATTTTTTCGTACGCCGTTCGCGGAATGGGTCCGCCTTCGGAAAACAATATCTCTTCTAAAGCCTTCACGTCGGTTGCGGAAATAGGCTGGTTATTTTTTAAACGACGTATAGTAATGTGATCCTGATTGTCCCTAATATATTTCCGCACTCTTTCGCGGTAATCCTTCAAGTTGGGATCGTTTTTTACGATATGGTAAGTCTCGGACTCCTCGCCAAGTTCGTCTTCAAAATTGGTAAATACGTCGACCAGCCCGCCATCCTTATCTAAAAATTTCGTCAAATCGCGTAGTCGAATTCTTACGTCCTCCAGCATCGGCAAAGTAACATCGCTCCACCATCGGTCGGTCTGGAGTTCTAATATCAGTTCCATCTGGGCGTTAACGCTCGGAATGGTGGATTTATCTTCTAATTCTTTGGCAATTTTTCGAATTTTATTCTGATAGTTCTCCTGCGCTTTACTTTTGCGCATCAGCGCTGTTTGTAAATTCAAAACGAGTAAATCAAACCGACGGGAATATTCGTCGTCTTCGTCTACCGAAGGCAATCCGCTGATTCTCGTTTCCAACGTATAAACGTCTTCTTCGTTCACCGTTTCCCAACGCGACCGCTCGGCAAAAGTTTCAACATCTTTCCGATGCTTGCGAACGATAAAATTATCCAAATTCATTGCGCTGACAATCTCATGCATTTGGTCTTTGAGAATTTCGACATAACTAGCCAGCGCTTCGTCTTCGCGTTTGCTTTTCTGTAAAGTCGCCACAAGTTCTAAACGACGCTTAAATATCTTTTGCTTAACCGATTCCTGGGTTTTGTTTTCATAACCGTCCGGATTGGCGTCAAAAAACTCAAGGTTCTGACAATAATCGAAAATAACAAATTCCTTTTTATGCTCTCCCGGACCAAATAAGTTTTCGCAGGTTCGCGTTCCCCGGCCAATCATTTGCCAGAATTTGGTTTTGGATCGCACCAGCTTAAAGAACACAAGGTTTACGATTTCATGGATATCGATACCTGTGTCCAGCATATCAACCGAAACCGCTATAAACGGATCTTTATTTTTAACGCTAAAATCGTCGATCAAGCTTTGCGCGTATTTAACAGAGTAATCTATTTTGCGACAGAACTTACCCGCCAGGTGTGGATAGTTTTTATCGAATTGCTCGACAATGAAATCCGCGTGCTTAGAGTTTTTAGCGAAAATAATGGTTTTCCCCAGTTTGTCGCCGCCTTCAACTTTGATCCCCTTCTCCATCAAGTGCATTAACACCTTATTCACAGTGTCTTTATTGAATAACCAGTGATTGAGGGCCGACGGCTCAATTTCTTCTTTTAAATCGCCCGTTACTTTATCGTGAAACTCTTCCTCAAATTCATACTCTTCCTGTTCTTCCGGCGAAAGCTCGTCATACTTGATCCCTTCCCGAATAAACTTTAGCGGCACGGAAATAGCGCGCGGCGGCACCAAATACTCGTCTTCGACCGCCTGCTTTAATTCATAAGAATAAGTGGGCTCATGATCGTCCAGTTCAAACAATTTATACGTGTTGCGGTCAATATCGCCACGTGGAGTCGCCGTCAGCCCCAGCAAAAGCGAATCGAAATAGTCAAAAATCGCCCCGTATTTTTGGTAAACCGAGCGGTGCGCTTCGTCGATAATGACCAGATCAAAATGTCCCACGCTAAAAACCTCTTTTTGATCTTTCCTGGTTCCGTCTATGCAATTCAGCATGGTGGGATACGTCGAGAAAATTACGCGCGCGTCTTCTTGTGTTTTATCGAGTAAACTCGCGACCGAAACATGCGGCAGGTGTTTATTAAATTCGCGTTTAGCCTGGTTCACCAATGCAATGCGGTCGGCTAAAAACAAAATTTTTCTCGCCCAACCCGCTCGCATGAGCATGTCTACTAGCGCAATGGCCAACCGCGTCTTGCCGGAACCTGTCGCCATCACGATCAAGCTTTTGCGTCTACGGTTCGCGCCAAAACTTTCCATAACGCGAGAGGCGGCTTCTATTTGATAATAACGTCCGGCGATTTCTTGATTGGGCAATATGGAACTTAAATCCTGGCGGGAGTCGCGCTGATTGATTTTCCACTGCAATTGATCGCGGGTAGCGAATCCATGCGCTTCTCTCGGTGGATAAAATTGGTCGTCCCACAACCAAGTTTTGTAGCCGTTAGAATAATAAATGATCGGACGTTGACCGTGATGTTTCTGCAAACAATCGGCATAGAGTTCGGCCTGACGCTTGCCCTCTTTCGGATCATTGCGGGTGCGCTTAGCTTCGACTAGCGCAACGGGTTTGCCGTCCGCGCCCCACAGAACATAGTCGACTTTTCCTGTTCCCGTGCGTGCTCCCGATTTTGTCGGCATGCAATCCAAAACTTCGAATTCTTCGACGTTCTGGCCTTTCGGGTCCCAACCCGCTTCGCGGAGCATCACGTCGATAATCAGTTCGCGTGTCTGGGCCTCGGTGTATTCTCCACTGCCGATAGACTTCTGATTTTGGGCCTTCGTTTCTTGCAGCAAAGCCAACTGCTTTTTAAGTTCTTCCAGTTCTGCTTCTGTTTGCGAGAGTTTTGCTTTCGCGGTTTCGGCGTCGTCTTTCTCTTTGAAGCCCTTTAGAATATTTTCTAATTCTTGCGCCGTGAGTCGTCGCGTTCCCGGCTCCGCTTTTGGCAACAGGTTTTCCTGGAAAGGTTCGGGCTTGATGCTTTCAGGACTGTAAACACGTGTTAGCCACCCTAAAAATCGATGCAAAGCGGCAACGGATTTTAAGCTTTCCTGCTCGGATATCTGTTGATCGTTTTGGGTAGCGAGATTACCCAAGCGGTGGATGAATTGAATGTCTTGGAACAAACCGCGTTCAATACTCTGCACGAAGGTCGGTTCGTGAATCAAGGCCGATAAACTTTTTTCGTAAGGATGTTTTAAAACGGTGTCGTTAGCAAATAGCCATTTGAGGGAAAGTTCCAGAGTACGGCGCGCATAGATAGCCGAAGCGCGAGGATCGCGCAGAACATAGACTTCCGCTTGCTGTGCGTCTGCCAGTAGAAAACCCCAGTGTTTGGAAAGAAATAAAAAATTACTATTAGTCATATCTAGGCTATAAAATTGACTGGAGCTTTTATTTCGTTAAGAATGCGTCGTTCCAACACTTCAAACTGAAAACTCAAATGACCATCTAAATATGCGTAGAAATATTTGCTCATTATAGTTCACCACGAAAGGCGCGTTGAGATAAGCTATTATTTAGAATAGTTACTTCTTTCTCACAATTCGCTAATTTATTTTTTGCAATTTTAATGTTATGAACTATCTGGCTAAACTTTTTCTGCCTCTCAATATTTGGCAAAGGGATATTTAAATTTCTAAGAATTTCCAAGTTTATATTTTTTTGTGCTGACTCAGGTGCAGCATCTTCAATAATTTTTTGCAAAAAACCTAGCCATGCTTGAACATATTCGACTGTAACTAGCTCATTGGGTGTAAACCCAACAACACTATCTGGGAAACAAGCATCAAACTCAAGAACACCTGTATTTGCAATATTCGCTGCAATAGTGATACACAGTGTACCTTTAGTCCATTTTTTACTCTGTTTTAGACCAACTTCAGAATATGTCGTTTTATAAGTGGTTATGTAACCACCCGAGTTTGCGACATCTCCAGTTTGTATTAATGGGTGATCACCACCCAACAAAATCGGGTCGTTTCTTGGTCTGTGTTTTGACTTCCCTCTGTCAAGTTGCCCAACATAAGCAAATTTAACTAATTTTTCTTTTTTTGAGTTATTAACCGGATCGCCGAACATATCGAGGAAGACGGAGCGGAGGAGTTGATCGGTGAGGTCGATGGCTTGCTGGCGTTTGCGGCGCACCGCATCGGCCTTGTCCAAAATCGCCGCAATCCGCTTTTGTTCTTTCTGTGCTGGAAGTGGAATTAATAAATCACGTATATTACCAAGGGAAATAAATTTCTGAGTCCCCCCTCGCGTATTTTGGTAAAATTGCCTTTCGACTAAATTACTTTTCAAAAAATGATAGATGTATCTGTTATAAACGTCATCATTACTAAACTTAAATAAAGCTACATTCTTTATTGAAAAATCAAACTTCTTTTTCACAATGACTGGGTTGCCGATTGTCCCGATCATTGCATAAAGGATATCGCCATTATTTACCGCTGATCGTTTGGAGATGGAAGAATGATCCGCCTCAGAAATCAGCGAACAAGTTGAAAAATCTATCTCACCATTAACTAGATTTTTTGATGTAACTAAGGGAACCCCCTTAGATTGATATTTTGGGCTGTCGTGAGTTCCATCTCTAATATCAATAACATCCTTCGCTTTAAGCCATTGCCAGCCAAGAGGTAGTGATTTATTATCACCAATTATCATTACAACATCCCTCTCAAATCCTTCAGATCTTTTTGTATATCGTTTTCCAAAAGCTCTAGTTGGTCGAGGATCACATGTGGAGGATCGTATGTCTTCTCTTCGTACTCAATCTCTTTATAGCGGTTGATGGAGAGATCGTATTTATTGTCGGCGATGTACTGTTTATCAACCGTGAAGGCTTTGGCTTTTTTGTCGGAGAAATCGCCTTTGCCATTTCTATATTTTTGGTACTGTTTAACAATATCGGGAATATCGTTGTCTTTTATTTCTTCACGTTTGTCGTCTAAGCTAAAACCGTCGGCCTGCATGTCGTAAAACCAGACCTTGTCGGTACCGCCCGAGTCGGTCCGCGTAAAAATCAAAATGGCAGTGGACACTCCCGCATACGGTTTAAACACGCCGGATGGCATGGAGATGACCGCGTCCAATTTTTGCTCTTCCACCAATGTTTTTCGCAGTTGTTGATGCGCATTGGAAGAGCCGAATAACACTCCATCAGGCACAATGCAAGCGCAACGTCCGCCGGGTTTGAGCTGTTTCAAAAACAAACTGATGAATAACAACTCGGTCTTTTTGGTTTTGCTGACTTTGAGTAAATCTTTCGCCGTGCCGTCGTAATCCAGCGATCCTTTGAACGGCGGGTTGGCCAATACCAACGTATAGGCGTCGCGCTGTTCTTTATGGTTTTCGCTCAAGGAATCCCTATCGACGATCATCGGATTATCAATACCATGCAAAGTCATGTTCATGGCGCCGATTCTCAGCATGGAAGAATCGAAATCCGAACCGTTAAACATCTGATTGTGAAAATGTTCTTTCAGTTTTTTATTCGTCAAAACGTCTTTATGATTTTTTTCAAGGTATTCCGCCGCCGCAACCAGAAAACCGCAGGTGCCGCAGGCCGGGTCGCCGATAATATCTTTCGGCGTGGGCTCGGTCAGTTCCACCATCATTTTAATAATATGCCGGGGGGTGCGGAACTGGCCATTTTGTCCGGCGGTGGCGATCTTCGAAAGCATGTATTCGTAGAGGTCGCCTTTGGTGTCGCGGTCGTGCATGGGAATTTCGTCGATCATATTGACAACTTTATCGAGCAACGCCGGGGTCGGGATGATGAAAACGGCATCTTTCATGAACTTGGTGTAAGCGCTGCCCGCTTGACCGTTTAACTTTTTGATAAAGGGAAAGACTTCGTCTTTGAAAATGTCGAATTTTTTCACAGGATCAAAATCCTTGAAATGCGACCAACGGAGATCTTTTTGATTTTTCTTAAAAATGGGGTCTTCTATTTTTTCGCCGAGTAAGCTGGCTTTTTTTTCTTTGTTGGTATGGAGATCGTCCAGTCGCTTGGCAAATAACAAATACGTGATCTGCTCGATAACCGATAGCGGGTTGGACACCCCGCCGGACCAGAATGTGTTCCAGATTTGGTCTACTTTATTTTTGATATCGCCTGTGATCATGAAATCCTTTAGCGTTGGGTTTCTTTAATTTGAGTTACGGCACGTTAGGGATTCTAACAAAATTAAGCTATATGCGGACAAGTTTTTTGGAACCCAATAATGGCCACAGAATTCATAGAAAACCACAGAAACGGCGAAAAACTTTTGATAAATCGCAGAGGGCGCAAAAAGAAGAGTGGAAGTTTTATAGAATCGGGGCGAGATCCTTCGACTTCGCTCAGGATGACATGCGTTGGTTTTTGGCTTTAAAAACGGCTACTTATTTTTGGCGTTTACTCTTCTGTACTAAATGAATGCAGACTTGAGCCTCAATGCGACAATAATAGAAGTTTAAAACCTCTATTAAAATTTTGTGCATTTGATTTTTAATTTTGAAATGATTGACAGAGGAATACATAGTTGGCAAAATGACTTGTATAACCACTGGAAATTTTTTATGTCTTCCGAAAAATATAAAGATAAAGTCGTTCTTTTAATTGAAGACGACGAACAATCAAGAGCATTACTCATTCGCGCCCTAAATTCCTTGGGGTTTGTTCGTATCATCGAAGCTGAAAACGGACAATCAGGGCTCAAAAAGCTATATTTGAACAAAGTAAATTTAATTATTTGCGACTGGCGAATGCCTGGAATGAATGGCTTAGAGTTTTATAAAGCGGCCGAAAAAGATAACCTCATTCAAGATATTTCCTTCCTCATGGTTTCCGCTGAGAATGAAAAAGAAAAAGTTATTCTAGCTTTTAAAGCGGGAATTAAGGAATATATGGTTAAACCCATCGACGTGGACTTACTGGAACAAAAAATTGAAAAACTGTTGGGTTAAACTGCTTTTCCCTTCTCTCCTCATCAACAAATTCTAAAACTTATATAATTTATTTTTTAAAGAAAAATTCTTTTACCGCAAAGAACGCAGAGAACGCAAAGAAGACTAAAAAGAAAGAGAATCTCCTTAAATGGCGTAGAAAGTTTATTGAACCGATGCGAGATCCTTCGCCTATACTTGGTATAGCCTCTGGATGACAAGTCGTGGGATTGGTTTGAGTTCAACAAAACTTTCGTTTAACGCCGATACTTCAAAACTTAAATGTGCAAACTGAAATGAACCGATGCCCCTATGGAGCATCGAGATCTCTCCACTAAAGTCGAGATGACAGTTAAATCAAGGCGAGATTCTTTCCTTCGACTAGCTCATCAAAGGAGGGTTCGCCTCTGAATGACAGGTCGTGGGATTGGTTTGAGTCTAACAGAACTTTCGCTTAACGCCGATACTTCAAAACATAAATGTAAAAACTAAAATGAATCGATGCTCCTAGGATCATCGAGATCTCTCCACTGAGGTCGAGATGACAATTAAATCGAGGCGAGATTTCTCGACAAGCTCGAAATGACGCGCAGAGAGGACGGCACAAAAGAAATTTTTACTTTTACTTAACGTCTATCCTTCAAGTTAACAGCAAATTGGCGGTCATGGTTCGAAAACCTCGCCATGACAATTTTTTATTTTCTTTTTTGAAACAACCGATTGAGTTTGACATTGGTAGAAGCGGTGTGAAAAACTACTAATATGAACTCATATACAAAATCGATCTACATACGGCTAAAATCTTGGCCTATCTTTTTTATTTTTCTTTTTATCCCTTTTACTTTTGCTCAGGCGAACGACCGCGTTGTCGTCATAAAAATCTCAGGTGCGATTAATCCCGTTGTCGCAGAATTCGTTTCAGAAGAAATTACAGCGGCCAATGAAGCAGGAGATCATCTAGCCGTTCTGGAAATGGACACGCCCGGCGGGCTTGACGCTTCCATGCGTACGATTATTAAATCAATCCAAAGCTCGCGCATTCCTGTTGTCACCTTTGTATCTCCTCAAGGGTCGAGGGCAGCTTCGGCAGGAACTTTTATCGCTATTGCTTCTCACGTTGCGGCGATGGCTCCGGGAACTAATATAGGGGCGGCTCATCCGGTAAATATGATGGGCGGAGGCGGTGAAGGCGGCGAAGAGTCCACGCCTATGGAGGACAAGGTTCTTAACGACGCTTCTGCTTATATTCGCTCGCTGGCAGAATCGCGAGGTCGCAATGCGCACTGGGCAGAACTGGCGGTGCGAAAAAGCGTTTCTATTTCCGCGCAGGAAGCAAAAAAGCTAGCGGTGATCGATCTTGTCGCAAACGATATGGACGCATTGCTTTTGGCTATCGAAGGTCGCGAGGTAACTGTAGGCGATAAAACTTATAAAATTAAAACAGAAGGCAAACTCCGCGAAATACATGAAATGACGCCGCGTCAACGAATTTTGGACGCTATTTCTAATCCTAATATCGCGTACATCTTAATGATGATGGGGATGGTTGGCATTTACTTTGAGCTGTCAAACCCTGGCTTGATCTTACCCGGTATCATTGGCGGAATCAGCATGATTCTGGCTTTGTACGGTATGCAATCGTTACCCGTAAATTACGCGGGGTTGCTCCTAATGGTTTTAGGGGTATCTCTATTTATAGCCGAACTTAATTTTGCAACGTTTGGACTACTTTCTCTCGGTGGAGCGATTGCATTATTTCTAGGATCAGTCATGCTAATCGACTCCGACGATCCCGCTATGCAAATTTCTAAAACGGTTTTAATCCCAACTTTTGCTTTCTCTGTTTTAATAGGAGTAGGAACCGTAATCCTGGCTTTCAGAGCTCAAAAGTTGACTCCGATATCTGGAAAAGAAGGAATGTTAGGAGCAAACGCTAAAGTAAAAACGTCATTAGAACCTGAAGGTATCGTTTTTTTACATGGAGAAAGTTGGAAGGCCACATGCGAGGAATGGGCGCAACCCGGAGAAACCGTGGTCGTGGAAGCAGTAGAAGGTCTCACAGTAAAGGTCAAACATCCCGAATCAAAATCTGAAAAGGAATAATCGCCATGGATACAATAATTGCTTTTATTGTTTTAGCTTTAGCCTTACTGTTTAGCGCTTTTAAAATCCTTAGGGAATATGAACGAGCCGTTGTTTTTTTCCTGGGAAAATTTCAAAACATTAAAGGTCCCGGCCTCATTATCATTATTCCAGGAATCCAAAAAATGGTGCGAGTGAGCTTACGCACAGTGGTTATGGACGTACCTCCGCAAGATATCATCACCAAGGACAACGTCACCGTTCGGGTTAACGCAGTGGTTTATTTCCGCGTTATCGATCCGCGTAGAGCGATTATCGAAGTGGAAGATTATTTATTCGCGACCTCGCAACTTTCTCAAACCACTTTACGCAGTATTTTGGGTCAAAGTTCTTTGGATGATTTGCTCTCCAACCGGGATACCATCAACAGTCAACTGAGAGCGGTCATCGACGAGCAAACGGAACCTTGGGGTATTAAAGTTTCAAACGTGGAAGTTAAAAACGTCGACTTACCGCAAGAAATGCAACGCGCTTTAGCAAAACAAGCGGAAGCCGAGCGAGAAAGACGCGCTAAGGTTATCAAGGCGCAGGGAGAATTTGAGGCGGCCCAGAAAGTTGGCGAGGCTGCGGATATTATCGGCGCGCATCCACCCGCCTTGCAATTACGCTTTTTGCAAACCTTGCAAGACGTTTCGACCGATAAAAATACGACCACTTTCTTTCCGATTCCTATTGAATTGTTCGAACCTTTTCGCAAATTTAAAGAGGGCGAAGAGAAAAAAGGCTCTTAGGCTGGCATAAGCGGGCTTCTTATTTACGGCGTGAATTAGCGACAACTGTTTTTAAAATTTTACGTAATCTTTTTGTCAAAATCTTTAAAATCGGCATCATCGCCTGAGGATTTTTCTTTGATAGAACTTTAAATTGATCTTGGGTGATTTCTTTAATCGTAGCTTCTGTTTTAGCTGTTGCCGTTGCCGAGCGTGGCTGACCGTCTATTAATCCCATCTCGCCCACAATTTCGCTTTGCTCCAAAACATCAATAACTACCTTATCTCCCATCTCGTTAGTTTTGGAAATTTCAATTTCACCCGATTCAATGATAAAAGCAGAATCGCTAAAACTACCTTCTTTGAATAAAGTTTGACCCTTTTTTAATACATAGTTTTTACTCATTATTGCATTACTCCAAAAATAAGAATCAATCCCTCCACTCACCCTTAACATAGCAAGCTTTATGCCGAAATTTTTTTATTTTTGAAATGGCTTCAATTTTGGGGAGTTGAACTCTAAAGCTTTTTTAACTTCAAATAAGATGAGCGCTTTTTTATACATTAATGTACTTTTGTCTCAATTTGATAATTTAGCGGCTTTAACAAATGAAAGGTTGTATACACAAAATTTATACGTCGAGACATAGGAAACAAAGGAAGGGATTTATATTTTTGAGACGGTTAAACCCAACAAAGCCTAAAACCATATAAAAGCTTGAACCGCACAGGGCGCCCTTCGACGTTGCTCAGGACAAGCTCCGAACGCAAAGAAAAGATTAAAAATAACGCTAAAAAATTATGTCGCTGGAAATTTTTCTTAAATTAAGAAATTGTCATGCTGAGCCTTGTATCTTAAACATTAAGTTTATTTTAATAGTTATAAATT
>JAYOZP010000102.1:4642-16699 GCA_038154245.1 Nitrospinales bacterium | reverse complement strand
CCGACCCTGTTCAAGCAAGACTTTTGTTTCAGAATTTAATTGGAAATGCCCTGAAGTTTTCACGCATAGATGTACCTCTTGAGTTGCATATTTCATGTTCCGAAAAGAAGCAAGGTTTTCATGAGATCATATTTAAAGATAACGGTATTGGTTTCGAGCAAAAGTTTGCAGACCGTATTTTTAAGCCCTTTGAAAGATTAAACCCAAAGTTGTCTTATGAGGGAAGCGGAATGGGACTGGCGATTTGTAAAAAAATTATTGATTGCTTTGGAGGTAAAGTTTCAGCGTTTGGGAGGCCCGGAGTCGGCGCGGAATTTTTTATAGGGTTGCCCGAACAGATCATCGAAGAACTCTCCTTAGAAGAATAACCAACGCCGAAGGTAACATTTTACTTTTAAAATCCACCAATATTAGTTAGTGTATTTCTAAGTTTAATTGGGATTTATTTTTCTAAATTACAGAAATCTCTAAAAGTTCAAAATTGCCAAAGACTTAGTTCTTAAAACCAGGGATTAGGCGATAGCAAACTAGTATAAATGTTAATTATTAGAGGCTCTTTTAAAATTTAGAAAAACCTAAATAAAAATATTGCTGTTTGTTCGAGATTAAATTATGAGTGAAAAAACTATGATCATCCTCATAGTTTCCATATTAGGCGCTGGTTTTCTTGGCGTTTTGCTGGTGGCTGTTCCATGGGTTGCGGGGCATGGGGCTAGTAGTTGGAAACAATGGTTGATTGACGACGCGATAGTGATTGTGGCTATAGGATTATTTGTTTTTGGGTTCTATGCCAACACTAAAATGGATTGATTGAGCTTTTAAGAATTTGAATTTACCAATAGCCTATAACGGGCTGGGCAATAGAAAATTATTATTAGTTTTAATTATTATGATTAGTCTAAAGTTTTTGTGTGCGATCGGAAGTTAGAAACAAAAGAGATTTACGACCTTGCTTAGTTTTTTATGTTACCAGAGTGGATTTTAAAATTAAGAGAACTCGAAGCTTCAAAAGATAGTTTAAGCGGTATGGATTTAAGCAACGCAAAGCTGATGCGAGCTCAGTTTAGCTGCGCTAATTTAAAGGATACGGACTTAACGGGAGCTTACTTAATTCAAGCCAACTTGTCGGGCGCTGAATTAAGTAACGCGGATCTTACCAGAGCGGTTTTAAGCGAGGCTGATTTGTCTTCTGCAAACTTAGAAGACGCCGATTTAAGCGACACCTTCCTTCATGGAGCCAATCTAAAGGATGTTTCTAACTTAACCTGCGATCAGTTAGAAGCGGCAAAATTAGATAAGGATACAATCCTTCCTTCATATATTCAGATAAATTGGATTAACGACGAGCTTTTTGATTGCGAAGAAATTTGAATTTACCTTCCATAGCGATATTTTAATATTTCTACGCTTTTATAAGACTGCTTGACTAAAGCTAAGGCGCCGAAACGTTCAAATATTTCAGCGGCTAGAGTTAAATGATTGACGGCGTTGTCGAAATCTTTTAACTCGTCGTAAACCATCGCTAAGTTCAAATTGGTGTGCCCGTCGTCAGGATTTATTTTTAGAGCGCCAGAATAGAATTGAGCGGATTTGAGGTAATCCTTTTGTTGGCGAAAGCCTGTTCCAATGCTAAACGGTATCCAAAAGTTGGATTGATCTTCTCTGAGCATTTTCAACAGGCGGCGAATAGTGTCATGCCGCCCTTTATTTTCTTCTTGGTTTAGAAAAAATTGTTTGTCCGCTAATAAAAAAGTTTGAGCGCGGAAAAGGTCGTATTCCCATCCAATCAAGCGAAATGATTTCGGTCCCTGCCTTTGGAGAGATGTGTTGAGCCTTAACCTTTTAGTGGGGTCGGATAAAATCTGGTAAGCTTCGTTAATTTCATGAATTTTCCCATGATTATTATTTTTTGGGTTTTTATCAGGGTGAAATTCTTTTGCTAGCTTTCGGTAAGCTTTTTTAATTTCCGAAGAACTCGCGTTCTTTGAAACATTAAGAATATGGTAATAATTTTTGGTTAGGCCCGTCATAAAACATGTACTGATAATATTTTTTCAATTTTTAGCGGGAATAAAAATTGACCCACGATAGAAAGTGTTTATAAAACAATTATATAGGTATTTTATTACATGATGTAGGAATTTTCAGCCATATTTCAAAAAAATAGAAATATTTCGTTGAAAAATAAATGGGCGACAAACTTTTCTGAAAGGAGAGGGTAAAGACGGCATTTTTCAAAGGAAGGAGAAGGACCCTTGATTTTGCCAGTTTCTGAAAAGCTGTCGCCCAAGTCGAGAAGCTAATTTAATTTTTGCCTTATAATTTTAGTTTTTACCTTTCCGAATAAAAACGCGAATCAAGCTATTTTCAGACACAGAGTCTGAAAGCTTGTGACCCTGAGATTTTGCCCATACTTTAATTGCGTCCGATATATCTCTTTTGTTATCTAAAATAATTTCTAAAATACCGTCGATCTTAATTTTTTTTAGTTCTCTTAAAGCTAAGTCGCAAATCGCGCCAAAATGTTGGCCTCTTGAGTCCAGAGTTTTAAAGTGAGTCATGTTTTGCTCCTTAAGGACTGATTCGTGAATTCAATTATTTTCAAAAATAAGTATAATTTTGCAAAATTAAATAACCGTTAATAACGTATTAATTTATTTTAATGTTGTTTATTTTGAAATTTTGTAATTCAATATTTATTAGAGGAATCTCTAAACATTTAAATTGCCAAGGGCTTAGCGCCTAAAACCGGGGGCTAAGCGATAGCAAACTGGTATAAATAATAATTATTAGAGGCCCTATATAGTTACCAATAGAGCAAAGCGACTCCTGTATAGATTGACTTTGTATTTGAAGTAAAGGTTTTGAAATGGCTATTATTCGTGGCGGAAATGCCGAATACGAAAGTAACAAACCGTCTGTAGACGAAAAGAAAGCAAAGTTTGAAAAACTTATTAGCGAATTATCGGCTAAAGGAAAAGATCATATTGACTTTTCCGGTCAGTATATCGGTTTAGAAGAAGTAAAGATTTTTGCTAATTTAGAAATTATTAAAAGTTTTAAAAGTCTTGCGTTAAACGATAACCAAATCAATAACGAAGCTTTAAAAATATTATTGGAATCGGAGAACCTGCGAAATATAGAGTCTTTGGACCTAGGCGTTAATTTTTTAACCGATTCTGGGATAAAGGATTGGGCGCAATTAGAAGAGGTTCGCTTGAATAAATTAAAAGTTTTATCTTTAAACGATAATCGCTTGGGCGACGATTCTGTTGCGGATTTGTTGATATCTCCCCATGTGACTTCTATTAAAGTTTTAAACTTAGATTATACCCAAGTGGGTAATGGGGCGTGTAGCGCCTTTGCAGAATCTTCTCAATTGAATAGCCTAAAGGAATTTCATTTAGAGAGAGGTTATGTAGACGACGAAGGAATCAAACAGTTTCTTGAATGGAAGGGTTTAGAGAACTTAACGACGCTAAAGTTGCCTTCTAATAAGTTGACTGACGAGGGCGTAGGCGAGCTAGCTAAATCTACTCGATTAAAATCCATTAAAACTTTGGATCTTGCTTATAACCAAATAACCGATGCAGGGTGTAAGGCTTTGGCAGCTTCGACGATAATTGAAAGTTTAGAAACTTTGAGCGTTAGTAGAAATCCTTTCACGGAAGAGGGAGCCAAGGAACTTAAAGAGCTGAAAATTTCAGGAAAATTAAAAAATTTAATTTTATATGAAGGAGTAGATAACACGCCTGATTTAGTTAATTATTCCAGACCTGAGTTGCTAAGGCCGGATGGAGGTTAGTAACTTCTTATTATGTGTTTTAATAATTAAGCAGTAATTTTGATTTGTCGCCTACTATTGAATCTCTCAAACTTCCGTCTTCGTTAAAGAAAAAATAATAAGATTTGTTTTTGCCGTTCACTACGCCGTAGCTATAGGTTGTGCGGTATATTTTGGCGACTGTTGTATCGTCAATATTGATTGAGTATACAGGTTGTAATCTCTTGTCCAATTCTAATAAATTGAGAAACTCATTGCCGCTAACTCGTTTTTCTAGGACGAAAACATACCCACGAAAATTGTATTTTTCAAGAGTTCCTTGGAACGCTGGGTTGGATTGAAGGTTTAATGCGATGGGTTCTTTAACTGATTTTAGCGGGATTTTTTTTAGATCTTTTCTTAATAAAACCGGTTCCATAACGTTATAGTCGAAATAGTTTAGTAACGTTATTTTAGAATTTGCCTGCGCGTTTTCATTAACCCACCTAATCAATTGCCGCAGGGATGACTGCCAGTAGTCGTAGGCGTAAATGAAATTAGCCTTTCCTCCTTTTAACCCCCCCGTTATTTCATTAAAGTATAAAACTTCGTAAGGATGTATTTTGTAGATTGGATAAGCGAGAGAAAAGAAAACTAGAGATACTCCAAATACGCCAACAGAATTTCTTGCAACGTTTGATCTTAAATAAGAGCTAATAATTTCAAACAATTTGACTCCTCCAAGCCCCGCCAAAATTATTAAAGCTGGAATGTAATTCATGAAGTGGCGAATCATCTCGTAGTTCTTGATTCCAGGTAAACAGGATTTAAATATTGGAATTACAAGCCAAAGAAATAAAAGAATAAAACGCGAATCTTTATTTCTAAGCAGGTTCTGTAACGAGTAATAAAAACCGATAGGAGAAAGAATCAAAATTATTGTTGGAGTTGTCGCGAATGCTTGCTGAAAAACGCTCATGTTCCAGCCGCCTTCGTAACCAACGACGCTTTCATTGAACAGCATCGTAAAAATATGAGAATGGACCTGTCTGGAAAAAAAGTCTGAAAAGCTTTCCGCCGTCCAGAAGTAAGGAAAAACGCTCAACCAGGATAAGTAGGCTATTAAAGGAGAAAAAAGCCAAACAATTTTTTCTTGTTTGATAAATGGGAGTTGATTTAAGTATTTAAATGCCAAGTACCAGGGCAAAAGAATAAAAATCAAAAATACGGAGTTGTTGAGCTTGGTCGCTACCGAAATACCGAATAGGACAATCGCTACCGCCAGCAGTTTTGGGTTTTGACGATTAACGGCATGGTAAAAAAACATGATTGTGATTGAAAAGAAAAAAACCAGCGGAATGTCGCTAAGATTATTATGCGAGTGCGCTATAAGACGAGGAAACAAACCAAAAAAAATAGCTGAAATAATTCCCACCCAAAACCCATAAAGCGATTTTGCAAACAGGTAGATCGCTCCTACATTTATGGCGAATATAATGATTATGATTGAGTTATGCGCGTCAAAATAATTTAACCAACCAAGTTTTTGGTAAAAGAGGTTGCAAGCGGCGGTAGAAAGCGCGTCAACTAGCGGGAAATAGTCTATGGGGGCAAAGTTGTCTTTTTCTAAAAATTTATGCGTGTGTAGCAACCCCATTTTTTTAGCCAGTTTAGGGGTGTTTTGGGGGTCTAGATAAGCTTTGTCGCCAGTGATAATGAAATAGTAGTTTCGAAAACCGCTGGCAAATTTGATTGGGGCGTCGTTCATGGTTCCATATTCATGGATCGTTGAGAAACCAAGAACTAGAGAAAAGAATACAAAGGCGGAAAATGAGATTAGATCTCTATAGCGAACCCACATTTATGAAAATTAAGAATTAAGATTATGGAAAGGAAAATAGGAAGAGCGTTTAGCGAAACCAGTTAAAAACTAAACTGATTTATAAATAGGCGACAAATTTTCGTTTGGTTATATAGATGGTCAAGAAACTTTTAAAATATTTTTAAAGTTTCGATTTTGCTTAAATTTTTACATTCTTTGACGGCTTGTTTCGTTTCTTTAGATTTTATTCGGTTGCCGCCCAAGTGAAGGTAAGTCAAATTTGAAAAGTTAGGAGAATTGGCAATACATAAAGCGCCTTCGTCGCTTATTTTATTGTCGACTAAATTTAAGCTTGTAACCTTTGTTAAGTATTTTGATTCGGCCAAAGCTTTTGCTCCGGCAGGCTCAATCTTATTACATTCTAAATTTAAAAATTCAACGTTGGCGAAGAAAGGGGAGTTCGCTATAATCTTTGCTCCCTCGTCTCCCAGTTGGTTGGACCCTAAATGGAGGTAATCGATTTTTTTAAGGATCGGAGATTCGGCAAGAATAGCGACTCCCTCCGGCCCCAACTGATTATGAGTAATTATTAAAGAAGTAACGTCCTTTAGCGGCTCGAAGTTGGCAAGCATTTTAGCTAAATTGGGGCCGTGGTCCGGGTCTTTGATATCTCCGTTTTTTGAAAAAAGAAAACTATCCTGGATTTTTAAAACCGTTTTATTTTTTATCGATTCGACAATTGTTTTTTCGAGAGGCGTATAATTGGCGCCTCCGTAATTGTCGCCATCGTTGATTAATTCCTCCCAGTTTTTTATTTTTGGCTTTTGAGACATTTTTTTTAATTCAGGAGCGTGCGTTACTTTCTCAAATGAGCGGCTCGGTTACAGCCAAATTGATTTCCTAGTTCGCAAGAAACGTCAAACCATTTAATCGCTTTTTTTTGTCGACCTTCTTTATATTTTATCGAGCCTAAATTAAAACAGGCTTTATCGTGTTTATTGTCGCAGGCTACTTGAAAGTATTTGGTCGCTTTTTTAAACTCTTTGCTATATGGCGTTCCTCTTTGCATTAGAATAATTCCGGCATGGGAACATGCTGTATAATGTCCGCCGTTACACGCTTTTTCAAAAAAAGGTAGGGCTTTTTTGTGGTCCTTATCTAAGACTCTATACTTTTCGCCAATTTTAAAACAGGAGTGAAAAACGTCCTTGTCGCATAAAGGAGTAAGAGATTCTACCGTGTCCATGGATTTTACGGCGTAAGCAAAGTTGACAAGGGTAAAAGTAGAAAGAATAAGAGAAGATAAGGTTAAAAATAATATTTTTTTCACAGTATTACCTTTCAAAAAGGTTTTAGAGGTTTTAACGCAAACCAAGCTCAATTTTATTCGTCTTATTATCATTAAAGCAAATTTTTATTTAAAAAAACGGCCAAATTTTTGGTTAATTCATAAATAAAGACCTTTAAAATAAAAACTTGGATTCTCTATAAAAATCTTAACTGGCTAAGGTAGAAAAATGTAGCCATATATTTTTGTGGAAGATTGAGGTCAGATAAAAATTAGAACATTTGAGATTGGTTCTATTACGGAAAGCTTTACTTCTTTTTCTTTTTTATTTCTTTGTTTTCAAAATCAAGAAAAAATCCTTTTCTAACTAAAGAAGGGTAACGAGTTTTTCTTTTTAGGTCGTTCCGAGCCCAAACCTTTTCTACATAATGACATGTACGGCAATCGGAGGTTCGTCTATAGATACTTTTTTTGTAAAACTTTCGTTTTTGAACGATATGTTCTTCTGCCTGAAAGTTTCTATGTACGTGGCAATTTAGGCAATAATCGTTTATCACCTTATTATTTTTTGCTCTGGAAAACTCTCCGTTGAAGGCTTTTTCAACGTCTAAGGGAGAACAACCACAAAAAATAAAAATAAAAAAAAGAAAAATTTTGCCGTGACGGGTTATATTTAAATAACGAAACTTCAGAAGATGAAACCCAGTGTGGGGCATGATTAAATAGACCGCGCTTTAATCATATTGTAGTTTTTATAAACTTTATTGGAATACTTTTTAGGGCGAATTCCACGCTCCAAGAATTGTTTTAATTGAGTTGGACCGTGGTTATAAGCCTCCAGTGCCAAACTAAGATCTCGAAATCGTTTTAGCAATTTATCTAAATAAAAAGCTCCAAGGGCGATATTAACCTCTGGATCATAAAGGGTTTTCTTGCCTTTCCAGGTTGTTTGGGTTTCGGAAGCTAAAGCCGAACCAGTCGTCGGCAAAATTTGCATTAAACCTATCGCTCCTTGATGGGATTTAGCGCGGTTGTTGAATGAGCTCTCGGTAATAATTAAAGCGGTCAAAAATAGCGGGTCGTAACCGTATTTTTGGCTATACTCAAATATATACCCTGAGACTAATTCTAATTTTGTCTTTTTAAAGTTAGTTTGATATTGGGAAGCGATTTTCCGTATTTGTTTTTTCACTTCGCTTTTATATTTAAGCTTTTGTTGTTTCTCATACGCCGCTCTTTTGGAAAATACGGAATCCTGAAAACTCCACTCTTTAACATATGCCGGAGATATTCCATTTAAGTCGGAAAGCTTTTTTTCCGAAATAGGTAATATCAAACCAATTGAAATAATGGTAGAAAGCCAAATTTTATTGTCGTTAAAGTATTTCATTTGAAAATTCGATGATTTGGAAGAATTAAATCTGAGAAAAAACTTATTTTTTGGTGAGAAATGTTCGATTTGGAAACTCTCTTGGTAAAAAATTATATTAAAAAATGCCCTCTATTGTCAATAAAGGACAGATATTTCGGAATTTCAAGTTTCTTATCGGAAATAACCGTTAAATATTAAAAAAACGTTTTGATTGCTCTTTTATAATATTAGATTTATAATTGAAACTCCATATAAAGTATTGATAAATAAATAGTTATGGTGATTAGCTGTCCAGAGTGTAAAGCTGAAAACGAGATAGAATTTCTCGATCCAAATTCAGAAAGCCAGAATGTTGAGTGCGTTGCATGTAATGCCCAGTTTGTGGCTGCAAAGGATGGAAGTTCTGAGATTCAAGCATTGGATGTATCGGCAGATGAAACAAGGGAGGTTCTGACTGAAGATTTAGGACAGGTTTTAAGCTTAGGCGAAGAGCAAGAAATTTTTGAAGAAGAACCTGAAAGCATTGATTCGAGCTTTGATCCAGACAATATTGAAAACATGTTGGATTCGATTCTTGAAGACGACGCTCCCGTAGAATTAGTTGCCGAGGACACAGGCATAGAAAAAGTCCCTGAAGTTAATAGCGGGGAATCAGAAAGCACGGAGGGTTTAGAAGGCGGGTTAGGCGATGCGCCAGAGGTGGTTGGCGGTCAAGATGAACCGTCTGAAATGACTTCCGCCCCGCCAGATGGAGACGATTTAGGGGATATTCTAGAGGGAGTTATAGGAGATACGGATTTTGGCGGCCTAGATAGCGCGATTGAAGACGCTCCAGAAGTTGTCGACGATCAAACTGAAGAGACTGATTCGGTTATTTCAGCCCCTTCAGGCGGAGACGACTTAGATAGCATTTTAGACGGCGTGTTGGGAGATACGGACTTTGGCAATATAGATAGCGCGATTGAAGACGCTCCGGAGGTTGTTGTCGACCCAAATGAAGAGATTGAAGAGGCTCCACCGCCAAGCGAAGAAGATCTAGATAATGTTTTAGATGGAATGTTGGACAATGAAACGGATTTTAACCCTTTAAACACAGAAATTGAAGACGCTCCAGAGGTCGTTGCCGACCCAAATGAAGAGATTGAAGAGGCTCCACCGCCAAGCGAAGAAGATCTAGATAATGTCCTAGATGGGATGTTAAATAATGATGCAGATTCAAAGGAAGCAGAAACTCAAGTAGAAGACGCTCCAGAGACTTTAGAGGAAGAACCCTTAAAGGAAAGCGTAAGCGAACAATTAGACGAGGAAAACTTAGAGCCATTATCGGAAAAAACTACAGAAAAATCTCAAAATTCCGATATGGAAACTATTTCCCCTGAAACTTCAGAAATAGTTGATAATGTTGAAGATACAGAGGAAGTAGAAGAGGTTGAGGAATCAGAAGAAGATATTTTAAACTCGCTTAAAGAAGAAATGGGGTTGGACGACTTATTTGGCGATGAAGAAGAAAATTTGGGAGAATCTGAACCTCAACCCGACAAAGAAATAGATGGAAAAACGGAAGTAGAGCCAGAAAAGGCTACTGAAGAACCAGAATTACCAGTTTCAGTTCCTGAGTCACTTGAAGATGAGCTGCAGCAAGTAGAAGGAAAAGCGGAAAGCGTAGAAGAAACTGTCGAAAGCGAAGTTGCTCAAGATGAAGTTGTCGAGTCGGAAGAAATTGAAGGAGCAAGTAGCGACCAAGATGAAATTGAGAGGATGCTCAGCCAAGACCTTCAGGAAGAATCAGATTTAACTCAAGAAGTAACGCAAGAGTCAGAAGAAGAAAACGCAACAGTAGAAGAAAAACTTGACGAAATTTGGGATGATACCGTTAATACTAGTACGGAACTAACTGAAGAACCCAAAGAAAACTCAAAACCCAATTCAGAGGACCATACCGTGGCTGAAGAAAAACCGGAAGAATCCGAAGAAAATCTTTGGGCGCAAGCTTTTGCCGAGCAGGACGAATTGAATAAAGATGGCGCTAAAGCGGAAGATTCAGCTGACGCTGGAGCTGACGATGGCGGTGGCGAGGAAGATCTTTGGGCGCAGGCTTTTGCCGAGCAGGATGAGTTGAATAAAGATGGCGCTAAAGAAGAGAGTTCAGGATCAGAGGAATCCGAGGAGGATCTTTGGGCGCAAGCTTTTGCCGAGCAGGATGAGTTGAATAAAGATGGCGCTAAAGAAGAGAGTTCAGGATCGGAGGAATCCGAGGAGGATCTTTGGGCGCAGGCTTTTGCAGAGCAAGACGAACTAAATCAAGAACAAAAAACCGAAGACGTTGAAGTGGTCGAGGCCGTGGATAAAGCCGAAGAGGATCAAACTCAAACCGCTCCAGAAGAAGACGAAGCCGCGCTTGCGGTAGCCGCTGAAGAAGAAAAAGCCGAAGACGATTTGGACGCAACGGGTGGCATTAAAGAAGAAGACTACGAAGACGAGGAAGAAGAAGCGGAGGAGGAAGAAGACGTCGATGCTACTGGAGGCATTCGGGAGGAAGATTACGAAGACGATGATGAAGACGACGAAGATTATGAAGAAGAGGAAGACGACGAACCAAGAAGAAAAATAGGCCCTATTCCCATTCCTGCAAGTACCCTCGGGAAAGCTCTCATGGGAGCTAGCTTAGTCGCTGTCTTAGCCACTGGAGCTGGATTTTATTTTGGCGTTCAAACATTCATGCCGGAGGAAGTCGCTAAATATATTCCTTTCCTTAAAAAAGACTTAGCTATGGAAGATGCCGACGCTTCTAAAGGAGAAGAAGGAGAAGAAGCGGACCCCAATCAAACGGAAGAGGCAAACCCAGACGCCCTTAGTTTAGCGATGGAAGGTGAAGAAAGTGCGGAACCAGCCAAGGAAGTAATGGAGAAGAAAACGGAAGGCGAAGAGATGAAATCCGCTGAAACTCCGAATGAATCGGAAGCGGCTCCAGAGAAGCCTGCGGATCAAGGGAAAATGGAAGCGGCGGCTCCGGCAGAAACCGATGGAGCTACAGCTCCCCAAGAAGAACAAACAAAGGCAATGCAAGAGGGAAAAGCCGCACCAGCTGAAGCGGAAACTCCAAAAGAAGAAGCTAAACCTCTAATTCTAGGTTCTGAAGAAGGCGCTTCAAAAGAAGCCAAAGATGTAAGTAAAGCATTACAAGCGGCTTTGGGAGATAAAGGAGAAGCGGGAGTTACAACAGATCCTGACGCTGGATTGTTAGCCGCTTTATCTCCAACCGAAAAAACGATAATGTTTGGAAGCATCATGCCGGTTGCTTATAACATTAACGATATTCGAGTTTTGAGTTTTGATTTGCAGGTCGAGTTTGATAACGGTAAAACTGCTAAGCTGATTAGAGAGGCTTTGCCAGTTTATGAAAAGATCATGGTTGATACCGTTGAAAAATTTCTTGAGAAGAAATTTTATAACGACATTTTATATGTAAAAGAGAAATTGCAAAAACAGCTTCAGGAAAATTTTAATAAATCGATTAAAGGCGGTAGTGTAAAAAAAGCAAAATTTAAAGAATTTACGATTCAATAATAATTCGATCGCGATGGTCTTCTTTCCTGTACTTTTATAGCGTTTGTTTCCTCTGTTTATTTTTCTCTGGTTGTCCTCCCACCTTTTTTCAAAATCATAACCCTAAAAAGAAGTTAATGGGTTTTAAGACAATAAAGTTTGATAACTCATTGAATATATAGCTCTTTTATTCATTTATTTTTGGGGGTTTTATGGGGAGTTTAGTAAAATTAGTTAAATTTAGGTGTTTTTTCTTGAAATAAGGA